>DATIWB010000121.1:0-17118 GCA_035519675.1 Myxococcaceae bacterium
ACCTCCAGCGGGTGGACGAGGTAGGGCTCGCCCGAGTGCCGGAGCTGCCCCTGGTGGACCTTGGCCGAGTAGACGTAGGCCTTCTTGATGACGTCCAGATCCGGGTCGGGATGGTAGCTCTTGACCTGGGTCAGGATGTCGCTGAGGCGAATCATCGATACTGCACAATCGTAACTGTGGGATCGAGGGTGTTCAACGCACCGACCCCGGAACTGGCCGCTGGCGCTGAACATTGACCCTGCACCGAGCTGGTTCCTACAGTGACCGACGCCCGCCCATGTCGCGCCTTCTGGTGAGTCAGCTCGGCGTGGTCTGCCCGTCCTGCGACGTGCTCAACCCGGCAGGGGCGCAGCGGTGCGAAGCCTGCGGAAGGACCTGGGGAAGAGCGCCGGCCCCGGCCCGGAAGCCCACCGGCTCCACCCCCGCCGTGTCCCCGCCCGCTCCCCCGGCGCCGCCGGCCTCGCGGCCGCCGTCCCCCTCCGCCAGCCCGTCCGCAGCCGGGCTCCGGAGCTCTCCCACGCCCGCGGGCGGTGTCCCCCGGGGCGGTCCTGCCCCGCGTCCCGCCGCCCCGGCACCGGTGCCCAGCCGTTACATCCTCAGCGTGAGCGCCGGGCCCGCGCGCGGCCAGCGCTTCCGCCTCATGGCCAACGGCTGCAGCGTGGGCCGCCAGCGAGGCGCCATCCTCTTCGCCGACGACCCCTTCGTCTCCCCGCACCACGCGGCGTTCCGGATCCGCGAGGGGCAGCTCACGGTGAAGGACGAGGACAGCGTCTCGGGGGTCTACCTCGCCATCACCACCCACGAGCTCCTCATGCCGGGGGCGCTCTTCTCGGTGGGTCCGCACGTGCTGCGCTACGTGGGCCCGCTGATGCCCCGCGCCACCGAGTCCGGGAAGCCACGGACCTACGGCGCGCCCGTGCCCCAGACGGGCGGGCTGTGGGGACTGGAGGAGATCCTGGTCGGGCTCCGGCCCGGCCGGGCGGTGGTGACCGCGCAGCCGTCCTTGACCCTCGGCTCCTCGGGTGCCGACCTGGTCTTCGCCCCGGACGGCCAGCTCGCCGCGCGCCACTGCGAGATCAGCCCGGCGCCCCAGGGAGCTGTGCTCCGCGACCTCTCCGGTGGGCTCGGGACCTTCGTCCGCCTCGGCACCATCGAGCGGCCCCTCAAGCAGGGAGATCGGGTCCGCATCGGCCAGCAGACGCTGACCGTCGAGCTGGCGGCCTGATCGCCCCCAAGGCCGGCCCCGAGGTCAGCGGGTGGAGAGCGGCTGCTCCACGTCCGGGTACCACTCGCGGAGGACTGCCCGGGCCGGGGATCCGGGCGACTCCTTCAGCACCCGGGCGAAGAAGCCACGGGCCTCGGCTTCTCCTTCGTTCCCCCGGAGACGGGCCAGCATCCCGAGCTTCAGGGCCAGGGCCGCGCTCGGGTCCGCCTCGAAGGCCTCGAGGTACTTGCTCCGGGCGAGCGCCCGGTCTCCGGCGAGGTAGAGGTTGTCGCCGTCCTGCACCAGCTGCGCGGCACGGGCGGCGTCTCGCTTCTCCGCGGGCACCTCCCGCGCCCAGGGCGGCACCACGGCGGTGGTCGGCGGGGCCGGAGGCGGCTGTCCCGGGGTGTCGGTCAGCGGCTTGAAGGCCAGCACCCCGGCGCCGGCGGCGGCGAGCAGCACCAGAGCACCCAGCCCGAGCTGCAGCCCCCGGCCGCCGCGCCTGGCGCGGCCACGACTGGCGACGGTGGGTGCGCTGCCCAGCTGGTCCTCGGTCGAGCCCATCATGCCCAGCGGGATGGGGACGCGCGCGGTGCGCGGCGCGTGCACCGCCTCGGCGGCGGGGAGGAGGTTCAGCGAGTCGAGGAAGGCCACCGCGGTCTGCGGCCGGTCCGCGGGCTCCTTGCGGAGCGCCCAGAGGACGAGCGCCTCCAGCTCGCGGCTGCAGCAGCCCGGCCGCAGGGTGTTGGGGGGCTTCGGGTCCTCGGTCAGGTGCTTGGTGGCATAGCCCATCGCCGAGTCGGAGCTGAACGGCAGCTGCCGGGTCACCATCTGGTAGAGCAGCACCCCCACCGAGTACAGGTCGCTCCGAGCATCGAGCGGGGCGCCCCGGGCCTGCTCGGGGCTCATGTACTCCGGCGTCCCGCAGACGAAGCCGGTCCGGGTGAGCGAGGGGCCCTCCTCGGACCTGCCGTCGATGATCTTGGCGATGCCGAAGTCGAGCACCTTGACCACGTCCGACTCCCCACCCCGGCGGGCCATCACCATCACGTTCTCCGGCTTGAGATCTCGGTGGATGACCCCCGCCTGGTGTGCGTCGGCGAGCGCCGAGAGCACCTGGGTGACGATCCGGATGACCCGCGGCTCGGGCAGGGGCCAATCCTCGGTGAGAACCTGGTGCAGGTCGCGGCCGTCCACGAACTCCATGGCGATGAACAGCGCGCCGTCGTCGGTCTGCCCGAAGTCCAGCACGTCGATGGAGTTGGGGTGGTTGAGCCGGCTGGCGGCCTTGGCCTCGCGCTGGAACCGGGCCACGGTGCGGGCGTCCTTCTGGAGGGAGGGGTGGAGCAGCTTCAGCACCACGGGCTTCTCCAGCACCAGCTGGTTGGCGCGGTAGACCCGCCCCATGCCGCCCTCGCCCAGGAGCTTCTCCACCCGGTACTTCCGGGCCACCACCTGCCCGATGTACGGATCGCCGGCCGCCTCACGGGGAAGCGCGTTCCCGCAGGCGGCACAGAACTGCGCAGCAGGGGCGGTCTCGGTGGAGCAGGCGGGACAGTTCACGACCGGAAGGCGACGCTCCCACTCCTGGGGCGGAGCCGCAAGGCTGCATGGTACGCTCGGGCGGCGCCCGGTCCCGCTGCCCTTCTACCCGCGTTGCGATGCGCCGAACCCCGATGAGCAAGAACGCGTTCCTTGGTGTTGAGCCCCGCCGGGCAGAAGGACGATGCTGATGGGTCCGCCGACCCCCGGCCGGCCACAGGTGAGCTTTCGCGTCGTCCGTGCCGATGGCGGGCCCGAGATGTCCGTGCCGATGAGCGGAGAGACGCTCTCCTGTGGAACCCGCGCCGACCTCACCCTGCCCGATGACCCGTTCATCGCTCCGGTACAGGCCCGGTTCTTCTTCTCCGGGCAGCGGCTGGCCGTCGAGGACCTGGGCGGTGGCAACGGGGTCTTCGCCCGGCTGAAGGCGGAGCGGGAGCTGCCCATCGGCGGCGAGCTCCGGCTGGGGAGGCAGCGGCTGCTGCTCGAGGCCATTCCCCCGGTGACCCCCGGCGAGGGCGGCACCATCGCCTGGGGCTCGCCGGACCCCGGTTTCAAGCTGCGCATCGTCCAGCTGCTCGAGGGCGGCATGCGGGGCGCGGCCTTCTGTCTCCGGGAGGGAGAAAATCTCCTGGGGCGCGAGGTCGGCGACATCACCTTCCCCGGCGACGGATTCGTCTCCGGCCGACACGCGGTGCTCAACGCCCGGGGAGAGCGGCTCACGGTGAAGGACGTGGGCAGCTCCAACGGCACCTTC
This sequence comes from Myxococcaceae bacterium, assembly GCA_035519675.1. Classification (GTDB taxonomy): domain Bacteria; phylum Myxococcota; class Myxococcia; order Myxococcales; family Myxococcaceae; genus RPRB01. The sequence continues at coordinate 3,504 of DATIWB010000121.1, forward strand.
CTCCGCATCGCCGCCCCCACCTTCGTCGAGCACGGCGACCAGTTCCTGGTGGGGCGGGAGCTGCTCCGGGTCGAGCTCGGCAGCTGAGGCCTGCCGCCCCCTGGCCCGAGGTCCCGATGCAGCCTGCGCTCCCTGCGTCCCGAGCCGAGAGCGCCGCGGTGGGCCACCTTGCCCGGGCGAGATGGGGCCCCGTCCTCGCGCTGGCCGGCCTGCACGGCGCGGTGAGCGTGGCCTGGGTGGCGTACAACCTCTACCTGGTCGAGCTGCTGGTGCGCGCCGGCTTCGACGCCTACCTGGCCACGGTCCTGGTGACGGTGGAGGGCCTGCTCGGCGCGGTGCTCGAACCGCTGATGGGGGCGCTGTCCGATCGAGCCCGGACCGGGCTCTTCCGCCGCTTCTTCCTGGTGCTGGGCGGGGTGCTGGTCGCGGCCCTTCTCTTCCTCGCGCTCCCGCTGGCCGCGGTGGGTGCGAGGCCCGGGCCGGCAGCGCTGGTCCCGGCCCTGCTCGTCGCCTGGTCCTGCGCGATGGCGGTGTTCCGCGCGCCAGCGCTCTCCCTCCTCGGGGGATACGCCCGCCCGGGGGCGCTTCCGCTGGCCTCGTCGGTGCTCACCGCGGCGGCGGCCCTGGTCGGAGCGGCGACGCCCGCGGCCCGCTCCTGGCTCCTCTCGCTGGGCGCGCTTCCCACGTTCGCCATGGCCTCGGCCGCGCTGGTCCTGACCGCGCTGGTGGTCCGGGGGCTGGATCGGCGCAGGCCACAAGACTCCGCGCGCGACGAGGCTCCCCGTCCCCTCGGCCGCTCCGGGGCGCGCGCCGCATGGGTGCTCTTCGGGGTCGGGACGAGTTCCGCCCTCGCCTTTCGGTTCCTGACCAGCGGGCTACCGCGGATCGGCGCCGGGCCCGGAGCGCCGGCGGCGGCGATCACCACCGCCTTCTTCCTCGGGATGGCGGTCACCGCCATTCCGGTGGGGCGGCTCGCCCTGGGGCGCATCGGCGGAGGCCCGGTCACCATCGCCGGCCTCTGCCTGCTGGTGGGCGGGGCCGCCCTGCTCCCGCTCGTCCAGGGGGCGGCGGCGGTGCTGAGCGTCGCGGCGGTGCTGGGCGCAGGGCTGGCCGCGGTGCAGAACGGGCTCTTCGCCTGGTCGCTGGTGGCGGTCCGGACGGAGCGCGCCGGGCTGGGCATGGGGCTGCTGCTCGGCGCGGGCGGGCTCGCCCTCGGCCTCTTCAACCTGCTGCTCGCGGTCCGCAGGCCGGCGCCGGGGGCGTCGCTCCTGGCGGCGGCCGGGCTCTACGCGCTCACCGGGGTCCTGCTCGCGGGGCTGCGGCGGACGGTGCGGGCGACGTCCGCGGGGTGAGAAGCGCCGGGCCTCGGAGGCTCAGCCGTACGACTTTTCCTTCTTCTCCTGCTCTTCCTTGCAGCGGATGCAGAGGGTGGTGACCGGCCGCGCCTCGAGCCGCTTGGGGGCGATGGGCTCCTCGCACCGCTCGCAGACCCCGAAGGTGCCGTCCTCGATGCGCAGCAGCGCCTTCTCGATCTTCTTGAGGAGGAACTTCTCCCGGTCCCGGAGCCGGAAGACCATCGACTGGGCGTATTCGCTGGAGGCGAGGTCGATCTCGTCCGGGAGGTCGTCGGTGTCGAAGTTCGACTCCTCCATGAGGGTCTTCTTCGCGCTGTCGAGGAGGGCGGTCTTGCTGTCCTCGAGCATCTTCCGGTAGCGCTTCAGATCTTTCTGATTCAAAGGTGCGACTCCATGACCCTGCCGTCCGCCGAGGTGGGTGCGGCCTTCGTCGAACGCCACTCACCCCGGAAAAAAAGGCCGCGGAGTCTTATCTGGCGCTCGGGTGAAGTCAAGGTAACCTGGCCCGCCCATGGCGGATCCGGAGAAGACCACGCGGCAGGAGGCCACCCGGTTCGACCGGGAGTTCCTGCGCTCGGCGCTGGCCCTCGCCGCCAAGCCGGACATCGACCACTTCCTCTATATCTGCGACATCCCCATCCCGCCCGACGACCTGCGGCGGAAGCAGGCCAAGAGCAAGCTGGTCTACGCGGTCACCGCCGAGCAGATCGCCGCCGAGCTCCACGCCCGGAAGCAGCGGGCGCTGGTCATCCCTGCCTACGACTACAGCCGCGTGGAACGGGTGAAGGTGGCGCTCGTTTCCGCACTCGCCCAGGGAGCGTTCAAGGAGGGTGACCTGGTGCTCTGCATGACCGGTCGGGTGGGCCGCCCGCCGGACACGCTGATGCAGATGCGCATCGGGGGCTCGCTGGACGACCGGGTGGCGATCGAGGGCATCAAGCTCGGCGACCAGTTCAACAGCCAGGTCGTCGACGCCCTCATCCAGCTCGCGCTCCAGATCGGCCAGGAGGGGTACGAAGGCCACCCGGTGGGGACCATCATCACCATCGGCGACCACAACGCCGTGCTGGAGAAGAGCCGGCAGATCACCATCAACCCCTTCCAGGGTCTGGGCGAGAGCGAGCGCAACGTCCTGGACCCGCGCATCCGCGAGGCGATCAAGAACTTCTCGGTGCTCGACGGCGCATTCGTCATCCGCGAGGACGGCGTGGTGCTGTCGGCGGGGCGCTACCTGTCGGCCGGGGACGAGGACGCCAAGGTGCCGCTGGGGCTCGGGGCCCGCCACGCGGCGGCGGCCAACATCACCGCCGCGACGCAGTGCCTGGCCCTGGTGGTGAGCCAGACCTCGGGCGCGGTCCGCCTGTTCAAGGACGGCGGCATCCTGCTCGAGCTGCACCAGAGCGCGCGGCGGACCTGAGCCCCGGAGGCGCATCGGGCGCGGCTCATCGGGCTCCCTCGCGGTCCTCGCGCCAGACCTCGGCCAGGGCGTGGGCCCGCTCCACCTCGTCCCGGGCCGCGTCCACCGCGACCAGCCGCCGGATCCGGTCCGAGCGTGAGCGGAGCGCCTCGGAGGCAAGGGCCGTCCCCGCGGTCAGCCGGGCGGCGGCGAGCTCCCGCTCCTGACGCAGCCGATCGACCTGGTCCGCCACTCGGCGGGCTGCCTCCTCGAGCTGCTCCACGTCCGAGTCGGTGCGGGTCAGCTCCTCGCGCAGGGCGCTCGCCCGGCCATCCTCGCGGAGCGCATCCGCCTGGAGCACCTCGGCGGCCCGGAGGTCACCGCCGGCCCGGGCCCGATCGGCGCGATCGCGGAGCGTCCGCCCCACCTGCTCCATCCCGGCGAGCTCGCGGCCGAGGCGTGCCCGGACCGTGAGCAGCGTCGCCGCGGCGCGCCGGAGCTCGGCCGCCTCGCCCGCGAGGTCCGAGACGAGGTCGTCGTACGCCGCGATCGGGTCAGGCGCCGGGGTGGGACGCCGGCGAAACCAGCGGAAGGCCATGGAGGACTCGAGTCTAGCCCTCAGCGCGCCGGTCGGCAGAGCAGCCGGAGCCGCCGGAGTGCGTCCGCGGTACACGGCCCCGGCCGCGCGTGCCGGGTGAGATGCGCCGCGACCGGCACCTCGCGCTGGGCGAGGAGGTGCTCGAGCAGCACCACCGCCTCGCCGGCGCGCTCCTCGAAGGGCGCGAGCGAGGCGGCCTCGCCGATTGCTTCGAGCACGTCGACCGTCCACGGGTCGTCCTCCGGGGCGAGCCCGCCGACCGGCTCGGGGAACATCGCATCGAACTGCGGCGCACCAACCGGGGGCCGCGCCGGCTCCTCGCCAGAGGCGATCCGCCCCAGCGCCTCGAGGTGCGGCCGCAGCTGCTCGAGCTCCACGCCCTGCACCCGCTCCGGCCCCGGGAGCAAGGTGGGGGGCCGGAAGTCGAAGTCGATGGGCATCCCGGCGAGGCTCGGGTCGTCGAGGTGCAGCCACCCGGCGTCCACCCCCGCGGCGCGCTGCCGGGCCACCCATCCCTTGAGCCACGGGTTCTCGTCGCCGAGGCACACCACCCGGAGCGACACCGGCAGCCCCCGGAGCGGCGCCCAGGCCGCCTCGATGCGCCCGACGTCGACCGCGTCCTCCCCGTCGGTCACCACCACCAGCAGCGCCGAGGCGAGCGCCGGGTCGCGCCGTGCCTGGTGCAGCCACTGCGCTGCACCGGCCAGCGCCGCGCTCAGCTCGGTCATGCCGGTGCAGGGCCCGCCGTCGACCAGCCGGGCGATCCATGCCCGCGCCGCCTCCGCGGTCTCCACGCGCTCGAAGCGGAGCGTGCGGTCGCCGAAGAAGCAGACGTCCACCGGATCCACCGGCACGCCCTGGAGGGCCTGCCGCCGGAGCGCGTCCAGCTCGGCGAGGAGCAGCCCGTCCCGCAGCCGGGCCCGCGCCCCACGCATCGATCCCGAGGCGTCCGCCAGGTAGACCCGCGCCCGGACCCGGCGGGCGGGACGCGGCGTGGTGCCTCCCACCAGCCGCCTCACCCTTTGCCCACCCGAGGCGAGGTCGTGCACCAGGCGCCGCGGATCCTCGACCACGAAGTCACGGACGTCGGCCACGTTCGAGGTGACCGCCAGCTCCAGCCGCCGGTCCGGGGCAATCTGCCGGGCGTCCGCCGACGCCACCCGCTCTCCCGCCAGCGGCGCATCGTCCCAGGCCACCAGGCGCGCCGCGGCCCGGCCCAGGGCCAGGAGCGGCCGCTCCAACGTCTCGGTCCCGAGGAGAAGGTCCACCAGCCGGTCCTCGCCCGCCGTGCCGACCGGGTCGGGCGCAGGGGTGACGGTGCCGGACACCGGAAGGTCGAGCCGGAACGCGTCCAGCGCCCGGCGGAGCACCAGCGCAGCCTCGGCCTCGCCTGCCTCGACCGCCCGGAGGTACTGGATGCGGAGGGCGGCGTACGCGGCCCCGGGGTCCACGCGCGCACGGGCGAGCGCCCAGGTCGCCTGGCTGGCCCAGCCCCGCAGGTCGCCGGGCACGGCGGAGTCCCAGGAGCGGTCCCGCGCCGCTCGGAGCCGCAGCTCGGTGGCGTCCTCCTCCAGCGCCCCGGACTCGAGCAGCGCGTGGGCACGGTGCACGTCGAGCCGTCGGCGTGCCGGGTCCGCCACCTCCGAGAGCCCCCGCTCGAGGAGAAGCGCGCCGACCACGGTGCGTGGATGCTCACCGCGTCGCGGAGCCGGTCCCGGCAGAGGCTGCACCGGCCACTCCGGCGTGACCTCGCCCGGAGCCTGGAGCACGTCCGCGGTGCGCGACACCCGCTCGGCGCGCAGGAACGCCCGCTCCAGCCGGGCTCGCTCCCCGGCGGCCCACCGTCCGTCTGCGGTCCGCCGGCTCCAGCGGACCCGCGCCTCGAGGGCGGCCAGCGCCTCGTCGGCACGCTCGCCGAAGCGCCGCGCCAGCTCGAGGTGGGTGCCCTCCCGGCGGGCGAGACGGACCAGGAGGCGGAGATCCGCAGCGGTGTGCACGCCTGTCCGGGTGAGCCGGGTGTCCAGGGTCTCGAGCGCGGCCAGCGACGGCGGCGCCCGCTTCCCGAAGAGGGCGCGGCGGGGGCCGGCGGCCCGCAGCCGCTCGAACATCGCCCGTGAACGCTGGAGACGGTCGGCTCTCACGGCATCACGCTGGCTCAGGCCCGCCTGGCGAGGAGCGCGCGGCTGAAGGTCCCGAACCCGTCGGCGAGCGCGGCCAGCTCGGCGCGGAGGTCCTGGGCGCGGCGCGAGGCCGGGCCCGAGGTGGCGGCCTGCAGCTCGGCGTCGAGCTTCGCGAACTCGCTCTCCTTGAGGACCAGGGCCGGAAAGCGGCTGCTGACCAGCGAGGCCAGCCGCTGCTCGGTCTCGGGTCCGCCCGCCGGCGGCCCGTGCGATGCGAGCGCCGCATGGAGCGCGTCGTACCAGCGGCGGAGGTAGGTGAGCCGGGCGGCGACGTCGTCCAGGGTCTCCGCTCCGCCGGGCTCCTCGCCGAGTCGCCGCAGGACCCGGGCGGCGTCGGTCTCGGCGCCGTCGAGCCCGGAGCGGTAGCGACGGTACGCCTCGCCGGACAGCGCCTCCGCCACCTCGACGCCCGGCACCGAGGCGACGGCCCGTGGCCGGGCCCGGGCCACCGCGGCCAGCGCGGCGCGCACCTCGTCGGAGAGCAGCTCCGCTGCCTCCAGCCGCTCCAGGGCGGGCAGCAGGGGCTCGTCCGCGCCAAGGGCCGCGACGTGGCCCAGCGCCAGGGCGCGCGCCACCGGCGCGAGGTCCAGCCCGGGGTGGAGCCGGTGGATGCGGTCGGCCGCGCGGTCCAGCGCCGCCCGGAGCCGGGCGAACCCCGCGGCATCGCCCGGGACGGCACCGGCGCCGGTGAGGAGCAGCTGAAGCGCCTCCGACGCCGCCTGCGCCGCCGCCTCGCGCCCCCCGCTCGCCTCGGCGTCGTCCGGGGAGAGCGTGGCGCTCCACCGGGCGAGCGGCTCGAGCGCCTGGCCCACCGCCTCGACGCTCGCCGGCGGGGCCCCGGCGAACGCCCGGGCCTCCTCGATGAAGCGGACCCGGGTGGCGGCCCCGGCCTGGCGCACCCGCTCGGCCAGCCGGGCACGGTCGGCGGCGAGCTCGGGAGCCTCCAGGAGCGGCGGGAGCTCGGCGGCCCGCCGGAGGTGCGCCTCGTCCAGCTCACCCCGCAGCAGTGGCTCGAGCGTCCGGACCACCTGGCCGGCGAGGCCCACCAGCGCCGAGCGGTGCTCGGCCCGGATTGAACGGGTCAACCGCTCGCGCAGGGCGCCGAGCAGCGGCGCCGCCCGGGTCAGCACCACGACGGGCGTGCCGCCGGCGGCCAGCCGCTCGGTCTCGGCGGTCAAGGTGGGGAGCTCGAGCGCCCGGGCCTCGGCGTCCGCGGCGGCGCGCGTCTCGGCGAGGGCGCGCCTCAGTGCCTCGGCGAAGCTCCGCTGCTCGTGTCGCACCGTCGACAGCTGGGCCTGCTCCCGCGCGTCCGCGGTGTGGTCGATGGCCGCCTCCAGCTCGGCCCCCTCGGGCCCCGCGGTGGCGAAGAAGAGCGACAGCGCGCCGAGGTCGTCGGGGCTCGCCCGGAGCGGCCGATCTCGCCGGCACCCGTCGCGCACCACCGCCGCGCGGAGGGCCCACACGGCGCGGACCAGCGTTCGCTGCGAGAACAGCCGGGTGCTCGGCTCCCCCGACGCGTCGGCGGCCAGCGCCGGCTGGAGCGCGTCCACCAGCCGCTCCAGCGCGTCCAGCACCTCGGGAGGCACCTGCACCTCGGGGAGCTGCGCCTGGAGCCGCGCGAGCGCGGACCGGGGAAGCGTCACCTCCACCGTGGGAGTGCGGGCCCGGAGCGCGCCCTGGAGCAGCGCCCGCCGGCTCCCGGCACGAGCGAAGTTCGAGGGGACGAATGCCCGGAAGGCGATCCGGTCGGCGAAGGCGAGGAGCAGCTCGGGGACCCGCGCCACCACCTCGGAGAGGAAGCGGTTGCTGGTGAGGACCGCGGTCTCGAGCAGACCCCGCTCCACCGAAGCCCCCTGCTTCAGCTCCCGCTCGTGCAGCGCGTTCAGCACGGCCCGGAGGAGCATGTCGCGGCCGTCGAAGATCTCGTCGAGGAAGGCGTAGCGATGCCCCAGCATCCCCTCCTCGAGGATGTGCCGGGTCCGGCCGGTCTCGGTGAGCACCTTGAAGTCCACCGGCCCGAGCAGGTCCGTCTGCACCGCCCCCTCGGTCAGCTGCCGGGTGAAGAGCGAGGCCTTCCCGTCGTCCTCCACGATTCCGCCGAGCACCGAGTGGGCAAGCGCGCTCTTCGCCGTTCCCGGTGGGCCGGTGAGGAGCACGTGCTCCCGGGCGAGGAGGGCCAGCGCGAGCTGCTCCAGCACGGCCTCCCGCTCGAGGAAGGCAGCGCGCTGCGCCTCGAGGAAGGACTGGAAGGCGCGGGCGTCCAGTGCAGGGTCGCTCATGTCGGCACGGAGTGTGACCTTACCGCCAGCAACGGTGAAGACGCCCCGCGATGGACCCGATTGCCGCCCGAGGCGAAACGGGGCGAGCCCCGGTGTGGGACCCGCCCCGTCGATGTGGCCTCGTCAGCCGGTCAGCTAGTTGGTGCGGAACTCCGCGTCCACCACGTCGTCCTTCTTCGGGGTGGCCTGGCTACCCGGGGCGTCGCTCGGCGTGGCTCCGGGGGCACCCGGCTGCCCGCCCTGGGCCCCGGCGGCGCGGTACATCTCCTCGGCGGCCTTGTGGCTGGCCTGCTCCAGGGCGCTCATCGCGCTCTGAATGGCGGACTTGTCGTTGCCCGACCGCACCGATTCGAGCTGCTTCATCGCCGACTCGAGGCTGGCGACGGTGTCCGGGCTGAGCTTGTCCTTGTTCTCCTTGACCAGCTTCTCCATCTGGTACTGGAGGTTCTCCGCCCGGTTCTTCACCTCGACGACCTCGCGCCGCTCCTTGTCCTCGGCCTCGTGGCTCCGGGCGTCGGTGACCATCTTCTCCACCTCGTTCTTCGACAGACCGGACGAGTGGGTGATGGTGACCTTCTGCTCCTTGCCGGTGGCCTTGTCCTTGGCGCTGACGTTCAGGATGCCGTTGGCGTCGATGTCGAAGGTGACCTCGACCTGCGGCATGCCCCGGGGTGCCGGCGGGATGCCGGCGAGCTGGAACTTCCCGAGCGACCGGTTGTCCCCGGCCATCTCGCGCTCGCCCTGCAGCACGTGGATCTCCACCTGCGTCTGTCCGTCCGCCGCCGTGGAGAAGGTCTCCGACTTCTTGGTGGGGATGGTGGTGTTCCGCTCGATGAGCCGGGTCATCACCCCGCCCAGGGTCTCGACGCCGAGGGACAGCGGGGTGACGTCCAGGAGGAGGATGTCCTTCACCTCGCCGGAGAGCACGCCGCCCTGCACCGCCGCGCCCACCGCGACCACCTCGTCGGGGTTCACCGACCGGTTGGGCTCCTTGCCGAACAGCTTCTTCACCGCCTCCGCCACCTTGGGAATGCGGGTGCTGCCGCCCACCAGGACGACCTCGTCCAGGTCCTTGGGCTCCAGCCCCGCGTCCTTGAGACACTTGCGGCACGGCTCGAGCGAGCGCTCGATGAAGTCCTCGATCATCGACTCGAACTTGGCCCGGGTCAGCTTGACGCTGAGGTGCTTGGGGCCGGTCTGATCGGCGGTGAGGAACGGGAGGTTGATCTCGGTCTCCATGGTGCTGGAGAGCTCGATCTTCGCCTTCTCCGCGGCCTCCTTCAGACGCTGCAGGACCATCTTGTCCTTGCTCACGTCGATGCCGCTGTCCTTCTTGAACTCGGCGATCAGCCAGTCCATGATCCGCTGGTCGATGTTGTCGCCGCCGAGGTGCGTGTCACCGTTGGTGGCCAGCACGTCGACCACGTTCTCCCCCACCTCGAGGATCGAGATGTCGAACGTGCCGCCGCCGAAGTCGTAGACGGCGATCTTCTCGTCCTTCTTCTTGTCCAGGCCGTAGGCCAGCGCCGCGGCGGTGGGCTCGTTGATGATGCGCCGCACGGTGAGCCCGGCGATCTCGCCGGCGTCCTTGGTGGCCTGCCGCTGGGCGTCGTTGAAGTATGCCGGGACGGTGATGACCGCCTCGGTCACCTTCTCTCCGAGGTAGTTCTCCGCGGCGCGCTTCAGCTTGAGGAGGATCTGCGCGGAGATCTCCGGCGGGCTGTACTGCTTGCCGTCGAGCTCCACCCGCGCATCGCCGTTGGGGCCTCTGGCCACCTTGTACGGGACGAGCTTGATCTCCTCGGTGACCTCCTCGTAGCGCCGGCCCATGAAGCGCTTGATGGAGTAGATGGTCCGCTCGGGGTTGGTGATGGCCTGCCGCTTCGCGACCTGGCCCACCAGCCGCTCGCCATCCTTGGTGAACGCGACCACCGAGGGGGTGATCCGGCTCCCCTCCTCGTTGGTCAGCACCTTGGGCTCGCGGCCCTCCATGATGGCCACCACGCTGTTCGTGGTCCCCAGGTCGATGCCGATGATCTTCGCCACGTTGAAATGCCTCCTGGAAACTTCCTGAAACTCCGAGAACTTCAGCGCCCGGACGGGACCGGGCTTACGGCTTCGAAGCTAACCAGGGGTGCAGGTGTGTCAAACGTGGCCAGCCGGGCGGTTCAACCCCGAGGTGCCACCAGAGCGACGCACCCAGCTGACACCGGGCGTTTGCACCGGTCGTCCGGGCCGGCGATTGCGTGGCTGCAACCCGTCGGAATCGTTACAGAGACGCAACATCTGTGCAGCGATGCTCAAGCTGGCAGAGGAATTGAACGTTTCTGGCGCAGCGCGCCAGCCCGGACCCACTGACTTGACCGCCCCGATGCTCGTCACCCCGTCGACGCAGCCCGTCGAGCCGGCCCCACCGCGCGTGGCCGTGCTGCTCAACGCGCGCGCCCGGAAGGTGACGCCCCGGGTGGTCCGGGCGCTGTCGCACGTGGTGCCGCGGTCCGACCTCTACCTGTCGCGCTCGCCGAAGGATGCCCGGCGCATCGCCCAGGCGATTCTTTCTCGTGGCTACGACACCGTGTTCTGCGGCGGCGGCGACGGGACCTTCATCGGCTTCGCCGACGAGATCCTCTCCGAGGCCGAGCGGGCGCATGCCTCGGCACCGCGCTTCGGGGTGCTGAAGCTCGGCACGGGCAACGGGCTGGCGGCGCTGGTCCAGGCCTCTCCGCTCGAAGACGGCGGCGTGGTCGACGACGTCCGCCGGGCGCGCGAGGGCGCCGTCCCCGGTTATCGGCCGCTCGAGCTGCTCAAGGTGGACGGCCGCCGCACGCAGTTTGCCGGGCTCGGCGTCGATGCCGCGCTCCTCAACGACTACCTGGGCCTGAAGTCGAAGGTGCAGGGCACCTGGGGCCACTGGGCCCTCACCGGCTCGCGCGGCTACGCCCTGACGGTGGGACTGCGCACCCTGCCCCACGCGCTCACCCATCGGCTCTCCGAGCTGGTCGAGGTCCGGAACTCCGCGGAGGTCCCCGCGTACCGACTCGACGCGGCCGGGCGGGTCATCGAGGAGCTCGCTCCGGGCGCGCTGCTCTACCGCGGCCCGGCGATGATCGTCGCCGCCAGCACCATTCCCTTCTACGGCTACGCGCTGCGGATGTTCCCCTTCGCGGGACAGCGGCCGGGGCACCTGCACCTCCGCCTGGGAACGGTCAATCCGCTCGCCGCGGTGGCGAACCTCCGGGCGCTGTGGAAGGGCGAGTGGTTCCCGAAGAGCATCCACGACTTCCACGCCGTCGCGGTGATCGTGCAGGCCGCCAAGCCAATGCCGCTGCAGATCGGCGGGGACGCAGCCGGCGAGCGGACCTCCGTCGAGTTCCGGATGTCGAGCAAGCGGCTGGAGCTGGTCGACTGGTCGCAGCCGGCCTGCGCCTGAGCCGACCCTGACCGTTCTCGTCCTCCCAGCAGCAGACCAGCTGCGGCGTCACTCAACCGCGGTCGCGCGACGGCCGGGGCCTCTCGTCCGGTTCGCGCCTGCGACCCGTCACCATCGCGAAGCTGATCGCCGCCGCCCCCGCCCGATACAGCGCCGCCTCCTCGGCCAGCCCGTCCGGCGCGGCGCCGTAGAGCGCGTCCATCTCGTCGATGCCGAGTGCCTCGGCGAAGTCCGGCTCGTAGCCCGCGGCAGGCAGCGCGGCCAGCAGCTCCTGCGGCGTCCTGAGTGTCAGCCCCCAGTGACGCTCCCAGTGCTCGATCAGCCCCGGCGGTGGCCGGATCAGTACCCTCACCGGCCGCACGAACGACACCCGCCCCTCGGCGGCGAGGAACTCGCGCGCGGTGCCGGCGACCTCGTTCCCGAGCGCGTCGCGCGCATGCAGGAGCACCAGCGCGAACCGTCCGGCCATCGCCGCCGGAGGCCTGTCCGCCCTCACCGCGTTCACCTGCGCCCGCACGCCCTGGAGCACCCGGTCCAGCGCCGACTCGTCGGGCTCGACCAGGGTCACGTTCATCCCCAGCTTCGACAGGGCCCCGGCGGTGCTCCCCTGTGCCACGCCCCACTCCAGCACCTCGGCGCCCTCGGGGAGCTCGAGCCGCCGGACGAGGCGCGCCACCACCGAGGGCCGGCAGAAGGGGGCCCGCGGGTCGCTGTCCTGAAACTCCTCGGTCGGGCGGTGGCCGCTGCGCATGGGTGACGGTCAGAGGTAGTACAGGATGCGCCGCTCCTTGTGCAGCTCGGTGTAGACGTGGCGCCGCTGCTCCTCGCTCAGCAGCACCACGGTCACGGACACCGAGAGGTACTTCTCCCCGCGCGAGGGTTGCTCGCTCATCGAGTCCGGGGAGACCTCCTGGCCCATGATCCGGTGAAACAGCGCCCGGACATACTCCCGGAAGCCGTGCTCCTGCTTCCCCATCACCTTGAAGGTGTAGGGGGTGGGGTACTCGATGAGCGGCCGCTGCTCGGTCGACGGCGGAGTCTGTCCCTCGTCGGAGCTCACAGAAGATTCGCTGCCAGCTCCGCCAGCGCGCTCCGCTCACCCTTGGTCATGGTGATGTGGCCGGCAATCCGCTCCTGCTTGAAACGGTTCACCACGTGAACCAGGCCATTGGTCGTCGCGTCCACGTAGGGATTGTCGATCTGGAACGGGTCGCCGGTCAGGACGATCTTCGTCCCGTCCCCCACCCGGGTGATGATGGTCTTCACCTCGTGCGGGGTGAGGTTCTGCGCCTCGTCGACGATGATGAACTGGTTGGGAATGCTCCGGCCGCGGATGTAGGTCAGCGGTTCGATCTCCACGATCCCGAGGTCCATCAGCTCGTGGTAGCCCCGGCCGGCCTTCTTGTCGGCGCGGCTCAAGTTCATCAGGAACTCCACGTTGTCGAAGATGGGCTGCATCCAGGGGTTGAGCTTCTGCTCGATGTCTCCGGGGAGGTAGCCGATGTCGCGGCCCAGCGGGAAGATGGGGCGGCTGACCAGCAGCTTCTGGTAGTTCCCCTCCTCGGTCGTCTTGTGCAGCCCCGAGGCGATGGCGAGCAGCGTCTTGCCGGTGCCCGCCTTGCCGACGATGGTGACCAGCTTGATCTCGTCGTTGAGGAGCAGATCGAGCGTGTAGCTCTGCTCCATGTTCCGGGCCCGGATGCCCCACACCCCCTCCTTCGCCGGGCGCACCAGCGGGACCAGCTTGCCCTTGGCGGCGTTCATCCGCGCCATCGCGGTGTGGGATGGGTTCTGCGCGTCCTTGAGGAGCACGAACTCGTTCGGTGCGAGCCCTTCCATGCCGGGGACGCTCACCTCCGCGGACGGGCGGTACATCTGATCCACTGCCTCCCGGGAGACGAACAGCTCGGTGTGCCCGGTGAAGAGCTCGGAGATCTCCACCCGCTGCGCGTCGTAGTCCTGGGCGATGAGGCCGATGGCATCGGCACGGATGCGGAGCGACGTGTCCTTGGTGATGAACATCGTCGGCATCTCGGGGTCGCGCTCCTTGATGTCGAGCGCCACCGCCAGGATGCGGTTGTCCATCAGGGACGGATCCCCCAGGGATGCAGGGATGGTCCGGTGGGTGAAGACGACGCTCAGCAGCCCCCCACCGGGGAGCGGCACCCCCTCGGCCAGCGAGCCCTCGGCGCGGAACGCGTCCAGGTAGCGGGCCACGACGCGCGAGTTGCGCCCGAGCTCGCTCTGGTCGCGCTTGAACTTGTCGACCTCCTCGATGACGTAGATGGGGATGACGACGTTGTTGTCGTCGAAGCTGAACAGCGACCGCGGATCGTGCAGCAGGACGTTGGTGTCGAGGACGAAGTTTTTTTTCATC
>DATIWB010000122.1:0-46452 GCA_035519675.1 Myxococcaceae bacterium
GCCGACGACCCGCGGCTGGTGGTGTACGTGGTGGTGGACGAGCCGAAGACGGACGTGTACGGCGGCCTGGTCGCCGCCCCGGCGTTCAAGGAGGTCGCCACCGCGGCCCTCCCCTACCTGGGTGTCCCACCGTCGCTTTCCGTGCTTGCAGCCTCCAAGAAGGTTCCCATCCCACCCCCGATGCAGGTAAAGGAGGAGCCCGCCGCGGCCCAGCCGGTCACCGAGCGGCTGGAGCAGGGGAGTGTGTCGGTCCCGAACGTGCAAGGACAGGTCGGTCGTGATGCCGTGGCGCGCCTGCTGGCGACCTCCCTGGAACCGAGACTTCGTGGCAGTGGACGGGTGATGGCGCAGTCGCCCGCCCCGGGCGCGCACGTGGCGCGCGGGGCGAGGGTGACGCTCGAGCTGGGCGCCGCACCCTGAGCAAGGACCTAACGTACATGAAGTTGACCGAAGTGTTGGCAGGGATTGGTGCCGAGCAGCAGTCCGGCTCGCGGGCGTCGCTCGAGGTGACGGGCGTGGCGCACGACTCGCGCAAGGTGAAGCCGGGCGACCTCTTCGTCGCCATCCCGGGCGCCACCTCCGACGGAGCGAACTTCGTCGCCGAGGCGAAGCAGAAGGGCGCGGCGGCGGTGGTGACGCAGCGGCCGGTCCAGGCGGACGGCCCGGTGTTCCAGGTGGCCAACGCCCGGCAGGCACTGGCGCTGATCGCCGCGAACTACTTCCGCAAGCCCACCGCTGAGCTGATGCTCCTCGGAGTCACCGGGACCAACGGGAAGACCACCACCACCTGGCTGCTGGAGGCGATCTGCGCCGCCGGGGGCGCGGCCACCGGGCGCATCGGCACCATCGACACCCGGTTCGCGGGCCGCTCGCTCGAGCCCACCCACACCACGCCGGATGCGCTGGCGCTCCAGGCGCTGTTCCGCGAGATGGTGGACGCCGGGACGGACACGGTCATCATGGAGGTCAGCAGCCACGCCCTGGATCAGGACCGGGTGCACGGACTCACCTTCCGGGCGGCGGGGTTCACCAACCTCAGCCGGGACCACCTCGACTACCACCCGGACATGGAGGCCTACTTCCAGGCCAAGCGGAAGCTGTTCAGCGAGAACCTGAGCCCGGGCGGAGTGGCGGTGGTGAACGGCGACGACACCTACGCCGCGCGCCTCTACAACGAGGTTCGCTCCAGCAAGCGGATGGCCTGGAAGTTCAGCCGGAACGGCGGGGAGATCTCCGCGGCCGGGGTGGAGTACTCGATCGCTGGCATCAAGGCGACGCTCAAGACTCCCGCCGGGGACATCGCCATCCAGTCGGCGCTGGTGGGCCCGCACAATCTGGAAAACATCCTCGCCGCAGCGGGCATGGCGCTCGGGGCGGGCTTCAGCCGCCAGGACGTGAAGGAGGGCCTCGCTCGGATGAAGGGCGTGCCCGGCCGGATGGAGCGGATCGAGTCCGAGGGCCGGGTGGCCCTGGTCGACTACGCCCACAGCGACGATGCCTTGAAGCGCTCGCTCGAGGCGGCGCGGACGCTCGCCCGGGGCCGGGTGGTGGTGGTGTTCGGCTGCGGGGGCGACCGGGACAAGGGCAAGCGGCCGCTGATGGGCCAGGTGGCCGCGGAGAACGCGGATCTGGTGGTGGTCACCAGCGACAACCCGCGCACCGAGGACCCGGACGAGATCATCTCGCAGATCACCGCCGGGGTGGAGAAGGCCGGCCTGCGCCGGATGAGCGCCGGCAAGGCCAAGAGCGGCGAGCGCGGTTACCTGGTCGACGCCGACCGGCGCGCGGCCATCGAGCTCGGAGCGTCGCTCCTCAAGGAAGGCGACGTGATGCTCGTCGCCGGCAAGGGCCACGAGGGGTACCAGATCCTCGGGACCGAGAAGCGGCCCTTCGACGACGTGGCCGAGGCCCGTGCCGCCCTGGCCAAGGCCGGAGCCGCCTGACGACGCCGCCGATGGCCGCCGAGCCGCGGTTCACCCACACCGAGGTCGTCATCGCCACCGGCGCCCGTCCGACCGCGACCTCCGCGGTCGCCTTCGAGGGCGTCTCCACCGACTCCCGGACGCTGACCCCGGGCGCGCTCTTCGTCGCGCTCCGGGGAGAGCGCTTCGACGCCCACGCCTTCCTCGGCGAGGTCGCTGCCCGCGGCGCGGCTGGCGCGGTGGTGCAGGCGGGCCACCCCCGTTCCGCCGTCCCGGCCGGATTCCCCCTCTACGAGGTGTCCGACACCCTGCAGGGGCTCGGAGGGCTGGGGCGGCTCCACCGCCGGCGCTTCCGGCTGCCGCTGGGGGCGGTGGGCGGGAGCAACGGCAAGACGACCACCAAGGAGATGGTGGGAGCCATCCTCGCGGTGCGCGGCCCCTCCCTGAAGACCGAAGGCAACCTCAACAACGAGGTGGGACTGCCGTTGACGCTGCTCCGGCTTCGCCCCGAGCACGTGGCGGCGGTGGTGGAGCTGGGGATGAACCACCCCGGGGAGATGATGCGGCTGACCTCGGTCGCCGAGCCGGATGCCGCGCTCGTCACCACCATCCAGCCCGAGCATCTCGAGGGCCTCGGGAGCATCGAGGGCGTGGCCGAGGCCGAGGGCGAGCTCTTCGCCGGCCTGTCGGACGTGGCGACGGCGGTGGTCAACCTGGACGACCCCCACGTGGCACGGCAGAGCGCCCGCGCCCGCGGCCCCCGCCTCGGCTTTGGCAGGGCGGCAGGCGCCGCCGTGCGGCTGGTGGAGGCGACGCCCCGCGGAAGGAGCGGCCTGGCCCTGGTCATCGAGGCCGCCGGCCGGCGCTGGCCGCTGTCGCTCGGCTTGGTGGGCGAGCACAACGCGCTGAACGCCACCGGCGCCTTCGCCCTGGCCACCGCGCTCGGGTACCGGCCGGAGGAGTGCGTCCAGGGGCTGGAGCGCGCCCGGCCCTACGCCCGGCGCCTCAACGTGGTGGAGGCCACCGGCGGCTGGACGGTGGTGGACGATTGCTACAACGCCAACCCGGCCTCGATGGGCGCGGCGCTCGAAACCGCCCGGACCCTCGCCGGGGGTGGCCGGGTGGTGGCGGTGCTGGGGGACATGCTCGAGCTGGGCCCGGGCGAGCAGCAAGCGCACCTGGCCCTGGGTGCGCGGGTGTCGCAGGTGGCGGCGCTGGCGGCGTTCCTCGGCCCGCGGAGCGGCTGGACCGCCGAGGCGGCGCGGGGCATCGAGTCGGCACACTTCCTGGAGGTGGAGGATGCCTGGACGTGGCTCGGCCCCAGGTTGCGGCCCGGTGACCTCGTCCTGGTGAAGGGCAGCCGCGGAATGCGTCTGGAGCGGATGGTGGAAAAACTGACCGGAGTGGCGGCTTCCGGGGGACACTAGCGCCACCAGCGAGACCGTGCTCTTCCTCCTCTACGGACTGCTCCGGGATTCCCAGGCACAGCGGTTCCTCAACTTCCTTCGCTACCCCACCTTTCGCATCGTCGCGGCGGGCATCGCGGCGCTGCTGATCGGCCTGCTCTGGGGTCGGCGCTTCATCGAGCAGCTGCGCCTCACCCAGCACGGGCAGAGCAACGTGCGCGAGGACACTCCCGACCGGCACCAGGCGAAGAAGGGCACGCCCACCATGGGCGGAACGCTGATCCTGGTGTGCATCGGCGCGGCGACCTTGCTCTTCGCCGACCTCTCGTCGCGGGTGGTGTGGGTGGCGCTGCTCTGGACGTTCGGCTACGGCTTCATCGGCTTCCTCGACGACTGGCTCAAGCTGTCGAAGCGAAACAGCAAGGGCCTCGCCGGCCGGAAGAAGCTCTTGCTCCAGACGCTGTTCTACGCCATCGGCATCTTCGGGATCCTCTGCACCTGGAAGGGCGGGGTGCCGCATCTGCTGATCGAGACGCGGATCACCGTCCCCTTCATCCCCACCCGGCACTTCAACCCCGACCTGGGCTGGCTCTACGTCTTCTTCGGCTGGGTGGTGGTGGTGGGTACCTCGAACGCGGTGAACCTGACCGACGGGCTCGACGGCCTGGCCATCGTGCCCACCATCGTCGCCGCCACCACCTTCGCCATCCTCTGCTACGTGGCCGGGAGCGGGCTCCACATCGCGGACGTGGTCGACGTCGGCGGGCAGCAGCGGCTGGTCAGCACCCCGCTCTGGCGCTACCTCGGTATCCTCCCCGTCCCCGGGGGCGCCGAGCTGGCGGTGTTCTGTGCAGCGATGGTGGGGGCGGGCCTGTCCTTCCTCTGGTTCAACACCTACCCGGCGAGCGTCTTCATGGGGGACATCGGCTCGCTGGCGCTGGGGGGTGGTTTGGGCGGCCTGGCGGTCATGAGCAAGAACGAGATTGCCTCGGCCATCATCCACGGGGTGTTCCTGGCCGAGGCGCTGTCGGTGATGATCCAGGTCGCCTCGTTCAAGATGACTGGACGGCGGGTGTTTCGGATGGCGCCGGTGCACCACCACTTCGAGCTCAAGGGGCTGTCCGAGCCGAAGATCATCGTACGCTTCTGGATCGTCTCCATCGTCTGCGGCGCGGTGGCGCTGATGACGCTCAAGCTGCGCTGAGCAATCCGTGGAGCTCCGGGGAAGAACGGTGTCGGTGCTGGGGGCGGGCAAGAGCGGGCTCGCCGCCTCGGAGCTGCTCCTCTCCCGCGGGGCCCGGGTGACGCTCTGGGACGAGCGGCCGGCATCGGCGCTCGGAGCCGAGGGCCTCGCCGTGCAGGGAGTGTCCCTCCGCGGAGGCGCTCCGCTGGGCGCCGCCGACCTCGGCCGGCCGGACCTCCTGGTGGTGAGCCCGGGCGTCCCGCTCCGGCTCGGGTCCATCGCCCGGGCCCGCGAGGCAGGGGTCCCGGTGTGGGGGGAGGTCGAGCTCGCGGCGCGGTTCCTCCCCCCAGGCGCGGCAGTGCTCGGCATCACTGGCACCAACGGCAAGAGCACCACCACCGCCCTCCTCGGCGCGCTGTGCGAGGCCGGAGGTCTGGGGCCCTTCGTCGGCGGCAACCTCGGGACGCCGCTCTCCAGGGCGGTGCTCGAAGCGCCGCGGCGCACCTACGTGCTCGAGCTGTCCAGCTTCCAGCTCGAGGGCATGGACACGGTTCGCGTCCACGCCGCCGCGGTGCTGAACCTCACCCCCGACCATCTGGACCGCTACCAGGGGATGGAGGACTACGCCCGGTCCAAGGCCCGCATCTTCCAGAGCCAGGAGCCGGCCGACGTGGCGGTGGTGAACGCCGACGATGCGTGGACGCTGGGCATGCTCGCCGGTGCGCGGTCGCGGCGCTTCGGCTTCACCCTCCGGCCCGGGCTGTCCCCGCCCGCCGGCCTGATCGGGCTGGCCGAGCCGGTGGAGGGCGGGTTCCAGCTCGGCTTCGCCGGGGTGCGGTTCCGGGTCGGCAGCCGCGCCCTCCGCGGCGGCCACAACCTGGCCAACGCGATGGCCGCGGCGCTCCTTGCCTTCCACGCCGGGGTCCGGCCCGACGCGCTCCAGGCAGGGCTCGACGCGTTCCCCGGCCTCCGCCACCGGCTCGAGTCGGTCCGCACTTTCGACGGGGTGGAGTGGGTCAACGACTCGAAGGCCACCAACGTCGAGGCGGTCCTCATCGCGCTCGGGGCGTTTCCCCCTGGCCAGCGGCTCTGGCTGATCGCCGGCGGGAAGGGGAAGGGCGCACCGTATGCCCCCCTGGTGCGGGCCTCGGTCGGAAAAGTCGCGGGGGTGCTCACGGTTGGGCAGGATGCCCCTCTCCTCGAATCGGAGTTTTCCCCCGTGCTCCCTGTCCACGCCTGCGAGACGCTCGAGCGCGCCGTCACCCGTGCGCGCACCCTCGCCCGCCCCGGGGACGTGGTCCTGCTCTCGCCGGCCTGCGCCTCCTACGACCAGTTCCGGAACTTCGAGCACCGCGGCGACACCTTCCGCGCGCTGGTGGAGGCGCTCTGGTGACCTTGCGCCGGAAGACGCCGCCCTCGTCCGCGCTGCCCGACGGGCGGTCCGAGCCGGTCCGGCTGGCCGTCGATCCGGTGCTGCTCGGGGCGGTGCTGGCGCTCGTCTCGCTCGGGCTGGTGATGGTGTACTCGGCGAGCGCGGTGACCGCAGCCGAGAAGCAGGGCAACGGCTTCTACTTTCTCCAGCGGCAGCTGCTCGCCGCGGGCGTGGGGCTGGTGGTGATGGCCACTGCCGTCCGGGTTGGCTACCGGCGGCTCGCCCGGCTGGCCTTTCCGATGCTGCTCCTGAGCATCGTGCTCCTGGTGCTGGTGCTGGTCCCGGGGGTGGGAACCGTGGTGGGGGGCGCGCGGCGGTGGCTCCGGCTGCCGGGGCTGAGCCTCCAGCCGGCGGAGATCGCCAAGTTCACCTGGGTGGTGTACCTGGCGTACTCCCTGGCAAAGAAGCGCGAGAAGGTGGCCACGTTCTCCATCGGGTTCCTGCCGCATCTGCTGCTCGCCGGGCTTCTGGTCGCGCTGTGCATGGCCGAGCCCGACTTCGGCAGCTCGGTGGAGCTGCTGGTGCTGCTCTTCATCCTCCTCTTCGCCGCGGGGACCCGGCTCTCCTACCTGGTGGGCTCGGTGCTGCTGGCGCTGCCGCTCGCCTACGGGGCCATCGCCCATTCGCCCTACCGGCTGAGGCGCTTCACCGCCTTCCTCGATCCCTGGGCGCACCGGCACGACATCGGGTACCAGGTGGCCCAGTCGCTCATCTCGGTGGGCTCGGGCGGCCTCTTCGGGCTCGGCCTCGGCGAGAGCCGGCAGAAGCTGTTCTTCCTCCCCGAGGCCCACACCGACTTCATCTTCAGCATCATCGGTGAGGAGCTGGGCCTGCTCGGCGCGGTGGCGACCATCGTCCTCTATGGCATCGTGGTCTGGCGCGGAACGCGGGCCGCGCTCCGGGCCAGTGAGACCTTCGGGACCTACCTCGGCCTGGGGCTGACCGCGATGCTCGGAGTGCAGGCCGCGGTGAACATGAGCGTCGCCATGGGAATGCTGCCCACCAAGGGGCTGACCTTGCCCTTCGTCTCCTACGGCGGCTGCTCGCTGGTCATCTCCATGGCCGCCGCCGGGGTGCTCCTGTCGCTGAGCGCCTCGTCTGCCCCGCTGCGCAATCCCGGGCCCTCGCGCGTCCGCCGAGTCCAGGAGGCGCTTGCGTGAGGATGCTGATCGCCGGGGGCGGGACGGGGGGGCACCTGTTCCCCGGCATCGCCCTGGCGGAGGAGGTCACCACCCGGCATCCGGACAACCGGGTGCTGTTCGTGGGCACCACCCGTGGGCTGGAGGCGCGGGTGGTCCCCGCGGCGGGCTTTTCTCTGCAGACCATCGAGGTGCGCGGGCTCAAGGGGGTGGGGGCTCTCAGGAAGCTGCAGGCGCTCCTCCTGCTCCCGGTCTCGTTCTTCGACAGCTGGCGGATCATCGGCCGCTTCCGCCCGGACGTGGTGGTGGGGGTGGGAGGCTACGCCTCGGGGCCGGTGGTGCTCGCGGCGTGGATGCGCGGCATCGCCACTGCCATCCAGGAGCAGAACGCGCTGCCGGGCATCACCAACCGGGTGCTGGGGCGGATCGTCCGCGCGGTGTTCATCGCCTTCGAGCAGGCCCGGGCCGCCTTCCCCCCGCGGAAGACCTTCCTGGTGGGCAACCCCGTCCGGCGCCAGCTGATGGACAATTACCTCCGGAGCCGGCCCACCGGGTCCGACGGGCGCTTCCGGCTGCTGGTGGTGGGTGGCTCGCTCGGAGCCCGCGGGCTGAACACCCGGATGCTGGAGGCGCTGCCGCACCTCGGAGCGCTCCGAGAGCGGATGGACATCGTGCACCAGACCGGAACGGCAGATCTGGAAATGGTGAGGGCGGGCTATGCCGCGGCGGGAGTGGCCGCCGAGGTGGTCCCCTTCGTCGACGACATGTCCGCCGCCTACGCCCGGGCCTCGCTGGTGCTCTGCCGCGCCGGCGCGACCACCATCGCCGAGCTGACCATCTGCAAGAAGGCGGCGATCCTCGTTCCCTTCCCCTTCGCCACCGACGACCACCAGGCGGTCAACGCCGCGGCGCTGGTGGAGGCGGGGGCGGCGCTGATGTTCCGTGAGTCGGAGCTCGACGGCGAGCGCCTGGCCCGGGAGCTCCGGCGGCTCGCGGACGAACCCGAGACCCTGCAGCGGATGGAGCGGGCGGCGGGGCACCTCGGGCGGCCGGAGGCCGCCCGGGAGCTGGTCGACCTCTGCGCCGAGCTGGTGGCCCCTCGCACGGGCCGTGGACAGGTGGTCCCCCGATGACCCGACGCACCCCGGTGGTGAGCCTCTTCAAGACCCGTCATGCGGCGCAGGTGCACTTCGTGGGCATCGGCGGCATCGGGATGAGCGGTATCGCCGAGGTGCTGATCAACCTCGGTTACCGGATCAGCGGCTCGGACCTCAAGGAGTCGGAGACCACCCGGCGGCTCCAGCGGCTCGGGGCGCGGCTGGAGATCGGCCACCGGGCCGAGAATCTGGTCCACGCCGACGTGGTGGTCATCTCCTCGGCGGTGCGGCGGGACAACCCCGAGGTGCTCGCCGCCCAGGCGCGGAAGATCCCGGTCATCCCCCGGGCGGAGATGCTGGCCGAGCTGATGCGGCTGAAGTACGCGGTCGCCGTCGCCGGCAGCCACGGGAAGACCACCACCACCTCGATGGTGGCGACGGTGATGAACGCCGCCGGCCTCGATCCCACCGCGGTGGTGGGTGGCAAGGTCAACGTGCTGGGGAGCAACGCCAAGCTCGGCAAGTCGGATCTCATGGTGGTGGAGGCCGACGAGTCGGACGGGAGCTTCCTCAAGCTCCACCCCAGCATCGCGGTGGTGACCAACATCGACCCCGAGCACCTGGACCACTTCGGCAGCCTGGACTCGCTCCGGAACGCCTTCGTCGAGTTCTGCAACCGGGTGCCGTTCTACGGGCTCAACGTGCTCTGTCTCGATCACCCCAACGTCCAGGCGCTGCTGCCGCAGATCGGCAAGCGGGTCGTGACCTACGGCAGCTCCCACACCGCGGATTACCGGCTGGAGGGAGTGACGCTCGACGGGTTCTCCACCCGCTTCCACGCTCACCGGCGCGAGGAGGCGCTGGGCGAGTTCACCGTCCGGATGGTGGGTGCCCACAACGCCCTGAACGCGCTGGCGGTCATCGCCGTGGCCGAGGAGATGGAGATTCCCCTCCCGGTGGTCCGCGCCGCGCTGGCCGACTTCGCCGGCGTGCAGCGGCGCTTCACGGTTCGGGGGGAGGCGGGGGGCGTCATGGTGGTGGACGACTACGGCCACCATCCGGCCGAGGTGATGGCCACCCTCGCTGGCGCCCGGCGCGCCTTCGGACGGCGTCTGGTGGTCGTCTTCCAGCCCCACCGCTACACCCGGACCCGCGATCTCCTCTCCGAGTTCGCCACCGCCTTCAACGACGCTGACCTGCTGATGGTGCTCGGCATCTACGCCGCGAGCGAGGAGCCCATCCCCGGCATCTCCGGCGACGCGCTGGCCGAGGCCGTCCGGAGTCACGGGCACCGCGACGTGACCTATGTGGAGCGCCGGGCGGAAGCGGCCGCGGCCCTGCTCCCCCGGCTGCGGGAGGGGGACCTGGTGGTCACCCTGGGGGCGGGCGACGTGACACAGGTCGGCCCCGAGCTGCTCCAGCTCCTCGAGCCGGCGCAGCGGGGCGGCCGGGCGAGCTAGTCTTCCGGCGCTCCGGCAGATCTCCCGCGAATGGGATGACGCGCCGGGTCGGCTGCGGAGGCTGGTCGAGCGCTGACCAGTGCACGCCTGCACCACGAAGACGATGCTTGACCACCTCCGGGCCAGGGCGGCACAAGGGCCGCCCCCGCTGCAGGGGCTCGAGGAGGGTGCCATGCAGGAGAGCTTGCCGACGCTGAAAGGATGTCTCGCCGGGTGCGCGCTGCTGGCGCTGGCGAGCTGTGGTGGTGGAGGAACGGCACCGTCACTGGCGCTGGGCTCGGGCACGGCGCCGACCTCGAGCGAGCAGGCACTCCATTCCGGCGGGAAGAGACCAAAGGTCACCCCGCAGACCAGCGGGACGCCCAACTCGCTCATCGCCGTGAGCGCGGTGAACGGCCGCGTGGTCTGGGTGAGCGGCCGGTTCGGAACGTTCGGCGTGACCACCGACGGCGGCGCGACCTGGCGCACCGGCGTGGTGCCCGGAGCCGAGACCCACCAGTTCCGTGACGTGCAGGGAGTGAGCGAGAGGGTGGCGTACCTCCTCGCCATTCCGAGCGACGACGGCACCGAACCCTCGGCCATCTACAAGACGGTCGACGGCGGCAACACCTGGACGCTCCAGACCCAGGGGCGCGACGTCAACGAGTTCTTCGACTGCTTCGCCTTCTGGGACGCCCGGAGCGCCATCGCCATGGTGGACTCGGTGGGGGACCAGCTTCCGATCCGGAGGACGCTCGACGGCCACACCTGGGTGAACATCGGCCACCGGCTGGCCCCGGCGCTGCCCGGCGAGTCCGGCTTCGCGGCGAGCGGGACGTGCGCCGCCACCCAGGGCCATCGCCGGGGCTGGCTGACCACCGGGACTCCGCCGGCGGACCCGACGGGCCTCTGGACGACGCGCGTCCACTTCACCACCGACCGCGGACAGACCTGGGGGGTGACCACCGCTCCGATCACCGCGCCCGGGGATTCGTTCGGAGGCGGCTCCAGCATCGCCTTCCGTGACGCGCGGCACGGCATCCTCGGCGGTGGTGATTTCCTCGCCGCGGGCGTGGTGCCCAACTTCGCCCGCTCGAACGACGGGGGCCGCACCTGGGTCCTCGGGACCTCCGCCCCCATCCCCGGCGCCATCTACGGGCTGGCGTACGCGGGCCACGGCAAGGGCGGCGATGACGACGATGAGGGCGAGCACCAGCACGCCGACGACCGCCGCGGCTCGATCCGCGTGGTCGCCACCGCGCCCACCGGGTCCGCGTGGTCGGGCGACGAGGGCCGGACCTGGACGTCACTTGCCGGTCTGAGCGGCCTGTGGGCCGTGGACTTCGGCAGCGAGAAGACCGGCTGGCTCGTGGGGACGCAAGGGCAGATCGTCCGCATCGATTTCTGAGCACGGTCACGGGTGGTTGAGCCAGGGCGCTCGCTGCACCGCGAGGGCCCCCTGGCCTGCAAGGGCAGGGTCCTCGGCGCTGAGCGTGGGCTCCCCATCGTCGTCTCCGGGCACAACCAGTACTGGGTCTGGGGATTGCGTGGGTCGGCGCTCGACCCGCTGCTGGTCATCGGCGGGTCGGTGAAGGGGCTCTCGCACGACTACCGAGAGGTGACGGAGGTCGGCCGGACGCCCGCCGACCCGCACGCGATGCCGTACGAGAGCAACCGGCCGATCCACCTTTGCCGGGGGCGGAAGACGGACCCGGTCGCGACCTGGCCGGAGGAGAAGCACTTCGCGTGAGCGGGTGCTCAGCGCTCGACGACCGTTGGCGCCGCCGCCAGCCCGAGGAGCACTGCCCCACCCGGCAGGACCATCATCCTCGGAGCGCGAACAGCAGCGCCACCGCCGCGGGGAGGCCCTGGATGAAGAGAATCCGTCGGGACACCGTGGCCGCCCCGAAGGCCGCGGCGACCAGGACGCAGACGAGGAAGAAGAGCCGCAGCGGCGCGGGGAGTGGCTCGGGCGCGAGGAGGCTCCAGAAGAGCCCCGCGGCGAGGAAGCCGTTGTAGAGGCCCTGGTTCGCGGCGAGGGGCGCGGCCTGTGCGGCGAACTCGGGCGTGGTCCGAAAGATGCGCCGGCCGGCAGGACTCTTGAAGAGGAACATCTCCAGGACGAGGAACCCGACGTGCTCGAGCGCGACGAACGCCACCAGGAGGTTCCGGAGGAGGGGCACGGCCACATGCTGGTCGCACCCTGGCGTACCCGTCCAGGCAAACCGGCGAGGATCTTGCGCCCGACCCTTCCATCTGATTCTCAGGAGGGACTCTTGACCGCACCTTCCACCCCGCCGACCGCAGCCGGGCTCCTCGCCGGCCTCGCCGCGGACGCCAGGCCCGGCGAGTCGCTCGCCCCCTGGACCAGCCTGCGCGTCGGTGGTCCCGCCGAGCTGCTCGTCCGCCCGCGGTCGGCGGACGCGCTGGTCACGGTCCTCGCCCGGGCCAGGGCCGAGGGCGTCGCGGTTCAGGTCCTCGGCGGCGGCGCCAACACGCTGGTGGGAGACCTCGGCGTCCCCGGCATCACCCTCAAGCTTCCTGCCGACCTCTTCCTCGAGGAGGTCCAGCCGGCGGGTGCGGGCGGCGGAGGCCTGGTGACGCTCGGGGCCGGCACGTCCATCGTCCGGCTGGTGAACGTCATGCGCACCCGCGGGTGGGTGGGCGCCGAGTTCCTCGCTGGCATCCCCGGGACCATCGGCGGCGCGGTGGCGATGAACGCCGGGACCAAGCAGGGCGAGTGCAAGCGGGTGCTCGACGCCGTCGAGCTCGCCACGGCGGACGGCATCGGCTGGGTCGCCGCCAGCGCGCTGACCATCCGGTACCGGCGCACCGAGCTGCCCCCGGGCGCCGTCCTCACCCGCGCCCGCTTCCGGCTGCTGGATGGCGACGTCGACGCCTCGCGGGCGGCGATGGAGGCGGACCTCGGGTACCGGAAGCGCACCCAGCCGCTCAGCCAGCCCAATTGCGGCAGCGTCTTCCAGAACCCTCCGGGAGACCACGCCGGGCGGCTCATCGATTCGGTGGGTCTCAAGGGGACGGTGCTGGGAGGCGCGCAGATCTCTCCGCTGCATGCCAACTGGATCGTCAACCTCGGCGGAGCACGCGCCGCCGACGTGGTTGGGCTCATCGAGCGCGCGCAGGCGCGGGTGCGCGAGGCGACGGGCATCGGGCTCGTTCCGGAGGTGAAGCGGGTGGGAGTCTTCGAATGAAGGACAGGCGCATCGGGGTGCTGATGGGTGGGCTCTCCGTCGAGCGGGAGGTCAGTTTCCGCACCGGCGCCGGCGTCTCGGCCGCGCTGCGGAGCCTCGGGTACACCGTGGTGGAGGTGGACGTGCAGCAGGACGTCGCCGAGCGGCTCCGCGCCGAGCGCATCGAGGTGGCTTTCATCGCCCTGCACGGCCGCTACGGCGAGGACGGCTGCATCCAGGGCCTGCTGGAGTCGATGTTCATCCCCTACACCGGCTCGGGTGTGCTCGCCTCATCGGTGGGGATGGAGAAGGTCTTCGCCAAGCAGGTCTTCCTCGCCCACCGCATCCCCACGCCCGCGTACCGGGCCTTCGACAGCGCCGAGCACGCGCTGGCCGGTGTCGAGTCGCTCCCGTTCCCGTTCCCGGTGGTGGTGAAGCCCTCGCGCGAGGGCTCCAGCGTCGGGGTCCACATCGTCCGCACCGAGGACGCCTATCCGGCGGCGGTCGAGGATGCGGCCAAGCTCGCTGGCTCCATCCTGGTCGAGCAGTTCGTGCCCGGGCGCGAGGTGCAGGGCGCGGTGCTCGACGACGCCTCGCTGGGGGCGATCGAGATCGTCCCTGCGCACGAGTTCTACGACTACGAGGCCAAGTACGCGGCCGGGAGCGGCACGAAGTACCTCTTCCCCGCGCCGCTTCCCCCGGACCAGTACGCCCGGGTGAACGAGGTCTGCCTCGCCGCGCACCGGGCGCTGGGCTGCCGCGGCGCCACCCGCTCCGACGTCATCGTCACCCCGGAGGGGGGAGTGCAGCTGCTGGAGCTGAACACCATTCCCGGGATGACCCCCACCAGCCTGCTCCCGAAGATCGCCGCCGGCCGGGGCATCGACTACCCCCAGCTCTGCGAGCGCATCCTGCTCGGGGCGTCGCTCCAGGCCTGAGCTGCTCCCTCGGCCGACTTCTACAGGGCTGTGGCCGAAAACTGGCGCGGGCGCTGATCCGGGCCGAGCATGCGCCGGATCAGATGTCCGGAGTCCTCGCCTCCAGGAACCGGCGCCGCCGCGCCGACGGCGCAGCTTCCCGTGCCCCCGGTGGACGGACGATCCTGCGCGGCCTGGGACTGGTGGTGCTCCTCGCCTCGCTGGGCTGGGTCGGTCTCCAGCTCGAGGGCTGGGCGGCCAGCTCGCCCCGGTTCGCGCTCCGGAACCTCAAGGTCTCGGGGCTCCGGCGGGCCACCGACAAGGAGCTCCTCCGCCTGGCCGGCCTCGCCCCGGGGGTGAACCTCTGGTCGCTGGATCCGGCCGCGGTCGCCCAGGCGATGGGCGCCCACCCCTGGGTCCGGACCGTCGAGGTCACCCGGAGCCTGCCCGACACCCTCCAGCTTCGGGTCGAGGAGCGGGCTCCGGTGGCCCTCGCCTCCCTCGGGGACCTGTACGTGGTCGACGCCGACGGCGCGCCCTTCAAGCGCGTATCCCCGGCCGAGGCGCTCGACCTCCCGCTCCTCACCGGGCTCGCCCGCGAGACCGCGGAGAGGGACCCGGCCGGGACCGCCGCCCGGCTCCGCGAGGGGCTGAGCGTGGTCGAGGCCTATCAGCGCGCCTTCGAGCGCCCACGGCTGTCCGAGGTGCAGCTCGGCGAGGCAGGCTTCGAGCTGATCACCGCCGACGGCGTGCGGGTGGTCTTCGGGCGCGACGACCTGGATGGGCAGCTCCGGCGGCTCCGGCGGGTCAGGGACGAGCTCCAGCAGCGGGGGCTGCTCGCCGCCGCCATTCACCTCGAGAACCGCGTCCGGCCCGGCTGGGTCGCGGTGCAGGTCCAGCGCGGCGCCAGGGCGCCCTAGCCACACTGCGAGAAGGGACGGAAGTCACATGGCCAAGCAGAAGGGTGGAGAGATCGTCGTCGGCCTGGACATCGGCACGACGAAGATCTGCGCCATCGTCGGCGAGCTCACCGAGAACGGCATCGACATCATCGGCATCGGCACCCACCCCTCGAAGGGCCTCCGCAAGGGCGTGGTGGTGAACATCGAGGCCACCGTGGCCTCCATCCGCCGGGCGGTCGAGGAAGCCGAGCTGATGGCCGGCTGCGAGATCACCACCGTGTACACCGGCATCGCCGGCGGCCACATCAAGGGCTTCAACAGCCAGGGCATCGTGGCGGTGAAGGACAAGGAGGTCCGCGAGGCGGACATCACCCGGGTCATCGACGCGGCCAAGGCGGTGGCCATCCCCATGGACCGAGAGGTCATCCACGTCCTGCCCCAGGAATTCATCATCGACGACCAGGGCGGCATCAAGGAGCCGCTGGGGATGGCCGGCGTCCGGCTCGAGGCCAAGGTCCACATCGTGACCGGCGCGGTGTCGAGCGCGCAGAACATCGTCAAGTGCGCCAACCGCACCGGGCTGAACGTCGCGGACATCGTGCTCCAGCCGCTCGCCTCCAGCGAGGCGGTGCTGGGCGAGGACGAGAAGGAGCTGGGGGTCTGCCTGGTGGACATCGGCGGCGGCACCACCGACATCGCCATCTTCTCCGGCGGGAGCATCGCCCACACCGCGGTCATCGCCCTGGGCGGGAACAACCTCACCTCGGACATCGCCATCGGTCTGCGCACCCCGGCCCACGAGGCAGAGCGCATCAAGCAGCGCTACGGCTGCGCGCTCGCCTCGATGGTGGACAAGGACGAGACCATCGAGGTGCCCTCGGTGGGCGGCCGGCAGCCCCGGGTCATCGGACGGCAGATCCTCTGCGAGATCCTCGAGCCGCGGGTGGAGGAGATCTTCCAGCTGGTGCACCGGGAGATCCAGAAGTGCGGATTCGAGGACCTGCTGGCCAGCGGGGTGGTGATCACCGGCGGCTCGACGCTCCTCGCCGGGATGCCTGAGCTGGCCGAGGAGGTGCTGGGCCTTCCGGTCCGGCGCGGCATGCCCCGGGGCATCGGCGGTCTGGTCGACGTGGTGAAGAGCCCGATGTACGCGACCGGCGTCGGCCTGGTGGTCTACGGCGCTCGGCACACCGACCGGCGGCTGTTCCGCATCCGCGAGGACAACGTGTACCGGAAGGTGCGGGGCCGGATGCGCGAGTGGCTGGAGGAGATCTTCTAGCGGACGAGCCCCCGCTACAGGGGTGTGTCGAAAACTTGCGGGGGGAGTGTCCGGGCCGATGATGACCCGGATTGGCCGAAAAGGCCGTGGGACGAGGGCGAATGGAACACTTCGAGAGCAAGCAGACCGCGAAGATCCGGGTGGTGGGCGTGGGTGGGGCGGGCTGCAACGCGATCAACACCATGATCGCCGCCGCCCTCGACCGGGTGCACTTCGTCGCCGCGAACACCGACATCCAGGCGCTGGCGGCGAGCAACGCCGCCGTGAAGATCCAGATCGGCGAGACGCTCACCAAGGGCCTGGGAGCCGGCGCGAATCCGGAGGTGGGGCGTCAGGCGGCGCTGGAGAGCAGGGAGGAGATCGCCCACGCCTTGGAGGGCGCGGACATGGTCTTCGTCACCGCCGGCATGGGTGGTGGGACGGGCACCGGGGCGGCGCCGGTCATCGCCGACATCGCTCGCTCGCTCGGGTCGCTCACCGTGGCGGTGGTCACCAAGCCCTTCCACTTCGAGGGGAACAAGCGGCGGAAGCAGGCGGAGGCTGGGCTCATCGAGCTGAAGGCCTCGGTGGACACGCTGATCACCATCCCCAACCAGCGGCTGCTCGGGCTGAGCGGTCAGTCCATGCCGCTGCTGGAGACCTTCAAGCGCGCCGACGAGGTACTGCTCAACGCGGTGCAGGGCATCAGCGACCTCATCCAGTACCACGGCTACATCAACGTGGACTTCGCCGACGTGAAGACCATCATGAGCGACCGCGGACTCGCCCTGATGGGAACGGGCCGCGCCTCGGGGGAGAAGCGGGCGGTCACCGCCATGCAGCAGGCGATCAGCTCACCGCTCCTCGAGGACGTGCAGATCGACGGGGCCACCGGCCTGCTGATCAACATCACCGGCGGCCGCGACATGACTCTCCAGGAGGTCAACGAGGCGCTGACCCTGGTGCACGACGCCGCCGATGAGGAGGCGGAGATCATCTTCGGCAGCCTGATCGACGACAACGTCTCGGACGAGGTGAAGATCACCATCATCGCCACCGGCTTCCAGCACCGTGACGCGGCCGCCCGCCGGGCCGCGCCTGCTCCGGCGCATGCGGTGACCCGTCCCGCGACCGCCGCTCCCGAGCCCGCCGCCCTCGGCCCGGTGCGGGCCCGCGCCACCTCCCCGGAGCCGAGGCCGCTGGCGCCCACCCGTCCCCTGAAGGAGCCGTCTCTCCCCCTGGACGAGGATCAGTTCGACATCCCGACGTTCCTCCGCCGGCAGGGTCAGGGCGACCTCTAGGCCCTTCTCACGTCGCTAGACCGCACCGGTGGACCGCCAGCGGTACATCCGCTGCCGGTGGCTGGTGCCGTCGAGCGCGGCGAAGAGGTGTCCGCGGAAGACCATCACCAGGTGGAGGAGTGCTCCCTCCACCACCGAGGTCACCACCGTGCCCACGGTGCCGAGCATCTCCAGGGGCTCGCGGGGGGTGACCCACCACACGGCGAGGAACAGCAGATTGGGGATCCCCCACTCGATCCAGTTCGCCTGGAGGAACTGGATGGATCGCCGCGCCGTCTCCAGACCCCCGTACGTCCCGCGCTGGTAGATGACCTCCGGGGCGGCGTTGAGCAGGATCAGCGCCGCGAGGGCCAGCAGCTGCGAGAAGAGGATCCGCTGTCCGGGTGGAACCACCAGGGAGACGATGAGGCTGGCGATCCAGAAGATGAAGAAGAGGTTGGCCACCGACCAGAAGTAGGCCCCGATGCTGCGGCCGAACTCGTCCAGCTTCACCCGTGACTTGGCGACCACCTCGCCGAGGAAATAGAGGTAACAGCTCGCCGCGGCCGCCCAGACCACCCACACCAGGAATTGCCCGAGGTAGGGGATGCTGAGCACCAGACCGCTGGCCAGGCTGTTCGCGGTGAGGACCCCGATGGGGAGCAGCAACGTCCAGGCGTTCTTCCCGATGCCGTTCACGGCTTGCCGGAACGCGTCGGCGTAGATGCGGAGGTAGACGGTCAGGACGTTCATGGGGCGGGGCGGGACCATGTCATCGGCCGCGTCATCGTGCCACCCTGATGCTTGCCCCCCCGCGGGCGAGCGTGGCAGCGTGCGCCGCCCGACGCTCGACATGTTCCGCTCGCTGCTCATCGCCAACCGGGGAGAGATTGCTCGCCGCATCGGTACCGTGGCGCGGTCGATGGGCCTCCGCACCATCGCCGTCTACTCGGACGCCGACGCCCAGGCGCCCTTCGTGAAGGAAGCGGACCAGGCGGTGCGCCTCGGGCCGCCACCCCCCAAGGACAGCTACCTGAACGTGGAGGCGCTGATCCGGGCGGCGAAGGAGACCGGCGCCGAGGCGGTGCACCCCGGCTACGGCTTCGTGTCCGAGAGTGCCGAGTTCGCCCGCGCCTGCACCGAGGCCGGCATCGTCTTCGTCGGGCCCCCACCCGAATCGATGGGGCGGATGAAGGACAAGTCCCATGCCCGGGCGCTGGCCGCCGGAGCGGGGGTCCCGGTGGTTCCCGGGAGCGACGGGGTGGTCGCCGACCTGCGCGGGGCCAGCGAGGCCGCCGAGCGCATCGGCTTCCCGGTGCTGGTGAAGGCGGCCGGAGGCGGGGGCGGCATCGGGATGGCCGTTGCCGGCTCGCAAGGAGAGCTGGAGAAGGCGTTCCGCGCCTGCGCCGACCGGGCCCGTGCCGCGTTCGGCCGCGACGCGGTCTACCTCGAGCGCTACTTCCCGGCGCCGCGGCACATCGAGGTGCAGATCCTCGGGGATACCCAGGGCAACACGCTTCACGTCCTGGAGCGCGAGTGCAGCATCCAGAGGCGACACCAAAAAGTCCTCGAGGAGGCCGGCAGCCCGCTGTTCCTCGACGGGCGGGCCCCCGAGCTGCACGAGCGGATGGTCCAGGCCGCGCTCGCCGCAGCGCGGGCCTTCGGCTACGCCAACGCCGGCACGGTGGAGTTCCTGGTCTCCGACGGCGAGTTCTTCTTTATCGAGATGAACGCCCGGCTCCAGGTGGAGCACCCGGTGACCGAGCTGACGACCGGAGTGGACCTCATCGGCTGGCAGCTGCGCATCGCCGCGGGCGAGCGCCTCGCCTTGAAGCAGCAAGACATTCACCGGACCGGCCATGCACTGGAGTTCCGCATCTACGCCGAGGACCCGGTGCGCTTCCTGCCGAGCCCGGGGCCCCTGACCGTCTTCCGCCCGCCCGAGGGCGAGGGCATCCGGGTCGACGCCGGCTACGCCCAGGGCGGGGTGGTGACGCCCTACTACGATCCGCTCCTGGCCAAGCTCATCGTCTCCGGCCGGAACCGCACCGAGGCCATCCAGCGCGCCGAGCAGGCGCTGCAGCGGTTCGACATCCAGGGGCTCAAGAACAACGTCCCCTTGCACCTGCGCATCGTGCGCGATCGCGCCTTCCAGGATGGCGCGCTCGACACCCACTTCCTGGAGCACCACGCCAAACCCTGACTGAGGAGCGCCCCGACGATGGACGTACCCGCCCACATCACCGGCACCGTCTGGAAGGTCGAGGTCTCGGTCGGCCAGGTCGTGCAGGCCGGCGAGGTGCTCGTCATCCTCGAGTCGATGAAGATGGAGATGCCCGTCGAGGCGCCCGAGGCCGGCACGGTGAAGGAGGTCCGCTGCCAGCCGAACCAGCCGGTCAACGAAGGTGACGTGCTGGTCGTGCTCGCGCCGTGACCGCCGACGGCCGTCTCGAGCGCTCGTGGCTGCCCGGCGGCATCCGGGTGCTGACCTTGGAGCGGCCGCACCGGCGGAACGCCCTCACCCCCTTCCTCCTCGACGCGCTGGCCGAGGCGCTGGCGCCCGACCCGGAGGTGCACGCGCTGGTGCTCGAGGCGCGCGGCCCGGCCTTCTGCGCGGGTTACGACCTGGCGCAGCTCGGGGAGGACGCCGCGGCGGCCCGCCTGCCCGACGCCCGCATCCAGGAGGTGCTGGGGATGCTGGAGGCCCATCCGGCTCCGAGCGTGGCAGTGGTGGACGGGGCGGCGTTCGGCGCTGGCTGTGAGTTGGCCTGTGCCTGCGACTTCCGCGTCGGCACGCCCGACACGGTGCTCTGCATGCCGCCGGTGCGCCTCGGCGTGGTCTACGCGCCGGAGGGCGTGTGGCGGGTGGCGCGGCTCGCCGGCCTGCAGCACGCCCGGTGGATGTTCCTCACCGCGGCCGAGGTTGGCGCCGAGGAGGCCCTGCGATGGGGGCTGCTGGACGCGGTGGCCGAGGACGCGACAGCCCGGGCGCACACGCTGGCCGCGACGCTGGCCTCGGGCGCGCCGCTGGCGACGGCCGGATTGCGCCGGACGCTCCGGGCCATCGGGCGCGCGCCGATCGATCCCGCCGAGCGCGGGGAGCTCGAGGCGCTGCGAGCCGAGGCGTTCGCCTCCGAGGATGCGCACGAGGCCCGCACCGCGTTGCGCGAGAAGCGCCCCCCGCGCTGGAGAGGTCGCTGAGAAGGTCCAGCCCGGCGCGCTCAGGCGCCCCCGAACAGCTCGGCCATCCGCAGCCGCAGGGCCGAGGCAATCTTGTACAGCGAGCTGATCGACGCGCTCGACTCGGCCCGCTCGATCTGGCTCAGGAGCGAGACCGAGAGGCCCGTGCGGCGGGCGAGCTGTTTCAAGGTCAGCTCCTGGGACTTGCGCGCCTCGCGGATGGTCCGGCCGATCGCCCGGTGCAGCTCGGCCTCCGGGTCCTTGGAGAGCCCCTTCTTCGCCAGTGCCGACTCCACCGCCGCCAGCAGCTCCTCGGGCTCGACCGGCTTCTTCACGTAGTCCGAGGCCTGCGCCTTCAGCGAGGCGACGGCCGTCTCCACCGCCGGGTGGGCGGTGGCCACGATGACCGCGATGTCCGAGTCGTAGCCGCGGATCTTCTCCAGCAGCTCGGTGCCGGACATCTGCGGCATCATCATGTCCAGGATGACGAGGTGGAAGTCCTCGGCGCGCAGTCGGTCCATCACCTGCGTCGGGTCGGTCAGCGCCACGACCTCGTACCCGGCCTTGGTGAGCAAGAGCTGGAGGTAGTCGCCGGTCTCCTTCTCGTCGTCGACCACCAGGATGCGGATCTGCATCGCCCCTCCTAGCGCTGCGGCATCGCGCTGGAGGCCCTAGCCTTCTTCTGGGCGTCCGAATCCTCAAGGAATTTCTTCACCCTGGGCACGGCTGGGTCGTCGGCGGAGGCCAGCTCGAGGAAGCGGCGGTAGTGCATCTCGGCTCTGGCGGTGTCCCCGGCCCGGGCGTACGAGGTCGCCAACATCAGATGACACCTCGGGTGGTTGCGGTCCAGCGCGAGGCAGCGCTCGAATCGCCCCGCGGCCTCGCCCACGTTCCCACCGTCGTAGAGCGTCTTGCCCTCCCGGTAGAGCCGCTCCACGTCGGCGGCGCTGGCGGTCTTGGGCTGAGCCTTGCGCGGGTTCTTGAGGGCAGCGGCGATCGCCACCCGGAGCTCGGCCACCTCCGGAGCCCACGCCCGGCTGCTGCGCGCCGGCTCCAGCTTCCTCTGCGCCGCCGATGGGCGTCCCTGCTCGAGCTCGCGCCGCGCGGACTTCACCGCCCGACCCGCCACCGCCTCCGCCCGCCAGGTCCGGCGCAAGGTTTGCGCCTCCCCCTGGAAGGCACGGTCCCGGACCGAGGCGAGCAGCCGGAGCGCCCGGTCGAAGTCGCGGGCCTCGGCGGCGGCGCGCGCCGCGGCCATCCACTCGGTGGCCGTGCTCGGTCGAGTCGCCGGCACCGTCGGTGGGGTCAGCTCGAGCGGCGGCGGCTCGGTGGGCGATGACGGGGGAACCTCGGCCACCACCTCCGGCGTCGGCGGAGGCGGAACCGCGGTCCGGACCCGGGAGACGTCCCCATCGCGGACGCGGAGGAGGAGCGCGCCGCCGAGCCCCAGCACCAGCCCCAGCACCACCACCCCCAGCGCCCGCCGGGAACGGCGCGCAGAGGCCTCGAGCTCGGACACCGGGCCCCTGGCCTGCTCGACCGCGCCCAGGACCAGCGGATGCGGGGCCGTGTCGGCCAGGACGTCTCCGGTGAGGATGGAGGGAGGCTCGGCCAGCGTGGTCCCGGGCAGGGGGGCGTCGAGCGGCACCTCGTCCGGACGGAGGGCCACGCCGTAGTCGCCGATCCGGACCAGGTCCCCGTCACCCAGGGGGACCGGCTCGCTGATGCGAACCCCGTTCACCCGGGTGCCGTTGGCGCTCCGGAGGTCCTCGAGGAGAACCGCCCCCTCCCGGCGAAGCAACCGGGCGTGCCGGCGAGAGACGTTCCTCTCGGGGAGATGGACGAGGTTGTCCTCCTTCCGGCCGATGGTGATCTCGTCGCGGTCGAGGGGGACCTCCCGCCGGTGCCCCTCGTCGTCTTCGATCACCAGCTTCATCGGGTCCACCAGGCCCCTCCCCGGCGCCGGGCCCATGCTACAAGGCGCGGCCGCATGAACGTGAGGGAAGGTGAGGCGCTCCGGCCGGGCATTGCCGAGGCACTCCTCGGAGACCGCGTCGTCCGCCATCCGCTGGTCCACCGGCTGCTCGCGCTCGACGCCGAGCTCCGACTGGTCGCGATGTCGTTGCTGGTCGGAGCACTGGTGTTCGTTCCCTACGTCGGCGCCGTCGGACTCTGGGACCCCTGGGAATCCCACTATGGCGAGGTCGCCCGGGAGATGATCGCCCGGAACGACTACGTGCATCCCTACTGGGAGAGCAGCTGGTTCTTCTCCAAGCCGCCCCTCACGATGTGGATGGACGTGCCGGGCATGGCTCTGGTCGGCATCAACCGGACGCCCGGCAAGCTGCCCCTCTACACCGAGTGGGCCATGCGGATGCCGTTCGTCCTGCTGGTGCTCGCCTCGCTGGTGCTGCTCGCGGTGGCGCTGGGCCGGACGGTCAATCGCCGGGTGGGCCTGGCCAGCACCGTGGTGCTCACCACCATGCCTCTCTTCTTCCTCGTCGCCCGGCAGGTGGTCACCGACACGCCGTTCGTCGCCACCCTGATCGCGGCCATGGCCTGTGCGATCATCGGGCTCTTCGACGAGAAGACGACGCACCGCACCGCTTGGTGGATGGGCTTCTACGTCTTCTGCGCCCTGTCCACCCTGGCCAAGGGGGTCCTTGGCGTCGGACTGCCCGCGGTCATCCTGCTCACCTATGCCCTGGCCTGCGTCCTGCCCTGGGACGGAGCGGGGCTCACCGCCCACTGGCGCTGGCTGACCAGCTCCGGGTACCGGAAGGAGGTCGCCGCGGGGAAGGAGCCGATGCCGGTGCTCTTCGCCGAGATGGCACGGATGCGGCTCCTCACCGGCATCGGGGTGTTCCTGGCC
This sequence comes from Myxococcaceae bacterium, assembly GCA_035519675.1. Classification (GTDB taxonomy): domain Bacteria; phylum Myxococcota; class Myxococcia; order Myxococcales; family Myxococcaceae; genus RPRB01. Next base: position 23,219 of record DATIWB010000122.1, read on the forward strand.
ATCGCCGGGCCCTGGTACGCGGTGATGTGCGCCTTCCCGGCGGTGGACAACGAGGGGAAGACGTTCTTCTACCGCTTCTTCATCCACGACCACCTGAACCGGCTCTTCGAGGGCGTTCACACCACCACGCCGGGTGGCACGTTCATCTACTTCATCGAGCAGGGCGGGTACGCCATCTTCCCCTGGGTGGCGCTCCTGCCGGGGGCGCTGGCGGTGGTGTCACGGCTGCGGCTGCGCCAGCTGGACGTCCGGGGCAAGGTGGCGTTCATCGCCCTCGTCTGGACGCTCTTCAGCTTCCTGCTGATGGACGCCTCGGCGACCAAGTTCCACCACTACGTCCTCCCCGTCCTGCCCGGGGTGGCGATCCTGGTCGCCCTGTTCCTCGACCAGCTCTGGGAGGACGGACCGGCCCCGCACGCGGTGCCCCTGCTGCTCGGCGCGGTGCTGTTCTTCCTGGTGGCCAAGGACCTCGCCACCACCCCCAAGGACTTCACCGATCTCTTCGTCTACAACTACGAGCGGGCCTACCCCCATGAGCTGGACACCCGCCCGGTGGTCTTCGGCTGGTCGCGCCGGCCGCTGATGACCGGTGACCTGGTCGCGGCGGTGCTGCTCGCGGTCGGAGCCTGGATGACGGTGGGGGCGGGCGGAGAGGACCGTGCCGACCGGCTCCGGGCCCGGCTGCCCGGACTCCTGGTGGCGGCGGTGGGACTCGCCTCGCTGGGCACCACCAGCATCCCGTCGTTGACCAGCCCGCTCACCTTCCTGGGCTTCCTGGCCCTCGGCGCCGCTGCGCTGGTGCTCTGGGGAGCGCTGAGCGCTCCGAGCCCGCACCGCCGCTCGGCGATCGAGGTCGCGGCGGTGGGAGCCATCATCGCCGGGCTGCTCATCGCGGTTCCGGTGGTCGCTCCCCGGGCGAGCGCGCTGGCGCTGAACCTCCGCACCCCGGTCAACGTGAAGACCGGGATGATCTGGGCCTTCACCATCGGCGGGGTGGCCGCGGCGCTCGGGGCGTTGCGGGGCTCGCGGACCGGCCTGGTGGGGAGCCTCGGGGGGCTCGCGCTGGGGTTCGCCCTCTGGTTCAGCTGGGGGCACTGGGTGGACCTGAGCCACCACTGGACGCAGCGCGATCTGTTCTGGCGCTACTACGACCGGCGTGCCCCCGGCGAGCCCATCGTGGCGTACATGATGGACTGGAAGGGAGAGACCTTCTACAGCAGGAACACCGTCAAGCAGATCAAGGACAGCCCCGCCCGCATGGCCGCCTACGGGGCCCTGCCGGGCCGCAAGTGGGCTCTGGTCGAGCACCCCCGCCTGGGGCTGCTTCGCCAGGCGGTGGGCCCGGAGCATCGAATCGAGCAGGTGGACCGGGACCTCAACGTGAAGTTCGTGCTGGTCACCATCGATTGAGCCGCATCGAGGTCCGCTCGCTCTGCAAGCAGTTCGGTCCGCGCACCGCGGTGGAGGGGCTCGACTTCGACATCGCCGCGGGTGAGGTCTTCGGGCTCCTCGGCCCCAACGGAGCGGGGAAGACCACCACCGTGCGCATGCTGACCGGGCTGCTCCGGCCCTCTTCCGGCCGGGCGATGGTCTGCGGCGTTCCGCTGGACGGCGACGGAGAGGCGCTCCGCTCGCGGGTGGGGCTGCTGACCGAGCAGCCCGGGCTCTACGACCGGCTCACCGCTCACGAGAACCTGCGCTTCTTCCTCAAGCTGCACCACCGCGACACCCCCGAGGCCTGGGCCGCGGCGCGCCGCTGGATGCAGCGCTTCGGGCTCGCCGGGCGCGAGGACGACAAGTGCGGCACCTTCAGCAAGGGGATGCGCCAGAAGCTGGCCCTCATCCGGGCGCTGCTCCACGACCCGCTGGCCTTGTTCCTCGACGAGCCCACCAGCGGGCTCGACCCCGAGTCGGCGCGGGCGGTGCGCGAGGCAGTCGGCGAGCTGGCCGCCGAGGGCCGTACGGTGGTGCTCTGCTCGCACAACATGTCCGAGGTGGAGCGGCTCTGCGCCCGGGTGGCGGTGGTGAAGGGCCGGCTCCTGGCGGTGGGCACGGTGCCCGAGCTCCGCCGGCAGACCGGGGTGGTGGAGATCCACGTCGAGGGGAGCGCCGGGGCGGCGGGCGAGGCGCTGGGGCCCATCGTCCCCCCGTGCGTCTGGGTCGCCGAGGGTCATGCGCTGCGGGTCAACCTCGCCGGCGGGGTGGGCATCCCCGAGGTGGTGGCTCTGCTGGCGCAGGCCCGGGTCCGCATCCACGCGGTGCTCCCGGCCCAGCGCGCCCTCGAGGACGTCTACCTCGAGCTCACCCGCGGCACCGAGACGGAGGCCAGGTGAGCTTCCGCCTCCACCGCGCGCTGGCCGTCACCTGGAAGGAGGCGCTCGACCTCCGTAAGAATCCGGGGCTCCTGGCGAGCATGCTCGCGCTGCCGGCGGTGCTGGTGCTGGTCCCCACCGGAGTGGTGTGGGCGTGGCTGAGCCATCCGGACGACGTCTCGTTCCGGGCGATGGCGCTGTACTACGACCCGACGCTGCCGCTGAACGCGAACCCGGTCCGCTTCATGGTCGACAAGCTGGTGGTCGACTGGTTCGGCATCTTCCTGCTGATGCCGGTGTTCGTGCCGATCCTCATCTCCTCGCAGAGCGTGGCCGGGGAGAAGGAGCGGCGCACGCTCGAGCCCCTCCTGGCCGCCCCGGTGAGCGCCGCCGAGCTGGTGCTGGGCAAGAGCCTGGCCTCGGTGGTGCCGGCGGTGGCCATCACCTGGCTGTCGTTCGTGGTCTTCGTGGTCGCGGTGGACGTGGTGGCCTGGCCGCTGGTTCACGGCCCGGTGCTCCCCAACGGGATGTGGCTCTTCGGCGTCGGGGTGGTGGCGCCGCTGTTCGCCTTCCTGGGGAACGGGCTCGCGGTGCTGGTGTCGGCGCGTGTCGGCGAGGCGCGGCTCGCGCAGCAGCTCTCGGCCCTGGTGGTCCTTCCCCTGATGGGGCTGGTCGGCGGGCAGCTCGCGGGGTGGATCCGCGCCGGGACGGGCTACTACGCCGTGCAGGGCGCGGTGGTGCTGGTGCTCGACGTGTTGCTGGTGCGGGCGAGCGTCCGGCTGTTCGACCGGGAGCGCCTCGTCAGCCGCTGGGTCTGAAATTCGCGCCGGGGGTGGCGCGCACCCGGGGACTCGCAACGCCGCGTGCTCCTGTGCGATCCTCGTGGCACGGAAGGCGCAGGGAGCAATCCCTGCCGCCGGGCCCCGTGATCAGCGACGAAAGCCCCCTCCCGGGAGGTTCGCCTTGGGTCTGTTCGACGGTCTGAAGGGTGAAGCGCAGCGCAACTTCATCGCCCGCTCCGACGCGGCGAAGAACGACATCCTCTACGCCTATCCGGAGCGGAACGTCCGGATGATGACCCAGCTCACGGTCGGCGCGGACGAGGTCGCCGTCTTCGTGAAGGACGGCCAGGTGCAGGGGAAGCTCGGGCCCGGCCGCCACACGCTGGACACCCAGAACATTCCCTTCCTGGGGCGCTTCATCGAGGCGTTCACCGGGGGGAACCTCTTCGTCGCCGAGATCTACTTCGTCGGCCTGCGGGAGTTCCCGGGGGTGAAGTTCGGCGGTCCGATCGGCGACGTGCGCGATCCGGAGACCGGCCTGGGCATCGGGACCATGGTCTACGGCGACTTCTCGGTGAAGGTGACCGAGCCGGAGAAGCTCATCCTCGGCCTGGTGGGCCTGCGGCGGACGAGCAACGAGGAGTTCCTGGCCTGGTTCAAGAGCCAGGTCCTCAAGGTGGTGCGCGACCGCATCGCCGAGCTGCTGGTGAAGAAGAAGTGGCCGTTGCTCGACGTGACCTCCGGTGCGTACACCGAGGAGATCGAGCAGGACGTGATCGCTGGCTTCAAGCCGCACGTCGACGGATACGGCCTCACCATCGTCCGGATGGGCAACTTCACCGTGTCCATCAAGGACGAGGACGAGGCCACGCTGAAGCGGCTGACCAAGGACACGGCCTACAGCAAGCTCGCCGGAGGCTTCCAGCAGTACGCGCAGGGGCAGGCGATGCTCGGCGCGGCCGAGGGGATGGCCAAGGGCGGGGAGGGCGGTGGCAGCGCGCTCCAGGGTGCGGGGCTGGGAATCGGGTTCGGGATGGCGCAGGCGTTCCAGCAGGGGCAGCAGCGTCCCCCGGCGGCGCCCGCCGCTCCGGCGCCGATGGCCGCGGCCGGGACACCGTGCCCGAACTGCGGCACTCCCGGGACGGGCAAGTTCTGCGGCAGCTGCGGCCAGCCGCTGGCCCCGGTGGCGCGGAAGTGCACCGAGTGCGGCTCGGACCTGGCCCCCGCCGCGAAGTTCTGCGGGAACTGCGGCAAGCCCGTCACCGCCTAGGTCAGGGCGGCCGCAACCCCCACGCGGCGAGGGCTGCAGGGTCAGTAGACGTCTGCTGGCGGGTTGGCCGGCGTCCCGGGCGGCTCGGTCGCCCGTGGCTTCTCCACCGGAGCCGGGCCAGGTGCCTCGGTCCCGGACAGACGGAGAACCGCCGCGGTCACGAACGCATCCGGCGACAGTTGCGGGTCGCCGAGGGCCCGGGCGAGCCCGTCTGCATCGAGCCCGTTGCCCGGCGCGAGCAGCGGCTTCAGGAAGGCGCCGGCGCCCGGGTTCTGCCACCAGGTCGCGCCGAGCTTCCGCACCAGCGCCGCCCGGAGCTGCGCCGCCAGCAGCCACCCGCGGAGGTAGTCCGCCGCCCCCAGCGTCGCCTCCTGGTCCAGGGCCATGCGGGCCTCGTCCTGGGCGGTGCCGGGGAGCCCGTAAGCCCGGTCCATCGTCGTCCGGTAGGCGGCGTGGGCGTCGGCTCCGGGGCGCGCGGCGGCGAGGTTGAACAGCACCTTCCCCGCGGCGCGCCGGACGAGGAAGAGCTCCTGCACTGCCACGCCCTGGACCCAGGCGCGGCCCGCGTCCGGCGAAAGGCCGGCCTGCTCCAGCCAGGCCGGCTCGGTGGTCAGCGACTCGAGCAGGGCGGCGAAGGCCTCGGCATTGGTGCGGTTGCCGAGCTTCGCCAGCTCGAAGCGTCGCTCCTCGGTGAAAGCGTCGTGCACCGCGTGGCCGAACTCGTGCAGCGCGCTGCGCTGATCCCGTGCGCCGCCCACCGGCCTGAGCGAGATGCGCACGTCGGTGGGCACCACCACCCCCAGCACCAGCCCGCGCGGGTTCTTTCTTGGGGCGTCGCCCGCGTCGAGGGTGACCGACTTCAGCGCCGCCGGGTCGAGCTCCAGCGGCCCGAGCGTGGACCGGATGCGCGACACCACCTCGGCGCGCTTGAAGCCCTCGGTCGGCGGCAGCCGCACCAGCCGCGGGAGGTCCTGACGCCCGATGCGCTCCAGCGGCAGCTGGAGCTCGCGCTGGGCGAGCCGGGTCAGCGTGGCGGTCCAGGCGTCCTGCGTCCGGGTCAGCACCGCATCGGCCAGTGAGGCCAGCTGGTCCGGGGTCGCCTCGCGCAGCTCGGTGGTCCAGGCGGTGGGCTCGAGGTTCAGCGTGGGCAACAGCTCGGCGGCTCTACCCCCGCGGCGCTCGAGCAGGGCTGACACCTTCTCCACCGCCGGCGTGGCGGCCTCGTAGAGCTGCCGCCGCCGCAGCGCGCTCTTCTCCGCGCCGAGGATGGACTCGAGATTCCGGTAAGGCCGGTCGGTCCCCGCGACCTTGAAGGTCAGGGACTGCTCCAGGGAGGCGATGGCGTCGGAGACGTCGGCGAGCTGCTGCGCCATCCACTCTCCGGCGAGGTAGGCGTGGAGGTGGTCGAGCGCTCGGCGCTCGCGGCCGTCGGTGGTCAACGCGCGCAGGCGCGCCACCTTCGCCACCGCCTCGGGGGTCAGCCAGCCCTCGGTCCCCAGGTAGGTCTTCGCCAGGTCCGCGGGGACGCCCTCCGTCCAGTGCTTCCACACCAGCTCGTCCTGCGCCCGGAGGAGCGCCTCGGCCTTCGAGGAGAGGTCGGCCACCGCCGGCGCCAGGGCATCGCGCTCCGACGTCCCGGCCGGAGGGCCAGCCGGCGTGGTGGGGGCGACGGGTTGGCCGGCACAGGCGACGAGGACGAGCGCGAGGAGGAGGTGCGAGAGCCGTGGACGCATGAAGGGGCGAACTGTACCGTCGCCTCCCGGGATGCCCAATCCTTCGCAGTGGGCGGCGGCACGCGCCCGCCAGGTCCTCCAGCGCGCGATCCGCCAGCAGCTCGAGTCGCTCGGGTACCACGAGGTCGAGACGCCCCTGCTGGTGCCCGCGCCGGGGATGGAGCCCCACATCCGCGCCTTCGAGGCGCCCTTCGTTCCCGAGACGGAGCTCGGCAGGCCGCGCACGCTCTATCTGCACACCAGCCCCGAGTACGCGATGAAGCGGCTCCTCGCCGACGGATCGGGCCCCATCTTTCAGATCTGCAAGGTCTTCCGGAACGGAGAGGTCAGCCCGACGCACAACCCCGAGTTCACGATGCTCGAGCTCTACCGGCCGCACGCCGACTACCGGGCGATCATGGACGACCTCGAGTCGACCCTCGCCGCGGCGGCTGCAGCGCTCGGTCGGCCCGAGCCCTTCGGGGTGCGCCCGTACGAGCGGGTCACCGTGCGGGAGGCGCTGCGCCGCGAGACCGGCTTGGATCTCCACCAGGCCTCCGACGCCCCGGCGCTGGCCGAAGCCGCACGCCGGGTAGGGGTGCGGACCGAGGCGGGGGACGGGTTCGACGACGTCTTCTTTCGGCTCTTCCTGGAACGGGTGGAGCCGCGACTGGGACGTGACCGACCGGTGTTCCTGATCGACTATCCGGCGTCCATGGCCGCCCTCGCCCGGCTCAGCCCCCAGGACCCCTCGGTGGCCGAGCGGTTCGAGCTCTATGCCCGCGGGCTCGAGCTGGCGAACGGGTTCTCCGAGCTGACCGACGCGGTGGAGCAGCGGCGCCGCCTGGAAGAGGAGCGCGCCTTCCGCATCGCCCGGGGCCGGCCCGCCTACCCACTCGACGAGCCGTTCCTCGAGGCGGTGGGCCGGATGCCGCCCTCGGGCGGGGTGGCGATCGGGCTGGACCGGGTGCTGATGCTCCTCCTCGGGGCGGAGCGCATCGAGGACGTCCTGCTGTTTCCGGCGCAGGCCTTCGTATGAGAGGGGGCGAGATCCTGCACACGCTGGCGACGTACGCGGCGGTGGGGAGCAGCGCCGTCGTGGGCCCGGTCGTCGTCGCGCTCTCGCCCGGACACCCGGAGCGTGCCGACCCGGTCATCCGTGCCTGGTGCAATGCCGTGCTCGGCGCCGCGTCGGTGCGGGAGGACGTCGGGGGCCTGGAGAACCTGCCGGCTGGAACCTGTGTGTTCGTCTGCAACCACCAGTCGAACTTCGATGCCCCGTTCGTCTTCGCCCGGCTGCCGAAGCACATCCGGTTCGTCGCCAAGAAGGAGCTGTACCGGATCCCGATCTTCGGCGCGGCGGTGAAGGCCATGGGCAACATCCGGGTCGAACGCACCGGCGGGAGCGAGGCCGATCACCAGGCCATCGAGTCGGCGGTCCGCCAGGTCCAGACCCGGACCAGCATCCTCTTCTTCGCCGAGGGAACTCGCAGCATCGATGGCCAGCTCCGGCCCTTCAAGAAGGGAGCGGCCATCCTCGCCATCGACGCCCAGGTGCCCATGGTCCCGCTGGCGGTGGCCGGCGCGCACGAGATCACCCCCAAGGGCGGCCTGTGGGTGCACTCGGGCCGGCCACTGGTCCTCCGTGTCGGGAAGCCGATTCCCACCACCGGGCTGACCCGCGACGACCGTGACACCCTGACCCAGCAGGCGCACGATGCGGTGGCCGCCCTCCTCGAGGAAGGGAACCGGCGGGTGGAGGAGATGCTGCGATCATGAGCGCCGGCAAGGACCGGGAGACCCTCGAGCGGCTGCTGGCGATGCGCTTCGCCGCGCACCCCTGGCACGGAGTCTCCATCGGGGCGAAGGCTCCGGAGGAGGTGACGGTCTACGTGGAGATCGTCCCCACCGACGCCATCAAGTACGAGCTGGACAAGGCCACCGGGCACCTCCGCATCGACCGTCCGCAGCTCTACTCCAGCTTCTCCCCCACGCTGTACGGGTTCATCCCCCAGACCTTCTGCGGGGTGTCGGTGGGAGCGCGCTGCGCCGAGCGCACCGGCCGGGCGCAGGTCGATGGCGACGGTGACCCGATGGACATCTGCGTGCTGAGCGAGCGCGACGTGAGCCACTCGGGCGTGCTGCTCCGGGCCCGGCCCATCGGCGGGCTGCGGATGATCGACGGCAACCAGGCGGACGACAAGATCATCGCCGTGCTCGCCGGGGACACCGCCTTCGGTCACCTCGGGGACGTGAGCGAGCTGCCGCCCGGGATGCTGGACCGGTTCCGTCACTACTTCCTCACCTACAAGCAGATGCCGGGCGAGAAGCGACCGGTGGAGATCCCCGAGGTCTATGACCGGACCGAGGCCCAGGAGATGGTCCGCCGCAGCCAGGCCGACTACGCGAAGGAGTTCGGCGACCCGAAGGAGCGGGTGAACACCCTGCTCACCCTTCTCGGCCTGTCTCGCTGAGCTTGGCCCGCTGCCCACGGGCCCACTGCTCGACCTTGGAGCTGAGCGTCGGCCCCGCACTGGCGCGTGCCGCCGGATCGGCCTCGCTCCACCCGGGCGGGCTGACCTGGATCGCGTCGTCGAACGGGTGATCGCCGGCCAGCGCCCGGGCGTCGATCTTCCCGGCGAAGGCGACCACCCGTGCCCGCACCAGCCGCGACCGCCGGGCCAGCTCCAGCGGGCCCTTGCCGCTGAGCGTCTGGGTGTCGAGCCGCCCCTCGCCGGTGAGCACCCAGTCGACGCCCTGCAGCTTCGCGTCGAGCCCGAGCAGGCTGGCGAGGTGCTCGAACCCGCGGCGGATCTGCGCGCCGCAGCCCACCAGCAGTCCGTAGGCGAGCCCGCCGGCGGCCCCGGTCCCGGGAAGGTGCGCCGCGTCGATGCCCAGGTCTCGCTTCACCACCTCGGCGAGGTGAGCCAGCGCCGCGTCCAGGGTCTCCACGTCCTCCGGCGAGGCCCCCTTCTGGGGTCCGTAGACGTGGCTCGCCCCGGTCGGTCCGCACAGCGGATTGAGCACGTCGGTCATCACCGTCAGCTCGGCCTCGCGCACCGCGGGCAGCACGCCGTCGGGCACGATGCGGGCGAGGTTCCGGAGCGCGGCACCGCCGGGCGAGAGCGTCCGCCCGGAGGCGTCGAGGAGCCGGTACCCGAGCGCCTGGAGCGCGCCGGCCCCGCCGTCGTTGGTCGCGCTGCCCCCGACGCCGATCAGGAGCGAACGGATGCCGGACTCGAGCGCGTCGGCGATGAGCTCGCCCGTCCCCGCGGTGGTGGCGACCAGCGCGTCGCGCTCGGAAGGGTCCAGGAGCGACAGCCCGGAGGCGCGCGCCATCTCCACCACGCCCCCGCCCGGCCAGCTCGCCCACTGGGCCTGGAGCGGACGCCCGAGCGCGTCGTGCGCCCAGGCGGTGTGCCAGCTGCCCCCGAGGGCGTCCACCAGCGCGTCGGCGGTGCCCGGTCCACCGTCGGCGAGCGGAAGGACGCGGATCTCCGCCTCCGGCCAGCCGGCCCGGACGCCGGCCTCCATGGCGCGGGCGGCCTGGCCGGCGGTGAGGCTGCCCTTGAACTCCAGCGGCGCGACGAGGATGCGAGCGGTCAAGGGGTGGTGAGGGGAAGGCCGGGGGGTGGGGGCGGCCCGCGGACGAGGTCGGCCGGGACCGAATCGTCCATACAGCGTGGCACCGGGCCCCGGGTGTCACAATGCCGGGCAGACCCGCAGCCGGGCCCGCAAGGGTTGTGCTCGCAGAAGCCGGTCTCGGCGTTGCACACCTGGTTCATGCCCTCGCACACGGCGAAGCAGCCTCCGGTGGAACGACTGACGAGCGAGCCGACCATCCCCCAGCTCACGAGGGCCAGGGCGCCCGCGGTCTTGGAGCTGGAGCACCCCGTGGCCGGGCCGAGGATCACCGCGGCGAGAAGGAGACACATCGGGCGGCTCATCGCTCCTCCTCCTCGATCCAGGTGGTGAGCGGCCGTGGCCCAGGCTCGTCGGGGTGGACCGAACGGGAGATGGTCTCCAGCCGCCGCTGCAGCCGGTCCATCTTCTCCGCCGGCTCGCGCCCGGGCCCGGTGGCCCGGTGACAGAAGTACGTCCGGCAGCCCAGCGGTCGCGACGCGTACACCGTGCAGCGCCGTCCCTCGGCATCGAGGAACCGGCACCCCCCGTCGGGCCTCGGCGGTGGAAGCTCCGGCACCGCGCGCCGGAGCGCGTCCCACTCCACGCCCCAGAGCCAGGGCTCGCGCCCGCGCTTCCAGAGCTGGCAGCACTCGGCGGTGCCGGGGCAGCGGAAGCCGGACCAGGCCGCGTCGGCCTGGCGGTAGAGCGTCTCCAGCGTCCGGGCGGCGGTGCGCTCGGCGTGGGCCCGGCGGGCACGCTCCGGACTCCAGCCGTGGCTCACGGCGAGCCTCCATCGGGAGCGATGCCGGTGCAGAAGGGCCGCCCGGTGGAGCACTGCCCCGGGGGGACCGAGCCGGGCGGACATGTCCAGCCGCCGGGTCCGCAGATGGCGGGCGCCGAGACGTCGCCGTGACATCCGCCGCTGCAACAGGACAGGGGCGCAGGCGTCTCGCAGGGGCTCCCGCACCCGGCGCCAGCGACTCCGAGCAACCACACAGCCATCATCCAGCTCCGCAAGGGTCCCCCGCGGCCAGGGCGCTCGCCTCGATGGATAGCGCCACCGGGAGCGTCAGTCCACCACGCGCAGCACGTAGAGCTTGAGGTACCGGGTCTCTCGCAGGGCGGTGAGCACCGGATGGTCCCGCGCGGCGCCCCGGCGCTCGACGATCTGCACCCGCCGGCGAGCGTCCGCGGCCGCGGACGCCAGCACCGCCTCGAAGCGCTCCTCGTCCACGTGGTAGGTGCAGCTCGCGGTGAGGAGAATTCCGCCCGGGGCGAGCAGCTGGAGCGCCCGGAGGTTGATCTCCTTGTATCCGCGGACCGCGGATTCGATGGCATCCTTGTTCTTCGCGAACGAGGGCGGGTCGAGCACGATGGTGTCGAACCGGCGTCCCTCGTCCACCGCGTCGCGGAGGAAGTCGAAGGCGTTGGCGGTCACCACCTCGACGTTCTGCAAGCCGTTGCGCTCGACGTTGCGGCGGAGCGCCGCGCAGGCCTGCTCGGAGATCTCCACCGCGGTGACCCGCGTGGCCCGCGTGGCGAGCTGCAGCGCAAAGCCGCCGAGGTACGAGAAGCAGTCCAGCGCCTCCCCGCGGGCGTAGGTGGCCGCGAGCTGGTGGTTCTCGCGCTGATCGAGGAACGCGCCGGTCTTCTGTCCGGCCTGGACGTCCGCCGACACCCGCACCAGTCCCTCGAAGAACTCCACCCGCTCGGGGACCTGGCCACGCAGGACCGCCCGCCGGGGCTCGAGCCCCTCGAGGGTGCGGACGTTCACGTCGGAGCGATCCATCACCCCGCGGGGCTGGAAGTGGGCGACCAGCAGGTCGGTCAGCAGCTCCCGCCGCGCCTCGGTGGCCTGGATGAGGAACTGGACCGAGAGCACGTCGCCGTACCGGTCCACGACCAGGCCAGGGAGGAGGTCCGCCTCGCCGTGCACCACCCGGTAGGTGCTCTCCCCCGGGTAGAGCGCGCGGCGCAGCGCATCGGCCTGGGCGATGCGGGCGGCGAGCAGCTCGGGGCCCACCGCGACGTCCTCGAACGACATCCAGCGCAGGGCGATCTTCGACGTCGACGAGTAGAAGGCCTTGCCCAGGAACCAGCCGCGCCCATCCACCACCCGGACCACCTCGCCGCCGGCGAGCGGGGGAACGGCGGCGAGGTCCGCCCGGTAGATCCACGGATGGCCGGACTGCCAGCGCTCGGTCCCGCGCGACGTCAGCGCGATCTGCGGCGTGCCGTCCGGACCGAGGGCCGGCGGGGGTGGCAGCGGCCGCTGGGGCCGTGGGCCGCGCCGGGGAGGGCGAGGCGCTCGGTGGGGACGGCTCGGCGGCGGCATGTGTCAGGCACCCTCGATGCGCCAGCAGCGGTGCGCGTCGCGCTGGTGGAAGTCCGGCGGAAGGCTGCGCGGGGTCAGCTCCTCGAAGCGGGCGGGCAGGCCCTCCGGCTCGAGCCGGAACCCCTTGTAGTTGGTGGAGAAGTACAGCACTCCGCCCCGGGCGAGAAGGGCCAGGGCGCGCCCGAGCACCCGCCGCTGGTCCCGCTGCACGTTGAAGTCGCCGCGCATGCCCTTGCTGGTGGAGTGGGGCGGCGGGTCCAGCACGATGGTGTCCCACTGCGCACCCGCCTCGTCCATCCAGCGCAGGCAGTCGGCCCGGACCAGGTCGTGGTCGCCGCCGCGCACGTGGTTCAGCGCGAGGTTGCGTCCGGCCCAGTCCAGGTAGGTGGCCGACAGGTCCACGCTGGTGGTGCTCCGCGCCCCGCCGGTGGCCGCGGCCACGGTGAAGCTGCCGGTGTAGGCGAAGAGGTTGAGTACCCGCCTGCCGCCGCTCTCGGCGCGCACCCGGGCCCGGGTGTTCCGGTGATCGAGGAAGAGCCCGGTGTCCAGCCGGTCGGAGAGGTTGACGATGAAGCGCATCGGCCCCTCCTGGACCTCGAACTCGGCACCGGCGTCCGCCAGCCGCCCATCGCGCGGACGTCCCCACGGCTGAGGAGCGTGGGTCTTGGTGAAGACCAGCCCGGGGTCCACCTGCAGCACCTCCACCACCGAGGCGAACACCGCCTCGCGTTCGGGGTGTCCGCCGGCCGCACGCTGGGCGCGGCGCGGGTACTCGACCAGGTGCACTGCTGGTCCGTAGCGCTCGACGACGAACGGGTACTCCGGGACATCGCGGTCGTAGACCCGCCAGGCCGTCACTCCGGCGCGCGCTGCCCACCGGCCGAGGTGTCGAGCGTTCTTGCGCAGGCGGTCACGAAAGGCCGAGGACATGAGGCCCGGAGTGCTTACTCTTCCAGCATGCCGCCGCGCACGCCCAAGACGACTGCCGCCCGCTGGGTGCCCGACCGCGGCGGGCTGGCCGAGCTCCAGCGCGCCGCCCGCGAATGCCGTGGATGCGACCTCTGGCGCAACGCCACCCAGACGGTCTTCGGCGAGGGCCCCACGCACCCCGAACTGGTGCTGGTTGGCGAGCAGCCCGGGGACAAGGAGGACCTCGCCGGACACCCGTTCATCGGACCTGCGGGGCGGGTGCTGGACGAGGCGCTGGAGGCAGTGGGGATCGACCGCCGCCGCACCTACGTCACCAATGCGGTGAAGCATTTCAAGTGGGAGCGCGGCTCGGGGCAGCGGCGCATCCACGCCAGGCCGAATCAGATCGAGATCCAGGCCTGCCGCCCGTGGCTCGAGGCAGAGCTCTCCGTCCTTCGTCCAGAAGTCCTGGTGTGCCTCGGCTCCACTGCGGCACAGGCACTGCTCGGCCGCCCCTTCCGGGTGACGCTGCACCGGGGCGAGTGGGTGCCCTCGCCGCTCGCGCCGCACGTGCTGGCCACCGTGCACCCGTCCTCCATCCTCCGGGCGCCGGACGAGGCGGCGCGCGCCGAGGCGATGGAGGCGTTCATCCGCGACCTCCGTCCGGTGGCCCGCCTCCTCGCTTCAGGGGGGACGCGCTCAGGAGCACCTGGGTCCTGAGGGCGACGGCCTCCTCCTCCCAGACCTCGAGCGCGCGCAGCACGTCCTGCGCCTGCCGGTCGCGATCCGCGCGCAGCCGGCGGAGGACCGCATCGGTGCCCTGCGTGGTCGCATCGCCGTGGGTGTCCACCAGCTGGATGCGGACGTCGGTGTCGTGGAGGGTCCCGAGTGATTCCTGGAGCGGGACCAGGCTCCCGAGGATCTCCTTGACCTCGGCTGGCATCGCCGGCTCCAGCAGCTCGACCGCGTAGCGGAACTGCTTCACCGACTTGCGCAGCTCGTGCATCGGAGTGGGCGTGGGATCCTGCTGCGCGTGGATGACCCGGGCCTCCAGCTTCTCCAGGTCGGAGATCAGCCGGTCGCGAACCCGGTGCCCTCCGAGCTTACCCTTCGGCGCGGGCCGCTCCAGCCGGCCGAGGGCCTCCCGCCTGCGCTTCTCCCACTGCGGGAGAGCGGCGCGGAGCGCGTCCACCTTCTCCGGAAGGCCGCTTGAGAGGCGCTCCCGGACGTGGCGAAGGGCGGTGCGCTCCAGCGGCGCGGCCTCGTCGCTCAGCTTCCCGAAGGCGTCGAGCTGGACGTGCAGGTCTCGCACCTCCCCCAGCGAATCCTGGAGCGAGCGGACCACCCGGTCGGCCCGCCGCACCCGCTTGCCGTCACCGAAGAGGGCCAGTGCCGCCCGGAGCCGCCGGCTGGACACACGCGCGTCGTGCACCTGCTCGGAGCCAAGGCGTGCTCCGAGCTTCCGGAGATGTCGCTGGAGGTCGGCCAGCCGCGCCGCCACGAGCGCGCGCGCGGCCTTCGGCATGGGCGTGCCGGCCTGGAGACCGCGGACGGGGGTGGGCTTGGCCATCGGCGGGGCCCCCTCCTTACCGTGCTTCGCCCGTGATTTGGACGGAACACGCAGGGATCGTCGGAGGTGGGCGCTGGTCGCCGTCTACCTGGCGAAGGTGACGAATGCGAGACACGGCTGGCCCGGCCGCTTCACCCCCTCTGGAGGGCGAGCATCTCCGCGTCGTCCAGGGCGAGCGAGGCCGCGGCCACGTTCTCCTCCAGGTGCTGCACCGACGAGGTCCCGGGGATCGGCAGCATCACCGGTGAGTGCAGCAGGAGCCAGGCGAGCGCGACCTGGGCCGGCGTCACGGCGTGTGCCTTCGCCACCCGGTCCAGCGGCCCGCCAGGCCTGGCCAGGTCTCCGGCCGCCACCGGGTACCAGGGCAGGAACCCCAGCCCCTCGCGTGCGCAGAGGCGGAGGACGTCCTCCGAGGCCCGATCGCTGAGGTTGTAGCGGTTCTGCACCGAGACGATGGGCACCAGCTTCCTGGCCTGCTGCAGCTGATCGACGCTGACGTTGGAGAGCCCGATGTGCCGGATCTTTCCCTCGCCGCGGAGGCGGATCAGCTCAGCGAGCGAGTCCTCCATCGGGACCGCCGGGTCGATGGCGTGGAGCTGGTAGAGATCGATCCGGTCGAGGCGGAGGCGCTTGAGACTGCCCTCGCAGGCCTTCCGCAGATGCTCCGCTCGCCCGTTCCGGTGCCACTGCCCCGGACCGCTCCGCGTCAGGCCGCCCTTGGTGGCGATGACCAGCCCCCGGGGGTAGGGGTGGAGCGCCTCGGCGATGATGTTCTCGCTCACCTCGGGCCCATAGGAGTCCGCGGTGTCGATGAGGTTGACCCCGAGCTCGACGGCGCGGCGGAGCACCGCATGCGCCCGGGCCCGGTCGGGAGGGTCGCCCCAGATGCCCTGACCGGTGAGCCGCATCGCGCCGAAGCCCATCCGGCGAACGACGAGGTCACCTCCGAGGGTCATCGAGCCTGCGGCGGCGGCGGGGAGTTCGGTGGGCATGGCAGTGTCCTTTCAGCGGCGCGCTCCGCGGCGGAGAGAATCGCGTCGGCCTCGTCGATGCCGCCCCATCCAAGGAATCGCAAGTCCTTCTGCTCCCAGCGCGTGGACCAGAGGAAGAAGTCCTCCAGCTCGGCCCGGAGCCGCTCGGGGAGCGCGAAGACGTCCCGCGGATCATCCCCGTGGGCGACCTCGACCGGAAGGAGGAACAGCCGGTCGTTCCGTTGCCGGCCCGGGCCGTTCTTCCTGTTTTGCTCCACCTTCAGCACGCCGAGCAGGCGCGCCGGAACGACGGTGCCGGGTTGCCCCGGGCCAGCCCCGTAGAGCATCGCGTCCAGCGGGTCTCCGTCCTCGGCCTTCGTGGAGGGAACGAATCCCCAGTCGAAGGGGTAGTGCAGCCCGAGCGGCAGCGGCCGGCTCACCGACATCTGTCCCAGCTCGGGGTCGAGCTTGAGCTTCACCCGCGCGCCCGCTGGCGTCTCCACCACCACCAGCACACCTTGGCCCGTCCGGGCCGGCAGACTGACCAGGTCTTTCATGCGATGGTCCTCGACGCCATGCGCTTCGACACGCTCGCCATCCACGCCGGCCAGGAGCCGGACCCGACCACCGGCGCGATCATGACGCCGGTCTACCTTTCCTCGACCTACGTGCAGACCGGTCCCGGCGAGCACAAGGGCTACGAATACAGCCGGACGAGGAACCCCACCCGCACCGCGCTCGAGGGCTGCCTCGCGGCGTTGGAAGGTGCACGATTCGGCGCAGCCTTCGCCTCCGGCTGTGCGGCCACCGACGTCCTGATCCACCTGCTCGACAGCGGGGACCACGTTGTCTGCTCGGACGACGTCTACGGCGGCACCTTCCGGCTCTTCGACAAGGTGTTCAAGCGGCTGGGCCTGTTTTTCAGTTTCGTGGACCTCTCCAAACCCGGCACCCTCGAGGCCGCGCTCACCCCCCGAACGAAGATGGTGTGGCTGGAGACGCCCACCAACCCGACGCTGAAGCTGGTCGACCTCGCCCGCTGCGCCGAGACCTGCCGCCCCCGGAAGATTCTCACCGTCTGCGACAACACCTTCCTCTCCCCCTACTTCCAGCGCCCGCTGGAGCACGGCATCGACGTGGTGGTGCATTCGACCACCAAGTACATCAACGGGCACAGCGACACGATCGGCGGCTTCATCGCCACCAGCAACGAGGAGCTCGCCCAGCGCATCTACTTCCTCCAGAACGCGGTGGGCGGGGTGCCCTCGGCCATGGACAGCTTCCTCGTCCTCCGCGGGGTGAAGACGCTCGGCGTGCGGATGTCCCGGCACCAGGAGAACGCCTTCCGGGTGGCGGAGTTCCTCGGCAGCCAGGCCAAGGCGACCAAGGTCGTCTACCCCGGGCTCCCCAGCCATCCCCAGCACGAGCTGGCCAAGCGACAGATGAAGGGCTTCGGCGGGATGCTCACCTTCGAGATCCGGGGGGGCCTGCCGGCGGCGCGCGCCTTCCTCGGTGCGTGCAGGCTCTTCGCCTGTGCCGAGTCGCTCGGGGGCGTGGAGAGCCTCATCGAGCATCCGGCGATCATGACCCACGCCTCGGTTCCTCCGGAGAACCGGGCCCGCCTGGGCATCACCGATGGCTTCATCCGGCTCTCGGTGGGCATCGAGGACGCGGCCGACCTCGTCGAGGACCTCCGCTCGGCCCTGGCGCGGGTGTGAGCGAGGCCGCCGAGTGGATGGAGGCCGCCGAGGCGGTGGCCCGGGTGGCCGGGACGGTGGCGCTCGGCCACTACCGCGCCGGCGTCCGGGTGGAGGTCAAGGGGGATGGCACACCGGTCTCGGTGGCCGACCGGCAGGCCGAGGAGGCGGCGCGGGGCTGGCTCGAGGCACGCTTCCCCCAGGACGGCATCCTCGGAGAGGAGCTGGGGCTGGCTCGACCCGAGGCCCGACGGCGGTGGCTGGTCGACCCCATCGACGGGACGAGGACCTTCGTCCGCCGGGTGCCGCTGTGGGGGAGCCTGGTGGCCCTGGTGGAGGGGGAGGAAGTGCTCGCCGGTGCCGCCTACTTCCCCGCCGTGGAGGAGCTGGTCGTCGCCGCCCGGGAGGCGGGCTGCTTCTGGAACGGCAGGCGGACGCGCGTCTCCGAGACGGCGCGCCTGGAGGAGGCGGCGGTCCTCGCCACCGACGAGTGCTTCGGCGGCCACGCCGGGCAGCGGGCGCGGTGGAGTCGCCTCGCCGAGCGGGCGGCGCTGGTCCGCACCTGGGGCGATTGCTACGGCTACCTCCTGGTGGCCACCGGCCGGGCGGAGGTGATGGTGGACGGAGCGATGGCGCCCTGGGACGCCGCCCCGCTGCAGCCGATCATCGAGGAGGCGGGCGGCGTCTTCAGCGACTGGTCCGGGCGGCGGTCCGCCTTCGGCGGAAGCACCATCGCCACCAACGCCGGCGTGGCCGCCGCGGTGCGGGTGCTCCTCGTCGCCCCGGGGAAGTGACCCCCGGGGGGCGTCACGGGGAACCCTCGATGGTCAGGAGATGGAGGACGGCGCGCGGGCAGGCGTCAGCGCAGCCGCGCGGGCGGGGAGGCGGTCAGCGGTCCCACGGCGAACTCCCCGTGGAAACCGCCCTGGGGGTCGTCACCCCAGATGCGGAGGGTCCCGGGGAAGAGCTGGCCGGTCGGCTGCTGGTCCTGGGGGGAGAGGTTGGTGTTCCGGGTCTCGTCCCGGAGGAGCGTCGTCACGCTGACCACGTGCTGCGGGGCCTTGACCGGGCGGACGCCGCAGTTGGGAAGGGGATCTGGCGTGCAGTACCAGGCCGTGCCGTCCTCGAAGCGGACCCGCAGCGCCACCGGCCGCAGCCCCCATCGAATGAGCTGCCAGCCCACCGGCCAGTAGTCCGGTGCATCGGGAAGCAGCTGGACCCGCGCCCGGACGTTCCCCACCATCACCAGCATCAGGGCCTCCGGCGTGGCCCGCCGGGCGTCCTCGATGTAGCGGGCCATGGCCAGATTGCGCGAGTTGAAGGCCACCCCCTTGTCGTCGATGGCGAAGGCGCTCACCGGAAGCCCCGCATGGCGCAGGACGCGGAGCCGGGCGATGAGCTCGAGGACCGCCTCGCTCGTCCGGCCGTCCTGCCAGGTGCGCCGGAAGCTGGGGCTCGAGCGAAGGAAGGCCATCTCGTCCAGGTCCGAGTCCGAGGAGAGGAAGGCCTCCAGCGCGGGCTGGTCGGCGCGGACGAGCTCCAGCCCGATCACCACCGGAACGCCGGCCAGGGCGGCCTGGCAGGCGAGCCGGCCGACGAGGTCGGGAATCTCCCGCGTGCCGGGGAAGTCCCCGAGCAGCACCAGCCGCCGCGAGGCGGCCAGCTCCTCCACCCCGTCGACGCGCTCGCCGCAGGGTCCGGCCGCGTCCACCACCGCCTGGGGGGGCGGGGTGGGAGGGGAGGCCACCCCTCGCGAGCGCTGGTCCTCGAGCTCGATGGCGGCCGCGGCGGGCTGGTCGATGCGGGTGAGGAGCTCCCACTCCAGGGCGTCGTCTCGTACCCGCTGGCCGATGACCATCCCCTCCGGGGGAGCGGTGAGGGTGGTGGCCTTCTCCTCGTCGGCCCTTCCCGGGGTGATGATGTCCTTCCTGGCCAGCGCGGTGTCCCTGGTGGCGGTCCGGTAGAGGCGCTCCGTCACCACGTACGTCTCTTCGTCTCGAAGATTGGAGGGCGCCCAGAACCCGGCGGCGGTGAGGACGAACCGCTCGGCGCGGATCCGCCAGTGACTGCCGTCCACCTCCTCGGCATCGACCCGTACCCCCACCGTCTGTTCCTTCTCGTTCTTGACGAAGTCCGTCCCCAGGGAGAACTCCTCGCGGTAGACGACGTACCCCCGCTGCTCGAGCAGCGTTGCCGCGACGCCCAGCGTCTCGTCCACCGAGTGGGCGTAGACGTACTGGTGGACGGCTTCCGTCCTGGGCAGCGTCCGCAGGCCGTGCACGCACCCCGGCGCGGCGACCAGAAGGCCCGCGAGGAGGAACCGGCCGAATCGCGCGAGGTCAGCGCATCCCATCTTTCCCAGCTGGGGTCTGTCCTCCGTCCCCGGGCGGAGGTGACGGGAAACCATACCCACGAAGAAGGGTGGCTAGGAAGTGCGCCTCGGAAGCCGTCACCCCGGGCTCCATCGCCGGAGGAGAGGCGGTGAGCGAACCCACCGCGAACTGGCCGTGAAACCCGGGGCCTGGGTCGCTCACCCCGAGAGGCGGGTGTCGTCGGTCACCTGTCGCCGGTCCGTCCCCCGGGCGGAGGCGAGGGGCTGACCACGCCCACGAAGAATGCCCCCAGGAAGCCGTCCGCATCCGGCATGGCGAAGAGGTCGATCCGCGGCACCCCGGTGCCGGGCAGCGGCGGTCTGGCCGGCACCTCCGCCTCCCCGCACCCGGGGCCCGCTCCCGGCGCCGGGCAACGCCAGGCCGTGCCGCCGGACAGGCGCAGGTCGAGGGGCAGAGGCCGGAGCCCCCACCGGGTGAGAGCGGCGGCCAGGGGCACCTCGCCGCCTGCCGGGGGCCGCCGCACCAGCACCAGCGTCACCGCATCGAGGTCCAGGCGGCGCTGACGCTCGACGGTGCGTGCCCGCGCCCGCTCCGCCCCGGGGGCGTCCGCCGGCTCGCCGAAGGCAAAGACGCGCACCGGAAGCCCGGTGTCCCGGAGCGTGCGCAGCCTGTCGAGGAGGCCGAGCTCGGCCGTGCTCGCCGGAGAAGGAGCGGCCAAAGCGAAGCTCTTGCTCGCCGCGAGGAAGGCCGCCCGGTTGGCCTCCGTGTCGGTGCTGGCCAGGTACGTCTCGAGAAGCTCCTGTTCCGCCCGCCAGAGCTCGAGGCCGACCACGGTGCGGATCCCGGCCGTGGCCGCGCGGCAGGCCAGATCTCCCACCAGCGCTGGAACCTCGCGGGTGCCCGGGACATCGGCGAGGAGGATGAGTCGCCGCGCGGCGAGGAGGTCGTCGCCGCCCGGGAGGGGGCGCCCGCAATCGACCGGGGAGGCCTGCCGTCCCTCGCCCCGGGCGCGCGACTCGGAGCTCTCCAGAGCGCGCGCGGCGCGGGGATCGAGGCGCTCGAGCAGGGCGCGCTCCAGCGCCTCGTCCCGCCCGCGCGAGATGGCCACCAGCCCGGGCGGCGGTGCCCCGAGCGTGCTCGGGGCCTCGAGCCGGTCGGCGCCGGCGGTGACGTCGGCTCCCAGGCTGGTCGAGGTGGCCTGGCGGTCCTCGATGGAGGAGCCGAGCGAGACGGCGATCACCCCTTCGATGGCCACGGTGGAGTGGTCGGCGTCGACGCGCACCCCCTCCACCCGGAGCCCGGAGGCGGATCCGCTCCCCTCCGGCCGCCAGAGCGTGCCCAGCCGGTCCCCCCGCCGCTGCACCTGCCAGCCCTGCTCGGTGAGCAGGGTCGCCGTCTGGGCAAGCACCTCGTCCAGCGGCCGGGGGTAGACCTCCTCCTGGACCGCCGCGGCGGAGCTGCCGGGCCGGGGCCCGGTCGCGCACCCGAGCACCACCAGGGCGCAGGTCAGCGGGGCGAAGGGCAACAGGCGCGGCCGGCAGCTCACATCCGCGCGGCAAGGAACTCGATGAGGTCGATCTTGGTGACGATGGCCACCACCTGCTCCCGCTCCTTGACCACCGCCACGTTGTCCTGGGCGAAGACGTCGCGCAGCGCGGAGAGGCTGGCCTCGAGGCTGACCACCCCCTGGAGCGGCGCGACCAGGGGGTCGATGGCGTCGTGGAACCCGGCCGTCTTCGACACCAGCGCGTTCAAGAGGTCGTACTCGTGGATCATCCCCACCGACCGCCCCGAGGCATCCTGCACCGGCATCTGGCTGATGCCGTGGCGCCGCATGGCCTCCACCACCGCGTCCACCCGCTCGCCCTTCCGGGCGAAGTGCACCACCGCCGGCCGCTCGCGGATGAGGTCCATCACCCGCCCGGGAGCCTTCTCGTCGATGGCGAAGCCGTTGTCCCGCATCCACTCGTCCGAATAGAACTTGCTGATGTAGCTGTTGCCGGTGTCGGTGAGCACCACGACGATGGTCTTGCCCCGGCCCAGCTCCCGGGCCAGCTCGACGGCCACGTGCACCGCACCCCCCGAACTGCCCCCGGCGAAGATGCCCTCCTCGCGCGCCAGCCGCCGCGCCGCGGTGAAGCACTGCTGGTCGTCGACCTGGCGCACCTCGTCGAGCACCGAGAAATCGAGCGCCTTGCAGAGCATGTCCTCGCCGATGCCCTCCACCTTGTACACGTGCGGCTCGGGGAGCTTCCCGGTCTGGAAGTAGCCCTGGTAGACGCTGCCCACCGGGTCTACCCCCACGTTGCGCAGCCCGGGCTTCTTCTCCTTGAGGAACCGGCCCGCGCCGCTCATCGTCCCGCCGGTGCCGAGTCCGGCCACGAAGACGTCGATCGAGCCGTCGGTCTGCTCCCAGATCTCCGGACCGGTGGTGAGGTAGTGGGCCTCGATGTTGTCCGGGCTGTGGTACTGGTTGAGGTAGAAGCTGCCCGGCGTCTCGCGGGCGATGCGCTTGGCCGTCTCGTAGTAGCTCTGGGGGCTGTCGGCGGGGACGTTGGTCGGCGTCACCACCACCTGGGCGCCGAAGGCCTTGAGGCGGTTGATCTTCTCCGTCGACATCTTGTCCGGCATGGTGAAGATGCAGCGGTAGCCCTTGACCGCGGCGGCGATGGCGATGCCCATTCCGGTGTTGCCGGAGGTGTTCTCCACGATCGTCCCGCCGGGCCGGAGCTTCCCCTCCCGCTCCGCCTTCTCGATGATGTGCAGCGCCATCCGGTCCTTGATCGAGCCCCCGGGGTTCATGAACTCGCACTTGAGGAGGACCGTGGCGTCCTCGGGTCCGACCGCCTTGTTCAGCCGGACGAGCGGGGTACGGCCGATGGCAGCAAGGATGTCTTGGGAAACGTTCATGGCTGACCGGGGAGGGTACCACCCTCCACGGCGGGCGCCGCGGATGTCGCGTTTCTACCGGTGGCGGGTGCAGGGTGGAAGTGAACCACACGCCCGGCGGGGCACGAGACGAGCGGACGGTGGTCGCCACGGCGTCCGGGCGTGTAGCGTCTCGGAGACGATGAACCTCGAGGCCGCCCTGCGCGACCAGGTTGCCCGGGCCACCGGCCGTCCCCAGCACGGCGCTCCGGTGCGGTCGCTGAAGGGCGACGCGAGCAACAGAAGCTACCTGCGCGTCGGCACCTGGCCGGACAGTCTGGTGGTGATGGTCATGCCCGCCCAGGCGCGGGCCAGCGAGGAGGCGGCGGGGAGCGCCGTTCCCGAGGAGCTCCCCTTCCTCGACGTGCACCGCTACCTGGCGCGGCTCGGCATCCGCGTCCCGGCCATCCTCCGTCACGACGAGGCGGCCGGGATGATCGTCCTCGAGGACCTCGGCGACGTGACCCTGGAGAAGGCGCTCGCCGCGCGCCCCCCGGAAGAGCTCTACCCGGCGGCGGTGGACCTCCTGGCCGGCCTCCGGGCGGCGGCCGAGGCTGCGCCGGCGCCGGAGAGCATCGCCTACCGGCGCGCCTTCGACGAGGAGCTCTACCTCTGGGAGCTCGATCACTTCCGCGAGTGGGGGCTCGAGGCCTGGAGCGGCAAGACGCCCACCGCGAGCGAGCGCCAGGATCTGGAGGCCAGCTTCCGCGCCATCGCCGGGCGGCTGGCGGCGGCTCCCCGCGGCTTCACCCACCGCGACTACCAGAGCCGAAATTTGATGGTCAAGGACG
>DATIWB010000123.1:0-5452 GCA_035519675.1 Myxococcaceae bacterium
TCCGGCACGCCCTGCCAGATCAGGATGATTCCGACGATGATCGACAGCGGCAGCATGATGTAGACCAGCGAGCGGTACAGGTCGCGCCAGAAGTTGCCGATCGTCCCGCTCGAGCGTCGCGAGATCGCGCGCACGACGGCGGCGAGCACGGCCATCCCGACCGCGGCGGAGACGAAGTTCTGCACCGCGAGCCCGGCCA
The DNA here is from genome assembly GCA_035519675.1 of Myxococcaceae bacterium. Classification (GTDB taxonomy): domain Bacteria; phylum Myxococcota; class Myxococcia; order Myxococcales; family Myxococcaceae; genus RPRB01. The sequence continues at coordinate 200 of DATIWB010000123.1, forward strand.
TCTGGCTCAGGTAGGACATCGTCGACTCGCCGCCGTAGTACTGCCAGTTCGTGTTCGTCACGAAGCTGACGGCGGTGTTGAGCGAGACCGGCCAGGTCACTCCCGGCAGGTGGTCTGGGTTGAGGAACAGGTGGCCCTGTAGGCGCAGCAGCGCGTACAGCAGCCCGAAGAAGATCAGGCTGAAGATGAGCACCGTCTTGGCGTAGCTCTTCCAGTTCTGCTCGTCCCCGCTGCCGCGGCCGAAAGCGCGGAAGAAGCCGCGCTCGATGACGTCGTCCTTTTCCCGGGTGTAAACCCAGGCCATGTACTGGCCGAGCGGATACGCGAGCACGAGAAGGGCGATCGCGTAGAGGATTATCTGGCCAATGCCCTCGAACTGCATTAGAGCCTCTCTCCCCGGAACAGGGCGTAGACCAGGTAGACCATGATCGCCACCGAGACTATGAGCCCGAAAATGTCGGCCGCGGACATCAGACGCGATCCAGTGCGTGCAGGATTGCGAACGGGTGTGGCTCTTCTGAGGTGAGCTGGTTACGCTGCGAGGATGAGTCCGTCGCGGTATCTGGCGCGGTGGATGCGTTCGTGCTCGCGGCGGAGGTGGAAGCGCCAGTAAGCGTCGAAGTCGCCGCTGGCGATCAGTGCGCGGAGTTTCAGGATGGCCTCGGCGCCTTCGAGTCCCCATCTTGCGCCCGTTATGTCGAGGCTTTTCAGCAGTCCTTGTCGGGATGAGTAGGTGCTGGCCGCCGTGAAGGCGCATGTGTCGTGGGCGTTTGCTTTGGGCAGTGCCTGGGCGGACGTCGGATACACCTGTGTCCCACGTCGTGGTGAGAGCGCCCGCGCCGGGATGTGTGCGTCCGCGGCAGGGTGGGTTCCGCTCCCTGTCACGGCTGGGGGCGGTTGGCCTGTTGCATGAGCTCGCGGTTGATCGACCGGGCGGCTTCGAGTTCCTCGGTGGTGCGGCGAAGGCCCTCTTTGGCCTCGAAGAGTTGCTGATCAAGCTCCTTGACCCGGCTGGCGAGCTGCTGATCAGCGAGCTCGGTGAGCACGCCGTCGGGGAGGAGCTCGTCGGCGACGAGGTGAGCGCCTTCGGCCTTGGAGAGACGGTTCTCCAGGGCCCGGAGCTGTCTGGTGAGCCGGTGGTTCTGGGCGCGGGCGTTCTCCAGCTCGGCACGAAGTGATGCGCCGGTCACCCGCGCCGCGGCGACCAGGTCACCAGCGTGGCTCCTGGTGGCCTGAGCGGCCTTGAGCTCGATGCGGGCCTTGAGGTCGGGATGGTCGTAGATGAACTTGCGCCCGACCCCGGCCTGCCGGGCGATGCTGGCGATGCTCGGGTGCCGGCCCGCCTCGAGCTGGGCGTCGGCGGCCGCGAGAACGAGCGCGTGCTTGTGCTCGCTGTCGAGCCGGCGTGCCTGTCGCAGGGGCTCAGCCGGGTCAGTTCGCATCGTGGCTTCTCCGGTCGCGCTCGACGCCGGGGAACAGCCGCGGCGATGGCTGGGTGATGACGCCCCGGAACCGGACAGGTACCGAGGTGTCGAGCTGCGCGCGGGCGCGCCGGAGCACGGTGACCGCCTCCTCGACGGCTGCCCGCTCGTCGCCTGCGAGCTCTTCGACGAGTTCCTCGCAGCGGTCGATGATCCGCCGGAGCGAGGCGATCTCCTCCGCCGAGGGGACCGCGGTCTTGCGTGCCCAGTCCTCGAGTTCGGGCACCGCGGCGCGGAGCCGCTCCTTGTCGGCGAGCAGGCGGGTCAGGTAGGCCCGCAGCTCGGGCAGGTAGCTCGGGTCGCTGCGGAAGTGGGTGCAGCCGAAGCACTGGTGGCGGAATGGGCATGCCTGCCCGTGCGCCTTGACGTTGACCGGCTCGGTGCAGATGCCGAAGGGCACGGCGACCTGTCCGATTGCCTCGCGGGTCGCCTCTGCGTCGAGGAGCCGCTCGACCAGCGGGCGGCTGCGTGTGCCGCCGCGGTCCACCTGGAGCGCGGCGAGCAGATCGACGGCCTTGCGCTTGCGCTTGGCCGAGACCCGGTAATACGCCTGCGTGCTGGTCAGGCGCGTGTGGCCCATCAGCTCTGCCAGGACCTCGATGGGCGTGCCGGAGTCCGCATGGCGCTGGGCAAAGCTGTGCCGGAACGAGTAGATGACGACATCGGAGCGGTCGTAGGGCTCACCCCCTGGGCCATGCAGCTCGGCCAGGCTGTCTACCCAGGCGCGGAAGTGCGCCTCCAACGTCGTGACGTTGCAGGCCCTTGTGCCCCGGGGGTTCATCATGACGCCAGGAAACAGCGCGAGGGCCGAGGCGGGGGCGCCGGGATAGCGCGCGGAGACCCGTGCTTGCTGGGCCCGGATGATCTCGGCCGTCTCGTCATCGACGGGCAGCCGATAGCCGCGCACGCCCACCTTGGGCATGTCGTGGATGAGCACGGGCGCGGCACGGAGCTGGCCGGCTTCGCCGAGGATCTCCTCGAAGGCCAGGCACTCGAAACCCAGGCCGCATAGCTCGCCGGTGCGCCGGCCGACGCGGGCCTGGAGCTCGACCATCGCCCGCCGGTCGGCGCCGAAGCTTTCTTCCAGCCTGTCGAGAGCGGCAGGTTCGAGGAGCTGGTCGAGGACTACCTGGGGCAGCGCCCGGCCCCGGTCCTCCGACGACACGCTGCGGACCTGGTCACCGCGGCGGAACATCACATCTTCGGGGAGGCCGCACATCGGCCCGCCGGGGCGGCTGAGTCCCATCGCCCGGGCTTCCCGCAGGAACCGGCCGAGCTCGTTCACCCACGCCCGGCGGGTATTGTGCGCGATGTCGCCACGGGCTTCGAGGTGCGCGAGGTCGCTGGCGAAGGCCGCGAGGTCAGAGCGGGACACCAGGTGCGGGCTGGCGCCGTCGCCGGGGCGGTGCCGGCGCAAGGACTCCGAGAAGGCCCGCACCGCCCGCAGGGTCGCCTGCAAGACCCGGGGGGTCTGCACCGTATCGATGCGCTCGGCGGCCCAGGCTTTGGCCGTCTCCTTCAGCCAGCCCTGGCTGATGGGGCTGAAGCGCAGCAACCCCGGAATGTGGCCGAACACCCGCTGATCCCAGTCGTCCCGGGCCGCCTCGCCGGCCCGTGTTGAAAGCGCGAGTGTCACCTGGTCGGCCGCGAAGGTCAGGAACAGGCGCGGCGCACCACGCTTAACGCCCTCCATCGACAGCCCGGAGATCGAGGAAACCCCCTGGGCACGCACGATGTTCACCGCACCCTGGACGACCCCGGGCCTTGTCCGCCGCCCGGTCTCGGCTGCCCGCTGAAGGGCGTAGAGAACCTCGAGCTGCACACGCTCGGCCAGGCCGCGCAGCACCACGACCCGCGGCCCGCCGTCGAGGCAGCGCTGGCGGGCGCTCCACTCCCCGAACGAGCTTCCCCCCGGCCGGCCGGCCGCGAGCCAGGTCTCATCGTGTGCCTCGCACAAAGCCGGCCGGCTGCGCCACGCCCAGCGGTCGCACACGGTCACCAGGCACCTGCCGAAGGCGGGGCGAGGGACTGCCGCCTCGTATTCCGCGTCGCCGTTGACGTATTCATCTGGGCTCTGTCCCCGGTTGGCCATCGTCTTGGAGCACATCGTGCACAGGCCGTGGGAGCGCACCGGCCGCTCATGTCCGGGAGTCCGGCAGACCCGGCACAGCGCGCCGCCCCGGTTGTGCCGGGTCCGGCCGGGCACCGTAGCGCAAAAAACCTCGAAGTCGGCTCCCTGCCCGGCCTTCTGCCATAGCTGTCCGCATCGCCAGCACAGTCCCAGGCTCCCGCTGTGCACTACCTGATCGCACGAAGCGGCGCGGCACACGGCGAACCCGAATACCGGGTCCTCCGCGCCGGGAGCGAACAGCGCCACGTCGGGGGCGAAGCCCAGCCGGCCCAGCGCTGCCCAGTCGATCACCGAGCGAAGCTCCTCTTCGGGCCCGAGCGCTCCGGAAGGACGGCCTGCCCGTTCAGCCCTGCCACCATTCACCGGGGACCGCCTTCCTGGCGTCGTGTGCGACGCTGCGAGGTGACTTTCTCGACCGCCTCGACGGCGCTGCGCATCCGAGCCCGGCTCGGGTGCACATAGTGCTGCGCGGAGGTGATCGACCCGTGGCCCAGAAGCTCCTGGACGACGTCGATTGGCACGCCAGCGTCGGCCATCTCGCTGCCGGATGAGTGGCGGAGCATGTGCGGGTGCACTGGCCGGGCCAGCCCCGCCCGCCGGGACAGGACCCGCATAACCTGCCGGACCGCCGAGGCGGTCATCGGCGCACCGAGCGGGGCATGGAACAAATTAACGAACACGAAATCGCAGCCATCGGCCGCCGGGCAGGCCAGCCGCTCCGCCGTATAGCGGTCGTAGTAGGCGAGCACCCAGGCGACCACCGGCACCGTGCGCTCGTTGCGCGACTTGGCCGACGCGCCATTGGGATTGCCGTCGCGGTGCACCACGTGGAGGTGGGGACCAGGCACCCGGCAGCCGAGCGAGGTCGACGAGCCAGTGAAGTGCAGGTCGGCGCGCCGCAGGCCGAGGGTCTCGCCGATCCGCAGGCCGCAGAACCACAAGAGCACCAGCAGGAAGCGCTCCCGCCACGAGGTCGCAGCCTCCAGCAGTGCCTCCCACTCGGCCTGCGACGCCGCCTCCGGCGAAGCGGCCCGCCCGGCCCGCAGCCGGTGCCGAGGCCGTGCCCGGTAACGAAGCCCCCCGCCCTCGGCGCGCAGTTCGGCCGGGAGGAACCGGTCATCCCCGACCTCGTAGAGGGCACCGAGCACCGAGGCGTCCACCGCCTTGGCCGCGACCGCGTGCTTGAAGAACTCGCGCACCACGGCCAGCACGTGGTTGATCCTCGCTGCCCCTGGCGGGCGCCCCTGACCCGCACCGGCGCGCTCGGCTGGCGTGGTGCGCAGCACAAGCACGAAGCGGCTCAGCTGCCGGGCGCCGTCCTCCAGGCTCCGTCCCGTTCTCCCGCACCAGGTAAGGAACCTGGCCAGCTCACCGGCATAGACTCTCGTGGTCGACTCCGCCCGATCCCGGCCGAAGCGGAGATCGAAGAGGAACTGATCGGCGACTGCGACCCTGACGTACTCCTCGTCGACCACGGTCCAGTACGCCCGGCCGTCTGGCAGCTCCACCCGGAACGCCCGGCCGCTCGCAACCACGGGACACTCGGACACATGGGAGACGGTATGACGCCGAGCCGCATCCCGCACGGACTGTCTGGCGTATCGGGGGACACAAGTCCACATGACGGGCACTGCTGAAAAC
>DATIWB010000124.1:0-2893 GCA_035519675.1 Myxococcaceae bacterium
GGGAGCGGCTACTTCCAGGAGACCGATCCCAAGTACCTGTTCGCCCAGTGCAGCCACTACTGCGAGGTGGTGGCCCACCCCGAGCAGCTACCGCACGTCCTCGAGTCGGCGATCCAGGCGGCGCGAACCCAGAAGGGCGTGTCGGTGGTCGTGCTCTCCGGGGACGTCGCCCTGAGCACGGCGTATGCGCCTGCCCCCCGGGTCATCCCCGATCCGCGGGCTGCCCTCTGCCCCTCGGATGCGGACCTGGCGCGGCTGGCGACCGCGCTCGACTCCGCCGAGAAGGTGACCATCCTCGGAGGGGCAGGCTGCGCCGGCGCTCACGACGAGCTGGTCGCACTGGCCGCGAAGCTGCGCGCGCCCATCGTCCACGCGATGCGAGGGAAGGAGTTCATCGAATACGACAACCCCTTCGACGTGGGAATGACCGGACTGCTGGGCTTCTCCTCCGGGTACCACGCGATGATGGGGTGCGACCTCCTGCTGATGCTCGGGACCGACTTCCCCTACCGGAACTTCTACCCGGAGAAGGCGACGGTGGTTCAGGTCGACCTCCGCGGCGACCACCTCGGACGACGGACGCGGATCGACCTGGGTCTGGTGGGCGACATCGGGACCACCGTCCGCGCCGTCCTCCCCCGGCTCCGCCAGAAGGAGAGCGACGAGCATCTCAAGTCCTCGCTCGAGCACTACCGGAAGACTCGCCAGCGCCTCGAGGAGCTCGCCGGCGACGATGCGCAGGGCGGGCGGGTGCATCCCCAGTACGTTGCCCGGGTGCTGGACGAGATCTGCACACCCGACGCGATCTTCACCTGTGACGTTGGAACGCCAACCATCTGGGCGGCCAGATACTTGAAGATGAACGGACAGCGGCGCCTGATCGGCTCGTTCAACCATGGGTCGATGGCCAACGCGCTTCCCCACGCGATCGGCGCCCAGGCGAGCCACCCTGGCCGGCAGGTCGTCTCGCTCTCCGGTGACGGCGGACTGGCGATGCTGATGGGAGACCTGCTCACGCTCCGTCAGCACGAGCTGCCGGTCAAGGTGGTGGTCTTCAAGAACGACTCCCTGGCTTTCGTGGAGCTGGAGATGAAGGCGGCGGGCATCGTGGACTACAGCACCGATCTGAAAAACGGGAGCTTCGCGACCATCGCCGAGGGCGCGGGCATGCTGGGGCTCACCGCGGAGCACCCGGACCAGGTCCGGCCCATGTTGATGCAGGCCATGGCCCACGACGGTCCCGCGCTGGTGGAGGTGCTGGTCCATCGGCAGGAGCTCTCGATGCCGCCGACCATCACCTTCGAGCAGATGAAGGGGTTCAGCCTCTTTGCGCTCAAGGCGGTGATCAGTGGCCGCGGAGACGAGCTGATCGACCTCGCGAAGATCAACCTCTTCCGTTCGGCCTGACCGGGGGCCGTCCGGTTCCGGGCGCCTCCCGGCGACCCGCGGGCGGCGGAGGGGTTTCGCGCTCGCCCACCCGACGCACGGACTTGCTCCGCATTTCCGCTCCAGGTCAGCTGTCCTTCAGGCATTCCTCGGGACGCGGGGACCCGCGGAGGAGCCCGTACTTGCGCAGCCGGTCGATGAGCGCTCCGCGACTGAGCCCCAGCCGCCGCGCGGTTTCGGACTGGTTTCCCCCGACCTGGGCCAGGGTCCGGGTGATGACGCCTCGCTCCAGGGCCTCGACCTGCTCCCGCAGCGTCAACGCGTCGGTCCCGCTCTGCCCGAGAGTTGACGGCGGGGGCGGGGGCGCTATGCCCGGAGTGGCGGTGGAGACCGGCGAGAGGTGCGGTCGTTCTCCGAGCGCGACGATGCGGGCCACGGCGTTCTCCAGCTGTCGGACGTTGCCGGGCCACTCGGCGGCCGCCAGCTCCTCGAGGTCCGCCGCGGAGAGCTGGAACTCCGGGCGGCCGAATCGCTCGGTGTAGATGCGGGCGAACTCGTGGACCAGCGCCGGGATGTCGTCTCGCCGCTGCCGGAGCGGGGGCACGACCAGGTCCACCACCGCCAGCCGGAAGTAGAGATCCTGCCGGAAGCGGCCTGCGCGCGCATCCGCCGCCAGGTCGCGGTTGGTACAGGCGATGACCCGGACGTCCACGCGTTCCACCCGGCCCGCTCCCACCGGCTGGATCTCGCCCTCCTGGAGCGCACGGAGCAGCACCGCCTGGAGATTGAGCGGGAGCTCTCCGATCTCGTCCAGGACCAGCGTGCCTCCATCGGCCTGGGCGAAGAACCCGGGCCGACTCTGGTGGGCGCCGGTGAAGGCACCCCGGCAGTGACCGAAGAGCTCTGCCTCGGCAAGCTCCTTGGGGACCGCGGCGCAGTTGAAGCGGACGAGCGGACCGGCTGCTCGGCGGCTGTGCACGTGGAGAAGAGAGGTGATCAGCTCCTTCCCGGTCCCGGTCTCTCCTCGGACCAGCACGGTGATGTCCCTCGGGCCGATCGTCTGGACCTGGTGCAGCAGCTGACGCATCGGCGCCGAGTCGGCGATGATCGAGCGGCCCAGCAACTTCTCCACCGCGAGCCGTCGGTTCTCCAGCCGAAGAGTGTGGGCCTCCAGAGCGCGTTCCACGACCAGCAGGAGGTTCTCGGAGTCGACCGGCTTGGCGACATACTGGTAGGCACCCGCCTTCACCGCCCGGGCCTCCACCGTTTCCGATCCGTGCGCGGTCAGCAGGATTGCTGGGAGGGTCTCGTCACGCTGCCGGATCGCCTGGATCAGCTCCACCCCGTTCATCTCTGGCATCGCATAATCGGCCACCACCGCCTCGACGCCCTGCAGGAGCGCCAGCGCCTCCTTTGCCGATTGCGCGAGGACCACCTCGTGCCCGGCCGATCTGAGCAGGGCTCCGAGCCCCGCGAGAATCGGCCCATCGTTGTCGACCACCAGCAC
>DATIWB010000125.1:0-40253 GCA_035519675.1 Myxococcaceae bacterium
GGCCCGTGGGTTCGTGATCGCCGGCCGGGTGGGCTCGGGGAAGACGCACCTGCTCTCGGCGACGCTCCGGCATCTGGTGCTGGAGCGCGGCGCGTCGGCGCAGTACCGGGAGATCTCGCTGCTCTTCGCCGACATCCGGCGCGGGTTCAACGCCGGGAAGAGCGGCGGGGAGATCATCGCCCGGCTGGTGGACGCCGACGTGCTGGCCATCGACGAGCTCGGCCGCGGCCGCGGCAGTCCCTTCGAGATGGAGACCCTCGACGAGCTGATCGCCCGCCGCTACAACTCGGGCCTCACCACCATCGTCGCCACCAACTTCTCGCTGGAGCGGGAGCGGGCGCCGTCCCCCGGTCCGCGCGGGTTCCAGGCCCCGGCGCAAGCGCTCGAGGACCGCGAGGAGCTGCTGGTGGAGCGCATCGGCGAGCGCATCTACAGCCGGCTCTGCGAGATGTGCGACTTCGTCTCGCTCCCCGCCCGCACCGACGACTTCCGGCGTACCAAGCAGGACGGACGCCCTACCCGGCGGCTGGTGCGACCGGCGTCGTAGTGCCGCCCGCGCCGCGCTGCGCTGCCCAGGGTCGAGTCGCCTGCGCAGTGGCGAGGGTGCTCCTCGCCGCCGCGGCGCTTCCCTTCCTCGCTGGAGCGGCATCGAGCGAGGACCGTCTGCTCGTGCTCTCGCGCCACTCCGGTGAGGTTCTGGCGGGCGAGGACTTCCCGATCCACGCACTCGAGGCACGCGGGGCGAGAGAGCTTGCCGAGACCGCGCGGATCCAGGCCGCGGCGAGCCGTCCGCCGGCGAGGAGCGGTGCAGACCTGGTGGTCCGCGTCGATGACGACCGCGTCGTGGTGAACGACCCGCGGGTGGCCGTCCCTTCGCCCGGCCGTGGGCAGTCCGCGGCCGAGGTCCAGGTGTTCGGGCTCGTCGGCCCGGAGCGGGTGAGCGTCCTGTGCTCCGGGCGCGCGGTGCGTGTCCGCGGCGACACGGTCGAGGAACTCCCGCCCGGGTGGCAGTTGCTCCGGGACGCCCTCGGGACAGGGACCATCCTCTGCACCGGCGGTCCCTGGCAGGTGCGAGTCGCGGAGAGCCGGCCCCGGCCGTACGCGGGCATCTTCTCCTTCCGGCCGCTGCCCGAGCGCACGCCGGAGCCTGGCAGCACCCGGCGGCAGGCACGGGCGCGGCGCGGCTCGGAGGTCATCTTCCGCACCACGCTGTCCGCCTACGTCTCGGGCGTCATCGCCGCCGAGCACGCGGGATTGCACGGCGAGGCGGCGGTCGCGCTCGCCGAGGTCATCGCCCACGATGCGGGCGTGGAGCGCCATCCCCGACGCCCGCTCTGCGACACCACGCACTGCCAGGCCTTCCTCGGAACGGCTCCGGCCGCTCCCGAGGTCCGCAGGGCGCTCGAGCTGCCCGAGCTGCCGACGACACGGTGGCTCCCCTATTTCCGCGGCGGGAACGAGCCGTGGGAGGTGCAGCGTCCCGCGGCCGAGGTGCGCGCCGCGCTCGGCGACGCGGAGCGCTTCGGTGGCGACGGGCGGGTCCTGGAGGTGGTCCGGAGCACCGGGGTCGAGCGCGTGGGCTGCGAGCCCGTCCGCGCCGCACTGCGGCTGCCGAGCTGCCCGACCGGTGGCGTCCACCAGGGCGAGACCGTCCTGATCCGCGGACGTGGTCGTGGTCACGGGCTCGGGCTGGACGTGGAGGCGGCGCGGAGGTCGGGACTCGGCGCATCCGAGCTGCTCCGCCGCGCCTACGGGCTTCGGTGAGCGGACCATCCGGCGACCGCGCGTGTCCGCTCTGGCCTCGGGTGCCCGTGCACTCCGCACACGCCGCCGCTACCTCACCTGGGCCATGACACGCCACACCCCGGACTTCGGAATCCGGCAGGCCCGCCCGGAGGAGCTCCCCGCCCTCGGCCAGCTCGTCGCCGAGGCGTACGCCGCCCTGCCGGGGATGCCGGCACCGGCGGAGCAACCGGCCTACTACGCGATGGTCCGCGACGCGGCGGCGCGCGCTCGCAACCCGGCCATCCGCATCCTCACCGCGGTCACGCCCGAAGGCGAGCTGCTCGGAAGCGCCGATCTCATCGAGGACATGCGTCACTACGGCTCGGGCGGGACGGCCACCACCCGCGTCGATGCTGCGGGCATCCGGCTGCTCGCGGTCGCGCCGGCCGCACGCGGCCACGGCGTGGGGAAGGCGCTGACCCGTCACTGCATCGAGCGCGCACGCGCGCTGGGGCGATCCAGCCTGGTCCTGCACACCACCCGGGCGATGGAGACGGCGTGGCGGATGTACGAGCAGCTCGGGTTTCAGCGAGCGGCGGACCTGGACTTCCGGCAGGGCGCCCTCGACGTCTTCGGGTTCGAGCTGCCACTGCCTCGCTAGCGGGTGAGGCGGTGAAGCTCCCTGGCGAGCCCCGGCACGTGCGCTCCCGCCACCACGAAGGTCAGCTGGAGCGCAGAGCCGTGCAGCGCGGCCACCTCCACCCCGAGCGCCGCCGCCGCTGCCAGGCAGCGGGCCAGGAGCGCGCTGTCGGTCCCCACGCCCGGGCCGGCAAGGGTCACCGTCCCCAGCCCTGGTCGCGGGTCGGCCCCGAGGGCCCGGAGGCGCGCGTCGAACGCCTCGACCCCGTGCACGTCCTGTAGCGGGACGACCAGGAGCAGTTGCCCTGGCCCCGCTCCCATCCCGGCGACGAGGCGCAGGCGGATCTCGTGGTCGGCGAGGCTCCGGAGCACGGGTTCAAGCTGGACCTCCGGGACGACGAGCACCCGCACCTCGGTGTCGCTGGCCACGGCCCGCACCGGCGCCGGATCCGGTCCGATGCGCGATCCGGTGCCTGCACCGTGGGTGCTCCGGGCGTCGATGACGATGCCGGCGTTCCGGGCGAACTCCACCGCCTGGGCGTTGAGCACCCGCGCGCCCGCCGCGGCGAGCTCCTGCATCGTCCCGTAGTCGAGGGTCTCCAGCTTGCGCGCCTCGGGCACGACCCGCGGATCGGCGGAGAACACCCCGTCCACGTCGGAGTAGATCTCGCAGGCCTCCGCCCCGAGCGCCGCCGCCAGCGCCACCGCCGTGGTGTCGCTCCCGCCGCGGCCCAGGGTGGTCACCTCGCGATTCCGCGAGACGCCCTGGTAGCCGGCGACGATGACCACCTTTCCCCGTCCCAGCTCCTCGCGGATGCGCACCGGGCGTACCTCGACGATGCGTGCCTGGGCGTGGGTGTCGTCGGTGATGATGCCGCTCTGACTTCCAGTGAAGCTGATCGCCGGGACCCCCTGCTCGTGGAGCGCCATCGAGAGCAGGGCCATGCTGATGCGCTCGCCACAGGTCAGCAGCATGTCCAGCTCGCGGCGGGGAGGGTCCGCCGACATCTTCCTCGCCAGCGAGAGGAGCTCGTCGGTAGTGTCGCCCATGGCCGAGACCACCACCACCAGCTGGTGCCCCTCGGCCCGCCTGGCTGCCACCCGCGCCGCCACCTTGCGGATTCGCTCCACGTCTGCGACGGAGGAGCCTCCGAACTTCTGAACGATGACGCTCATGTCGTCGTTGCCGATGCACCGGGCAGGCCACGGAAAGAATCCGCCCCCGCCATGTGTTGACAGACCGGTGCCCATCCATAGTATCGCGCGCCCGCTTGCGAGGAACGACAGTCAGATGACAGCGATGATCGAGGTCACCGGGCTCAACAAGCGGTACCGCGACCGGATCGCGGTGGAGGAGCTGACGTTCAGCGTCCCGGAGGGAGAGATCCTGGGCTTCCTCGGGCCGAACGGGGCCGGCAAGTCCACCACCATGCGGATCCTCACCGGATACCTCCCCGCCTCCAGCGGGACGGTGAAGGTCGCGGGGTTCGACGTCTTCGAGGAGCCCTACGAGGTCAAACGGCGAATTGGCTATCTGCCGGAGACGCCCCCGCTCTACCCGGAGATGACGGTCCGCGGATACTTGAGGTTCGTGGCCTCCATCAAGGGGGTCCGGCGCGGCCAGATGGCCACGGAGCTGGAGCGCGTCGCCCACGCCACCGGCGTCTCCGAGGTCATGGAGCGGCTCATCCAGAACCTGTCCAAGGGGTACCGGCAGCGGGTGGGCATCGCCCAGGCCCTCCTGGGGAATCCTCCGGTGCTGATCCTCGACGAGCCCACCGAGGGCCTCGACCCGAGCCAGCGAGCCGAGATGCGCCAGCTCATCAAGGGCCTCGCCGGACAGCACACGGTCATCCTCAGCACCCACATCCTCCCCGAGGTCACCATGACCTGCGAGCGAGTTCTCATCCTCAACCAGGGACGGATGGTGGCCTTCGACGAGATCCGGAACCTCGCCCACGCACTGGGCCAGGGCGACCAGACCTCGCTCGAGGACATCTTCCTCAAGCTCACCGCCGCCGCCTGACGGAGCACGACCCGAATGCGCAACGCGCTGGCCATCGCCCGCAAGGAGCTGGGCATCTACTTCAGCACGCCGTGGGCCTACGTGGTCTTCACCGCGATGCTCGGAATCTCCTCCTTCTTCTTCGTCAACCTCCTGGCCACCTTCAAGGAGGTTCAGGGGCTCGCCCGGGTGTACGGCTGGGCGCGCCTTCCGCCGGAGTACGGGCTGTTCAAGAACCTGACCGACGGCATCGTGGTGCAGCTCTGGGACGTCATCGGGGTGATCACCCTCTTCGTCGCCCCGTTCCTCTCCATGCGGCTGTTCGCCGAGGAGAAGCGGAACAAGACCTTCGAGCTGCTGATGACCGCCCCGGTGCGGCCCTGGGAAATCGTCCTCGGCAAGTACCTCGGGGGGGTGGGAGTCATCTGGGCCACCCTGGGCCTCACCATCATCTTCCCCATCACCCTCTCGCTCTTCGGCTCCAGCGAGTCCGGCACCGCGCTGGAGTGGAGCACGGTGGCGCTCGGCTTCGGCGGGCTCCTCCTCTGGGGCGCCACCTGCCTGGGGGTGGGGATGTTCGTCTCCGCGCTCACCGAGAGTCAGATGCTGGCGGCGTTCCTCACCTTTGCCATCCTGCTCCCGTGGATGCTGCTCCGCGGTCTGGCGCAGAGCGCCGAGGAGCCGTGGCGCAGCATCGCCAACCACCTCTCGTTCAGCTCGCAGCTGTCCACGCTCTCCCGCGGGGTGCTGGACCTCAAGGCGCTGGTCTTCTTCGCCTCGGTGATCCTCTTCTCGCTGCTGCTCACCCACCGCACGGTGGAAGCGCAGCGCTGGGCCTGACCGATGAACCTCCGCACGCTGGGAAAGATCCTCGGAGCGCTGGGGCTGGTGGCTCTGCTCTCCGCTCCCTACACCTACTTCGTGACCACCGGCTCGCCGTGGATGGCCGCGGCGAAGGCCATCCTCGGCCTGCTCCTGGTGGGCGCGTACTTCGCCACCAACCTCGGTGAGTTCGGGCAGTTCGCCTCACGCCGGAGCACCTTCTACCTGGTGTCGACCATCGCCACGGTGCTGGTGGTCCTGGCGGGCCTGGTGGCGGTCAACTACGTGGTGGTCAAGAAGGGCAAGAGCTGGGACCTGACCACCAAGAAGATCTTCACCCTCGCCCCGCAGACCAAGAGCACGCTCGGCTCGCTCAAGGAGAAGGTGCGGGCCTACGCCTTCCTCGCCCCGAGCGACCCGGACTACGAGCAGGTGGACCGGTTGCTCCAGCGCTACCGCCAGCAGGCGCCCGAGAAGTTCGAGGTGGTGTTCAAGGACCCGCGGAAGGCGCCGGACCTCGCCCAGAAGTACCAGCTGCGTGAGGGCCAGACGACGCTGGTCCTCACCCGGGGCACGGGGGACAAGGAGAACCACACCACCGTCTCGGTCTCCAACGGGGTCACCGAGCAGGACCTCACCAACGCGCTGATCAAGCTCAATGCCGTCGGTGAGCAGAAGGTCTACTTCACCACTGGCCACGGCGAGTGGCCGCTCGAGCCGACGCAGCCACGTGACCCCGCGTCCCTGAGCGAGCTGAAGAAGACGCTCCTCCAGGAGGGCTACGTCCCGGGCCCGATCAACCTCGCCGACGGCAAGGAGGTCCCGAAGGACGCCGCCCTGGTGGTGGTGGCCGGAGCCCGGAGCAAGTTCGGCAAGGCCGAGGCCGAGCAGCTCGGGAGATACCTCGAGCAGGGCGGGCGGCTGCTGTACTTCGCCGAGGCAGCTGCCGAGCCGGGGCTGGATCCGCTCCTCGCCAGGGTCGGGATCCAGGTCGACCCGGGGCTGGTGGCCGACGACGTCTACGCCATCGACAGCCCGTACCTGGTGGTCTCGCACTTCTTCGGCGACACCGAGCTCGCCCGGGACCTCAAGAAGGCCCAGTACAACGTCCAGTTTCCCACCGCCCGCGGGCTGACCGTGCTCCGCGAGGGACTGGCGGAGGGAACCCAGGTCGCGCCGGTGCTCACCACCTCTCCCAACGGATTCGAGGTGAAGTCGCCCACCGAGAACCCGCAGCGGCAGAGCGGGGACAAGGCGGGCAGCATCCCGCTGATCGTCCAGTCGACCCGGAACGTCGGGAACGCCGAGGGCAAGCGCAACGACGAGATGCGGCTGGTCGCGTTCGGAGACTCGGAGATCCTGGTGGACCCGAACTGGGGCGACGAGCCGAACCGGAACATGGTGATGAACGCCTTCGCCTGGGCGACCAGCCAGGTGCAGAAGATCACCATCCGCCCGCCGGACCGGGACATCTCCACCATCGACCTGGACGCCCCACGGCTGGCCCGCATCCGGTTCCTGGCCACCGACCTGGTGCCCTTCGGGCTCCTCGCGGTCGGCCTGGCGATCTGGCTCAACCGCCGCAACAAGTGAGATGAGCGCCCGGAGCAAGAATCTCTGGACCCTCCTGGGGGCGGCGGCGGTGGCCCTGGCGCTCGGCCTCTACGCCTACTTCGGGGTGATGAAGGGCGAGGAGAAGCAGGCCGAGCAGAAGCGCGCCGCCGAACGGCTGGTGCAGCCGGTGTCGCGGCCCGACGGCGGGACGGAGACGGTCCGCTACGACAGGCTGGTGGTGAAGGCGAAGGGTGAGACCACCGAGCTCGCCCGGCTTCCGGACCAGGCCTGGATCATCGCCCGGCCCCTGAAGACCTCCGCCGACGTGCAGACCGCGGAGGCCATCGTCAGCGGGCTCCAGTTCGCCCGGATCCGCTCCACCGTGGAGGAGAAGCCCACGGCGGAGGACCTCCACCGCTTCGGTCTGGACACGCCGACCGTCGAGGTGACCGCCTCGGCCGAGGGCGTCCCGCCGCTCACCGTCCGGCTCGGCATCGAGAACCCCTACGACGGGAGCGCTTACCTCCAGCGCGCGGGAGACCCGAAGGTCTACGCCGTCGACGCCTCCACCCGGACCAGCCTGAACAAGGGCACCTTCGACCTCCGGGACCGGGACGTCCTCGCCGTGCGGGACCTCGGGGTGACCCGCATCGAGGTCCACGGGAAGACGCACACCTGGACCGTCGCCCGCGACCCGGGCCAGCCCTACGCCTTCGTCCGGCCGGTGAAGGAGGACGCGGACACCCCGGCGGTCTCCGGATGGCTCGGCTCGCTGCGGGGCACCAAGGCCACCCGGTACCTCGAGGACACGCCCGCCGAACGCAAGCGGACCGGGGTCGAGAAGCCGGTGGCCGAGGCGACCTTCCAGCGTGGGACGACGGAGACGGTCCGGGTGCGTCTGGCCGGCGGGAAGTTGGACACCGACCCGCTCTACGCGCTCCGCGAGGACCAGTTCGGGTCGGCGCTGGCCGAGGTGCCACGGACGGCGCTCGGCCTGCTGGACAAGAGCCCCGCCGAGCTGCGCGACCGCGCGGTCCTCCACGTCAAGGCAGAGGACGTGGCGCGGATCCGCATCGGCAGTGGTGCGCAGTCGCTCGTCCTGGAGCGCGAGCGTCCGGCGGACGGCGGAGCCGAGACCTGGCGGCTCCGCGCTCCGACGGATGCGGTCGCCGACCCGTTCAAGGCCAGCTCGCTCCTCTACGCCCTCACCTCGCTTCGCGCCGAGGCGACCGACGAGACGCTCCCCTCCGACGCGAAGGCCACCGGCCTCGTCCCCGCCGCCCGCACCGTCACCCTGGAGGGACAGGACGGGAAGGCGCTGGGGAGCATCGCCCTGGGAGGAACGGCGAAGAAGCCGGCAGGGACGTTCGTCCGCGACGACCGCGGGCGGGTGGTCGTCGTGGACTCGGCGAGGCTGAAGGAGCTCCCGAGCCGTCCGGCCGACGTGCTCCCTCCGCCGCCGCCTCCGCCACCGCTGCCCGCCGCCGGAGCAGACGCGGGGAGCTGAGCCCCGGCGCTGACCTGGGTCAGCCCTCGCTCGTCGCGTACGCCCGGTAGTGGTGGACGAAGCTGTCCAGCAGCACCGGACGCTCCTCCTCCGGGACCACCGCCTGTTCCCAGTCCGGACCGACGAAGGCCTGGATCGACTCCACGCTGTCCCAGAGCGTCACCATCACGAACTCGTCCTTGGAGTGTCCCAGCGGCTGTCCGGCGTAGAACCCGAGCAGCCCCTTCTGCTTCTGGACCAGCGGCACGGATAGCCGGCGCGCCATGGCCTCGAACTCGGCCTGGCGACCGGGCTGGACGTGGGCACGGAAGACGCGGATGACCAAGTTCTGACCTCCGAGATCGCCGAGCGACCTGAGCACGGGAAGTCCACCGGGGCCAGTTCCGGTCCGGTCACGAGGCAATGCCTCCACCTCGCCGGCACCCTCGTCAGGCCGTCGGACGTTCAGGCTCCCTGCAGCGCACGAATCCCCGGTGTTGGAGGCAAGACACGAATTTCACGTCGTCGCTGGAGCGATGGATGTGGGTAGGGGTGGGACCGTTGCAGCGTTTGCCCGAAACGGGTGTCTCGCGGTCCAGGGGGCTGTGCGAAGAGCCTTCCTGGAGATCCGAATGACCCGCTCAGCCCTCGCTGCCCTGCTGCTCTGCATCCTGGCCGGCTGCTCCAGCAGCCCGTCAGGCAACGCCGTCCCGACCCCCCTCGGCATCAACCGCAATCCGCTGCTCACCCAGGTGACGAGCTGCGGCCAGCTGGAGACGGCGATCGAGGACGCGCTGGTGCTGGAGATGAAGAGCAACCTCGAGCAGATCCGCAAGAGCGACTACTACATCGGCTTTGGCGGCGGCCCGGTGTCGGCCGGACCGGTGGCCGCGGTGCCCGGCGCGGCGGGCGCAGGCCCCACCAGCGTCTCCACCACCAACACCCAGGTCGCGGGGGTGAACGAGGCGGACTTCGTCCAGAACGACGGGACCCGCATCGCGGTGCTGGCCGGCGGGAAGCTGCACCTCCTCTCCTCCTGGCCCCCGCAGGCGATGGCCGAGACCGCGAGCCTGAAGATCGACGGCTGGCCGCGCGACATGTTCCTCGATGGCAACCAGGTGGTGGTCTTCAGCACCGTCTACGTTCCGCGGGCGATCGAGGGCACGCATCCGATCTGCGCGCCGGTCGGCCCCGGTGACCCCGTGGCCTTCTGCGGCTACTGGGCGAGCGACGTCACCGAGGTCACCACCATCGACGTGAGCGACCTCTCGCACCCCAGGGTCACCGCGGAGATCCTGCTCCCCGGCGCGTACCTGTCGGCCCGGCGCATCGACCAGCGGGTGCGCCTGGTGATGTCCGACACCCTCCCCTACCCTGACGGGGTCCGGTACTGGCCGGACACGCCACCCGGCGCGAGCACCGCGGATCGCAACAAGGCGTTCGACGCGCTGGAAGCGGCCAACGAGGCGCTGATCCGCAGCCGCACGCTGGACGACTGGCTGCGGAAGGGCGAGGTGCGCATCCCCGGCGGCGCGACGACCCCCATCGCCTACAACTGCAGCGACTTCTCGCTGAGCACCGCGCCCACCCGGCCGGGGCTGCTCACCGTGGCCACGGTGGACCTCAGCACCGACTCGCTCAAGAGCCGCACCACGGTGTTCGCCGAGCCGGGAACCGTCTACGCCTCGAAGGACACCCTCTACGTCGCCACCGAGCACTGGTGGTGGTGGCCGGAGATCGGCCAGTCCGACGCCACGTACATCCACGCCTTCGACCTGCGGGACCCGGACAAGGCGCCTTACCTCGGCTCGGGGACCGTCGACGGGTGGGTGCGCGACCAGTACGCCATGGACGAGTTCAGCGGTGCGCTCCGGGTCGCCACCCACCTGAGCACCCGGGTGGCGGACGGCACACCATGGGGCACGCTGAAGGGCTCGAACCGCATCTCGGTGCTGAAGCTGGCCGGCGGCGCGCTCCAGCTCGCGGGCAAGACCGACGACTACGGCGCCGACGAGCAGACCTTCGGGACGCGCTTCGTGGGCACCCGCGGGTTCGTCATCACCGCCCGGCAGGTGGATCCGCTCTTCACCTTCGACCTGAGTGACCCGGCGCATCCGACCAAGGTCGGTGAGCTGCAGATGCCCGGGTTCATCTCCTACCTTCACCCCATCGACGACACGCATCTCCTGGGGGTCGGCCGCGAGCCTGGCTCGGCGGGCATGATGCAGCTCAAGGTCGCGCTCCTCGACGTGGCCGATCTCGCGAACCCGAAGGCCCTGGCCACCCAGCTGGTGGGGCAGGGCTGGTCGTACTCGGACGCGCTGTGGGATCCCAAGGCCTTCACCTGGCTCCCGGCGCAGAAGATGCTGGCCATTCCCTTCGTCGACTACGGGAGCCAGACCTTCGTCTCCGACCTGCGGCTGTTCAAGGTCGACCCGGCGAGCGGCATCCAGCCGCTGGGGAGCCTCTCCATGGCCGACGTGTACCTCAGCTGGTCCTACGAGAACTGGAGCTACAGCTGGTCGCCGTGGGTCCGGCGCGGGATCCTCGCCGACGCGCAGGACGGGCAGTACGTCTACGCGATCAGCGATGCGGGCGTGCGCTCGGCCAAGGTGGCAAGCTTGCCGGTGTGGCTGCAGACCGTGAAGTTCCCACCGCTCGTCTACCCGTGAGACGGGGGGTGGCGCCGATCGGCGTCCTGCTCGCGGTGCTGATGGCCTGCGATGCCCAGACCGATCCCGGCTACCAGGGCGAACCCCTGGTGACGCTCCGGGGCCGGGTGGAGAGCAGCGGCGAGCTACCGCCGCTCGAGGCGGCCATGCTCTGGCAACGGGGGGCGCCCCCGGGGACCGAGGACCAGCAGCTGGCCACCCGGGCGCCGGTCACCTCCGGGTTCCCGGCGACTTTCACCCTGCGGCTCTACACCCCGCCGCCGGAGGCGGCGTTCCGCTCGCTGACCACCGGCGCGCCGCGCTGGGCCCGGGCCAACGCCGCTGCCGTGCCGTACGGACTCGACCCCGCGCAGGTACCCAGCCTGCCCACCGCCTACAACCCCAACTACACCTACGACGCCCAGCACTGGGTGATGTACCTCGAGTCGGACGTCCCCCCGAGCTCGCTGACCGAGTGGTGGCTCGGCCAGGCCCTGGGCGCGGGCTACCATCTGGTGAGGGTGCTCCCGGTCTCGGGCTGCGTGCCGGCCGCGGACCTCCAGGCGTGCGTCGCCGAGCTGGTCCGCCGCGGCGTGACCGACGACGGGACGGACGCGCCGGGCACGGCCCGCGCGTACTGCAAGGCCCCCTATCGACTGTCCCCCACGACGCTCGAGGAGACCATCGTGCTCCGGCTGGGCTCGCCGGACGCCGGGGTGGGACCGGCTTGCCCATGATCCTCGACGCCCCGGCCATCGCCAGCCTGTACCGGTCCCACGGCCACGTGGTGCTCCGGCGCGCCCGCACGCTCCTGGGCAGCGAGGCGGATGCCCGGGAAGTCCTTCAAGAGATCTTCACCGCGCTGGTGCGCAGCCCCGACGCGGTCCGTACCGCCGGCTCCATCGTGGGCTGGCTCTACCAGGCCACCACGCACCACTGCCTCAACCAGCTGCGCAAGGCCCGCACCGGGGCCCGGGTGCTCGAGCTGCACGTCCGTCCCGGGATGGCCGAGAGCGGCGGTCCCCGGGGGGAAGCCGCTGCCGAGGTGCGCCGGCTGCTGGCGCTGCTGCCGGAGGACGTGGCGGCGGCCGTCGTCTACCACCACCTGGACGGGATGACCCACGCCGAGGTGGCCGAGCTGCTCGGCTGCTCTCGCCGCCAGGTGGGCTACCTCCTCGAACGCGCCCAGGGACTCTGGGACCGCGCGGAGCAGATCGCATGAACCTCGCCACCACGCCACTCAGCTGGAACGCCTGCGTCTCCGCCCTCCGCCTCGACCGGTGGATGATGGGAGAGCTGGGCGCCGCCGACGCCGAGACCGTCGGCACCCACGTCTCCGCCTGCGCTGCCTGCAGCGCCGCCGCCGCCGGCATGCGCGGGGTGCGCGAGGAGGTGCGGGGTCTGCCGCTGCCGCTCGCGCTCGGACGCCCCTCGCCACGGCGTCGGGTGCCGGCAGGCGCCATCGCCGGGCTGGGGCTGGCCCTCGCCGCCTCGCTCGTGGTGGTGCTTCGCGCCCCGTCCACGGGTGACCGTGCCAAGGGCACCGGGCTGGCGCTCACCATGTACGTCCAGCATGGGGAGGAGGTGCGCCGCGCCGCCCCGGGCGAGCTCGTCGCACCGGGGGATGCGGTGCGCTTCGCGGTGAGCCTGCCGGCGCCCGCCTACGTCGCCGTGCTGAGCCTCGACCCTGCCGGGAGGGCCTGGGTGTACTTCCCGCAGGCGCCCCGGGCGGCCCCGGTGCCTGCCGGGACCGAGGTACCCCTGCCGCTCGGCACGCGGCTGGACACGACCACCGGCGAGGAGCGGCTGCTCGGCCTGTTCTGCGCCTCGGCGGTGGAGCTCGAGCCCGTCCGGCAGGCGCTGGAGCAGGGCCAGGATGCCTCACCGCTGCCTGCCGACTGCCAGGGTCTCCGGTGGAGCTTCGTCAAGCGCTGATCGCGCTCGCCCTGCTGTTGCTCCCGACCGCCGCCGTGGCGGAGGTGGAGCGGTACGCGGTGGTGGTGGGCAACGACCTCGGCCAGCCGCCAGATCTCCCGTTGCGCTACGCCGAGCTGGATGCGGCGCGCGTGGCCTCGGTGCTTCAGGAGGTGGGCGGGGTGCGGCCGGAGAACACCGTCCTCCTCCAGGGCAAGGACGCGGACACGGTGCGCCGCGCGCTCATCGCGGTGAACGAGCGGGTCCGCACCGCAGGCCGCTCCACGGTGCTCCTGGTCTACTACTCGGGGCACGCCGACGCGGGCGCGCTGCATCTCGGCAGCTCCCGCCTCGAGCTGGCCGAGCTGGAGCAGCTGGTGCGCGGGTCGGCGGCCGCGTTCCGGCTGCTGGTGCTGGACGCCTGCCGCTCCGGTGCGCTCACCCGGGTGAAGGGGGGAACGCCCATCGCTCCCTTCGAGATCCGCCTCGGGGAGCGGGTGGCCGGAGAGGGGGCGGTCTTCCTCACCTCCAGCTCGGCATCCGAGGACAGCCAGGAATCGGACGAGCTGAAGGGCAGCTTCTTCACCCACGCGCTGCTCTCGGGCCTGCTGGGCGCAGCGGACGAGAACCGCGACGGCCAGGTGACGCTCGACGAGGCCTACCGCTACGCCTACGAGACCACGCTCCGCAACTCGAGCCGGACGCTGGCCGGGACGCAGCACCCCACCTTCCAGTACGACCTGCGCGGCTCGGGAGACCTGGTCCTGGCGACCCTCGACGCCCGCTCTCCGACCCGGGGCTGGCTGGAGCTGCCGCCGGGGAAGAGCTGGCTCCTCTTCCAGGAGAACGCCGACGGGGCGGTGGTGGGCGAGGTGGCCGGCGCCGACCGGGTTCGGCGGCTGTCGCTGCGGGCCGGCCGGTACTTCCTGCGCGGGCGCGGGTCGGAGGTGCTGCTGGAAGGGACGGTGGCGGTCGCTCCCGGCTCGACGGCCACGGTGGACGAGTCGAAGCTCCAGCGCACTGCCTACGCGCGCCTGGTGCGCAAGGGCGAAGGAACCCGGGACTCGGTCGTGTCACTCGAGGCGGAGGCGCGGATGCGGACCTCCCTGGTGAGCGACGCCGGCCTGTGCCCGGGCTTCGCGGTGGGCCTGGCCATCGCGCTGCGGCCCATCACCCTCGTCCCGCGCGTCGCCTGGTGCCGGACCGGCTACACCAACGATGGGATTGCAGCGACGACGGACCAGTTCGACGTGGAGATCCAGGCCTCGCATGTGTGGGACCTGGCCCCGGTGTCGATCGAGGTCGGGCTGACGGTGGGCGCGGCGCTGCTGAACCAGAAGTTCCAGACCGCCGGGGCGGCGCCGCCCCGAACCACGGCCGCGCTGCAGCTCACCCCCGCGGTGGCAGTGAGCCGCGACCTCGGCGCTCGCACCTACCTCTACCTGACGGTGGCCGGGGCGACGTACCTCTTCAAGAACGAATCCACCGCGACCGACACGACGAGCTTCGGCCCCTCCTTCGCCATCCGCCTGGCGCTGGGGTTCGGTTACCGGCTCTGACGTTCATCCGGTCGTGCGCAGATGGGCGTACGCGACCCAGGCCAGGGCCTCGAGGCTGGGCACCTCGACCCGTGTGCCGGTGCGCTGCCGCCAGCGGTCCACCCACAGACGGAAGGCCTCGAGCTGCTCCGGCGTCGGCGAGACCACCGGCCGGGCCGACTTGAGGCGGTTCATCGCCTCCAGCGGCTCGGTCCCGCCAGAGACGAGGGTGCACAGCGCCAGCAGTGCGCTCCGCCCGATGCCGTGCTCGCAGTGGATGAGCACCCGGGTGCCGCCGTCGAGCCGGGCCCGGACCCACTCCACGCCGTCGTCGATCATGCGCGGGGGGATCGCGCAGCAGTCCTCGGTCGGCAGATGGAGGAACTCCAGGCCGTGGACCCGCAGCATCGCCTCGTCGTCACGGGCCTCGACCCGCAGGTCCACGATGGCCCCGATTGCCTCCTGCCGCGCGAGCTCCTCTGCCGCCTCCATCGGGAAGCGCCCGCCCACCGCCAGGCGCTCGTAGATCCAGTCGAAATTGAGAGCCGAACGCATGTGGTCAGGGCGCAACCTACACAGGGGAGGCGCCGAGGTGTGGCGCCGCGTGTCGTCTGCTCGGCAGCAGACCGTTGCCATGGGCCGGGGAAGGCCAGGGCGGCCGCAGCCAGCGATGTCCTGCAGGCTCCTAGTCGAGCCTGGCCGCGGTCCGCGCTTCGTCGGGGGAGAGGACCGCCAGCAGATCAGGCACCGGGCTGAGCGCCACCAGCTGCTGGGCGACGGCGACGCCGCTCCGGTCGCCGTGCCCCAGCTGCCACTGCGCGTGCTCGGCCATGAGCGCCAGCTGCAGCGACCGGCCCACCGCGAGCGCGAACCGCCGCGCCCCACCCTCCAGCTGCGCCGGGCCGGAATCGTGGGCGACGCTGAACCAGCCACCCGCGGCGTCCATCAGTGCACGCGCGCGGGTGCGCACTGGCGCGAGCGCCGCGTCGGTCGCGGCGCCCAGCGCCCGGGACAGCTCGGCGTCCACGTCGCGCAGCCCCCCCTCCCCGGTGAGAGCACGCAGCAGATCGAGCGACAGAACGTTGGTCGTCCCCTCCCAGATGGGCAGCACCTGCGCATCGCGCAGGAGCACCGGAAGCCCGGTGTCCTCGACGTATCCCGCCCCGCCGAATGACTCGAGCACCTCGCTGGCGTGCGCCACCGCCTGTTTTCCGGTGACCAGCTTCGCCACCGGCTGGAGCGTGCGGACCAGCCGTCGCTCCCACTCGGTCGCCTCCTGGGCCTCGACCCGGCCGAGCAGCTCGAGCAATCGGAAGGTCAGGAGGAACGCCGCCTGGTACTCCGCCTCCAGCTCGGCCAGGGTCTGCACGTGCAGCGGCTTGTCCGCGAGCCGCGCCCCGAATGCCGAGCGCCGGCCCGCGAAGTCGCGTGCCAGGGCGATGCCCCGCCGCATCGAGCACACCGCGCAGAGCGCGTTCCAGGTCCGGGTGATCTGCAGCATCGGGGCGATGGCCCGGACCCCATCGGAGAGCCCGATGACCGGGGTGGCGAGCGCGCCCTCCAGATCCACCTCCGCGGTGGGAAGCATGCGGGTCCCGAGCTTGTCCTTGAGGCGGAGCACCGTGACCCCGTTCGGCGTTCCGTCGGGCCGACGGAGCTCGAGGTAGAAGAGCGCCAGCCCCTTCCCCCCGCCCGGGTTTCCCTCGGGCCGCGCCAGGGTGAGCGCCATCTCGCTGGTCGTCGCCGAGGTGAACCACTTGGTCCCGTGGAGCCGCCAGCCCTCTGCGTCGCGCACCGCCCGGGTCAGGGTCTGCCCCACGTCGGAGCCACCGGTCCGCTCGGTCATCCATTGCCCGCTGGTCCAGGCGCGCGCCGGGTCCCGGCTGGTGAGCCGGGGTACCGCCCGCTCGACCAGGGCCGCGTTGCCGTGGGCGAGCAAGGTCGTCGCCGCACCGTCGGTCATCGCCAGCGGGCAGGTGTAGATGGAGCTCGACGGGCCGAAGAGGTGGACCAGGGCGCCCTGGTGGATGCGCGAGAAGGCACCGTGGGTGCGCTCGTGGGGAATCGCCACCAGGCCCCACTCCACCGCGACCCGGGCGAAGGCGCGCCAGGCCTCCGGCACGCGGATCTCGTCGATGCGGCGACCCCAGGGATCGTAGGAAACGAGCTGCGGCTCTTCCCGGCGGGACCGGGTCGACAGCTCGAGGAGCGTCGTCGCCGCCAGCTCGCCCATCTCGCGCAGCGCGGGCTCGATCGCCCGCCGCACCGGCTCCGGCAAGGTGCGCTCCAGCCAGCTCCGGAGCAGCAGGTCGCCGTCGTACTGGTTGCCGAGCCGGGGCGGTTCCTGGAAGAAGTCCATCGCTCCGGGGGAGCTTACTCGGACTGCGGCCGCCCTGACCGAGCGGACTGCGGCCGCCCTGACCGAGCGGACTGCGGCCGCCCTGACCTCGCCGACCATCGCCCGCCTGACGACACCTTGCCCTGGACCCCGACCGCGGCCGCCCTGACCTAGATGTCGACCAGAGCGAACCGCTGCTCGGGCGTGGTCTTCGCCAGCATCGGCATCGCGACGTTCAGGACCCGGATCCCCCCGGGGGTCTTCCCCTCCCGGGAGCCGAAATGGGAGTGCCCGTGAAACACCACCTCCGCACCGTAGTGATCGATGGGGTACGCCAGACGGCTGGTTCCGAGGAAGGGGATGATCTCCGGCTGCTCGCCCACCAGCGTCTCGGCGACCGGGCTGTAGTGAAGCATCACCACCTTCTTGGGCGTGTCGAGCTGGCCCAGAGCGGCCTCCAGCTTCAACGATTCGGACACCCCCTCCTGGACGAAGGCCTTGACCGGCGATTCGCCGAAGGCCTGGAGGGTGGCGCGGCCGAAGCCCCCGCCGAAGCCCTTGATCCCCGCCACCCCGAGCACCTTCTCGAAGATGAAATGGTCGCCGTCGAGCAGGTGGACCGAGGCCTTGGCCAGCTCGCCGCAGATCTGCTTGCTGCAGCCGGCCTCGTAGTCGTGGTTGCCGAGCACCGCCACGCAGGGGACGCGGAGCGCGGAGAGGTCCTCGGCGAGGGTGCGCGCTTCCCCGGGCGTGCCACGGTCGGTCAAGTCCCCGCAGAGCAGCAGGACGTCCGCCACCTCGTTGACGTGCTTGATGAAGTTCCGGAACCGGCCGTGCTGGTCCTCCCGGCAGTGGAGGTCACCGGACGCTGCCACCCGGACCCTGGATTTCGGATCTCGTCCCACCTGTCCCTCCTCGCTCCTGCTCGTCTCGCTCCCGTCCGCTGGCGTACCCCCAGGAGTCGACGTCCAGCCGGTAGTTCACCCCGCTGAGAAGGTCCCCGCGGCAGACTCGCTCCTCGTCGGCCCCGGACCTGAGGGTCTCCACCGTGCGCGAGAGGAGGTCAG
The DNA here is from genome assembly GCA_035519675.1 of Myxococcaceae bacterium. GTDB lineage: Bacteria > Myxococcota > Myxococcia > Myxococcales > Myxococcaceae > RPRB01. Next base: position 17,740 of record DATIWB010000125.1, read on the forward strand.
TCATCACCCGGTCCGGCACCAGGTCGCGGTCGCTCGGGTAAGCGAAGCGGAAGAACATCAGGTGCCCGAGCAGGACCTCCCAGTACCGCTCGAAGCGCCGCAGCAGGCGGTCCCAGTCGAGCCTGCCGCCGAATCCCCGGAGCAGGTGGGACACGTCGGCGCCGTCGAAGCGCTCGCGCTCCATCACGAAGGACTTGCTCCAGATCATCTCCTCGGCCGGGACCAGCAGGACGTCCTGGCCGAACACCCGTCCCGGGACCGCGTGGGCGAACCAGTCGGCGTCCACCACCGCCACCCCGTTGCCGGAGCTGAAGATGAGGTCCACGAAGTAGTCGCCCTTGAAGCCCTTGGCCAGCCACCCGTCCGGGTGGTGCTCGGTGCGCCAGCCATCCCGGGCAAGTACCTCGAGCGTCCGCTCCACGTCCTCGGGCAAGAGGAAGAGGTCCAGGTCCTTCGTGTCCCGGTAGATGCCGGTGAAGTGCGCGTAGGCGTAGGCCCCCCCCACCAGGAAGGGGATTCCGGCAGCCTGCACCACCTGGATGGCCCGGGCCCGGGCTTCGAGCTCGTCGCCGTCGCGCAGCCGCTCCGCCGCCGGGGCCTCGGTGCTCAGCTCGCCGGGATGGTTCGGGTGCCGTGCCTCGCCCATGCCCGGGCGAAGGTAGGGAGGCGACCGCGTCTTGACACCCCCCCGGGGCTCCCGTTACGTCCGGCACCTTTCCACCCCCCCCAAGGGGGGTCGGTTCCATGGGGATTGCGAAGATGGCCCGCGTCACCGTCGAAGACTGCCTCCCCCTCGTCGACAACCGGTTCGCCCTGGTGCTGCTGGCGGCGAAGCGGGCCCGTCAGCTGATGGCCGGGGCCCGGCCGCTGATCGAGACCTCGAAGAACAAGCCTCCGGTGCTGTCCCTGCGCGAGGTGGCCACCGGCCGGGTGAAGTTCGATCGCGACGTCCGTGAGACCCTGTCCGGGAAGTACGACGCCGGCGCCGCCAAGCCCGCGCTCTAGGCAGCTCAGGCCGGCGGCGCGCTGAGCGACACCACGCCGCGCCGGATGAGGTCCCGCAGCACCTCCTCCAGCTCGATCGGGGACTCGTCCAGGCGCGCCAGCACCTCGCGCGGCGGCAGGCCCTGCTCACAGAGGAGGCGCGCCGCGGGCAGCCACTGCTGGGGCCCGTTGCGGACGTAGACCTCGTACAGCTCGGGGTTCACGTGAATCTCGATCGGATTGATCATCAATCCGTCGCGGAGCCGCCGGGCGTTGTCGTTGAGGAGCTGGGTGGCCCGGACCAGCAGCTCCGGGACGGGGAGCATCAGCGTCTGCCGTGGCCCGGGTTCGGCGGAATTCCAGGTCGCCTCGGTGCAGCGGCTGGCGACGAAGGCGTTGAGCGCCCGCTCGCCCACTGCCTGGTGGGACCCGGTCTGGGCCGAGGCGTGGATCGCGCGCCCCTGGCGGAAGGCGACCTCGTAAGTCGCCCAGCTGTCGCGCGCGCGGAGGGTCCCGGTGATGCCAGCGGCGGCCAGCTCGCGGAGCGTCCACTGCACGCCGAGATGCCCCACCGGAATGGACCGCAGCGAGCCGCCGGCGATCTCCGCCCTGGCCTGCTGCCGCGGCTGGAGGAGCGACTGCACCTGGCTCACCAGCGCCTCCAGCCGGAGCGTCTTCGGGAAGTAGGCCTGGGCCCCGGCGTCGAGGGCCTTCAGCGACTCGCGGTAGTGGTCCTGGCAGCTCAGCATCGCGAAGGGCAGCTCGCGGGTGCGGTAGTCGTCGCGGATCAGGCGGAGCAGGCCCCAGCCGTCCATCTTCGGCATGTTGAGGTCGGCGATGAGCAGCTCGAACCCGCCGGAGACCGCCGCCTGGTAGCCGGCGAGCCCGTCCTCGGCCGCGGTGACGTCGAAGCCCTTCCGGCGAAACAGCGCGCCGAACATCCGGCACAGCTCCTCGTCATCGTCCACCAGGAGGATGGGGACGTGCGGCGGCGCGGGCGTGGGGGTGTTGCCCTCGATGACCACCAGCTGCTCGCCCTCGGCCTGCACCTCGGCCTCGATGGGACCGCTCCCCTCGGCGAGGAGGACCTCCGGAGCACCCTCGGGGAGGATGTCGTAGCCGCTCTGCTCCATCGACGGCGGAGGCATCGCTGGCTTGCGGTCCAGGTGGATGGCGACGCCGGTCCCCTCTCCCTCCTCGCCGCTCATCTCCAGGAAGGCCCACGGGGCGCGGGGCAGCGCCAGCATCGCCGCCAGGGCGACCTCGCCCCGGGCCTCGCGGTGCCGCGCGCCCCGGAGCACCCCATGGGTGAAGAGAGCCTGGCTCTCGCCGGGCGTGCCGGGGTTCAGCTTCAGCGCACCAGAGCGGAAGGTGCGCTGGATGTGCTCCACCATCCGGAGGGCCTCGAACCCCACCACCCGCCCGGTGCGCTCCGGCAGCTCGGCCAGGACCTGCCTCACCCGGTCGGGATGCTCGAAGGCCTGGAACGGACGGAGGAGCAGCTCCACCACGCCGGTCCGCATCTGCGAGACGAACGGGGCCTCCGTGGCCTGCTCCCCGAGCACCACCAGCGGGAGCCGGGACAGGGTGGCGTCGTGGGCCAGCGTCCCCACCAGCTGGGAGACGAGCGGTGTGTCCAGATTCCCCACCACCAGCACCACGTCCACCGGCGTCGAGCGGAGCACGGTCAGGGCCCGCCGCAGGTCGGGGACCGCGCGGAAACCGAAGTCGGCGCGGGTGAAGGCCTCGGAGAGCGCACGGGCCGACGCCAGGTCGGGGTCCACCGCGAGGAGAGAGAGCTTCGTCACGGTCAACGCGGAGCCGACTGTACCAGGACCCTCAGGCCGCGCGCGCCAGATGGCGCAGCTTGGCCTCCGCCCCGAGCCGGTAGGCATACCTCAGCGCCTCGAGGAGCCGGTCCAGCCGCCGAGCCACCACGTGGGCCAGGAGCCGGGCGGTGTACAGCGCCGCCAGCCGGTTGGCCTCGACGTACCGGGCCTGCTCCTCGGCGGCCAGCCCGGGCCGGTAGGAGACGTCCCGGAACAGCCGGGCGTGGAGCTGCTGCGCCGACGCGGCCTGGAGGATTGGCCAGTGGTGGAGCGCCAGGCTCGCGAACTTGTCCACCTCGGCCTGGACCTCGAGCTCGAGCATCGACAGCCGCCGACCGAGCTCCACCGAGCGCGCGAGGTAGAGGAAGTGGCTCACTCCCTCCGCCAGGCGGCAGTAAGCGTCGAGGCCGGGGGCGAGCCAGCCGGAGTCGCGGAGCGAGCGCGCCTCGAGGTGGGTGCGGAGCGCGGTCGAGTAGTAGAGCCCGACCTCGAGACCATCCTCGCCTTCGTGGACCCACAGCTCCTCGTCGGAGCCGGGAGAGCGGAGGAGCAAGGCCTGCTCGGGGTGGAGGAGGAACCCGGAGGCCCGGGGACACTCGATGTCGTAGATCGCCTCGAGCTGATCCTGCACCTCGTCGACGAGTTTCAGTTGGGCAACCCTCCGCCGGGCGGAAGCAGCCCGGCGTCGATCAGCACGCTCTGCAGCGTGTCGCTCCCGGTGCGACGCCAGCTCTCGTAGACCCGGAGCGCGCCGGACGGAGAGCTCCTCGCCGAGGATCGAGCGGCGATGCCCTCCAGCACCTCGACCAGCGGGCGGAACTTGCGGCCCAGCTCGTCGTAGACGTGGGCGAAGCCGCCGCGGGCGAGCCCCGCGACCTGGGCGTAGGCGGCCCGCCCCATGTCGATGGTGTAGCCCTGCCCGACCACGCTGTCGCGGAGCGCGCCGGCGAAGAACCCCGCCTTGTAGAGCGAGACGTCGCCGAGCCGCCGGAGGATGCGGATCCGCTCCTCGCGCTCGGCGGCCTGCGCCCGGTGGTAGAGGACGGCCAGCGGCTCCTCGGCGCCGCCAAGCTCCTCGGGGGCGAACAGCCGGTCGGCGGCGGCGAACTCGGCCAAGAGATTTGCCAGGTAGAACTCGGTGACCTCCGCGACATCCAGCCCGGTCGCTCCGAGCGCCTCGTCCAGAAGTGACTTGAAGAACTCCTTCAACGAGGTGACGGCGACGAGATCCATCGGTGCTCCAGCGGCCTCACTTGCAAACAAGGCTAGCAACGGCCGGGCACCCCGTGCACCCCCGGACCCAGGAATTCCGTGGGGTTGCGCTGGCACTCCGGCCATCGGTCTGCCAGAACGTGGGCTGGCACTCGGGCACCGACAGTGCTCGCCCCCGCGCCGACGGTGAAGCGAAACATCAACCGTGACGGGCAGTTGGCCTGGCGCCGGAGCGCCTTGACAGGTCGAACTCGGCGGTTATTGTCCGCGCGCGCAGGGGATTGGCACTCGTGTTACCCGAGTGCCAAGCCCCGGAGCCCCAACCCACACCCGAAGTCACGAGGGAACCAACATGAAGATTCGCCCGCTGCAGGACCGGCTGATCGTCAAGCGCGTCGCGGAGGAGAACAAGACCAAGGGCGGGATCATCATCCCCGACACCGCCAAGGAGAAGCCGCTCGAGGGCAAGGTGGTCGCCGTCGGCAACGGCAAGATCCTCGAGGACGGCAAGGTCCGCCCGCTCGACATCAAGGCCGGGGACACCATCCTCTTCAGCAAGTATGCCGGCACCGAGGTGAAGATCGAGGGCGAGGACCACCTCATCCTCCGCGAAGAGGACGTGCTCGGCGTCATCGAGAAGTAATTCCCCCCTTCAGTTCCCTGAAAGACGAGAACAACCGATGAGCAAAGACATCATTTTCGACGTCCGTGCGCGTGACGCGATCCTCCGTGGGGTCAACACGCTCGCCGACGCGGTGAAGGTCACCCTGGGGCCCAAGGGCCGCAACGTGGTGATCGAGAAGTCGTTCGGCTCCCCCACCATCACCAAGGACGGGGTGACGGTGGCCAAGGAGATCGAGCTGGAGAACAAGTTCGAGAACATGGGCGCGCAGATGGTGAAGGAGGTCGCGAGCAAGACCTCCGACGTGGCCGGTGACGGCACCACCACCGCGACCGTGCTCGCCCAGGCGATCTTCCGCGAGGGCGCCAAGCTGGTCGCCGCCGGTCACAACCCCATGGAGATCAAGCGGGGCATCGACAAGGCGGTCACCCTGGTGGTGGCCGAGCTGAAGAAGATGGCCAAGCCCACCAAGGACAAGAAGGAGATCGCCCAGGTGGGCACCATCTCCGCCAACGGCGACGAGACGGTGGGGAAGATCATCGCCGACGCCATGGAGAAGGTGGGCAAGGAGGGCGTGATCACCGTCGAGGAGGCCAAGGGCCTGGAAACCACCCTGGAGGTGGTCGAGGGCATGCAGTTCGACCGCGGCTACCTCTCGCCCTACTTCGTGACCGATCCGGAGCGGATGGAGGTCGTTCTCCAGGATCCGTACATCCTGATCCACGAGAAGAAGATCGCCTCGATGAAGGACCTCCTCCCGGTACTGGAGCAGGTGGCCCGCTCGGGGAAGCCGCTGCTGATCATCGCCGAGGAGGTCGAGGGCGAGGCCCTGGCCACCCTGGTGGTGAACAAGATCCGCGGGGTGCTCAACACCTGCGCGGTGAAGGCCCCCGGTTTTGGTGACCGCAGGAAGGCCATGCTCGAGGACATCGCCATCCTCACCGGCGGGAAGATGATCGCCGAGGACCTGGGCATCAAGCTGGAGAACATCACCCTCGCCGACCTGGGCCGCGCCAAGCGGGTCACCGTCGACAAGGACAACACCACCATCATCGATGGGGCGGGCAGCCAGAAGGACATCCAGGCCCGGGTGCAGCAGATCCGTGCCCAGATCGAGGACACCACCAGCGACTACGACAAGGAGAAGCTCCAGGAGCGCCTCGCCAAGCTGGTGGGCGGGGTGGCGGTGGTGAACGTCGGCGCCGCGACCGAGACCGAGATGAAGGAGAAGAAGGCCCGGGTGGAGGATGCGCTCAACGCCACCCGCGCCGCGGTCGAGGAGGGCATCGTCCCCGGCGGCGGGGTGGCGTACATCCGCTGCCTCAAGGCGCTGGAGGGCGGGAGCTTCTCCGAGGGTGAGCGGTTCGGGGTGGAGATCGTCCGCCGCTCGCTCGAGGAGCCGCTCCGCCAGATCGTCGGCAACGGCGGCCAGGAGGGTTCGGTCATCGTCAACAAGGTGAAGGAGGGCACCGGCGCCTTCGGCTTCAACGCGGCGACCGGCACCTACGAGGACCTGCTGGCGGCCGGCGTGGCCGACCCGGCGAAGGTCTCCCGGACCGCCCTGCAGAACGCGGCCTCCGTGGCCTCGCTGATGCTCACCACCGAGGCGATGGTGGCCGAGCATCCGAAGGAGGAGGAGCCGAGGCCCGCCGGCGGTGGGATGGGCGGCATGGGCGGGATGGGCATGTAAGGCCCCCCGCTCCGGCCTTCTCCGGAGTGTCCTGGCGGCCCTCGTTCCGGTCCCTCCTGGGGAGCCGGGGCGGGGGCCGCCTCGTCTTTGGTCTCAGCCCCGGTTGTGGGGGAACGGGCCGGGGGCGGGGAGCGGGGTGCCGCTGGGCCCGATGCCGAAGAGGCGGCGCAGCTCGTCGGGCGCGTCGGTGAAGGTCACCCCCATCCGACCGCGCATGTTGAGGCGGAAGTCACCCTGCTTTGCCCAGGCGATCCGGCCGGAGAAGTCGTATTCCTGCCCGTCCACCAGCAGAGTGCCCTTCACCGCGGTTCCCTTGGGGAACACCCGCATCAGCTCGGCGCAGAATCCGCCCGCGGACACGTCCACGGTGAAGCCAGACGCGGCCCCCATCTGCACCTTGAACCGGCGACGCTGACGGCCGAGGACCCGCGTGTTCTGCACCGCCGCTAGACCCCCAGGACTGGCCACTTCCACTGGCATCCGGCGTCCCCCGGCCGCATGACTGGGGCAACCCGGACCTGGGAGTTGAGCACGCCGGGAGCGGGACGTCCAACGAACAGGGAAGCCATGGCATCCGTCACCATCTACACCACCACTTCCTGTGTCTTCTGTTTACGGGCCAAGGAGTACCTGCGGTCGAAGGGCGTGGCGTACGACGAAGTCGACGTGACCGGCGACGACGCGGCGCGGGCGGCGCTGGTGGAGCGAGCGAACGGGCAGCGGACTGTTCCCCAGATCTTCGTCGGGGGCGTTCACGTGGGTGGATACACCGACCTGGTCGCGCTGGACCGGGAAGGCAAGTTCCAGCACCTCCTGGCCGCTTGCTGAGCCCCCCGGGGTTCCGGGCGCGCGGCGGAAGGGGCCCCCGATGTGCTCCGCGGGCCCGCCTCCGGCGCCGCCCTCACCACATCGCCGGGCTCGGGCGGCGTGCCGGGAACCAGGGGCCGCTCTGCGGGGTGCGGTACGCTCCTGGCCATTCGCCCCTCTGACCCTTCCCTCCTCCTCGCCGCCGTCCTCGCCCTCAGCTGCGCCGGCTCCCCCACCCGGCGCACCGAGCCCGTGCCCGACCTGCGGGTGTCGGCGCTGGCCGTCGAGCAGCTTCGGGTCTCCGGGGGCGTCACCGACGACGAGGTGCTCGCCCTCTCGGCCCGTCTCGGGCTCCACGCGGTGACTGCCGCCGCCGGGCGGGCGCTGGTCTGGGGACCCGGCGAGGTCCGGCTCCTGCACCCGGAGCGAACGGACTGGACCGCGAACGACGCGCTCACCGCGATCAAGGCCGCCCGGATCGCTCCGACCGAGGTGCTGCTGGTCCGGGCCCGCCTCGACCGAACCACTGCCGAGGGGCGACAGGAGGTGGCGGGCCGGGGCGGCGGGGCGGGGGTCGGGGCGAGCGCGGAGTGGATCGACCGGGCGCGCATCGAGCTCATCCACCCCAGCACCGGGCAGATCGTCGTGGAGAGCACCGCGGACGTGCGGGTGGACCCGTTCCGGACCGACGGCGAGGGCCCGGGTCCCCTGCTCGATCGGGTTCTCGACGACGCGATGGCCGGGCTCGAGGGACGGTGGACGCGTCCGCCCCGCCCTGCCGTCGACGCCTGGCGGTTGCTCGGGCCAACCCCCGGCGCCCTGGGTCTCGAAGGCGAGGTTCGCCGGCTGTCGCAGCTCCGCCTGGCCAACCCCGGCCTGGGTGAGGACGAGGCGGCGCGATTGATGCGCCGACCGCCGGGGGTCTTCGTCCGCGCCGCCGAGATCACCACCCGGCTGCACGCCGGAGACGTGGTGACGGCCATCGACGGCGTGCCCGCGAGCCCCGAGTCGCTGGACCGTGCGCGCCAGGGCACCCGGGATGTCCGGCTCGAGGTCGAGCCCGCGGGCGGCGCGGTCCGCCGTGTGCGCTGGCCCTGACCCGCAGGCTCAGGGCCCGAGCGCCACCACCACCCGCTCGAAGACGCGGGCCACCATCCCCGGGGCAACCAGCACCGGCGTTCCCAGCGCCAGGGCAATCACCACCGACCAGAGCGTGGACCACGGCCGGGACTCGAGCCGCATCTGCGACATGGAGAGCAGCAGCACCAACGTGCCGGCCACGCACACCACCAGGGGCCCACGGAAGCCGTAGACCCACAGTCCCGAGCTCACCGAGCCGAGCGCCACCGCGTTCACCACGTCCCGCCCGTTGGAGGCCCACCAGGCGCGGCTCTCGTTGGCGCGCAGGCGGTACTGCGCCCGCTCCAGGAGCCCGGCGAGCCCCACCGAGGCGAGGAGAGTCAGCGCCCTCCAGGCACCGCCGTCTCCGCTCCACGCTCCGAGGGCCTGGGCCATGCACACACTCTCCAGCACCTGTTGCTGGCCGTGCGCAATCAGCAGTGCCCCTTCCGCCCAACTTCTGGTAACCCCCCCGCCGCTGAATTGACGAGCTGTTCAAGGAGGAGGAGCGCCGATGGGACGCCAGTTTTCCTTGCTGATCGGGATCGTGCTCCTGGCCTGTGCCGGCGGCCAGAGCACGGGGACCGCCGCGCCGGCCGAGCGCCAGCGGGTGCAGAACCTCGTGCCGTTCGACATCGGGAACTGCTTCCCGACCAAGCTCGACCTGGGCAAGACCGCGAACGAGTACACGCTGCAGGCCGCGTTCCGCGGCGCACGGCCGGCCATCCAGGAGTGCCTGGCGGACGCCAAGGTCCAGAACCCGAACGTGGCCACCAAGGGCAAGGCCTCCCTCTCCATCGACGGCTCCACCACCAGCGTCACCGTGGCCGGAGAGGGGTTGCAGCCGGCGGCGAGCAGCTGCGTCGAGAAGGCCATCCGCGCCCAGCTGGAGGGAGTGACCGTCCCGGCCGGAACCAAGCCGGTCACCCTCGACGGCCCGTTCGAGCGCGAGCCGAGCACCATGGTGCGGATGGGGATCAACGAGGCCTCCGACGTCCAGGGCACCATCCGCCTCGCGGTGCCGCAGTGGTGCAGCTGCTTCGAGCCGGTCAAGACCCAGGCTCCTCCCGAGCTCGGCGGCTCGGTGATGCTGACCCGCGAGGACGTGACCAAGTATGCCGACCGGCTGAAGGCTCCGGACGGCGGCACGGTCACCAGCAAGGGGGTCAACGCGACCTTGCAGCCCTCGGATCCGTCCGGGGCCCCGCTGGCGAGCTGCTTGAACCAGCGGGTCGAGGCGCTGCCCCTGAAGAGCAGCTCCGAGCAGCTCACCGTCCCGGCTCAGATCCTCCTCGTCAACTCGAACGGCTCGACCGCCATCCCCGCCGGGGTCGGCCCGACGCTCCAGTTCGCCCAGCTGGACGCGGTTCGCGAGCGGCGCCAGGCGGAGGCCTTCGCCGCGCTGGCCCGTCGCCAGAACGTGGCCGACGCCTACGACGCACAGGTCCAGGCCTACCAGGCGGCCGCGAACTCGAAGGACGCCAAGAAGCGCAAGACCGCTGGCGCGATGGTGAAGGACCTCAAGGGAGGATGCGCCGCGCTGGTCAAGGCGGACGAGGAGTACACCAAGGCGCTCGAGGGCGAGGCCGCCGTGGAGCAGCAGGCGTTGTCCCTGGCCCAGTCGCTGAAAGCCAAGGACCCGTCGTGGGGCGATGCGGAGAAGGCCTCCTCTGCGGCGCTCGCCGACACCCAGAAGCAGATCGACGCTTCCAAGCAGCTCCGGGCCGCGAACGAGAAGGCCTGCCCCAAGGAGAAGTTCTAGCGGCTCAGGCCACCGCCTGGTCGTCGTTGGCCGCGGTGGCCTCGCGGAGCCGGACCGACACCAGCTTGCTGATGCCCGGCTCCTCCATCGTCACCCCGTAGAGCGTGTCCACCACCTCCATGGTGCGCTTGTTGTGGGTGATGAGGATGAACTGCGACTGCCTCGACATCTCGCGGAGCAGGTCGTTGTAGCGGCCGACGTTCCCCTCGTCGAGCGGCGCGTCCACCTCGTCCAGCAAGCAGAACGGGGTGGGCTTGATGAGGAAGATGGCGAAGATGAGCGCCACCGCGGTCAGCGCCTTCTCCCCGCCCGAGAGCAGGGTCACGCTCTGCAGCTTCTTCCCCGGCGGCTGGGCGACGATCTCCACCCCCGGCTCGCCGGTGGGCCCCTCCTCGGTGAGGAGCAGCCCGGCCCGGCCGCCGCCGAAGAGCCGGGGGAAGACCCGCTGGAACCGGTCGTTCACCACCTCGAAGGTGCGGGCGAAGCGCTCGCGGCTCGTCCGGTCGATCTTGGCGATCGCCTCGCGGAGCGCCTTGATGCTCGCCTCGAGGTCCCGCTTCTGACCGGCGAGGAACCCGTGGCGCTGGGCCACCTCGGCGTGCTCCTCGATGGCGGTGAGGTTGATCTCCCCCAGCCGCTCCAGCTGTCCGCGGAAGTCCCGGAGGTGCTGCTCCTCGGTCGCCTCGAGCAGCCGGTGGGTGTGGAACCGCGACAGCTCCTCTCCCAGGTCGGTCTGGTGGCGCTCCTCGACCGAGCGGACCAGGTGCTCCACCTCCAGCACCAGCGATCGCTCGCGGAGGGTGATCTGCCCGAGCCCCTCGGTCACCCCGTCCAGCCGGGCCCGCTCGTCGCGGAGGCTGGTCTCGTCCGCACGGACCTTCGCCAGCTCCTCACCGTGCGCCCGCCGCCCTTCCTCGAGCTGGGCGGTGCCCTCGGTCAGACGCTGGAGCCGCCCGGCATGACCCTCCTCGGCGGCGGCGATGCGGCCCTGCAGCTCCTCGCGCCGGCCCATGGCCTGGACCCGAGACTGCTCCGCGCGTGACCGTCGCTCGGCCAGCTCGGTGAGGCCGGCGGTCACCTCGGCCAGCGAGGCCCGCGCCGCCTCGGCCCGCTCGGCGTGCGACGCCACCTTGACCCGGAGGGCCATCAGCTCCTGGCCGTGCGCCTCGGCGGAGCGCTGCAGGCCCTCGAGCCGGTCCTGGAGGTCGCGGGCCCGCTCCTCGCGCGAGGCCCGCTCGGCCTGGGCGTGGGCCGACTCGCCCCGTGCCGACTCCTCGTCCCGGTCGACCCGGGCGAGCGATTCCTCGAGGCGCTCGGAGTCGCGGACCAGCTGGCCGATGCGCTCGCGGAAGCGCGCCAGCTGTTCGGAGGCCTGGTGCAGGTCCTTCTCCAGTGCCGAGCGGACCAGCTCCTCCTCGTGGTGGTGCTTCTGCAGACCCTTGAGCAGCTCCTCGGTGTGGAGGATCTGCTTCTGGAGCGCGTAGTGGCGGGTGAGCAGCTCGTTGTAGCGGGCCTCGGTGGCGGCCACCGTCTCGGCCAGCTCGGCGATCTCCCGCTTCTTCTGCAGCGCACCCGACCCCGGACCCTCCAGCACACCGCCGGTGAGCGTCCCGTCGGCCGCCAGGACCTCGCCGGCGATGGTCACCGCGGTGAAGCCCGGGGCCAGGTCCCGGACCCGGGCGGCGGCCTCGAGGTCCTCGACCAGGAGCACGTTGCCGAGCAGCAGCTCCACCACCGGACGGAACCCCGGCTCGGCGCGGACCTCGTCCGTCGCCCGCCCCAGGACGCCCGCCAGCCCCTCGGGCATCGGCGGCGGCGGAGCCACGGTCAGCTCGGGCAGGGGCAGGAAGGAGCTCCGCCCCTCGGCCACCGCGGCCAGGTAGCGAGACAGCTCCAGCCCTACCGACCGGCTCTTGACCAGCACGTTCTGCAGCCGCGCCCCCAGCGCCGCCTCGATGGCGCGCTCGAACCGCGGCGAGGTGGCGAGCACGTCGGCGACCAGGCCGAGGATGCCCTGGGCGCGCGCCTCGGACCCCGCCCTCAGCATCACCGCACGCACGCCGCGGTCGAAGCCCTCGTAGTGCCGCTGGATCTCCTCCAGCGAGTGGAGGCGGCTCCGGCGGTCGGCCAGCTCCTCGCGCAGCGCGATGACCCCCACCTCGCTCTCGGCGAACGCGGCCCGGTGCGCCGCGAGCGCGTCCTCCTCCGCGCCCCGTCGCTCGGCCAGCTCCAGTGTGAGCTGCCGGCTCTGCTGCACCCGCCGGGTCACCTCGTTGCGCTCCCGGTCCAGCGCCGACTCCTGCGCCCGGACCGCCTGCAGCTCGGCCGTGGCCTGGCGGTGCCGCTCCCGCAGCTCCTCCCGGCGGGCGGCGAGCGCGGTGAGCTGGGTCTCCTGGTTGGCGATGCGGCCGGCGAGCCCGAGCAGCGCCAGGCGCTCCTGCTCGAGGCGTTCCTGGCACTCGCGCTGCAGCCCCTGCGCCGCGTCGAGCCCCTCCTGGGCGCGGCGCATCGCCGCCTCGTCCGCGGCGGACGCTCCGCTCAGAGCCGCCAGCTCGGCGTCCAGGGCCGCCCTCCTGGTGTCCAGCGCCGAGAGCCGGGCGGCCAGCGCCTCGCCCTCCGCCGCCGCCGCGGACTCGGCGACCCCGGCCGCGGCGAGGTCCGACCGCCAGAAGGTCAGCGCCTGCTCCGTCTCGCGGGTCTGACTGTCGAGGGCGTGCACCTCGTCGGCGAGGGTCTGCAGTCGCTGCCCGTCGGTCTCCAGCCGGCCGCGGCGGGCCTCCACCTCGTCCTCGAGCGCCCGCACCCCGCGGAGCGCGGCCTGCTCCGTCTCGCCCAGCGCAGCGATGGCGTCCTGGAGGTGCTTCTGCTCCGCCAGCAGCCCGAGGAGCTTGTGGCTGGCCTGATGCAGCTCGATCTCCCGGATGCGGGCCTTGAGCGAGCGGTACTTCTCGGCCTTCTTCGCCTGGCGGCCGAGCGAGTCGAGCCGCTTCTCCAGCTCGGAGACGAGATCTGCCACCCGGAGGAGGTTGGCCTCGGTCGCCTCGAGCTTCCGCTCGGCGGCCTTGCGACGTGACTTGTACTTCGTCACCCCGGCCGCCTCCTCGATGATGCTCCGGCGGTCCTCGGGCTTGGCGGAGACGATGAGGCCCACCCGCCCTTGCTCGATGATGCTGTAGGCCCGCGTGCCGACGCCGGTGCCGAGGAAGAGCTCCACCACGTCGAGGAGCCGGCAGTGGGCACGGTTGATGAGGTAGTCGGACTCTCCCGAACGGAACAGCCGCCTGGTGACGGTCACCTCGCCGAAGCCGGCGTACTGCGGCGCGAGCTGATCCCCGGGCTGGACCTCGAAGGTGAGCGAGACCTCGGCCATCGACAGCGGGGGCTTGGTCTCGCTCCCGTTGAAGATGACGTCCTCCATGCCGCGGCCGCGGAGGTTCTTCGCGCTCTGCTCACCCATCACCCAGCGGATGGCGTCGACCACGTTCGACTTGCCGCATCCGTTCGGGCCAACGACTCCGGTGATGCCCTCGTCGAAGGTGAACACCGCCCGGTCCATGAACGATTTGAAGCCGGTGATGTCGAGGCGCCGGATGCGCATGGGGCGGAGGGGCTCCTTGGCAGGGGAGAACGGACGACGGGGCTGGCCGCCACTGTTTACCGCTTCAGTGAACGTTCCGGCAAGCCATGCATGACGCTGCGTGACAGTAGGTGAATGGTCATGCCGATGCGGCCGGCGGGGACGGCTCGGCCTGGGGCTTGGGCTCGATGAGGACTTTGACGACCCGAGGGCCGTCGGTCTCGGCCACCCGGATCTCGAACTCGTCCACCTCGGTGTGGTCGCCCGGCTCGGGCACCCGTCCCAGCCGGGCCATGAGGAACCCGGCGATGGTGCTGACCTCGCCTGGGTCGACGTCGAAGCGGACGTCGAGCCGGTCCTCCAGGTCCGACAGCTGGGTGGTCCCGGGCAGCTCCAGCCGCCCTCCGGGCAACGTCTTCACCTCGGAGACCCGGCGTCCGAGCTCGGCGACGTCCCCCACCACCTCGGCCACGACGTCGGCGAGGGTCACGATGCCGCTCGTTCCGCCGTGCTCGTCGACGACCACCGCCAGCTGGCGCCGTCGCTTGCGGAACTCGATGAGCAGCTGCTCGAGCGTGACGTTCTCCGGCACGAAGAGCACCGGGCGCTGCACCTGGCCGATGCTGTGGAGCTGGCCGTTGGCGAGGAGGAAGAAGAGGTCCTTCACGTTCACCACGCCCTCGACCTGGTCCAGGGTCCCCCGGGCGACGGGCAGCCAGGTGTGGCCGGCGGCCCGGGCCTCGGCGATGTTCCGCTCCAGCGGCTCCTCCAGGTCGAGGTAGCGGACCTGCTGGCGAGGGACCAGCACCTGCCGGGCGGTCTTCTCCGACACCGCGAGGGCCCGGGCCAGCAGCTCCGCCCGCTCCTCGGTGATGCTGCCGGCGCGCGCCGAGCTGTCGACGAGCATCGCCAGCTCCTCGGTGTCGAGCACGCTGTCGTGGGAGGCGGCGGGCTTCAGACCCAGCAGCCGCGACACCGCCGCGGCCATCCGGTTGATGACCGTCACCGCGGGGTAGGACACCAGATAGATGGCCCGCATCGGCCCGGACACCGCCATGGCCACCGACTCGGTCCGCTGCAGGCCCAGGTTCTTCGGCACCAGCTCGCCGATGACCAGGTGGAGGATGGTGATGATCGCGAAGCCGACGACGAAGGCCAAGGTGTGGGCCAGGGCAACGAAGCCGCTTCGCCCGGGGAAGGCCGCGTGCAGCGCCCGCTCGACCAGCGCGGCGAATGCCGGCTCGCCCACCCAGCCCATGCCCAGGGAGGTGAGGGTCATCCCGAACTGCACCGTGCCCAGGTAGGGACCGAGGTTCCCGAGGATCGCCAGCGTTCGCTCCGCGGCGCGGTTGCCCCCGGCGGCGAGCGTGCGGAACCGGGTGGGCCGGGCCCGGACCAGCGCCATCTCCGAGGCGACGAAGAACGCGTTGATCAGGACCAGCCCCACCGCCACCGCGATGTGCCAGGCCTCCCTGCTCAAGGCGGATGCCTCACAGCAGGCTCTCGTACTCGGGGTCGCCCTTCAACCCGTCGAACATCGGGTCGGTGGCGAGCCAGCCGGACACCTTCTGGCGGTCGGCCTCGAGCGCCTTCTTCAGCCACTCCAGCGACTCGGGCTTCTTGCCCCAGAGCGAGTACAGCGCGGCCAGGTTGTAGTGGAGGAGCAGGTCCTCGGAGTTGAGGGCCTGTGCCTTCTGGTAGGCGCGCTCGGCCTCGGCATAGAAGCCCTTCTGCGCGTAGCAGATGCCCAGGTCGAGGTGCGCCTCGAAGTCTTCGGGCTCGAGCCGGACGACCTCCTTCAGCTGGGCGATGGCCCCGCGGTAGTCCCCCTCGTCCATCAGCAGCGCGGCGAGCTCGTGGCGGGGGAAGGCGTCCGCCGGGTCGAGCTCGATTGCGGTCTGCAGCTCGGCGATGGCCTCCTCGACCCGACCGTGGTCGGCGTAGGTGAGACCGAGGTTCAGGTGCGCGTCCGGGTACTCCGGATCCAGCTCGATCGCCTGCTTGTAGGCGGCAACCGCGAACTCCGGACCGTGGGTGGAGAGGAAGCAGGCGAGGTTGTAGTGCGCGGTGGCGCTGTCCGGCTCGAGCTTGAGCGCGGTGAGGTACTCGGAGAGCGCCTCACGGTAGAGCTTCTTCTCGGCGTAGACGGTCGCCAGGTTATCGTGGGCGTGGGCCGAGTCCGGGTCGAGGTCGATCGCCTTGCGGAACTCACGGATGGCCTCGTCCAGCCAGCCGCGATCGGCGAGCTCGATGCCACGGGAGTTGTGCTCGTCCGAGAGCGCGATGTTGTCCTTCTCGCGGGCCATGGGGGGGGTGACGGACCACTGTATTCAGCGGAAAACCGGCTCCGCAAGCTACACTCCCGAGCCGACGTGAACCCCGCCTGCCGCCACGATGTCCGCTCGCTCGCCCTCGTCTGCACCCTTGGCCTGGTGGCCGCGTGCGCGCCGCGGGCGACGGTTCGCCCGGAGATCGAGACCCGGGCGGAGCCGCCGCTGACCGTCACTCCCGCGCCGCCCCAGGCGCCCCCGGCTCGCCCCATCACCCTGGTGGCTGGCGGAGACGTGACGCTCGGGGCGCACTACGAGGAGTGGGTGGATGGCCTGCGGAGCAAGGGCGAGGGCGGTTCGGCGGTGGACGGCTGGGGATTTTCCGAGGTGCAGCCGCTCTTCGCCGGCGCCGACCTGGTGGTGGTGAACCTCGAGTGTCCGTTCACCGCGCGCGGCACGCCCATCCCCAAGAACTTCAACTTTCGCGCTCGCCCCACCACCGTCCAGGTGCTGGTCGATGCCGGGGTGCGGGCGGTGACGCTCGCCAACAACCACCTGATGGACTACGGGCCCGACGGCGTCGTGGACACCCTCGAGACGCTCGACGCGGCGGGCATCGCCCACTTCGGCGCGGGGCGCACCCTGGCCGAGGCCCGGAAGCCGGCCATCGTCGAGGTGGGCGGGCTGAGGATTGCGTTCCTCGGCTACCTCATCCTCGGCGCGGCGCACCCCGAGCCGGCGGTGGTCTGGGCCACGGAGACCACCGCCGGCGTCGCCGGCCACCCCAGCGACTGGACGGTGGTGGAGAGGATGGTGCGCGAGGACGTGACCGCGGCGCGGAAGGAGGCGGATCTGGTCATCCCCTTCTTTCACTGGGGTCGCGAGGGCAGCAAGGGACCGGACGCGTACCAGCTCGCGCTGGCGAAGGCGGCGGTCGAGTCCGGTGCGGCGGCGGTGCTTGGCGCCCACCCGCACGTGCTGCACGGGATGGAGCGGATGGGGCAGGTGCCGGTCTTCTACTCCCTGGGCAACTTCGTCTTCGGCGGAAACTGGAACCCCCGGGACAAGGATTCGGTCCTGGTGAAGGCGCGCTTCGACCGGAGCGGGTACCTCGGGGCGGAGCTGTTCCCCCTGAGGACCGACCGCTACCCCGACCGGCCCATTCAGCCCTATCCGCTGACAGGGGTGGACGCCCAGGCAGTCCTGCAGCGTCTTCGGAACGCGTCCTCCACCTTCGCCACGCCCCTGCCCGAGCTGGCGCCAGTCGCGCCCGCCGCGCCGGTCTCGGCCGCCGGTCCGCCGGGCTCGTAGCGAGGCGCCCAGCGGGGGTCCCGCGTGGTCAGCGCGACACCTGCGGCTTGGCGTCGGCGGAAAGCGGCGAGAGGTACGGCTTCCCCTCGGTGGCCTTCCGGAAGTCCTCCTTCACCGCGGCCACCGTCGCCGGGTCCGCGAGGAGGTCCACCGCCGAGGCCGCCAGCACCTTGGCGGCGACCACCATCCCCTTGAAGCCGACCGGGTGCGCCGCGCAGCTCGTCTGCGCCCAGTGATGGGCGACAGT
The DNA here is from genome assembly GCA_035519675.1 of Myxococcaceae bacterium. Classification (GTDB taxonomy): domain Bacteria; phylum Myxococcota; class Myxococcia; order Myxococcales; family Myxococcaceae; genus RPRB01. The sequence goes on from DATIWB010000125.1 coordinate 35,170, forward strand.
TCCGAGCGGGCGCGTGGCCACGCCCAGCTCTGCCGCGGGCACCACCGCGCTCACCTCGGCCAGGTCGGACGACGCACTCTGTCCGTTCTTCTGCGTGTATGGGCCCACCTTCTGGGCCATCCCGGCCTGCTCGAGCCCGAGCTCCTTCTGCATGCTCCGGGCGAAGGCGAGATCCTGCGCGTCGTAGCTGGGAGGACCGACTCGCTCGAGCTCCTTCTGCACCAGGGCGTCGAGCGCCGGGTTGTCCACCACGTCCCGCACCGAGAAGAGGATCTTCACCTGCGCCCGCGTCTCGGTGGCCATCGCCGCACCGTCGGCGGCCTTGCGCATCCGTCCGAGGAGCTCCTGCACGCTCTCGCCGGTCGCGTCGCGGACCCAGTACTCCCCCCGGGTGTGGTCGGGGATGACGTTCGCCACCTCCCCGCCCTCCTTGATGACGCGGTGGATGCGGGCGGTGGGCTTGATGTGCTCGCGCATCAGCGCCATCGCGTGGTCGAAGAGCACCAGGGCATCGAGCGCGCTCCGACCCGCCCAGGGCGCAGCGGAAGCGTGTGACGAACGGCCGAAGAACTCGACCTCCGCCGCCGCAGCCGCCAGCCGGGCCCGGTTGATCACCCGATTCTGATCATCCGGATGCCAGGCGAGAACGGCGTCGGTCGTCTTGAAGGCCCCGTCGCGGACCATGAAGGTCTTCCCGAAGAGCACCTCCTCGGCCGGGGTGCCGAAGAGCTGGATGGTGCCAGGGAGCTTGCGGGCCTGCCGTTCGCGGTTGGCTGCAATGGCCGCCGCGGTCGCTGCCGTGCCGAGCAGGTTGTGCCCGCAGCCGTGACCGGCGCCGTTCTCCACCACTGCGCTCTTCGTCGTGGCGCCCGGCTTCTGCGAGAGCCCGGGCAGCGCGTCGTACTCGGCGAGCAGGGCGATGGTGGGCGTGCCCGCTCCAGCGGTCGCCATGAATGCGGTGGGCTCTCCGCCAACGCCCCAGGTGACCTTGAAGCCTTCCTTCTGCAGCACCTCGACCAGCGCCTGGGCAGACTTCTTCTCCTGGAGCGCCGTTTCCGAGGCGTCCCAGATCTTCCGGGCGAGCGTGGTCCACCGGTCCCGGCTCTGGTCGAGATAGGCGTCCGTGGGCCGCTCCTCGGCGGAGACCGGGGAGGAGATCAGCACTGCCAGGACGGCAAGGGCGCGAGTCCGCATGCGGCGCACCTCCTGAAGGAGCGCGCCACGCTAGCAGGGAGTGGGCGGACGGGAGCTCCGGGGGGTTCCGCAATGGGCGTCTGCCACGGCGTTGCCCGAGCACAGGCGCACTGCTTACCGCGCCGCCGGGCCCCCTACCCGTCGACGACCGCGTAGGCGCGGACCGGAAACGTCCCCAGTCCCTGGATGCGCGGCGGCGCCGCCGAGAACCGAAAGCCGGACGCGGGAAGCTGATCGAGGCCACGGAGGTGCTCGACGATGGGGATGCCCGCGGCGAGGAGCCGCGAATGCGCGGGGCGCGCTCCATCCGCCATGTCGTCGATGTTGATCGAGTCGATCCCCACCAGCGCCGCGCCCTGCTCCACCAGCCAGGCCGCGCCGGCGCCGGTGAGGAACGGCGCGTCCTGTCCATAGCCCGGCGTGCCGAAGCGCGCGTCCCAGCCGGTTTGGAGGAGCACCGCCTTGCCGCGCACCTCGAGCGGTGCGAGCTCCAGGACGTCGATGGCGCGACGCCCGGTTCCGGTCGCCCGCAGCAGCACGCCGTCGAGATCCACCAGGACGCCGAGCGGCAGCCCCGCCAGGTCCACCCCGTCCGCGTAGCGGTGCCATGGGCTGTCGAGGTAGGTCCCGGTGTTCGCCACCAGGCTGATGCGGCCGATCTGGAAGGTGACGCCCGCCGCGTACTTGCCGGCCGAGGCCTCGCGCGACAGGTGCTCGGAGATCTCCGGCGCCGGAAGCCCCGGGTACGTGACCAGCCCGTGGTGGATGGGATGGCTCAGCTCGACCAGCCGCCGCCCGCTGCGCACGTCACGAGGGATGCCGCGCGAGCCCCGGTGCGGCTCCTCGATTCGGCGCAGGTTCCGCAGCTCCACCCCGCCCACCATCAGCAGGCCGAGGTGCGCGACGAGCAGCGCGGCGATCTCCGCATCCGAGGCGTCCGGCCGCGGCAGGTCGAGCCGGAAGCCCTCGCCGCGGAGGTGACCGCCGTTGGTGAAGGTGACGACGAAGTCGAAGATCGCCCGCGTCTCCATGACCCAGGACCGCTTATCCGCGCACCGGGGTTCTTGGCCAGCACAGTCCGGCGGGGCCCGGCGGGCGCCGCGAGCAACCATGCCTGGCCTGGGTGCTACCGCCGCCCGGCGGCCTTTTGCCGGCGCACCCGGCCACGCCGGAGGCCCTTGCGCTTCACCTTCGCCCGGTTCTTCAGCTTCCTCTTGCTGCGGTTTCCGATCTTCTTGGCCATGGGGAGGTGCCTCTTAGCATCACTGGCACGACGGAGGCGGAGGAGTCACTGAGGCCCACGACAGATCAGCATCCACCCGCTTCTGGCCGGTGCAGAGACGCGGGACATCCCCGGGCGTCGGGCACCCGCTCCGGGGCGCCAGGAGCAACGACGAGTCAGGCCGCGGCGGCGACGCAGCTTCTCGTGACGTCGGCTCCAGCGACGCTCGGCAGGCGGCCGTCCGGTTGAAGCCCACCACGGCCGACGGGATGAAGACCGCGGCGGCAATCCCCCCGGCGATGGCCGCGCCAAAGCCATAGCCGGCGCCGACGCCGGTCACGATACATACAGCTCCGGGTGTGCAGTTCTCGCTGGCTTAGCTCGCTCCCACGGCCACCCCGGCCACCAGGCCGACCACCCCCAGACCTGCGATGATCGCGTCGGCGGTGGGCGCCGCGTTCGACGTCGTGCACGGCGGCGGCGGCTCCAACTCCGGCTGCGGTCCCTTGGTGAAGATGAAGGAGCAGCCCGAGCCGGAGAGGCCCGACACCATCAGCAGCAGTGCAACGGATGAGCGCATCATCGGCCCTCACGTCCGGCTCGGTCTGATGCACCGGCTCAGGGCGCCGGCGCACACCCGGTCACCACCTGATCCCGCGAGGCGCCGAAGGTCGAACCCTCGAAGAGGAACCGGGTGTTGGGCGGGATGATCCCCGGCCCCTGCACCAGGATGTCGCCCGAGACGTTGCCGCAGAACCCGTCGCCGGACGTCGTCACTCCCTCCAGCCGGAAGCCGCGGAGGAGGAAGCTGATGTCCGCCCCTCCTGCTCCGGTCGTGCCGAGCGGATAGGCAGCGAAGGGAATGCTCGGGTCGCCGAAGTCGATGGTGAACCGCCCCTTTCCATTCACCGTGCCCGTCGCCGCGAACGGCTCGCCCACCGGGACCAGCTCCCCGGTGCCGAGCAGCGCGTTCTGGTCCACCGCCTGGAGCCCGAGCGTGAGCTTCGGTCCGCTGGTGGTCGCCTGGGCGAGGAAGACCGCCGGAAGCTGGGGGAAGAACGTCGGGCCGATGCTCAGCAGGAACGGTCCCTGGACGTCCGCGCGGGAGGCGGTGGGCAGCGGCTGAGAGGGGCACCGCGCGTCCGGTCCCACCTTGACCGCCAGGTCCGGATCGTACTTTCCGAAATCGAGCGTGGCGGCGAGGATCCAGCTCGGCCCGAACTGCGCGGGCAGCCAGGGGATGTCGAACCCCAGCGGCGTCGAGTACCAGGCCACGACGAACTGGCCGTGCTTGCCGGGAATCGGCGCCACCGCCGCATAGGACGTGTCCCCGTTGGAGGGCAGCTCGGCCACCTCGAACAGCCGGATCTGGCTGTGCGGGTCGGCGAGGTCCCCCCGGATCTCGTAGATCGCGGTCCGCTTCAAGGTGCAGGCCAGGTGCTTGCGGGCGACGACGAAGGTCCGCCCGTCCACCTCGAAGACTCGCGACGGGCCGTCGAGGCGCTGCTCCAGCCTTCGGCTGCAGTCGAAGTTCCCGAAGAAGCCGAACCATGAGCCGTGCTTGACGCAGATGGCGGTCTGGCCGTCCTCGACCAGTCCCTGGTTGTCCAGCCGCACCAGCGAGACCGCCACCTCGCCGTGCCTCCCAAGAAAGTTCAGCTCGGCCTCGCTGGGGACTGCCGCCGGCGCGTTCACGATGCTGCCCAGCTTGGCGAAGGTCTTCCCCCCGTCGAACGAGGCGAAGTACGCGGCCTCCTGGTCGCCGTCGTCATAGCCCGTGGCGTACAGCGTGTGCCCCCCGAAGGCCGAGTGGCGGACCACGTAGCGCCAGAACCCGAACGGCTTGTCGGTGAGCTTCAGCTCCATCGGGGTCGGGACGTCGAACGTGCTGCCCTGGTCGTGCGAGATCGCGAGGACGGTCTGGGTGTCGGCGAGCAGGTCGCGGATGGGAAATCCAGCGAGGCGCGAAATGGCTCCCAGCCGCAGCTCGCCGTTCCACTCGAAGAGCTTGGGGTCCCGGATGCCGCGCGGCGGATCACTCGGCGCTGGCGCCACGTCGGTGGCAAGGTCCCCGGCGTAGGTCAGCGGATCGAAGCGGAAGATCCGGATGTGGGCGGTGCCGGTCTCGGTCTGCCCGGTGCCGCCGGCCCGGAAGGCGAGGAGCATCTGGTTCGACGGAAGCAGGTGGAGCTCCACGTTCTCCGCGTGCTCGTCACCGTTCTGGTAGACGACCGCGACGTCCCGGATGAACCCGCTGGCGTAGGCCGGTCCCTCCGGCGTCGGGACCGGAACCGGGGTGAGCACGTCGGGAGCCGAGGTCACGAGCGGGGCGGTGGCCCGTCCCACGGGGCCGGCCGAGGGAGGGGACCCAGGACCGCAGGCGAACAGTGCAGCGGCGACCGGGACGACAGAGCACAACGCAGGGAATCGGCGGAGGTGCTGGCGCATCTCGAGACCTCCCGTGAGGTGGACTCGGAATTGACAGCAAGGACCACGCCACCTCGCCTACGAACGAGCTCGACTGGAGAATCAGAAGTCGTGAAGCACGGTGCACGCAATGCTCGCGCTCCGATGGGTCCATGACCTCACGGCCGTGCAAGCGTTGCCGATTCGCATTGTCGTCCGCAACGTCCGCCCTCCACGGCCCGGTGGCTTGGTTTGCCTCGAC
>DATIWB010000126.1:0-20072 GCA_035519675.1 Myxococcaceae bacterium
CCCGCCGGATCCCACTTCGCCGGGTAGTTGAGCCCGGCGAGGACTTCCTTCAGGCGTGCCTCGTTCACCCCGGTGATCTCGGTGTCGTTGATGCGCAGGACCGGTGGAGCGCCTGCAGGGCCCTCGATGTTCTTGTACTCCACGCTCCGGGAGGTCAGGAGGTTCCGGACCCTGTCGCAGTCGCTGTACCGGGTGGTGGGCAAGGCAAAGAGGTGCACCTGGCAGTCGCTCGCGGTCAGGGTCACCTTGGTGGCCTCGTTGAACCTCTCGAGGGCCGGGTTGGCGTAGTGGGTGAGCCCCTTGAACAGCGGGAAGTAGGTCAGCACCCCCAGCAGACAGCCCAGCATCATGATCCACTTCCGGCCGATCTTGTCGGAGAGCCGGCCGAAGACGATGAAGAAGGGAGTTCCGATCACCAGCGAGGCGGCGATCAAGAGATAGACCGTCTCGAAGGGAACCTTGAGCGTCGTCTGGAGGAAGAACAGCGCGTAGAACTGGCCGGTGTACCAGACCACGCCCTGCCCGGCGGTCGCGCCGATCAGGGCGAGGATCACGATCTTGAGGTTGGACCACTGGCCGAAGCTCTCGGAGAGCGGCGCCTTGCTCCCCTTGCCCTCGGCCTTCATCTTCCGGAACATCGGCGACTCGTTCAGCTTGAGCCGGATGTAGATGGAGATGGCCAGCAGGAAGACCGAGAGGATGAAGGGGATTCGCCAGCCCCAGCTGCGGAAGGCGTCCACCGTCATCGTGTTCCGGCAGATCCAGATGATCACCAGGGCCAGGAACAGCCCCAGGGTGGCGGTGGTCTGGATCCAGGAGGTGTGAGCGCCCCGCTTGTCCTCCGGAGAGTGCTCGGCCACGTAGGTGGCCGCGCCGCCGTACTCGCCTCCGAGCGCGAGGCCTTGTGCCAGCCGGAGCAGCAGCAGCAGCGCCGGTGCCGCCATCCCGATCGACGCGTACGTGGGAAGGAAGCCGACCAGCGCCGTGGAGAGGCCCATCACCGTGATGGTGACCAGGAACGTGTACTTCCGGCCGACCAGGTCTCCGATGCGGCCGAAGACCAGCGCGCCGAAGGGACGAACCAGGAAGCCCGCGGCGTAGTTGACGAAGGCGTTCAGCAGCGCGGTGGTCTGGTTCCCCGGAGGGAAGAAGACCGCGGCGAAGAACGGCGCCAGCACGGCATAGATGTAGAAGTCGTACCACTCGAAGACGGTACCCAGGCTCGACGCGAAGATGACGCGACGCTCTTCGCTCTTGTCGATCATGGGCAGGGACGACGCGGCGACGGCCATCGGTCTGCCTCCTTCAGAAGACGGGTGGGCAACTTCCGCAGACCGCAACATTCAAGCCAAGTTGCACACATCAGGCGTGTCACTTGGTTCGCTGTTGACGCGTTGCAACAGTCGCGCAGAACGGTAACAGTCGCCGTTACCTTTGGTAACGCCCCCCGTCCACGGGGTGGCATCAGGCCCGGCCGATCGGCCCCTCGATGGGGTAGACGTTGCCCGGGCTCACCCCGGCGAGCGAGACCACCCCTGCCCCGGCGAGGCTCCCGTCGGTGAGCTGGCGGCAGCGGAGGCCGGTCCGGTACAGGCCCGGAAAGCGCTCCAGCCGCTGCGAGACGAAGCCGGCGTGGTCCTGCTCGAGGCTCCGGGGCTGGGCGGGCCAGGATCGCTTGACGCACAGCTCGCCCTCCGCCCCCGTCCCGCTCGCGCGGCGGCCGAGACCGTCCACCAGCACCGGCTCCACCCCGAAGAGGGGGGTGCCGCCGAGGTCCCCGAACCGGGCGGCGAGCATCCCGCCCCCCTCGGGGCTCCACACCGGCGCCACCGCCGCGTCGGAGCCGTCGAGGGACGCGCCGAGCACGCCCGGCCCCGCCGCCGCCAGCGCCGCCCGCGGGCCGAACAGATGGGTGACGCCCAGGGCCCGCGGCCGATGTGAGCCGTCGCCGCGCTCGTCGAACACCAGTGCCCCACCGAGCACCCAGGTGCCCCACAGGACGTCCACCCGCGGGCCGGAGAAGCCCTCGGTGCACAGCACCTGGGCCCCGGGCCCGACGCCGGCCGCCTCCCGCAGCCCCAGCGCCGAGCAGAGGACGAACCCTGCCAGAGCGTGGACCACCGGGGGGCCATCCTCGAGCCCCGGGATGAGCAGGAGCGGGTCCTCGCCGTCACAGGGTCGGATGGCGCAGGTGGGCCGCGCCCGGCTCAGAGCCGTCCCCAGCTCCTGGTCCCGGCCGTAGACCAGGCTCACCGGAGCCCCGGTGCGCCGCTCCACCAGCACCGACTCGACCCGCCCCAGCCCTCCGAGCAGGTCCTCCACCCGCTCCCAGAGCGGAAGGCGTCCGTCGGGCATCGGCGCCTCGTCGGCCGTCACCAGGACGCGTGCCCGGGTTGCCCGGAGCACCCGCCCGAGCGCCCCCCCGGAGCGGGCGGGGACCGCCACCGGCACCGCCCCGATGCGTGCGCAGCCGAGGTGGAGCATGGCCAGGGTGGGCGTCTCCGGCAGGTGACCCACCACCCGGTCGCCCCAGCGCACGCCCTGCGAGAGCAGCACCTGCGCCATGCGCGCCGAGGCCTGCCGCAGCTCGCGAAAGGACCAGGACACCACGTCTCCCTCGGCACGGGCCCAGACCAGCGCCGTGCGCTCGGGGGAGGCGACGGCGTGACGGTCCACCGCGTTCCAGGCGGCGTTCAGCAGCCCCCCGGCGAACCAGCTGACGTCCCCGTGCTTCATCTCCCCCACGAAGGCCTCGTCCGGGGGGCGCACCCAATCCAGCAGCCCCGCCTCCCGGAGCCAGAACCGGCGGGGACTGTCGAGGCTCTCCATGGCGAGGCGCCGGCACGCCTCGAGCCGTTCTTCCAGACTGCATTCGACGAGGCTGCTGCTCACGGTGAAGAGCAGCGCGACAGGCAAGTCATTTGCCAGCCGGTGCCTGCCGTTCCCTCGCGGACTTCCTGGCTGCCGGGCGTGTCGTTCCGGAACAGGGCGTTACCGAACGTAACGGCGGCCTCGCCTCAGGCGGGGAGCTTGCTCCTCGGGATTCCGAGCCGGGCCCGCTTCTCCCAGAGCGCCTTGCGGCTGATCCCCAGCCGTCGGGCGATCTCCGTCTCCGACAGGTGCCCCTGGTGCTCGAGGACGAAGCGGCGGAAGTACTCGGTCAGCGCTCCGGAGCCGGAGCCCTCCTCGCCCTCCATCCCCGGTGCCGACGCCGGCCGCGGCCCGTCGATGGCCAGGAGGTCAGGGGTGAGCTGCCCGCCGTCGCTGAGGATGACCGCCCGCTCGATGGCGTTCTCCAGCTCCCGCACGTTCCCCGGCCAGGGGTGCTCGAAGATGGCCTGGCGGGCCTCGGGGGTGAGCTCGAGCGGTGGCTTGTTGAGGCGCCGGCAGATCTTCTGCAGGAGGAAGTCCGCCAGCTCGAGCACGTCCGCGCCGCGCGCCCGCAGCGGCGGCAGGCTGATCTCCACCACCCGGAGCCGGAAGTAGAGGTCGTTGCGGAACTGGCCGTCGTACGACATCTGGCGGAGGTCGCGGTGGGTGGCCGCCATCAGCCGCACGTTGACCCGCCGGCTGCCGGTGGCGCCCACCCGGCGCACCTCGCCTTCCTGGAGGACCCGCAGCAGCCGGGCCTGGGCGGGCAGCGGCAGCTCGCCGATCTCGTCGAGGAAGAGCGTGCCCCCGTCCGCCGCCTCCACCAGACCGGGGTGCGCCTTGTGCGCTCCGGTGAAGGCGCCCTTCTCGTGGCCGAAGAGCTCGGACTCGATCAGCGTCTCGGGGATGGAGGCGCAGTTCACGGCGATGATCGGCGCATCACGCCGGCTGCTCTGGTCGTGGACGGCCCGGGCCACCAGCTCCTTGCCCGTCCCCGACTCGCCGAGGACGAGCACCGTGGCGTCGGTGGCGGCCACCTTGCGCACCCGCTCGAAGACCTCGAGCATCGCCGGGCAGCTGCCCACCATCCCGTGCACCGCGTAGTTCCTTTCCAGATCCTGCTTGAGGGCCGCGTTCTGTCGCTGCAGCCGCGACTGGCGCAGCACCCGATCGACGACCAGGAGGAACTCGTCGTGGTCGAAGGGCTTGGCCACGAAGTCTGCCGCGCCCTTCTGCATCGCCTCCACCGCGGCGCGCACCGTGGCATAGCTGGTCATCATCAGCACCGGCGTCGGCCGGCAGCTGTCGATGAGCGTCGTCCCCAGCTCGCCGGGAAGGCGCAGGTCGGCGATGACCAGATCGAATCCGTCGGCGGCGCCCGTGGCCATCGCCTCCGGGACGGTACGGGCCTCGACCACGTCGTGCCCGGTCCGCGCCAGCAGCCGGGCCAGCTCGGAACGGATGATGTCCTCGTCCTCGACCACCAGGATGCGACTCATGCGCGTGCTCCCCCGAGGGCCTCGGCCACCCTCGTCCCCGCCACCGGAGCCTCTGCCCCCGGCAGCTCCACCTCGACTGTCGTCCCCGCCCCCGGCCTGGTCTCGACCCGGAGAGTGCCCCCGTGCTCGCGGACGATCGCCGCGACCAGTGGAAGCCCGAGACCCGTACCCTGCCCTGGTGGCTTCGTCGTGTAAAAAGGTTCGAACATTCGTTCGCGGGTCGATTCGTCCATTCCAGTCCCACGGTCCTGGACGGACACTTTGACGCCCTGTGTCGTCGACTCCGCCCCGACCGTCACCGGCGTGCCGGGCGGGCTCGCGTCGCAGGCGTTGGAGACGAGGTTGACGAAGACCTGGATGAGCCGCTGCCGGTCGCCGGAGACGTGGACGCCGTCGGGCACCTGGTTCTGGCAGGGCACACTCTTGGCCTCGCGCGACAGCCGCACCAGGGTGATGGCCTCTTCGACGCACGCCTGGAGGTCCACCGGCGACCGCTGCATCCCATCCGCAGCGCCGGCGTGGCTGTAGCCGAGCAACACCCGGACGATGGCGTCGATGCGCTGGGTCTCGCGGAGGATGAGCCCGACCCGATCGCGCAGGTCGGCCTCGCCGAGCTCGCGGACGAGGTTCTGGGCCAGGCAGGCGATGCCGGTGAGCGGGTTGCCGATCTCGTGCGCCACGCCGGCCGCGAGCCGACCCACCGAGGCCAGCCGGTCCTGGTGCGCCACCTGCGCGGCCAGCAGCTTGCGCTCGGTGAGGTCCTCCACCAGCACCACCACCCCGGCGGTCTCGCCGGTGGTGCCCCCCGGCTCGCGCACCTGACTTCGAGACAGGGAGAAGGCGCGCTCGCTCGCGCCGCCCATCTGCAGCCGCACCTCCTCCTGCGACGCCACGCCGGAGACGAAGGCGCGGACCGAGGCGGGCAACGGACCGGCCAGCACGTCGAGCCGTGCACCGACCGCGTCGTGGGCGGTGAGCCCGCTCAGGTGCTCGAGCGCGCGGTTCCAGATGACGACATCCCGGTCGGGCCCGAGCGCGCACACGCCCAGCGGGAGGTCCTCCAGCACCCTCCGGAGGTAGCGGCGGTAGGCCTCCAGCTCGGCCGGTGCGCCCTGCAGCTGGGCCCGGCTCGCCCGGAGCTGCTCCTCCAGCGCGCGGATGCGGTCGCTCAGCGGGGCCCGCTTGCCGTGGTTGATGCGGATGCTCCGGTCCACCACCCAGCGGGCGACCAGGGGGCCCATCAGGCCGGAGAGGTTGCGCTGCAGCCGGTCCCTCAGTCTCCCCAGCTGCGCCGGTCGCCGCTCGCCGGGCACCATGTCCAGGTCGGCCAGCGCCTGGGTCAGCTCGGTCGAGGCGGCGTCCTCCCCCAGCAGCGGGGCCAGGCGCGCCTGGAACTCCTGGGCGCTCGACGGCTCGAGCATCCACGGCCCGGGCGCCGCGCCCCGGGTGCAGGCCACCGCGGCCTCCTCCTCGCGGGCGGTGGCGCGGGTGAGGAGCGACACGCCGCCGAAGAGGAGGGTGTTGAGGAAGAGCGACCAGAAGGTGCTGGTGCTCCACGGCTCGGTGCCAGGGCGGATGCCGAACACCCAGGCCAGGTCGAACCCCGCCGGGAGCAGCCGCCCCCGGGCGAGCAGGGGCAGGAAGAGGGTGAGCGCCCACACCCCCACCCCGGCCGACAGCCCCACCAGGAACCCGGCCCGGGTGGCCCCGCGCCAGAAGAGGAGCGCCAGCAGCCCGGGGAGCACCTGGGCCACCGCCACGAAGGAGATGAGGCCGATCTCCACCAGCCCCTGCCGGGTGGCGAGCAGCCGGCTGAAGGCGTAGCCGAGCGCGAGGACGGTGACGATGAGCGCGCGCCGGGCCCAGAGCAGCCCGGCGTAGAGGTCGCCCGAGCGGGCGAGGTCGGTGCGGGGGAGCACCAGGTGGTTGAGGCACATCGCCGCCAGGGCCAGCGTGTCGACGATGAGCATGCTGCTGGCCGCGGAGATGGCGCCGACGAAGGCCAGCGCCCCCACCAGCGGATGCCCGCTGCTCCGGGCCAGCGCCAGCACGTGGTTGTCCGGATTCCCGTCCGGGAAGCGCACCATCCCGCTCCAGAGCAGGGGCATGACCGGGAGGTTGAGCAGCAGCAGGAACAGCGGAAAGGCCCAGGCCGCCACCCGGAGCGCCCGCCCGTCGAGCGACTCGGTGAAGGCCATGTGGAACTGCCGGGGGAGGAGGAACGCCGCGGCGAACGACAGCAGGAGCAGCGTGGCCCAGGGCCCGCTCTCCACCGGCCCGTACGCCTGCTCGAGCGCCTGGGGGTGCTCGGCCAGCCAGCGCGACAGCCCCGACAGGCCGCCGAACACGCTGCTCACCGCCACCGCGGCCAAGGTGAGCAGCGCCACCAGCTTCACCAGCGACTCGAAGGCGATGGCCACCCCCAACCCGGCGTGCCGCTCGCGCGGGGTGACGTGCCGCGCCCCGAAGAGGAGCGCGAACAGCGTCACCAGTCCGCAGAACATCAGGGCGATGCCACTGGGAGGCGAGGCCTGGGCCAGCACCTTGAACCCCGCGGTCACCGCGTGGATCTGCAGCGCGAGGTAGGGGAGGTTGCCAGCGAGCATGAACACCGTCACCAGCACCCCGGCGCCCTGGCTCTGGAAGCGGAAGGCGAAGAGGTCGGCCAGCGAGGTGAGCTGGTGCTCGCGGCACAGCCGCAACACCGGCTCCCAGAGCACCGGCACCAGCAGGCAGGCCAGCGTCACCCCGAGATAGATGGTGAGGAAGGCGTAGCCCTGGCTCCGGGCGAACCCCACGCTGCCGGAGTACGTCCACGAGGTGGCGTACACCCCGAGCGAGATCGCGTAGGTGAGCGGATGCCGGACAAGCCGCGCCGGCACCAGCCCGCGCTCGGTGGCGTAGGCCACGCCGAACAGGAGCGCCAGGTAGGCGACGGCCACCCCGAACAGGACGCCGATCGACGGGCTCATGGCGGAGCGCTCGGGCGGTGGACGGCCCAGGCCCCGAGGCCGATCACCACCACCCAGAGGAGGAAGGGCGCGAGCCAGCCGCGCCCCGGCGCAGCCCAGAGCACGCGCGCCGGCCCCACCAGCAGCACCAGCGACACCGCGAACGCCCACAGCGCGGGTTCGGTGGCCCGGCTCTTGTCCGGCGGCGGTGCCATGGGAGTCTTCTATCCCAAGTCCCCAGGCGCATCGTGCTCTGCACTGCGCTATGGGGGCCCCTGCACCCTATGAACGCGCTTCTGTCCGTCTGGGCCTGGGCGGAGATCACCCTGGTGACTCTCCTGGGGTTCCTCGTCCAGACCGCGCTCTTCGTGCTCTGCCTGCCGTTCGACCGGCGGAGGCGGGTGGCTGGCCGGACGTTCCGGCTGGTGGGGGTGGTGGCGGCGAAGCTGAACCCCTTCTGGCGCTTCGGCGTGGTGGGTCCGTGGCCGTCGCCGCCCTCGCGCAAGACGGTGGTGGTGAGCAACCACGAGTCCAACGCCGATCCCTTCCTGGTCTCCTTCCTCCCCTGGGAGATGAAGTGGCTCGGGAAAGCCTCGCTGTTCCGCATCCCGGTGGTGGGGTGGATGATGCGGATGGCCGGGGACATCCCGGTCGAGCGCGGGGACAGCGACTCGGCCCGGGAGGCGATGGGGGCCTGTGCCGTCTGGCTCGCCCGCGGGGTGCCGGTGATGCTCTTCCCCGAGGGGACGCGGAGCAAGGACGGCCAGCTGCTCCCCTTCAAGGATGGTGCCTTCCGGCTGGCCATCGAGACCGGTGCGGACCTTCTCCCGGTGGCGGTGTCCGGGACGCGGACCGCGCTTCCGAAGCACAGCTGGAAGTTCGGGCGCTCCGAGGGGCAGGTCGTGGTCGGCACGCCCATCTCCACCGCCGGGCTCACCCTCGCCGACGTCGAATCGCTCAAGGGGAGGGTCCGCTCCCAGATCGAGGCGCTCCGCGCCCGCCTCGCCTCTGCCCGGAGCGTCAGGCCAGCAGCGCCGGGAACGGACGCCCGCAGCTCCGGCGAAACTCCGACGGGGTGAGGCCGAACGCCCGGCGGAAGCGCGCCGAGAAGTGGCTGTGGCTGGAGAAGCCGAGCTCCAGCGCCAGCGCGGTCAGGTCCTGGGAGCGTGGCAGCTCGACCAGGGCCCGAGCCAGCCGGAGCTGCGTCAGATAGGCGTGGAGGGGGACGCCCTCCACCGCGCGGAAGAGCTGCGTCAGGTAGCCGGGCGAGGCCCCCACCGCGCGGGCGATCTCCGCCAGCTGGATCGACCGGCCGAGCTCGGACGCGAGGTACGTCTTGGTGCGGTCGACCAGCCGCCGGGTGCAGCGGGCAGGCGGCCGGCTCAGGCGCTCGTCGGCGAGCGCCCTGCGCAGCAGCCACACCATCTGCTCCTCGGCCTCGAGCGGCTCGCCGCCCTCGCGGGCCCGGGCCAGGAAGCGAGCGCGAACGAGCTGCAGCCCCGGGTCGATTCGCCGGCTCCGGCGCCGGAACAATGGATGCACCCGCGCGATGCGGCCGCGGCCTCCGGTGACTTCGTCGAGCAGTGGCTCGCCAGGGGTGACGATCAGCTCCCCGTAGCCGCGGGGGAGCGGGCTGTGCACCCGGAACGCCTCGCCTCCGGCGACGAACAGCACCTGGTTCGCATCGCCCACCACCGAGTCTGGGCCCACCTCCCAGACGAAGAGGCCCTGGTAAGGCAGGGCGAGCTGAAACTCGGCAGAGAAGCCCTCCGCCCCCACCCACCCACCGCCCTCGTCGGCGCGGACATCCTCGACCAGCGCGATGGGCGTCTCGAGGAGTCGAACCCGACGTGGGGTCGTCCGCTCCTCGGAGACCAGGCGGACCGTGGTCATGGCCCGAAACCTACGACGTCGAGCCTGACTGCGCCCGTCCACCTGAATTCCGTGACAGTCCTCGTTCAAGAAGCTGACAGCGCCACCGGTGAGCGCCGCCGCTCTCGGGCACGCTGACGGGCCAGGGTACGTGGTCCTTCCGCTGGGTTCGCTGGGAGGCATCCCGAGATGGGTGGGCGGCCTCTCCGCCCTCGCCGGCAATGCGACTGTGCACGCGACGATCTGGAAAGGGCGCGCGCCGAAGGACCTGGGGACGCTCGGAGGGCCCAACAGCGCGGTGCTCTGGCCGTCGAAGAACCTCATCGGCCTCGTCGCCGGAGTCGCCGAGACGGATCAGGACCAGCCGCTCGGGGAGACCTGGAGCTGCCGCTTCTGCTGACCGGGGCAGCCGGGCCCCCTCGGAGGTGCGGCACTGTACGAGCGGGCGGGGTGGAGCACGAGGCATGATGGCTCCGTGCTCCGCCTGCGCCCCGCGACGCGCGACGACGTCCCGCTCATCCTCTCGCTCATCCGCGAGCTGGCGACCTACGAGCGCGACGCGCAGGCGGTGGTGGCCACCGAGGAGGCCCTTCTCCGCGACGGCTTCGGGGAGCGTCCGCTCTTCCGGGTGACACTCGCCGAATGGGACGGCACCCCGGTGGGGTTCGCCTTCTGGTTCTTCGCCTACTCGACCTGGCGCGCGCAGCCCACGCTCTACCTCGAGGACCTCTTCGTCCGCCCCGAGGCCCGTGGGCGGGGCATCGGGAAGGAATTGATGCGCTTCCTCGCCCGCACCGCGCTGGACGAGGGGTGCGGCCGGTTCGTCTGGCAGGTGCTGGACTGGAACTCTCCCAGCATCGAGTTCTACGAGTCGCTGGGAGCCAAGGTGGTTCGCGAATGGTTGACCTGTCGCCTCGAGGGAGAGGCACTCAGCGCCCTCGCGGGCCGATGAATGCGACACTGCAACCGGAGGGCCCGGGCGTGTCTGCCGGGGCATGAGGATCGTGCCGTCCACGTCGCAAGACTGGAGCCGCATCGCCGAGCTGGTGGACGAGGGTCTCGCCCTGACACCCGGGGCACGCGCCAGGTGGCTGGAGGGGCTCTTCCGCAGCGAGCCCACCCTGGCGAGCGCGGTCCGGCGGCTGATCGAGGCCCGGGTGGCAGAGACGGCCACCGTCTCCACCCTGCCCACCCCCCCGGGAGGTGGCGGCCTCGGCCACCGGAGCGGAGACCGGGTCGGCCCGTACCTCCTGCTGGAGCTGCTCGGCTCCGGGGGGATGGGGGAGGTGTGGCTCGCCCGGCGGGACGACGGTGCGCTTCGCCGGGACGTGGCGCTCAAGCTGCCGCTGCTCGACTCCCGCCGGCGCGACGTGGCCCTGCGCTTCGCCCGGGAGCGGGACATCCTCGCCCGGCTCGAGCATCCCCACATCGCCCGCCTGTACGACGCCGGGGTGGCGCAGGGTCAGCCGTTCCTGGCGATGGAGCGGGTGAACGGTCAGCACGTCACCAGCTACGCCGACGCGTGCCGGCTCGACGTGGAGGGCCGCATCGCTCTCTTCCTCCAGGTGCTCGGCGCGGTGCAGTACGCGCATGCAAATCTGGTCCTGCACCGAGATCTCAAGCCCTCGAACATCCTGGTGACGGACGACGGGCAGGTGCGGCTGCTCGACTTCGGGGTGGCCACCCTGCTCGAGCCCGAGGGCCCGGCGCTGGACACGCCGCTCACCCGGGCCACCGGGCGGGCCCTCACCCCGGGGTACGCCAGCCCCGAGCAGATCCTCGGCACTCCGCTGAGCACGGCGAGCGACGTGTACTCGCTCGGGGTCGTCCTCTTCGAGCTGCTCACCGGCGGCCGCCCGGTCCAGCTCCCGGGCAGCTCCGGACCGGAGCTCGCCGCGGCCATCCTCGCCTCCACCCCCCTGGCTCCGAGCGAGGCGGTGAGCGAGGTCGCGGCCCAGGCCAGGGGCACCACGGCGGCGAAGCTCCGCCGGAGGCTGGCCGGAGACCTGGACAGCATCGTCCTCCGCGCTCTGGCCAAGCAGCAGCAGGCACGGTACGCGAGTGCGGAGGCGTTCGCCGACGACCTCCGCCGCTCGCTCGACCTCCAGCCGCTCCAGGCCCAGGCGGACTCCCGCTGGCATCGCGTCCAGCGCTTCGTCTCCCGCCGCCGCTGGGTGGTGCTGGGGTCGGCGGCGGTCGGCTCTGCGCTGGTGGTCTCGACCACCGCGGCGGTGGTGCAGGCCCGGCGCGCCGGGATGGAGACACAGCTGGCCCAGACCGAGGCCCGGAACGCGCGGGCGGTCCGGGACTTCCTCAGCGAGGTGCTCTCCGCCGCCGACACCCAGGTCCCGGGGAGCCGGCCGGCCTCGGAGCGAACGGTGAGAGAGGCGGTGGACGCTGCCGCGGCGCGCATCGGCTCGGCCCTGGGGGACCAGCCCCACGAGAAGGTCTCGGTGCTGGTGACCCTGGCCGGCGTCTACTCCTCGCTGGACATGGCGGACCGGAGCCTGACGCTCCTCCAGCAGGCGCTGGAGGTGGCGGAGAAGGCCCAGCGGGTACCCAACGCCGATGAGGCGCTGGTCCTGACCGAGCTCGCCGACGCGGCGATGTTCGCCGGCCGGTTCGACGAGGCGAAGCAGTGGGTGGATCGCGCCGAGCCGGTCTTCGTCGCCCTCGGTGACGAGAGCTCCGAGATGTTCGCCCAGGCGCTGAAGATCCGCGGCAACCTCGTCCGCCGCGGGAACACGCCCGACCTGCGCGCGGCGAGCGTGCTGCTCGAGCGGTCCGCGGCGCTGTTCCGCGAGCGCTACCCGGAGAGCGACGGGCGGCTCGGGGCGCTGTTCTACCTGGCGCAGAACTTCCGGGTGTCCAACGTCCCGGGCCGCGCCGAGGCGATCGCCGACGAGGCGGTGGCGGTGGCGACGCGGCGGAGCCGGGTGGGGTACGAGCTTGCCAATGCCTTCTCGCTGCGCGCAGTCATCCGCGACAGCAACGGCAAGCTCGCCGAGGCCGATGCGGACTTCGCCGAGGCCCAGACCGGTTACGCCCGCACCACCGGCCCGACGCACTTCCTCGCGCTGCAGAACCAGGGTCTGCGGGGGATGACCGTGCTGGAGATCGGCGGGCGCCGGGACCAGGCGCTCGGTCAGGTGGAGGAATCGGCCGGCGCGCTGGCGCGGGTGCGGCGGGGGAGCAACACTCACGCCCAGGCAGTGGAGCGGCTGGGTCTGGCCTACCTGCGCACGGGTCGGTTCCAGCGGGCCATCCCGGCGCTCGAGGAGTCGCGCGCGCTCTGGGCGCAGCGGGGCGAGACCGTCCTGCGGGTGGCGCCCACGGTCGGGCTCGCCGAGGCGCGGGCTGCGCTCGGCGAGCACGCGGTTGCCCGGGGTCTGCTCGACGAGGCGCTGTCCGTGGTGCAGAGGAGCCCGCGGACCGCGGTCGCACCCGAAGGAGACGTCCATCTGCTGAAGGGCCTCATCGCGGTGGACCGGGGCGAGACCGCCGAGGCCCACACCGAGCTGGCCCAGGCGCTGACCCTCTCCGGGTGGGAGACGCGCGCAGACCTGACGCGGAGGGTGATGGCCGACGCTGGACGGGCACGGCTGGCGCTCGCCGGCGGACAGGCGACCGAGGCGATGTCCGCGTCGGCCCGTCTGCTCGAGCTGGTCCGGATGCCGTCCCTGGCCCAGGTGGCCCGGGTTCGCGCGGTGGCGCTGGAGGCCCGAGGGGCGAGCCTGTGCCAGGCGGGCCGCGGGGCCGAGGGCGAGCCGATGCTGGCCGAGGCGGTGAGCCTGCTCGAGCGGGTGATGGACCCGGACAGCGCGCCGGTGGTTCGGCTGCAGCTCGCCCACGCCGGGTGCCTCCTCGACCAGGGGAAGCGGGCGGAGGCGACGGCACGGCTGGAGGATGCCCGCCGGGCGATGCAGGCCGCGGGCCCGGCCGGAATCGCCCTCGGGCCGGCGCTGCGCGCGGTCCAGGCGAAGCTGACCGCCCCGGGAGCCGCGCCCTGAGACTGGGGTGCTCGCGGGCGAACGTCCACGACAGTGGTCAGCCGACACGCCCCGTTGTAAGCCACGGGCCAGCGTCCTCGGGGCAGATGGCGAAACTGGTAGACGCGCTGGACTTAGGATCCAGTCCCGAAAGGGGTCCGAGTTCGACTCTCGGTCTGCCCAAGGCAGTCGCCCTGGCGCTTGTTCCACGGAGCCGGTCTCCTCGCACGTGCTCGGCCGCCGCCCGCCCCAAGTCCCGGATCCCCGCGCCCTCGAAGTCGCATTGACACGGGGGGACCGGGGCTCTTAAGGCCCCTTCCCTCCGATGAAGGTCCAGGTCGAAGAGCTGTCCCCGGTCGAGCGCAAGCTCTCCATCGAGGTTCCCCCCGAGCAGGTCCAGGCCGAGCTTGGCCGCGCGTACGCCCAGCTGGGACGCCAAGTACGCCTGCCTGGTTTCCGGCCGGGCAAGATTCCCCGGCGCATCCTCGAGCAGAAGTTCAAGGGCGAGGTCGAGGACGACGTCGCCCGACGCCTCGTCGAGCGGGCCTACCTGTCCGCCATCTCCGAGCACCACGTGGACGCGGTCGGTGCGCCGCAGTTGACGCCGGTCCGGCTGGACCAGCAGAAGCCCTTCGCCTTCGAGGCCCGCGTCGAGGTGCGGCCGAAGGTGGAGCCGAAGGACTACCGCGGGCTGCCGCTCAAGCGCATCCAACCCACCGTGACCGACGCCGAGGTGGACGAGCGGGTGGAGGCGATGCGCCAGCGCGTGGCCCGACTCGAGCCGGTGGAGGGCCGCACGGTGGCCGAGACCTCCGACTTCGCCATCGTCGACTACGTTGGCACCATCGACGGCCAGCCGTTCCCGGGAAGCAAGGCCGAGGACGTCACCGTCGAGGTCACCCCGGGCGACCTGATGCGGGGGAACGTTCCGGAGCTCGCCGGAACCATCATCGGCCAGAGCCGGGAGCTGAACCACGCCTTCCCCGCCGACGATCCCGAGCCGGGCCGGGCCGGGAAGAATGCCCACTTCACCTTCACCCTGAAGGGGCTGAAGCGGCAGCTCATCCCCGCGCTCGACGACGACTTCGCCAAGGAGGTCGGAGGAGGGCAGACGCTGGCCGAGCTGAAGGCCAAGGTCCGCGGGGATCTCCAGACTGCGGCGAAGAACCGCGCGGCGCAGGACGAGCGCGAGCAGCTGGTCAAGGGACTGGTGGAGAAGAATCCGTTCGACCTGCCGAAGGCGATGATCGAGCGCGGGCTGGATGCGATGCTCGACGGAGCGCTGCGGATGATGGCCCGCCAGGGCCTCGACCCGTCGCGGCTCAACCTCGACTTCGCCTCGCTCCGCGAGGAGATGAGGCCCAAGGCAGAGGCGGAGGTGCGCGGAGCGTTGCTCCTGGCGGCGGTGGCGGAGAAGGAGGGACTCTCCGTCAAATCCGAGGAGCTCGATGCGCGCATTGCCCAGTATGCGACCGAGAGCGGCGCGCCACTGCACCAGGTCCGCAAGGCCTTCAAGGAACCGGAGCAGCGCCGGTCGCTCGAGCAACGGGTCCGCGAGGAAAAGACGGTTGAATTCTTGAAGGCCGCCGCGAAGGATGAAGGCTAGGAGTCCCCAGATGCCTCTCATCCCCTACGTCATCGAGCAGACCCACCGCGGAGAGCGCTCGTACGACATCTACAGCCGCCTCCTCAAGGACCGGATCATCCTGCTGGGGACGGAGATCCACGACGAGCTGGCCAACGTCATCGTGGCCCAGATGCTCTTTCTGGAGTCCGAGGACCCGGACAAGGACATCAACCTCTACATCAACTCCCCGGGCGGCTCGGTCACCGCGGGGATGGCCATCTACGACACGATGCAGTACGTCCGGCCAGCGGTGTCCACCATCTGCGTGGGACAGGCGGCGTCGATGGGCGCGGTGCTGCTGCTGGCCGGGGCCAAGGGGAAGCGCCAGGCGCTCCCCAACGCGCGGATCATGATCCATCAGCCCATGGGCGGTGCGCAGGGGCAGGCCACCGACATCGAGATCCAGGCCAAGGAAATCCTGCGGATGAAGGGGCGGCTGAACGAGATCATCGCCCGGCACACCGGCCAGCCGCTGGAGCGGGTCGAGAAGGACAGCGACCGCGACTACTTCATGGGCGCGGCCGAGGCCCGGGCCTACGGCATCGTGGACGAGGTGGTTTCCGTCAACCGCAAGAGCCTCAAACCCGCGGAAGAGCGGCGCGATCGTTGACCCCGTCGGTTGTCAGGCTGCACCCGGCGGCCAGCGGCTGTTAAGAACCCAGGACCAGGACTAGATTCGGCAGTCGAGGGCTTTGATGGCAGGGAAGAACGTGGAGAAGTCCAGCCAGACCTTGTGCTGCTCCTTCTGTGGCAAGTCACAGAAGGAGGTGAAGAAGCTCATCGCTGGGCCCACGGTCTACATCTGCGACGAGTGCATCGGGCTCTGCAACGACATCATCGCCGAGGAGATCGACCGGGAAGAGACCAAGGACACCAAGCTCCGCATCCCCCGGCCAAGCGAGATCAAGAACATCCTCGACGAGTACGTCATCGGGCAGGAGCGGGCGAAGAAGGTCCTCGCGGTCGCGGTCCACAACCACTACAAGCGCATCGAGTCCAAGGTCGCGATGGACGACGTGGAGCTGCAGAAGAGCAACATCCTTCTGCTCGGCCCCACCGGCAGCGGCAAGACGCTCCTCGCCCAGACCCTGGCCCGCATCCTCAACGTCCCCTTCACCATCGCCGATGCCACCTGCCTCACCGAGGCCGGCTACGTGGGCGAGGACGTGGAGAACATCATCGTCAACCTCCTGCAGGCCGCGGACCACGACATCGAGCGTGCCCAGCGGGGGATCGTCTACATCGACGAGATCGACAAGATCGCCCGCAAGTCCGAGAACCCCAGCATCACCCGGGACGTCTCGGGGGAGGGTGTGCAGCAGGCGCTGCTCAAGATCATCGAGGGCACGGTGGCCAACGTCCCGCCCAAGGGCGGACGCAAGCACCCCCAGCAGGAGTTCCTGCAGGTCGACACCACCAACATCCTCTTCATCTGCGGCGGTGCCTTCGGCGGTCTGGACCAGATCATCGAGCGGCGCCTCGGTGGGCGGTCGCTGGGATTCGGGGCGGACATCAGGGAGAAGAAGCAGCGGAACCTCTCCGAGCTGCTCCAGCACGTCGAGCCCGAGGATCTCCTGAAGTTCGGGATGATCCCCGAGTTCATCGGCCGGCTTCCCATCGTCACCGCGCTGGAGGAGCTGGACGAGGGCGCGCTGATGAGCATCCTCAGCCAGCCGAAGAACGCGCTGGTGAAGCAGTACCGGAAGCTCTTCGACCTCGACGGGGTGAGCCTGAAGTTCACCGAGGGGGCGCTCAAGGCCATCGCCTCGGAGGCCATCCGCCGCAAGGCCGGCGCGCGCGGGCTCCGCTCGATCCTCGAGAGCGCGATGCTGGACGTGATGTACGACATCCCGTCGCAGAAGACCGCCCGTGAGGTGGTGATCTCCGAGGAGGTCATCCTCAAGAAGAGCGAGCCGGTCATCCTGCACGCCACCGACAAGGACGAGCTGCAGAAGGAATCGGCCTGAGCGTGGCGGTCGGGCTCCGCGCCCGGCTCCTGTCCGAGCTCGAGCGGTACCTTCCGGAGGAGTCGCTCCGGTCCTTCGCCTCCGGCGAGGCGCTCACCCCGGCGGTCCTGGCTGACCGGGCGATCCGCTCGCTCGCCGCGCGTGCCCTCGAGGCACGCCACGCCGCCGACGCCGCCTCCCGGCTCCGGGCGCTGCCCGCGATCACCGACGGGGTCGGGGCTCGCAGCACCATGCCCGCGCTGGAGCGCACCGGCCGGGCGACGAACGCGCCTGCTGACCTCATCCGTCCCGCTTCCCAGGCCGCCGGAGCGCTCCTCCGCCTGGAGAGCCCCGGAGGCGAGGATGCCGGGACCGAGCAGCTCCTCGCCGCGGTGGTCCGGCTGGCGGCGACCTCGGTTCGCTCGGGACTTCCGGCGGACGAGGTGCTCCGGCTCCTCCTCGAGGCCTGAGGCTCCGGAGAAGGGGTGCGCGAACCGGGCGCGCTTGCCGACCACCCCGAGTACGACCCGCTGAAGTGAGGACACGCCGAATGACCTCGCTGCGAGCGCTCGTCTTCCGACGGTCTGGCAACGGCGAAGAGCTGAGGATCTCGGCCCGATCCGGGAGGCCACGCCGCCGGTGCGCCGCTCACCTCGCCGCTTCGTCACTCCGGCTGGAGAGTTTTCCCAGCATCTCCTCCCAGCTGTCCCAGTGGTCCACCAGCTGTCCGTCCACCACCCGGCTCACGTCCAGCCCTGCGTAGCGCACGGTTCGCCCGGTCCCGGCCTCGGTGAGCGTCGCCGCGATGCGGGTGACGATGCGCTCGCCGACCGCGAACTGCTCCTCGATGTCGAACTGCGCGTTTGCCCAAGTCTTGTGAAAGGCCTCGAAGCGCTGGCGGAGCTCGCCCTCGCCCGTGCTGTTCGCCGAGCGGGCGCGGTACCCCGGCGCGAGCAGGGGCTGGAGGCCGGCCCAGTCGCCGCTGCTCCAGGCGGCGAGGACTTGCCGCACGAGCGCGTTTCCGGCCGGGCTCTCGGTCACCGGGGCCGCGGCCGTCGAGGCCAGTCGCCATGCGGATCCCGTCCACCGCCAGGTACTGATGTACCTGACCGGGGTCACGACTCCGGTCTCCGGGGCGTTGCCGCTCCACCGACCGGTGCCGATGACCACCACCAGCTCGGCCGAGTCCACGTGGACGTGCTCCGGGGTGCCGAGCACCTCGATGTGGTTCCTGACATCGCGCCGGAGCCGCTCGGCCAGCGCAATCCGGCCACGTACCTGGGAGCCGTCCGGCGCCTCGAACACGGTATCCTCGGAGAACCGGCTCAGCGCATGGTCGATGTCTCCCCTCGAGACCGCGCGCCACCAGCCGTGCTCCGCGTCGAGCACCTCGTTCCGGGTCAGGGCGGCAGAGGGAGCGGGCTTCGACGATGCGCACCCCCCGGCGAGGACGATCGCCAGACCGGTCGAGACAAGTCTCCAGGGTGCTGCCGGGGTCCGAGCGCCCACTGTCGTCGCCCTCCGGTTGCCAGCGAAGTGTCGGCCGAGCCCTGAGGGCCCGTCAATTCCCGTTCGGACCCTTGCCCGAGCGTCCTCGAGTGCGACCGGATCTCAGCGGGCGGGGAGTCCGTCGTCGGGCCCGCCCGAGGGTTTCAGGGCCGGAGTGGCACGGGCGCGGGCAGCGAGCGGTGCTCCCCGGCGGAAAGCTCCTTCACCTCGTGCTCCAGCGCGTCCACCCGCATCTTCAGCGCGTCCAGATCCGCGGGCCGGGCCCCCTCGCCCTTGGTCCCCACCAACGCCTCGACCACCGGCTTGGCGGCGATCCGGATCACCAGCCCGAGCACAGGGATGAGCACCACCAGCATGGCCATGACGGCCGTCACGGTCTCCGTGAGATTGATGGGCAACGTCTCCATCGAGCGCTTCCCGGCGCTAGCGCCGCAGCCGCAGTGCGCTCCCCGCCTCGAGGGCCGGTCCGCTCGGAGCCTGGCCCCCGCGCAGGCGGAGCACCTCCTGCTCCAGCTCCAGCACCCGCCGGCTCAACACCTCCAGCTCCTTCGCCGGGGCGCCGTTCTCCCTGAGCTTCCCCAGCGCCTCCACCAGCGGCTTGGCAGCGAAGCGGATGGTGAAGCCGATGACCACCACGAGCGGGATCATCAGGCCCAGGACGGCCGCGACCAGCTCGGTGACGTTGACCGGCAAGAAATCGACTCCCAGCAGCATCGGACCGTGTCTCCTTCCCCCCGCCACACGGGCTCACCCTGAAACGATTGCACACATCGCACCCGGGCGGGGTCCTTCCGACTCTGGCCGAGAGGGGGTGCCCGGACGGACGCTGAGGCACCGGGCCGAGGGAAAGCAGCGGGTTCCGTCCCGAGGGTGTATCCTCTCGACGACGAGAGGACGGCCCGTGCCCCGGATCCCTCCGGGGCCCCTGCGCCCGCACGCGCGGGCCGTTGACACGTCGACACATGCTCTTCGGACGAGACGACAAGCGAGACCCCGGCCGCCCCACCCTGACGGTCCCGCTGCTGCCGCTGCGAGACATCATCGTCTTCCCGCACCAGGTGGTTCCGCTGTTCGTCGGCCGTGAGAAGTCGATCGCCGCTCTCAAGGAGGCGATGGCCCACAAGGGCCCGGACGACAAGGCCGCCATCTTCCTCGCCGCGCAGAAGAAGGCGAAGACCAACGACCCCGGGGTCGAGGACATCTACGCCTTCGGCACCCTGGGCCACGTCATCCAGCTGCTCCCCCTGCCCGACGGAACGGTGAAGGTCCTGGTGGAGGGGGTGAAGCGCGCCCGGGTGCGCCGCTTCGTCCACGGCGACCAGCCCGACCGCGGCGAGCCGTCGCAGCAGTTCTTCGTGGTGGAGGTGGAGGAGGTCGAGGAGCAGTCGGAGAAGACGGTGGAGCTCGAGGCGCTGGTGCGCAGCGTGCACTCGGTGTTCGAGGCCTTCGTCAAGCTGAACAAGCGCATCCCGCCGGAGATGCTGATGCAGGTGGCGAGCATCGACGATCCGGCCCGCCTGGCGGACACCATCGCCGTCCAGCTCAGCCTCAAGCTCAACGACCGGCAGGCGCTGCTGGAGACGGAGAACGCCGCCAAGCGGCTGGAGAAGCTCTACGAGCTGATGCAGGGCGAGATCGAGATCCTCCAGGTGGAGAAGAAGATCCGCACCCGGGTCAAGAAGCAGATGGAGAAGACCCAGAAGGAGTACTACCTGAATGAGCAGATGCAGGCCATTCAGAAGGAGCTCGGCGAGCGCGACGAGTTCAAGAACGAGGTCCAGGAGATCGAGGAGAAGCTCCGCACCAAG
>DATIWB010000127.1:0-7515 GCA_035519675.1 Myxococcaceae bacterium
TGCACGCAATGTTCGCGCTCCGATGGGTCCATCACCTCACGGCCGTGCAAGCGTTGCTGATTCGCATTGTCGTCCGCAACGTCCCCCCGACAAGGGGCTGGTCGGGCTTCCCGGCAGGGACGCGCCTGACGGGGACGGACCAGGGGCCCCCCGGCTGGCGCAGGGCCACCCGGGCGGGTTAGAGCCTCCCCCCGCAGATGATCGACAAGCTGGACGAAGTCGAGCGGCGCTACGACCGGCTCGAGGCCGACCTCGCCAACCCCGAGACCCTGGGGGACAGCGCGCGGCTCACCAAGGTGATGAAGGAGCGTTCCTCGCTGGAGCGCATCGTCGGCGTGTACCGCGCGTTCAAGGCGGTCCGGGCCGACCTGGCGGAGGCCGAGCGGATGCTGGAGAGCTCCGACCCGGACGAGCGCGCCCTGGGCAAGGAGGAGCTCCCGGGGCTCCGGGAACGGCGCGACGCGCTCGAGGGCGAGCTGAAGCTCCTCCTCATCCCCAAGGACCCCAACGACGAGAAGAACGTCATCCTCGAGATCCGCGCCGGCGCGGGGGGTGACGAGGCAGGGCTCTTCGCCTCCGAGGTCCTCCAGATGTACCTCCGCTATGCCGACCGGAGGGGCTGGAAGTCGGACCTCCTCGACATGAGCGCCGGGAACGCCGGCGGCATCAAGGACGCCACCGTCACCCTCTCCGGCGACGCGGTCTATTCGTCCATGAAGTACGAGTCCGGCGTCCACCGTGTCCAGCGGGTGCCGGCCACCGAGGCCCAGGGACGCATCCACACCTCGACCATCACCGTGGCCGTCATGCCCGAGGCCGAGGACGTGGACATCCAGATCAACCCCGCCGACATCGAGATGGACGTGATGCGCTCCACCGGCGCGGGCGGGCAGAGCGTGAACACCACCGATTCGGCGGTCCGCCTCAAGCACATCCCCAGCGGCATCGTGGTGAAGTGTCAACAAGAGAAGAGCCAGACCAAGAACCGCACCATGGCCATGCGGATGCTCCGGGCGAAGCTCTACGAGCGTGAGCAGGAGCGCATCACCAGCGAGCGCGACTCGCTCCGCCGTGGCCAGGTGGGCACCGGGGACCGGAGCGAGAAGATCCGGACCTACAACTTTCCTCAGGACAGGTTGACCGACCACCGCATCGGGATGACCTGGCACAACCTTCCGGCGCGGATGGCCGGGGACATCGAGGACATCGTCGTCGCCTGCCGGACGTACTTCCAGGCCGAGCAGCTCAAGGCCGAGTCGACGCGCCCTCAGCCCCGGGCATGAGCGAGCAGCCTTGGACGGTGCGCCGTGTCCTGGGCTGGACGGCCACGCACTTCGAGAAGCTGGGCCTCGACTCGCCCCGGCTCACTGCCGAGCTGCTGCTGACCCACGTGCTCGGAAGCTCCCGTGTCCGGCTGTACACCGACCTGGACCGCCCGCTCGAGGCCGCCGAGCTCGCCGCCTACCGCGCCCTCATCGCCCGGCGCGCCGCCGGCGAGCCCACGAGCTACCTGACCGGCACCCGCGAGTTCTACGGGCGCGCCTTCGCCGTCGACCCGCGGGTCCTCGTCCCCCGCCCCGAGACCGAGCTGCTGGTCGAGGCCGTGCTCCAGGGGCTCCCCGGCGAGGCGGAGGTCCGGCTGCTGGACCTGTGCACCGGGACGGGCTGCGTCGGCATCACCCTCGCCCTCGAGCGCCCCCGCGCCCGGGTGGTCGCCACCGAGCTGTCGCCCGGGGCGGCCGAGGTGGCCCGGGCCAACGCCGCCGCGCTCGGGGTGGCTGAGCGGTTCGAGGTCCGAGTCGGTGACCTCTTCGCCCCGGTGGAGGGTGAGCCTCCGTTCCACGCCATCGCCGCCAATCCGCCGTACGTCCCCCGGGGCGACATTCCCACTCTCTCCCCCGAGGTGCGGCGCGAGCCGGCCCTGGCCCTCGACGGGGGGCCGGACGGGCTGGACGTCGTCCGGCGCATCGCCGCCGTGGCCCCGCGCTGGCTCGTGCCAGGAGGGCTCCTGGCGATGGAGATCGGCGACCGGCAGGGACCGACGGTCCGGTCCTTGCTCGAGGCGGCCGGATATGGCTCCGTCCGCATCGAACGCGACCTCGCCCGACACGATCGACTGGCCCTCGGGACACACCCCCGCGGGCCGGTGGCCACGCATCCAGGAGAAGGAGCCCTTGGACCAGATCCACATTGAAGGCGGCCCCCGGCTGGAGGGCGAGGTGCGTGTCTCGGGGAGCAAAAACGCCACCCTCCCCCTGATGGCCGCCGCGCTCCTCGGCGAGGGGCCGACGACGCTGCGGAACGTCCCCGACCTGGCGGATGTCACCACCTTGCTCGAGCTCCTGCGGACGATGGGTGCCGACGCCCAGCGGGTCCCCGGGGCCGAGCGCCACGTCGTCCGGGTGCAGGCCCCGGCCGATCTCCTGCCGGAGGCGCCGTACGACCTGGTCCGGAAGATGCGCGCCTCGGTGCTGGTGCTCGGGCCGCTGCTCGCCCGGTTCGGCCGCGCCCGGGTCTCGCTGCCCGGTGGCTGCGCCATTGGCGCCCGCCCCATCGACCAGCATCTGAAAGGCTTCCGCGCGCTGGGGGCGGAGATCCTCCTCGAGGGCGGCTACGTCGAGGCACGGGCAAAGCGACTGACGGGCGCCACGGTGCGGTTCGACAAGATCACCGTCACCGGCACCGAGAACGTCCTCATGGCCGCCGTGCTCGCCGAGGGGACGACCGTGCTGGAGAACGCCGCCCGGGAGCCGGAGGTCGAGGACCTCGCCCGGGCCCTGAACGCCATGGGAGCGCGCATCCAGGGCGCCGGGACAGACCTGGTGGTCGTCGAGGGCGTCTCCCGGCTGGCCGGGGTGGAGCACACGGTCATCTCCGACCGGATCGAGGCCGGCACCCTCCTGGTGGCCGCCGCCATCAGCCGGGGCGACGTGCACGTCCACGGGGCAGTCCCCGCCCACCTGGACGCGGTGGTGGGCAAGCTGCGCGAGGCGGGCTGCTCGGTGGTGCCCACCCCGGAGGGGCTCCGCTGCAAGGGCCCGGAGGTGCCGGAGCCGGTCGACCTCCAGACGACGGAGCATCCAGGCTTTCCCACCGACATGCAGGCCCAGCTCATGGCCCTGCTCAGCGTGGCGGGCGGGACCAGCGTCATCTCCGAGAACATCTTCGAGAATCGCTTCATGCATGTCGCGGAGCTGCGCCGGATGGGCGCAGACATCCGGGTGGAGGGCCACACCGCGGTGGTGAAGGGAGTCCACACCCTCTCCGGCGCCCCGGTGATGGCCACGGATCTCCGGGCCTCGGCCTCGCTCATCCTCGCCGGCCTCCGGGCCGCGGGCACCACCCGGGTGGCGCGCGTCTACCATCTGGACCGGGGCTACGAGGCGCTCGAGCGGAAGCTGAAGGCCCTGGGCGCCCGGACCACCCGGGTGAAGTGAAGGCGGAAAACCCGTTCAGCGCAGGTCACTCCCGGTTGCAGGATGAAAATTCCCGGCCCTAGACTCGCGGGTGCATCCACGACCGGAGCATTGCTCCCCCTGCACGGAGAAGACGCGTTTTCATGGATTGCCCCGGCTGCAACGTCGAGATGGCCGAGCTGGAAGGTGAAGAGACGACGTTGCGACGCTGCGGAGAGTGCGGCGGATTGTGGCTGGATGTGGCGGATCTGAACCGCCTGCTCCTCCACAACAACCTCCCGGGGCTCGAGAGCCTCGGAGGACGCGTCGACGCCGAGGCCCTCACCGGCCAGTGCCCGGAGTGCCAGGTGGACCTGGTCCGGGTGGATGGCGGTGACCGGCAGCACCCCCTGCACTACGACACGTGCGAGTCCTGTGGCGGCATCTTCCTCGAGTCGGAGTTCAAGGACGCGACCGACGCGAAGGTGGCGCAGCAGGAGATCGTCGACTTCTTCCAGCGGTTCTCCTCGCGGAAGAGAAAGAGCGCCGCCGGCCGCTGAGGCCACGGGACCCCGGGGGGCTCACCTCCGGTCGCGAAACGGCACCCGGAGCGCGGCGGGGACGCCACCCTTGAGGGTGAGCGTGGTGCGCCCCTTGCCCCGCGCGTCCGCCTTGGTCTCCAGCTCCGGAGTGACCCGGCCCTTCCCGGAGCCCGGGGCCTTCATCCACAGCCCCTTCCGGTCCAGGCCCCACTTGCCGGTCAACGTCTTCGGCCGGGTGGGCTCGTCGTAGACCACCGTCCGGTGCTGCCAGGTGCCGTCGAGGAAGAAGGAGAGGCTCTGGTCGGGGTTGCCCTCGTCGCCGGAATACCAGGTCCCCAGCAGCCGGGCCCGCTCCGGGTTCCAGCGGAGGAGCGATTTCTTCGGATTCGGCACGGGCTTGCCGTGGGAGACGAGCTGCACCTCCGAGAGGCAGGCCGGCGCCGCCGGATCCTCGGCGGGCTCGACGTCGAGGACCTCGAGCGTGAACACCGAGCCCTGGAGCGGCGCATCCAGCTTCACCGTCTGCACACCCTCGGTGTCGGCCACCGAGAAGGTGCTGGCCCGCCCGTCGGTCCGCAGGACGAACTTCCGCGGCCGGGCAGAGGCGTGGAAGGCGGCAGTGTCCGCCTGGTTGCCGGTGGCGATGCGGACCTCGTCCACCACCACCATCGACGGGACGCCGAAGCCGAGCGCATCCGCCTGCGCGTCGGCAGTGGAGGAGCACCAGGCCGTCTTGAGGTTCCCGTCCACCAGCTGCAGGGGCTGGAAGTGGGCCGGGTTGCTCGCGTGTTCGTGCCAGTCGGTGGCCTGCAGGTAGCCGAGTCCGGGCACGGACGAGAGGACGACTCCGAGGAGCGGGCTGAGGGTCATGTGGATGGGCGCACCGAGCATCGCGCACACAGATGGGTCCACTCCAGCGTCGCGAGCGGTGGCCCCGGCGTGTGGTAGGGCTGTTGCCCGTGAGCTCCGCGCGCGCACTGGCCGTCCTGTCGCTCCTGCTCGTCGGCACCGGATGTCCACGGAAGCAGCCCCCGCCCCCGCCCCCGGCGCCGGACGCCGGCCCGGCGCAGCGCTCCGAGGTGGAGCCGGACGATCGACCCGAGCAGTCGATGCCCATCGGGGAGAGCACCGACGTCGCGGCGAGCCTCTCCAGCACGCCCGCCCGGGCGGACGAGGACTGGTACCTCCTCTTCGGCGAGGCGCCGCGCGGGGCGAACGTGACGGTGAGCGGCATCCCCGGCACGGTGGTGATGCTCGAGGCCTACGACGAGACGCGCACCCGTCTCGCCGGGGTCAGCGCCGAGGCCGAGGGCCAGCCGGCGCGCTTCCCCAACCTCACCGTGCGGGGGAAGCTGCTCCTCCGGGTCTCCGCCGCGCGCAAGGGCGGGGGCGGCGCCTACACCCTGTCGGTGCGCTATGGCGAGCCCAGGCCGGGGATGGAGCTCGAGCCCAACGACCGGCACGCCGACGCGACCGAGCTCCAGCCCCAGGGCGACGCCTGGACCATCCAGGGCCTCTACGGCTCGCCCGGGGACGAGGACCACTTCCGCATCGTCCTCGACACCGCGCCCGATGCGGGCCCGGCGGAGGCGGCCGCTCCGGACGCCGGCGCAGGGACCACCGCGCCATCCGCCCCGGCCGAGCCGCCGCGCGAGCAGGGCTTCCCGGCGCAGCCTCCACCGCTCGGGGGGGCGCGGGTCGAGGTGGACGCAGGGCTGGCGGTGCCCGAGCCCCCGCGGGTGGCGCTCCGGCTCGAGCTGAGCGGGGTCCCCGGCGTCCGTCCGGAGATCCAGATCCTCTCCGAGGCCGAGGCCACCCTCTTCACCGCCCGCGGCACCGAGGGGCAGCCGCTCTCGCCGCGGAACGTGGCGGTGCGGGCGACGGACCGGGTCATCGACGTGGTGGTGAAGAGCGCCTGGACCGGCACCGGCAAGGACGCCCGCCGGGGCTTCGACCCCGAGCACCCGTACACGCTGACCGTCTCCCGCGAGGCCGCCGGGGCGAACGCCGAGTACGAGCCCAACGACGACCTGGCCCACGCCACGCCCCTACCGCTCGACGGCTACCGCGAGGGCTTTCTCACCCCGAAGACCGACCTGGACTACTACGTCGTCCGTCCGCCCCAGCCCTCGCTGGTGCGCTTCGAGCTCAGCGGGGTGGAGAAGCTCGACCTGCAGCTCTCCGTCGTTGAGCCGGGGGCGAAGCCGGGAACGGAGAAGGTGGTCCAGCGCTCCAACGACGGTGCAGTGAAGGAGCCCGAGCGACTGAACAGCGTGGCCTGCGAGAAGGAGTGCTTCGTGAAGGTGGAGGGCGCGCTGCGGAAGGTGGACGGCAAGTGGGTCCGCGAGTTCGAGAACCCGGACCAGCCCTACCGGCTGACTGCACGGGCGATCCCGGATGACGGGAGCGAGGAGCGCGAGCCGAACGACGGTGCGGACCAGGCCACCGCCCTCACCCTGGGCAAGCCGGTCCGGGGAACCGTGTACCCGAAGAAGGACGTGGACTACTTCCGCCTCGACCTCTCGGACCGGCCGGTGAAGACCGCGCTGAAGGCGACGCTGACCGGCATCCTAAAGGTGGACGTGGCGCTGTTCCTGTATCAGCGCGGCGAGGACGGCTCGCTGTTGCTGGTGCAGACGGCGGACCGGGCGAAGGGAGACGCGCCGGAGGTGATCCGCTACGCCGCCGATCCGGGGGTCTACCTCTTCAAGGTGCAGGACTCGAAGAACCGGGAGTCCAACTTCCAGGACAGCTACCAGCTCACGGTGGAAGAGGACGCGCCCTAGCTCCGTCCAGAAGGCGCCTTCAAGGTGTCACTTGATGTGCCGCCTCGGCGCATCGAAGGTGGCACTGCTTCGCCGACGGACTTCCCGTCTGCTGCCAAGGTCAGCGAGACATGCGACGAAATGCGTTGTGGACCGTGGGCCTGCTGCTGCTCGGGCTGGTGGCCTGCGGTGAGAATCTCGGGCCGGTGAAGGGGGCGTGGACCACGGTGAGCGGCACGATCGCCAGCCGCGTGAGCGAGTGGAAGAAGAGGCAGAGCGAGGCGCAGGCCGCGCTGAAGGCATTGCCGCCGGTCGCCGCGGACGACACGGCCGGAAAAGCGATCCGTGATCAGCTCGACGGCGCGCTGGCGCGAGAGGCGAAGGCCATCGCCGATGCCGAGGCACTCATGTCCACGGCGCGAACCAGCTACGAGCAGGCAGTGAAGGCCGGCAAGGTCGCCGGCGTGCAGAAGGTCGTCGACGACACCAATGCCCGCTTCACGACCCTGGAGACCGCCTTCTCGAGCGCGACCGCTCAGTCCTCAACGCTCCTTGCGCGACTCGGCAATCACGGTGGGCCGTCGCCCTCGGCAGCTGCCACGTCCGCTGGGCGCTGAAAAATAACAAAGAACACGCAATCCCTGGTCGGCTGGGCAGGACGCCGGTGAGATTCTCGTCACCTGGTCTCCACGCGGAACTCCGTCATTTGTCCCTTGGAGGACGGGAGGGCGGCGCTAGCGTGTCCAGAGAGATTCCATGTCGAATTCAAACCGGTGCGTTCCCATGGGGGCGCTCCTGCCGATCGTCCTCCTG
>DATIWB010000128.1:0-6219 GCA_035519675.1 Myxococcaceae bacterium
CGGGACCCGGTGCCCGCAGCACGCGGCGTGCTTCGTCACCCGGCTCCGGCAGCAGGCCGAGGAGTCCGAGCTGGTGGTGGTGAACCACGCGCTGTTCTTCGCCGACCTGGTGGTGCGCACCGGGCGGGGCAACGGCGAGGGTGTGCTCCCGCGGTACGAGGCGGTGGTGTTCGACGAAGCGCATGGGCTGGAGGACGCTGCCACCGAGTTCTTCGGCACCACGGTGAGCAGCCACCGCTTCGAGGAGCTCGCCCGCGATGCACAGGCGGCCCTCCCGCTCGAGGATGCCCGGGCCGGGGTGCTCTCCGCCCTGGCAGTCAAGGTCCGGGCGCAGGCCGAGGCGCTCTGGGCCGCGGCGCCACGGGCGGTGGGGATGACCGACGAGGGCACGGTCCGCCTCACCGCGCCGGCGCTGGCGCCCCTGGGCCGACAGATGGAGGCGGTGCTCGAAGGCCTTGGCGCGCTGGGCGGATTCGCCGCGGGCCACGAGGAGCCGGACCTCTCGGCGGTGGCGCGGCGGGCGGCGGAGCTCGGCGCGGAGCTGGACTTCGTGCGCCGCGCGGACGCGCCCGGCCACGTGTACTGGGCCGAGGGCCGGGGCCGAGGGCTGTTCTTCCGCGCCGCGCCCATCTCGGTGGCCGAGGCGATGCGCGAGCGGTTGTACGGCGCGGTGGACACGGTGGTGTTCACCTCGGCGACGCTCCGGGCCGGCAACTCGTTCGAGTACTTCTGTCGCCAGGTGGGGCTGCTGGACGCCGAGGGCGAGCCGGTGGCCCCACTCACCCAGCTCGCGGTCCCGTCGTCGTTCGACTACGCGCGCCAGTCGGCGCTGTACCTTCCGACGGGCCTGCCCGAGCCGCGGGAGCCGGGCTTTCCCGAGGCGGTGGCGGAGGAGATCGCCCGTCTGGCGGAGGTCACCGGGGGACGTGCCTTCGCGCTCTTCACCTCGCTCCGGAACATGGAGCGGGTGCACGGGCTCCTCTCGGGCCGGCTCCCGTACCCGATGCTGCTCCAGGGCGAGGCGCCCAAGGCGGTGCTGCTCGACGCGTTCCAGTCGACCCCCAGCGTGCTCTTCGCCTCGGCCAGCTTCTGGGAGGGCGTGGACGTGCCCGGAGAGGCGCTCTCGCTGGTCGTCCTGGACAAGCTCCCCTTCGCCGCGCCCACGCACCCGGTGGTGGCGGCGCGGATCGAGGCGCTGGAGGAGGCGGGACGCGAGCCGTTCTCCAGCTACCAGCTGCCCGAGGCTGCGCTGGCGCTGCGGCAGGGGTTCGGGCGGCTCATCCGGACGCGGGCCGACCGCGGCATCGTGGCGCTCCTCGACGTGCGGGTGGGGCGCAAGGCGTACGGGCGGCAGCTGCTCGCCGGCCTGCCACCGGCGCGGCGTTTCAAGGAGATCGGCCCGCTGGCCGAGTGGTTCCGTCAGGGCGCCGGTGACCCGGACAGCGCGGCGGCGAGCAGCAACGCGTCCCGGTAGAGGGCGCCCGAGGTCCAGGCGGCGTCAGTGTGCCGCGGCCCGCAGCCCGCCGGCCGGGAACAGCTCCGGCGACTCGAGGTGCACCACCGGGATGTCCAGGGTGCAGAGCAGGCCCGCGTTCTCGCGCTCCACCCCGAGCGTGTGGTCCCTGGGGTAGAGGTGCTCCAGCCGCTGGCGGAGATGGGCCAGCCGGTCCTCCGCCTCGGTGACCTCCGCTCCGGGCTGGGCGGTGGCCAGCTGGCGCAGCCGGATGCGCAGCCTGCCGCCCGCGAGCGCCGCCCACAGCTCGAGCGCGCCCTCCCAGGGTGAGGCCGGGAGCTCTGCCAGCTGGAAGAGCGCCAGGGACGGGACCTCCGCGGTGAGTGCCTCGGCCGGAACGTCGATCCGGGTCCGCAGCCGTCCGGGGGCGCGGATCTGCTGCAGGGCCAGGTACGCCTGGAGGAACTCGAGCTCCTGCTTCAGCGCCACCCGCTCCTGCCCGAGGGTGGCCAACGTGAGCCGGAGCACGTCACTCAGCCGGGCGAGCAGCTGCACCGCCTGGGTCGAGGCGCCGGAGCGGACGAACTCCGCGGTGCTCCGGAGCGTGTCCTCGATCAGCTGCGGATGGAGCTGGACGCGCACCGCGTCGAGCTCGGCCCGGGCGAGCTCCGCCTCGAGTCGTGCCGCCCCGAGCGCTTCGAGCCGGAGCCGTCGCCGGAGCTCGATGGTGCCCAGGATGCCGACGATGGCCAGATAGTTGATGCCCGGCCCGACGAACCCCCGGAAGCTCAGGAGGAACACTCGGCCCATGGGCATCTTTCGCAAGGACTGGGGGCCGGTGAAGCGGGTGAGGACGGCCCGGCCGGCGCCGCAATAGACCATCGTCCCGACGAATCCGGCGGCCAGCGCGGCGAGCAGCACCCCCGGGCGCGCCCGGGTGGAGATCAGCCGCCGGACCGGCCCCGACACCATCGCCACCACCGGGACCCAGAGCAGCCACGACAGCAGACCGAAGAGCCGGTAGTCCGCCCGGGCCTCCGGTCCCATCACCAGCTTCATCTGCAGCGACTCGAGCAACGCCAGGACCGCCGCTCCGGCCAGGGCGAGGCCCCACCACAGCGGGCGCGACCACACGGGGCGGGCTGCTGCCAGGGCGCTGGGGTCGGCGGAACTCACCGGTCCTTCCTACCGCAGATGGCGGATCCGGGCCTGCTGGCTCCGCGCCACCGGCAGCTCTGCCCCCGTCGCCAGGACGGCGACCAGACCGCCGCTTCCGGTGCGCCGCAGCTCGCGCAGCACCCGGCGGTTCACGATCGCCGTCCGGTGGATGCGGACGAAGCGCATCGAGTCCAGGCGTGCCTCGAGCGCCGCCATCGACTCGCGGTGCAGGTAGGTCCGCGCCCCCACGTGCAGCTCGACGTAGTAGTCGGCCGACTCGATCCAGTCGATCTCCTCGGCCTCGAGGAAGATGATGCGCCCGCGGTCGCGCACCACGATGCGCGAGGATGCGGCCGGAACCAGGCCCGCCTCCACCGCCTTTGCCCGGAGCTGCTCGCCGATCCGGGCCGCCTCCTCGCGCGACAGCTGCTCCTTGGCCCGGCCGAGCGTCTCGCGGAACCGGGAGTCCTCGTAGGGCTTGAGCAGGTAGTCGAAGGCGTGCACCCGGAAGGCCTCCAGGGCGTACTGGTCGTACGCGGTCACGAAGACCACCATCGGCAGGGGGGCCTCGGCCCGGGCCAGCACCTCGAAGCCGCTCCCCCCGGGCATCTGCACGTCGAGGAAGCAGAGCTGCGGATGGGTCCGTGCCAGCAGCGCCACGGCCTCGTCCCCGCTCCCCGCCTCGCCGACGACCTTCACTCCTGGGTCCTCCGCCAGGAGCATCCGCAGACCCTCTCGGGCCAGCGGCTCGTCGTCCACCACCGCCACCGTCACTGGCTCAGGCACGCACCACCTCCGGACCACGGAAAGGAATCTCCAGCAGCGACTCGACGCCGCCCTCCACCCGGTTGGCGACGCGGAAGCGGTGCCGACCCGGGTAGAGGTGCTGCAGCCGGGCGCGCACGTTCCGCAGGCCCACCCCGCCGGGCGACTCGGCGCCAGCCGCGAGGCCCACCCCGGTGTCCCGGACCCGGAGCACCAGCTGCTCGCCCTCACGGACCGCGGCGACCTCCACCGAGCCGCCGGCGATGGAGGGCGCGATGCCGTGGCGCACGGCGTTCTCCGCCAGGGGCTGCAGGACCAGGCTGGGCACCCGCGCCTCGAGCGTCTCGGGGGCGATGCGCATCTCGATCCGCAGCCGGTCGGGGAAGCGGATCTGCTGCAGGCTCAGGTAACGCTCGAGGAAGTCCAGCTCCTGCCGCAGCGGGACCTCTTGCTGGCCCACGGTGGCGAGCGCCAGCCGGAGCAGCTCGCTCAGCCCGGCGATCATCCTCACCGCGGTGTCGCCCTCGCCCTTCCGGACGAGCATGGAGATGGCATTCAGGGTGTTGAAGAGGAAGTGGGGATGGAGCTGGACCCGGAGCGCATCGAGCTCGGCCTTGGCGAGCTCGGCGTGAAGACGGGCCCCGGCCAGCTCCTGCGCCCGTAGCTTTCGCCGCAGGTCGATGGCCAGGAGCACCCCCAAGGTCATGACGTAGACCAGCGTGTCGAGGAACGCGCTGCCCCGGACCGAGTCCAGCCACGCAGCCCCCAGCGGGAGGCGCTGCATGCTGAACGGTCCAGCCACCCGCGACAGCAACGCCAGACACCCCTCCTGGAAGACGACGAGGAGAGCGCAGGTGACGACGTGCACCGCCCCCACCCGCCACGGCCCGTAGCGCTCCACGGTGACCCGGCGCACGAGCCACGCCAGCACGGGGGTCAGGAAC
This sequence comes from Myxococcaceae bacterium, assembly GCA_035519675.1. Taxonomy (GTDB): domain Bacteria; phylum Myxococcota; class Myxococcia; order Myxococcales; family Myxococcaceae; genus RPRB01. The sequence continues at coordinate 4,321 of DATIWB010000128.1, forward strand.
GCCCAGATGACCCAGCCCGCGTAGAAGAACAGGAAGCGGTGGGTCCCCCAGGAGGGCACCTCCTGCTCCCAGGCCTTGGACTGGAGGCCCACGGCCACGCCGGGAATGGACCAGAGGAGGACGAGGCCGGCGAACCGGCGCAGGGAAGCGAGCATGGGCGGACCGCCAGGAGGAACGAGCGGTTGTACGGACGATTCCGTCGGCACCCCTGAAGCTGCAGCCAAGACCACCGGACTGGCAGCGGACGGCGGAGCAACGTCGTCCGGGAAGCCCCCGGTGGGTCAGAGCTCCCGAGACATGAGAAGTCGGAGTTTACCGGATTTCTTGCTCACCACGGTTGCAACGGTGGTGAACCCCGCCTTCCGGTAGAACCCGACCGCCGGGGCATTCGCTGGATCTACCCGGAGTGCCAAGGTTTTTCGGTACATGTCCCGCGCGATGCCCAGGGCGTGGTCGAGGAGCGCCATCCCCACCCCCCGGTGCCGGAGCTCGGGCTTGACCACGATGTTCCGCATGTAGGCGGCCCCGGCGACGGGTCCGTCCCGCTCCACCGTGACGTAGCCCACGATCTGCCCCTGCAGCCGCGCCACATGGACGAAGGGGCGCAGCTGGGTGAGGGCCTGGAGCGATTCCTCGGGGGTCTCGCCCCGCTTGGCCCAGGGCTCCGAGGTGCCGCGGAGGGCCGCCACCGGCTGGAGCTCCGAGTCGCCCAGGGGACCGAACTTCAGGGCGGCCGGAAGGTCGGCCGGGAGGCTGGCGACATCGAGCGGCGGCAAGCTCATCTGCTCAGGAACTGTCTCCACCCGCTTCATCGTCATCTCCGCCACCCCCTCGTACCACCGGTGGATCCTAACCCCAGGGTTCGCATCCGTGCACGTTCCGAAACGGCGGGCCCTTCTGTGGGCTTTGGTCGTACGGGGGCTCCGTTCTCGACGTGCGGCGGCCTCCTGTATTCTCCGGGGCTGACTCCCGCCGTCGCGCCCCGACGCACGGCCAGGGCGTCCGGCCCTCGTGCAACTCAACCACGCCCAGCGAGAACTGACGGTCAAGGTCGTCTACTACGGGCCCGGTCTGTCCGGGAAGACGACCAACCTGCAGATGATCCACGCTCGCACCGCGAGCGAGGGGCGGGGAAAGCTGTTGACGGTCGAGACGCATGACGACCGCACGCTGTTCTTCGATCTGCGCCCGGTCTTCTTCCATACCAAGGGCGGCTACACCGTGAAGGTGAAGCTGTTCACGGTTCCCGGCCAGGTCATCCACAACGCCACCCGCCGCGTCGTGCTGCAGAACGCCGACGCGGTGGCCTTCATCGCCGACAGCCGGCGGAGCGCCGGTCAGGAGAACAATCAGTACTGGGCCAACCTCCAGGACAACATGCGGGAGAACGGGCTCAACGCGGCCCAGGTCCCGATCGTGATCCAGTTCAACAAGCGGGACCTGCCGGACACCAAGAGCGAGGCCGAGCTCGAGGAGACGCGCGCCCGCGGCAAGGAGCCGGTGATCGGCGCGGTGGCGATCCGCGGCGAGGGCGTGCTGGAGACGCTCTACGCGGTGCTCAAGCTCGCCTACCGGAAGATGGACGAGCAGGCCGGGCTGAGCCGGAACATCGGGCTCGGCGAGGCCGAGTTCCTCAAGCTCATCTTCGCCCGCATGGACACCACCGGGACGCCGATCGGCGAGTGGCTGGCCAACGGGGAAGGACCGCGGTGAGCGACGGCGGCGACAGCGGCCGTCCCGGGCCGCCGGGCGATCACACCCCCCGGCTGGAGCAGCGTCCGCTCTCGGTACTCGAGCGCCGGCTCACGCTGGCCGACATGCTCGACACCAGCACCTTCGCCGAGCTGGTGAAGAGCTTCGCCGAGCTCTACAAGCTGGGGGTCAAGGTCTTCGACGAGA
>DATIWB010000129.1:0-11719 GCA_035519675.1 Myxococcaceae bacterium
GTGGTCTCCAGCTCGGGCATCCCGGTGGCAAACGCGTCGTAGGCCAGGACGATGAAGGCCACCGGATAGCGGTACCTCCGCGAGCGCTTGACCTCCCGGGCGAGCAACGACCGGAACGCACCGAAGTCCGCCGGCTGGGTCGGGCCGCCACTGGGCTCCGGCATCGGCACCGGGTCGTCGTCGGCCCTCGGTCCGAACCCCTCGTCGCCCTCGGGCACCTCGGGCGCACGCCGCACCAGCCGCGCCTTTCCGCGGAGCTCGGCCAGGGCGAGCACGTTTCGCACGCAGGAGAGCACCGTGCCCTGCTTCAGCGGTCCCTGCAGGCAGGCCTCGGCACCCGCCCGGAGCGCCCGGCCATCCGGGTCTCCCTCCTCGGGGGCGTAGACCAGGATGACCGGGAAATCCGGGTCACGGGCCTTCAAGGCCGCGCACACCGCCTCGGCGTCGAAGCGCTCGGACTCGGAGGCCACGAGGAGGTCCGCCCCGAAGCTGGTGACCGCCTCGAGCGTCTCGTCCTCGTCCCTCGCAGCGCGCACCTCGTACTTGCCCTCCAGGAATCCCCGGAGGGCCCCGGCCACGGCGGGGCTCGCATCGGCGACGACGATCCGGTTCAGACCTCCATCACCTCTTTCTCTTTCTTGGCGATGATCTGGTCCACCTGCGAAACACCGCCGTCGGTCTCCTTCTGGACCCGCTCGCCGGCGCGCTTGTTCTCGTCCTCGGTGATCTTCTTGTCCTTGAGCAGCCCCTTCAGCTTCTCGTTCGCGTCACGACGCTCGTTGCGGATGGCGACCTTGTGCTCCTCGCCCTTGGTCTTCACCTGCTTGGCGATCTCCTTCCGCCGCTCCTCGGTGAGCGCCGGGATGGGCAGGCGGATGAGCTCGCCGTCGTTCATCGGGGTGAGACCCAGGTTGGCCTCGCGGAGCGCCTTCTCCACGTCCTTGAGCAGCCCCTTCTCCCAGGGCTTCACGGTGATCAGCCGCGGCTCGGGGACGGCTAGGCTGGCCACCCCGGCGAGGGGAGTGGGCGTCCCGTAGTAGTTGACCCGCACGCCCTCGAGCAGGCTGAGCGAGGCGCGGCCGGTGCGGATCTTCGCCAGCTCCTTCTTGAGGTCCTCCAGCGCCCGGTCGATGCGCCCCTTCAGGTCCTTCACCACGTCGTCCGTCACCGCCATGTGCTGCCCTCCTCCTAGGCCCAGCTCGTCTCCGCCGCCCCCACCAGGGTGCCGAGGTCACCGGAGCCGGTGACTGCCCGGCGAATGTTCCCGTGCGCGGTGAGGTCGAAGACGACGATGGGAAGCTTGTTGTCCATGCAGAGCGAGATGGCCGTCGAGTCCATCACGTGCAGGTTCTGCCGGAGCACGTCCATGTAGGTGAGCGTCCGGTACCGGCGCGCCGAGGCGTTCTTCTTCGGGTCCGAGTCGTAGACCCCGTCCACCTTGGTGGCCTTGAAGATGACCTCGGCGCCGATCTCCATCGCCCGGAGCGAGGCCGCGGTATCGGTGGTGAAGAACGGGTTGCCGGTCCCGGCGGCGAAGATGACCACCCGGCCCTTCTCCAGATGGCGAACCGCGCGGCGGCGGATGTACGGCTCGGCGATCTGCTCCATCTTGATCGCCGATTGCACCCGGGTGAAGACGCCGTGCTTCTCCAGCGCGTCCTGGAGCGCCATGGCGTTGATCACCGTGGCCAGCATTCCCATGTAGTCGGCGTTGGCGCGGTCCATCCCCGCGGTGGAGGCGGAGACCCCGCGGAAGATGTTCCCCCCGCCGATCACCACGGCAATCTGGACTCCGGCCTTCACCACCTCGCCGATCTCTGTGGCGATGCGCTCCAGGGTCGGCGGATGGATGCCGTACTTTCCATCCGCCATCAGGGCCTCACCCGACAGCTTGAGGAGGATGCGTCGGTACCGGAGGGACGAGGGCGCGGTCACGTTCCATCGCTTCTACCCCGCGCCCGGCGGGCCCGGCAACGAACGGCGATAGACCTAGCCCTTGCCGAGGGTCTTGGCGACCTCGGCGGCGAGGTCTTCCTTCTTCTTCTCGATGCCCTCGCCCACCTGGTACCGGGTGAAGCGGCGGATGGAGATGTTCTCGCCGATCTTGGCGATCGCCTCGGTCACCACCTCGTGGATCCTCTTCTTGTCGTCCTTCACGTAGGGCTGATCCATCAGGCAATTCAGCTCGTAGTACTTCTCGATCTTGCCAGTGAGGATCTTCTCGATGACTGCTTCGGGCTTCTTCTGCTCCCGGAGCTTGACCCGCTCGATCTCCTTCTCCTTCTCCAGCACCTCCGCGGGGACATCTTCCCGGCGGACGTAGAGAGGGTTGGCCCCCGCGATCTGCAGCGCGATCTCGCGGACGAGCTTCTGGAACTCCTCGCCCCGGGCCACGAAGTCAGTCTCGCAGTTCACCTCGACGAGGACCCCCACCTTGCCGTTGTGGACGTAGGCGCCCACCAGGCCCTCGGCGGCGATCCGCCCGCTCTTCTTGGCCGCACCGGTGATGCCCTTCTTCCGGAGCCATTCCTCGGCCCTGGCGAAGTCGCCCTCGCTCTCCTCGAGCGCCTTCTTGCAGTCCATCATCCCCGCCCCGGTCTTCTCCCGGAGCTCCTTGACCATCTCGGCCGTCACCTTCGCCATTGCTCGGTTCTCCAGCTGTGGGCCGGCCGACCGGGGCTCACCCGGGAGCCCCAGCGTCGACTCGGCCGGGATTCGTGTCTCTCTCTCTCGTTCAGGGGGCCGGAGCGGCGCAGGGCACGCTCCGGCTCCGGCGGTGCTACTCGGCGGCCTGGGCCGGGGCCTCGCCCTCAGCGGCGGCCGGCTCGCCCTCGGGAGTGGCGGCCTCGGGGGAGGCCTCCACCGGGGCGATGGGCTGGCCCTTGATCTCCACCGTCGGGCCGCGGCGCTCGCCGCCCGTGGACAGACCCCTCGGTCCCCGCTCGCGGTCCGGACGGCGTCCGAAGCGGCGCTCCTCGCGGCCGGTGGGGCGATCCGCCTGCTGCCCGTCCTGCTCGTCGCGCTCGCTGGCGCCCGAGGCACGGTAGCGGGCCGAGCCCTCGATGCAGGCGTCGGCGATCTTCGAGGTGAAGAGCTTGATCGAGCGGATGGCGTCGTCGTTGCCGGGGATGACGAAGTCGATCCCGTCCGGGTCACAGTTGGTGTCCACCACCCCGATGACCGGGATTCCGAGGCGGCTCGCCTCGTGGACCGCGATGTGCTCCTTCTTCGGGTCGATGACGAACACGCAGCCCGGCAGCCGGGTCATGTCCTTCACCCCGCCCAGGTTGCGCTCCAGCTTCTCCCGCTCGCGCTCCAGGGAGGCGACCTCCTTCTTGGGGAGGCGGTCGAAGGTGCCGTCCTCGGCCATCTTCTCCAGGGTCTTCAGCCGGTCGATGCCCTGCTTGATGGTGCGGAAGTTGGTGAGCGTGCCGCCCAGCCAGCGGCTGGTGACGTAGAACTGCCCGGCGCGAGCGGCCTCCTCGCGGATGACGTCCTGGGCCTGCTTCTTGGTGCCGACGAAGAGCACGCTCGAGCCGCGGGCGGTGACGTCGGCGACGAAGCGGAAGGCCGCGCGGGCGAGGGCCACGGTCTTTTGGAGATCTATGATGTAGATGCCGTTGCGAGCGCCGAAGATGTACGGCTTCATCTTCGGGTTCCAGCGCTTGGTCTGGTGGCCGAAGTGAACCCCGGCCTCCAAGAGCTGCTTCATGGTGATGCCGCCCGGAGCCGCGATGGCCTGGGCCTGTGTCTCGACGTTTTCCTGGGTGTCCAAATCGATTCCTTCGACGGGCTGGTTGTTGTCCGCCACGCGCCGTCAACGGAACGGCCCCACCCCGGGAGCGAACCGTTCGCCCCGGAGCACCTGGGACCGACCTCGAGCACGTGTGTGAGGTGGGTACGGCCTGACTGCTCTAACTACCGGAATCGGCTCACGCCTCCTCCGAGGCACGCGCGAATACCACCCCCGATGCGAGCGGGCAACAGCTGCACCGGCGCGGAGCCGGGCGCCCTAGCACCCGAAGGGAGAACCCGGCTCCAACAGGATCACGAGGGTCAGAAGCAGCACCTGATGCCGGGTCAGGAACTCCGCGACTTTGCGTGACATGATGGTCCTCTGTGCGTCCAGCGGGACTGGAAGGCTGACAGGCCCCTAGAACGGACCACAATTGACCAGGCGTGCGCAAGGCCCACCCGTCGGATGGCGGCAGGTCGACGGGGGACGTCAGGCGCCGGAGTCCTGGCCGGTCGAGCGCAGCGGGAGGGGCAGAGGGCCGATCACCGCGTTCCGACCGGCGGCCTTGGCGGCATACAGCCGCTCGTCTGCCTTCTTCAGAACATCCTCGAAGCGATGGCCGTCCACGGGCCAGCTCGCGATGCCGGCGCTCACGGTCAGCTCGCCTCCGCCGTCCCTGGGCATCTTCTCGATCGCCGCCCGAAGCGCCTCGACCCGGCGCGCGGCGAGCTGCACCTCGAGCCGCGGGAAGGCCACCACGAACTCCTCCCCGCCGAAACGCGCGACCAGGTCTGTGGTCCTCACCCCGAGCTTGATCTGGTCGGCCAGCCGGACGAGCGCGCGATCACCCTCGAGATGGCCGAAGCGGCGATTGTACTCGTGGAAGTCGTCGACGTCGAAGATTGCGATGCTCAGCGAGGTTCGGGCGAGATCAGCGCGAGCGAGCTCCTCGTCGATGCGCTCGAGAAACGGGCGCCGCTGGAGCAATCCCGTGAGCTGGTCGGTTCCGACCATGAGTCGGAGGTGGCGCGCCCAGCGGGCCACCGCGACCGCGGCCACTCCGTTCCCGATCAGCATGAGGATCCGGTTCGCATGCTGCACCGGCACGAAGCTCCCGTGAGTGGGGCTCTGGAGCGTCTCGAGTCCCCAGTGCGCGGAGACGTACGCGGTCAGACCGAGGAACTGCGCGACGGTGAGCGCCGCGGTGCACGCCGACAGTCGCCAATCGAAGCGCAGCGCGGAGATGGTCACCGCCACGAAGTAGGCCTCGAAGGCGACGCGGTTGTTCAGCGCTGCGGTCGGGTAGCCATGCACTGCCTGGAACACGAGGCAGACGGTGACGAAGCTGACGTCGATCGCGCTGATCACCCACGGGATCCAGCTCCCCGAGAAGTTCTTCGGGATCGCGAGGAGGATGAGTCCGTAGGCGAGCGCGAGGGCGGAGAGCGTCAGCGTCTGCCGAGCGAAGACCAGGTTGGAGAGGATGAAGAGCGCGATGATCCCGAGCCGCACGCTCGCGACCAGGAGCTCGCTGCTCTGCCGAGCGCGCACCAGCGCGGGGTCCGCCTCCACGGTGAACGCCGCCTTGAGCTTCTCTGCGATCTCGGCGCGGGCCATCACAGCGCGCGCGATGTTGCCAGAGCGCAGCCAAGCGTGCGCTCGGCTCTTTTGTGGGAGAGCGGCCCCTCCTGTGCGCAGTAGTCCGCGTCAGAGGATGTGGGTGATCGTGGTTTTTGGATGGGCTGAAATTCGGGAAACTTTCACGGCGATCCGATCTCGCGCGCGCCGCAGCGCGCCAGTCCGCAACAGACGCGTGGCCGAGGCGACAGACAGGTTGCGCGCCGAGGGCCGCGCTGACCCGCCGCTGATTTCCTGCTTTTGTTGACAGCTGTCAGATCGCGCGCGGTCGATTCCGGACTCGCGCGTCGGCCCTTGCCGGGATCAGGCCGCCTCGCTGACCCCGTGGCACTTCTTGTACTTCTTGCCGCTGCCGCAGGGGCAGGGATCGTTCCGGCCCACCTTCGCCGCGGCCTTCACCGGGGCGCGCGCCGCGGGCGCCGCCTTCTCCGGCCGGCCCTCCACGTCGGCCCGCCCCTCGGTGTACTGGCGCGCCCGGGCCTGCATCTGCCGCTGCAGTCGCGCCGCCTCCTCCGCCTGCGCCCGGCCCTGCACCCGCATCAGCTGGCTCACCAGCTGGTGGTTGATGGCCGAGAGCATCTGCATGAAGCCGTCGTAGCCTTCCTTCTTGTAGGCCTGCTTCGGATCGCGCTGGCCGTAGGCCCTGAGCCCGATGCCCTGGCGGAGGTGGTCCATCGCCAGCAGGTGGTCCTTCCACAGCTGGTCGATGGTGGCCAGGTACCGGTTCCGGGCGAAGACGCGGAAGTCGTCCCCGAACTCCTCCTCGCGGGCGCGGAGCACCTTCTCCGCCACCTGATAGATCTGCTGCTGCAGCTCGTCCTGGCTCCCCGAGCCCCCGAACCCCATCTCGAGGTTCAGGTTCTCCTTCACTGCCCGGGTCAGCGCCGGGACGTCCCAGGTGTCCGGGTTCTTCGCCCCCGCCCAGGTGCCGGTGATGGCCAGCACCACGTCCTCCAGCGCGTCGAAGAGCATCTCCCGGAAGTCGTCCCAGGTGATGGTGTGCTCGCTGCGGATCTTGGCCTTGGTCTTCTTGTCCTCGTCGTACTCGACCAGGACCACCCCTGCCCCGGCGGCCAGCACCCGGCGGCGCAGCTTGTAGATGGTGCGCCGCTGCTGGTTCATCACGTCGTCGTACTCGAGCAGGTTCTTGCGGATGTCGAAGTTGTGCCCCTCGACCCGCTTCTGAGCGTTCTCGATCGCCTTGCTCAGGAACTTGTGCTCGATGACCTCCCCCTCCTGCATCCCCATCCGCTCCATCAGGCCGGAGATGCGGTCCGACCCGAAGATCCGCATCAGGTCGTCCTCGAGCGAGAGGTAGAACTTGGAGACACCCGGGTCGCCCTGGCGGGCGGCGCGGCCGCGGAGCTGGTTGTCGATGCGCCGGGACTCGTGACGCTCGGTGCCGAGGATGAACAGGCCCCCGGCGGCCAGCACCTCGTCCTTCTCCCGCGCGGTCTGCTCCCGGTACTTCTCGATCGCCTTCTCCAGCCCCTTCTCCCACTCCACCACCGCCGCCCGGTGGGCCATCGGGTCCGCCGGAACGCCGTCCACGCTGGGGGGCAGCTCGGGAGGCGCGCCCACCTCGGACCGGGCCAGCGCCTCGGGGTTGCCGCCGAGGAGGATGTCCGTGCCCCGGCCAGCCATGTTGGTGGAGATGGTGACCGCACCCTTGCGGCCCGCCTGGGCGACGATCTCCGCCTCGCGCTGGTGCTGCTTGGCGTTCAGCACGTGGTGGGGCACGCCCTTCTTCTTCAGGAAGCTGGAGACCACCTCGCTCTTGGCGATGGAGACGGTGCCCACCAGGACCGGCTGGCCCTTCGCGTTGAGCTCCTTGATCTCCTCCACCACCGCCTCGAACTTCTCCCGCTCGGTCTTGTAGACCACGTCCTCCATGTCCTTGCGGACCATCGGACGGTTGGTGGGGACCACGCGGACGTCGAGGTTGTAGATCTTCGCGAACTCCTCGGCCTCGGTGTCGGCGGTGCCGGTCATGCCCGAGAGCTTGGAGTACATGCGGAAGTAGTTCTGGAAGGAGATCGTGGCCAGGGTCTGGGTCTCGTTCTCGATCTTGACCCCCTCCTTGGCCTCCACCGCCTGGTGCAGCCCGTCGCTCCAGCGGCGGCCGGGCATCAGGCGGCCGGTGAACTCGTCGACGATGATCACCTCGCCTTCCTTCACCACGTAGTCCCGGTCGCGCTTGTAGAGGGTGTGCGAGCGGAGGGCCTGCTCCACGTGGTGCAGCGTCTCCACCTCGCTTGGGTCGTAGAGGTTGGAGATGCCCAGCCGCTTCTGGACCTTCTCCACCCCGTCGTCGGTGAGGTTCACGCTGCGGGTCTTCTCGTCGAGGGCGTAGTCCTGGTCCGGCAGCAGTCCGGGGATGACCCGGTCGATCCGGTAATACTCGTCGGTGTTGTCCTCGGTCGGCCCGGAGATGATCAGCGGCGTCCGGGCCTCGTCGATGAGGATGCTGTCCACCTCGTCGACGATGGCGAAGTTCAGCTCCCGCTGGACGTAGTCGGAGAGCCGGAACTTCATGTTGTCCCGGAGGTAGTCGAAGCCGAACTCGTTGTTCTGGCCGTAGGTGATGTCGCTCCGGTACGCCGCCTGGCGCTCGGCGTCGTCGAGGTCGTGCACGATGCAGCCCACGGTGAGGCCGAGGAAGTTGTGGATCCGCCCCATCCACTCCGCGTCGCGCCGGGCGAGGTAGTCGTTCACCGTCACCACGTGCACCCCGCGGCCGGTGAGGGCGTTCAGGTAGCTGGGGAGCGTGGCGGTGAGCGTCTTGCCTTCGCCGGTGCGCATCTCGGCGATGCACCCCTGGTGGAGGAACATGCCGCCGATGAGCTGCACGTCGAAGTGTCGCTGGCCGATGGCCCGCCGCGCCGCCTCCCGGGTCAGGGCGAACGCCTCGAACAGCACCTCGTCCAGGGGCCGTCCGTTCGCCACCTCCTGCTTCAGCCGGGCCGTCTCGCGGGGGAAGTCCTCATCGGCGAGCTCCCGCATCCGGGGCTCGAGCGTGTTGACCCGGGCGACCTTGGGCCAGGCCCGCTTGAGCTCGCGCTCGTTCTTCGTCCCGATGATCTTCTTCAGCGTCCACTCGATCATTGACGTTCCAGTGCGGATGTAACCAGCCAGGCGGCGCTGCCGAGCCCCGTGGGGCGCTCGCCGGCAAGAAGGAAACACCTCCTCTAGCGGAGCCTTCCCCGGGATGCCAGCAGTCGCCGGTGCCGGCCGGCGGGGAGGTGTTACACGGGCGCTCCCATGCCCCGACTCGTGGATGACGCACTCGCCGAGGCGGCAATCGCACTGATGGTCCCCCATGCCCAGACGCACCCTGCTCCGGACGACTTGAAGAGGGCACTCGAGCAGTTCGTCCGGCTCGAGCAGGCCCGCCGCGGCGCCGCGGACCCCTTGACCGGCGCTCTTCCCGTTCTCGCACTTCTCCAGGGGGACCGGTTGAAGCGGGAGTTCGATCTCTCGGTCCACGCCCACACCGGCTGGCCGGTCGGAGCCATCATCGCCGACGTGAAGGGGCTCATCCGCATCAACGCCGAGCGGGGGATGAGGGCCGCTGACGAGGTCCTGGTCAGCGCCGCCTCGGCGCTCGGACGCGCGGTGCCGGGAGCTGTCCTCCTTCGGGTTCACGGTGACTGCCTGGCGGCGCTCTTCCTGCCGTCGACCGGTCTCGACCTGGAAGAGGCACATCTCGAGCGCGTCTCGGTCGCGCTCGGTGAAGTGTCGCAGCTCCTCGCCCATCCGGAGGCCCCGGTCGGTTTCACGGTCTCCGCGCTGCGCCTGCGGATCTTCGACCCCGCCCACTGGCAGGTGCTGGGACCGCTGGTGGTCTCCGAGATCGAGCGGGCCCACGTGATGGCGCGCCGAGGCCTCGCCTCCGGCATCCAGGAGCGCACGCTCCGGCTCGACGGCCGGGTGCCCGCCGGAGCGGCTACTCCTCGAGGATGAACTTCCGCGGGTTCTCGGGAATCCCGTTCACCCGCACCTCGTAGTGCAGGTGGGGCCCGGTGGACCGACCGGTGTTGCCCACCGCGCCGACCAGCTGGCCGCGCTTGACCCGGTCGCCGGTCTTGACGTCGAGCTTGCTCAGGTGGCCGAAGCGGGTCTTCACCCCGTAGCCGTGGTCGATGACCAGGACGTTGCCGTAGCCACCCTCGAGACCGGCGAAGATGACGGTCCCGTCGGACGGGGCCAGCACCTCCTTGCCGTGAGGTGCGGCGATGTCGAGACCTTCGTGCATCACGCGCTCAGCCGTATACGGGTCGAGACGCTGCCCGAAGTCCGAGGTGACCCATCCACGGGCCGGCCACACCGAGGGGGTCGAGGCCAGCCGGCTCTTCTGGTCGAGGAAATAGGACTGGAGCTCCTGAAGGCTCTTTTCCTGCTTGGTTGCGGACTCGCTCAGCTTGTCCAGCTTGGAGGCCAGGTTCCGGGGAGTCTCGCTGGCCGACCCGGGGCGGGTGAACTCGGTCTCCGCGCTGGGGGTCGGCGTGACACCGGGCTCTCCTGCGGTGGGCCCGAGCGCGAGGTTGCGCTGCGGGTCGGACAGCAGGGTCACCGCACGGAGCTTCTGGTCGAAGCGCTCGACGCGCTCCAGCGTCGCCCCGATGTGCTCCATCCGCTCGCGGATGCTCTTCAGCTGGGTGCGCAGGGTGAGATTCTCGTCACGGAGCAGCCGATTCTCCGAGGCCTCCCTCACCAGGGCGAAGTAGTGGACCACGGCGGCGAGCAGCACCACCGCTGCCACGCCCACGCCCAGCGCCGCGTGCCGCAGCAGGCTCCGCTCGAGCTGGAAGCGGCGAACCGGAGCGTCGTGGTCCGGGACGATGATGAGGGTGAGGGTCTTCTTCGCCAACGGTGGGGTCGCTCCAGTGACAGCGCGCTTCCAGCCAGTCCGAGTACCCAAGCAAGCCGTATTCCAGCATGCCTGCCCCCCATCCGTCCGGGGCGTGGCTCGTAGCCTGGCAGATTCTACAGTGTCAAGGCAGGAGAACAGCCCAGCGCAACAGAGGTGAAACGCCCACCTAGACCGAGGCGTGCTCGCCCGTCTCGGCCTGTCTCGGCGCCGCGGCCTCGGCCTGCACCTGCACGGCGATGACGGTGATGTTGTCGTCGCCGCCCCGCTCGTTGGCCAGGTCGACCAGGCGCTGCGGCACCTCGGCCAGCGGGAAGTGGCGGACCACCTGGAGGATCTCCGGGTCCTCCACCATGTTCGCCATCCCGTCCGAGCAGAGGATGAAGACGTCGCCCGGCTCGGAGAGCAGGCCCATCACGTCGACCTGGACCTCCTCCTCGAAGCCGACCGAGCGGGTGATGATGTTCTTGTACCGGGAGTGCTTCGCCTCCTCGGGGGTGATCATCCCGGCCTTGATCTGCTCGTTGACCAGGCTGTGGTCCTCGCTGATCTGCTGGATGAGGTCGCCGCGCACGAGGTAGGCGCGGCTGTCGCCCACGTGGGCGAAGAACGCCTGGTCTTCCCTCATCAGCAGGGAGATGACGGTGGTGCCCATGCCCGCCAGGCGTGGGTCCTCCTGGGCCTTGCTGTAGATGGCCATGCACGCCCGCTCCACGGCGGCGCGGATGGCCTCGGGGATGGGGGAATCCTGGAGCGCGGTGCGGGCGTCGAGCGCCGAGCCCTGGGTGGCCCGGACCTGACGCAGCTCCCGGTCGATGGTCTCCACCGCGATGCGCGAGGCGGTTCCGCCGCCTGCGTGTCCCCCCATGCCATCGGCCACCACGAAAAGCTTCAGATCCTCGTCGATGAGGAAGCTGTCCTCGTTGTGGTCGCGCTTCTTGCCCACATCGGTCAGCCCAGTGGAGACGATCTTCAGCCGGACCGGGGGTTGCTCGGGCGGGGACACGCTGGTCGGCGATGGTACAGGCGGCAATCCGGAACGGGCAAGGAGACTGCCCTTTTCGGCAGCGCCCGCGCGCCCAGGCTCACGCCACCCGGCGCGCGCGAGAGACCGGCCGGGCGGCCGGAGACGGACCCGATTCCCTCGCCGCGCGCACCAGCGCCTCGGCGGCGGCCAGCGCCTCGGCCGTGACAATGGCTCCTGACATCATCCTCGCCAGCTCGCTGGTCCGTGGAGCACCCTCGTCCAGCACGCGCACGCTGGACCAGGTGCGCCCCCGCGACGACGTCTTCTCCACCACCAGGTGCGCGTCGGCGTGCGCGGCGACCTGGGGCAGATGGGTGATGCACAGCACCTGTCGTCCGGCGGCGACGGCCCGCACCATCCGTCCCACCACGTCCGCCACCGCGCCGCTCACCCCGGCGTCCGCCTCGTCGAGCACCACGGTGGCGACCTCGTCTGGCCCCCCGTGCGC
>DATIWB010000130.1:0-79450 GCA_035519675.1 Myxococcaceae bacterium
GGCCTTCAACTTCGACGGCGAGTTCAACATCGCCAACCGGGGGATCATCGAGTTCGTCGAGGTGCTGAAGCTCGACGTGGCCTTCCTCTACGACCTCCTCGGCGCGAGCCAGGAGCACAAGATCAAGCCCAAGAAGTTCCCTCAGACCGACATCGACGAGGTCATCATCGGGCACACCAACGAGCCCGAGTACAAGAAGCTGGAGAACAACGAGTTCATGGAGGCGCTGCGGGACCGCACCGTCAAGATCGACATCCCGTACATCACCAAGCTCGCCGAGGAGCAGAAGATCTACGAGAAGGACTTCAACGCCAAGGCGATCAAGGGCAAGCACATCGCGCCCCACACCCTGGAGATGGCGGCGATGTGGGCGGTGCTCACCCGGCTCGAGGAGCCGAAGAAGCACAACCTTACCCTCCTCCAGAAGCTGAAGCTCTACAACGGCAAGACGCTGCCCAACTTCACCGAGGACAACATCAAGGAGCTCCGCAAGGAGTCGTCCCGTGAAGGCCTGGAGGGCATCAGCCCCCGCTACATCCAGGACAAGATCTCCAACGCCCTGGTGAGCGACAAGGGCGAGGGCTGCATCAACCCCTTCATGGTGCTCAACGAGCTGGAGGCCGGGCTCAAGGGCCACAGCCTGATCTCCAGCGACGAGACGAGGAAGCGGTTCCGCGAGCTGCTCACCACGGTGAAGCAGGAGTACGAGGACATCGTCAAGAACGAGGTCCAGCGGGCGATCAGCGCCGACGAGGACGCGATCGGCAAGCTCTGCGGCAACTACATCGACAACATCAAGGCCTACACCCAGAAGGAGAAGGTCCGGAACAAGTACACCGGCCTCTACGAGGAGCCCGACGAGCGGCTGATGCGGAGCATCGAGGAGAAGATCGACATCCCCGAGAGCCGCAAGGACGACTTCCGCCGCGAGATCATGAACTACATCGGGGCGCTGGCAGTGGACGGGAAGACCTTCAACTACCGGACCAACGAGCGGCTGCACAAGGCGCTGGAGCTCAAGCTCTTCGAGGACCAGAAGGACAGCATCAAGCTGAAGAATCTGGTCAGCTCGGTCGTCGACAAGGAGACCCAGGAGAAGATCGACCTGGTCAAGGACCGGCTGATGAAGAACTACGCCTACTGCGAGATCTGCTCCACCGACGTCCTCAACTTCGTGGCCAGCATCTTCGCGCGCGGGGACGCCAAGGAGTAGCGGTGTCGCTGAAGATCCATCAGGACCACTCGCGCTTCAAGCAGATCGTCCGGGGGAAGATCAAAGCCAACCTGCGACGCTACGTGCAGAAGGGCGAGATGCTGGGGAAGAAGGGGAAGGACACCATCTCCATCCCCATTCCCTTCATCGACATTCCCCACTTCAAGTACGGGCACAAGGAACAGGGCGGCGTCGGTCAGGGGGAGGGGGAGGTCGGGCAGCAGCTCAGCCCCGGGGCGGTGCAGCCCGGCGACGGGCACAAGGCCGGCCAGGGCGAGGGAGACCACGCGCTGGAGGTGGACGTCAGCCTCGACGAGCTGGCCTCCATCCTCGGCGAGGAGCTGCAGCTCCCCAACATCGAGCGGCGCGGCAAGGAGCAGGTGGTCGCGCAGAAGATCAAGTACACCGGGGTCAACACCACCGGCCCCGAGTCGCTCCGGCACTTCAAGCGCACCTTCAAGCAGGCGCTGCGGCGGCAGATCGCGCTCGGCACCTACGATCCGAAGATGCCGATCATCATCCCCACCCGGGAAGATCGGCGCTACCGCAGCTACCGGATGCAGAACTTGCCCGAGACCAACGCGGTCATCGTCTACATGATGGACGTCTCGGGAAGCATGGGGGACGAACAGAAGGAAATCGTCCGCATCGAGAGCTTCTGGCTCGATACCTGGCTCCGCCACCAGTACAAGGGGCTGGAGTGCCGGTACATCATCCACGACGCGGTGGCCCGCGAGGTAGATCGAGAAACGTTCTTCCACACCCGTGAGTCCGGCGGGACGATGATCAGCTCGGCCTACAAGCTCTGCCGGGACATCATCCGCGCCGACTACCCGCCGGGGAGCTGGAACATCTATCCCTTCCACTTCAGCGACGGGGACAACTGGAGCGCCGACGACACCCGGCACTGCATCGAGATGCTGAAGACCGACATCCTCCCCGCGGTGAACCAGTTCGCCTACGGGCAGGTGGAGAGCCCGTACGGGTCGGGGCAGTTCATCAAGGACCTCCGGGAGACGGTGGGCGACTCGGAGAACGTGGCCCTCTCGGAGATCGCCGACAAGGACGCCATCTACCAGTCGATCCGCGACTTCCTCGGGAAGGGTCGCTGATGCCGAAGAGCCTCACCCCCCGGCTGGCGCAGCTCAAGGAGGAGATCGAAGGATACGCCCGCGACTTCGGGCTGGACTTCTTCGAGACAGTGTTCGAGCTGCTCGGCTACGACGAGCTGAACATGGTCGCCTCCTACGGCGGCTTCCCCAACCGCTACCCGCACTGGCGCTGGGGGATGGAGTACGAGCAGCTGAGCAAGGGCTACGAGTACGGGCTCAGCAAGATCTACGAGCTGGTCATCAACAACGACCCTTGCTACGCCTATCTACTCGAGTCGAACGCCGAGGTGGACCAGAAGCTGGTGATGGCCCACGTCTACGGTCACTGCGACTTCTTCAAGAACAACTTCTACTTCCAGCACACCAACCGCCGGATGATGGACGAGATGGCCAACCACGCCACTCGGGTCCGGCGCTGGGTGGACAAGGTGGGCATCGAGAAGGTCGAGGACTTCATCGACCGGGCCCTCTCGCTGGAGAACTTGATCGACTACCACTCGCCCTACATCCGCCGCTCCCCGGACCCGAAGCGGGCCGAGCAGGAGGAGAAGAGCAACGAGCGGGTGGAGGGCTTCCGGGTCGACCGCGAGTACATGCGCGGCTACGTGAACCCGCTGGAGTTCCTCGAATCGCAGCGGAAGAAGGTCGAGGACGAGAAGGCGAAGAAGAAGCACTTCCCCGAGCGACCCCAGCGGGACGTGCTGCTCTTCCTCCTGGAGCACGCTCCGCTCGAGGCCTGGGAGTTCGACGTCCTGGCCATCCTCCGCGAGGAGGCCTACTACTTCGCGCCCCAGGGCCAGACGAAGATCATGAACGAGGGGTGGGCCAGCTACTGGCACTCGACGATCATGACCAGGAAGGCCCTGACCGCCGACGAGGTCATCGACTATGCCGACCACCACTCGGGCACCCTGGGGACCCGCCCCGGGGCGCTGAACCCGTACAAGCTGGGGATCGAGCTGTACCGGGACATCGAGGAGCGGTGGAACAAGGGGCGCTTCGGCAAGGAGTGGGACGAGTGCGACGACCTCAAGGCCCGCCGCGCCTGGGACAAGAACCTGGGCCTGGGGCGGGAGAAGATCTTCGAGGTCCGCAAGCACTACAACGACGTCACCTTCATCGACACCTTCCTCACCCCCGAATTCGCGCTGGAGCAGAAGCTGTTCGTCTACGGCTTCAACGAGAAGCGGAACAGCTGGGAGATCCTCGACCGTGAGTTCCGCAAGGTGAAGAACAAGCTCCTCAGCCAGCTCACCAACTTCGGCCAGCCGATCATCGAGGTGGTGGACGGGAACTTCGAGAACCGCGGCGAGCTGCTCCTCGCCCACAAGCACGACGGGCAGGACCTCAAGCCGGACTACGCGCGCGAGACGCTGCGGAACCTCCAGACCGTCTGGCGCCGGCCGTGCAACCTGGTCACCAAGGTGGAGAACAAGGGCGTGTGCCTGCGTTTCGACGGTCAGAACCAGACCGAGAAGAAGGTGGAGCTCTGAGCCAGCCGCCCACGCTCTCCTCGGCCGAAGTGCTCGTCCTCCGGCTCACCGTCACCCCGGGCGCACTGGCCCAGGCGGTGGAGGACGCCAGCCTGCCCGGGCTCCGGCTGTCGACGCAGGAGGGGGCGGAGGTCTCGTTCGGAGCCTCGCGTCTGGCGTTCCGGAAGGTGGCCGAGGGCCTCGAGGCGGAGAGCCTGGTGGTCCGGGAGGATCCGCAGGCCACCTTCACCCTCCGGCTGCTGGCGCCGCTCTTCCAGCGGCACCGCGGCGACCTGCATCTGCTGCTCTCCTGGGAGGGAGAGGCAGAGCCCCGCGAGCTGCGCATCGTCGAGGGCAAGGCCACCTCCACCACCGGGGGCGGGGGACAGCGCAGCGGCGCGCTGGGGATGGCGGAGGAGAAGGAGATCCGCCGGCTGCTCGAGGAGGCCCGCCGCCACTGGGAGGAGTACCAGCGGCTGAAGGCCGAGGCCGGCAAGGGCGACACGCCGTAGCACGTACGACCTAGGGCCCATGCCGTGGACCGGCCGGGTGTGGCCAAGTCCGGCCATGACCACGGACGCGCCCGCGGCGAGCGCGGTTCCGAGCGGAGCTCCCGTCCGGGGATGGCGCGCCGCCTTTCCCCCCGCCCAGTGGCTCCCGACGTACCGGGGGAGCTGGCTCCCCAGCGACGCCATCGCCGGGGTGACGCTGGCGGCCTACGGAATCCCGGTGTCGCTCGCCTACGCCTCGCTGGCCGGGCTGCCACCGCAGTACGGCGTCTACGGCTATCTCGTCGGCGGTCTGGCCTACGCGCTGTTCGGCTCGTCGCGCCAGCTGGCGATCGGCCCCACCTCCGCCATCTCCCTCCTGGTCGGGGTCACCGTCGCGGAGATGGTCGCCGGGAACCCGGGGCGGGGGCCGGAGATCGCCGCGCTCACCGCGCTGGTCACCGCGGCGATGTGCGTGCTCGCCTGGATCCTGCGGCTGAGCTCCCTGGTCAACTTCATCAGCGAGACCATCCTCCTCGGCTTCAAGGCCGGGGCGGCGCTCACCATCGCCACCACCCAGCTGCCCAAGCTGTTCGGGGTGAAGGGGGGCGGCGAGAGCTTCCTCGAGCGGCTGGGTGTCCTGTGGAGCCAGCTCCCCTCGACCAACCTGACGGTGCTCGGCTTCGGAATCGCGGCCATCGTGGTGCTCCTCCTGGGAGAGAAGTTCCTCCCCGGCAAGCCCGTCGCCCTGCTGGTGGTGGCGGTCTCCATCGTCCTGCTCTCGGTCACCTCGCTGGGCGAGCTCGGCTTCAAGGTGGTGGGCGCGCTGCCGAGGGGCCTGCCCCACTTCGAGCCGCCCGGACTCCGGCCGCGCGAGGTGGATGGGCTCATCCCGCTGGCCTTCGCCTGCCTGCTGCTCTCCTACGTGGAGAGCGTCTCCGCGGCGCGGGCCCTGGCCCAGGCGCACCGTGAGGAGATCGACCCGCGTCAGGAGCTGCTCGGCCTGGGGGCAGCGAACTTGGCCGCGGCGCTCTTCCAGTCCTACCCCCTGGCAGGGGGCCTCTCGCAGTCGTCAGTGAACGACAAGGCGGGCGCGAAGACGCCGCTGGCGCTGGTGTTCGCCTCGGTGACCATCGGGGTGTGCCTGCTGTTCCTGACCGGGCTGCTCGCCAACCTCCCCAACGTGGTCCTGGCGGCGATCGTCCTGGTGGCGGTGAAGGGGCTGATCAACCTCCGCGAGCTGCGCCACACCTGGACCGTGAGCCGGTGGGAGTTCACGGTGTCGATGGCCGCCTTCGCCGCGGTGCTGCTGCTCGGCATCCTCAAGGGAGTGATGGTGGCGGTGGTGTTCTCGCTGCTCCTGCTGATCCGCAAGGCAGCGCATCCGAACGTGGCCTTCCTCGGGCGCATCCCGGGAACGCGGAGCTACTCGGACCTGGAGCGGAACCCGGACAACGAGCAGGTGCCGGGGGCGCTCATCGTCCGGGTGGAGGCGGCGCTGCTCTACTTCAACGTGGAGCACGTCCGGGAGGCGATCCGCGACGGCATCCGGACGTTCAAGGGGCCGCTGCAGCTGGTGCTGATCGACCTGTCCTCCTCTCCGACGGTGGACCTCGCCGGTGCGCGGATGCTGGCCAACCTTCACCAGGAGCTGCGTGACGCCGGCATTCCCCTGCGGCTGGTGGGTGCACGGGCCGGTGTGCGCGACATCCTCCGGGCCGAGGGGCTGGAGGAACGCGTGGGCGCCATCGATCGACGGCTCACCCTGGCGGACGTCCTGGACGAGTTCCAGCGGAGCACCCCGAGCCAGGTCCCCGCCTGACATCGCGCAGGGGCACCTGGCGCTGATGTTCCTCGCTCGCCCCGCTGGCGCCACCGGCACCGACTCTGGCAGAAGGGGCGCCGCAGGGTCTCCGGATGAGCATCCTCGACATGATCGGCCCGGTGATGATCGGCCCGAGCAGCAGCCACACCGCCGGTGCATGCCGGATCGGCCTGCTGGCGCGCGCCATCCTCGACGCCCCTCCGGAGAAGGCGGACATCGCGCTCCACGGTAGCTTTGCCAAGACCGGCCGCGGGCACGGGACGGACCGGGCCCTGGTGGCCGGGCTCCTCGGCTTCCGGCCGGACGATGGGCGTCTCCCCGACGCGCTGGCCGAGGCCGACCGGGCGGGGCTGGTCGTCACCTGGACGGTCGCCGACCTTGGCAACGTGCACCCCAATTCGGTCCGGCTCACGCTGCACGGCACAGGGCGGGGCACCACCGTGCTCGGCTCGAGCATCGGGGGCGGCGCGGTGGAGATCTCGGAGATCGACGGGGTGCCGGTCCGCTTCAGCGGCGCGCGGCACACCCTGCTGGTCGGGCACCAGGACTTCTACGGCGCCATCGCCACCGTGACCCGGGTGGTGGCCGACGACCGGGTGAACATCGCCTCGCTCTCCAGCAACCGCGACCGGCGCGGCGGTGACGCGCTGATGTGTCTCGAGCTGGACGCACGGCTCTCCGAGCCGGCGCTGGGCTGGATCGCCCGGATCCACGGCATGCACTGGGTGCGCATGCTTCCTCCGGTCATGGACGAAGGCTGAGACGATGGCGGGCTTCACCTTGCGCGAGCTGGAGGCGGTGTCGGGACGGGCGTCCGAGTGGGTGCTCGGCCGGGACTGCGCCGAGACCGGTGCTGACCCCGACGCCATCCGCCGCACCATGCGCGAGCGGCTCGGACTGATGCGCGCCTCGATCACCGCCGGGCTCGCCTCCACCGAGAAGTCGCTCACCGGGATGGTGGGCTGGAACGCCAAGAGGCTGTGGAGTGCCCCCGACGTGTTGAACGCCTCGTTGCTCCGCCGGGTCCAGGCCTACGCCATGGCGGTGAACGAGGAGAATGCCCGGATGCGGCGCATCGTCGCCGCCCCCACCGCGGGATCGGCGGGCACCGTGCCCGGCGCGCTGATCGGAGTGGCCGACCACCTCGGCATCACCGACGAGCAGCTGGTCATGCCCCTGGTCCTCGCCGCCGGCATCGGGCAGGCCATCTCCCGGCAGATGCACATCTCGGGGAGTGCCGGCGGGTGCCAGGCGGAGATCGGCTCGAGCGCGGCGATGGCCGCCGCCGCGGTCACCGAGCTGCTCGGCGGAACGGCCCGGGCCTGCGTGCACGCCGCCACCCTGGCGCTGGCCAACAGCATCGGTCTGGTCTGCGATCCGGTGGGGGGCTTCGTCGAGGTTCCCTGCGTGAGCCGGAACGCGTTCTTCAGCGTGCACGCGGTCTGCGCAGCGCAGCTGGCGCTGGCGCGGCTCGAGTCGTTCATCCCTCCCGACGAGGTGGTGGGGGCCATGGCCTCGGTGGGACGGATGCTCCCGCCCGAGCTGCGCGAGACCGGGGAGGGCGGGCTGGCGACGACGCCCACCGGCCTGGCACTGACCGCCAGCGTGCGCGACGAGAAGCCCTGAGGGGGCACCCCTACTCGGCCCGGAGCGCCTCCGCCGGGCCGACCGAGGCGGCGCGCCGGGCGGCGACCCAGGCCGCGCCTCCGGAGACGGCGGCGAGCACCAGCGGCCAGCCGAGGAAGGTCAGCGGGTCGAGCCGCGAGACCCCGAAGAGGAGCCCGGAGAGAATCCTCGACAGCGCCGTCCCCGCGAGCAGGCCCACGATGCAGCCCGCGGCAACGACCCCGAGCGTCTCCCGGGTGACCATCCGGACCAGGCCGCGGGGTGTGGCGCCGAGGGCCAGGCGCACGCCCAGCTCGCGGGTGCGCTGCGCCACGCCGTACGCCGTCACCCCGTAGATGCCGGCCAGCGCCAGGAGCAGCGCCACCACCGCGCCGGCGGAAAGTACCTCCAGCGTGAAGCGGCGCACCGCGAGCGAGGCCGCGGCCCGCTCGGCCATCGGCTCCGGCCGGACCAGCGGCTGCTCGGCGTCGATGGCATGGACCGCCGCCCGGACCGACCCCACCAGCGCCTCGGGCGGCACCTTCCCGCGCACCACCAGGGAGAGGTTGGCCCAGCCCACCGCGCCGATGGGCCTCCACGCCTCGGGACGGGGCTCGGCGTCGAGCCCGGTGTGGCGAACGTTGCCCACCACGCCCACCACCTCGCTCGGAACGCGCTCGCCCCAGATGAGGATTCGCTGCCCGAGCGCGCTCCGCGTCCCGAAGGCGCGCCGAGCGGCGAGCTCGTTGATGATCGCCGCCGGGGGCCCGCCCTCGACGTCGCGGGCGTCGAACAGCCGCCCACTCCGCAGGGGAATCCCCAGGGCCTCGAAGTAGCCGGGGCTGGCGAGCCGCAGGTCGCAGGGGAACGCCGCGTCCTCCTGTCCCGGCAGCGCGAGGTCTCCGATGGTGTTGGACGGCGACAGCGGAAGCCGGGAGACGAACCCGGCCGCCTCCACCTGGCCGTCGTTCGCCAGGGCACGCAGCACGTCCATGGCGAAGCGGGCCTGGGACGCGGGCGTCGGGTGCCGGAGCCGGGCGAGCGGCAGGTCCACGGCGAGGACCCCACCGCTCCGGAAGCCCGGATCCACCGTATGGACCGCCCGGTAGCTTCGGAGCAGGAGCCCGGTCCCGAGCAGGAGGAGCAGCGACAGCACCACCTCGAAGCCGAGGAACGCCGCCCGGAGGCGACGCGCACCACGGCCCTCGGTGCCGGTGCGTCCGCCCTCCTGGATCTGCTCGGTGGTGTGCACCGGCTGGAGCCCCGCCAGCACCGCCATGGAGACCGCGGTGGCGAGGACCAGGAGCACCGCGAGCGCCAGAACTCGACCGGACAGTCCAGGCAGGGGCAGGCCGGTCGCCTGAGGGCTCGCGGCGACGAGGAGGGGAGCGGCCCGGGCTGCCAGCCCCACCGCGAGCGCCCCGGCACCGAGCGCGATGAGCCCCGCCTCCCGGAGGAAGAGGATCCACAGCGAGCGACGGCTCGCCCCCAGCGCCACGCGCACCGCCAGCTCGTGAGAGCGGCGCGTTCGGCGGATCAGGAAAAGGTGCGCGGCGTTGACCCAGGCCACGCAGGCCAGGAGCGCGGCCACCCCCAGCAGCACCGAGATCTGGGGTCGCGCGGCGCCGTAGAGCTGCTCGCGGAAGGGCGTGAGCGCGGCTGCGGTGACCTCCCGCTCCTCGTCCGGGAACTCGCGGGCCATCCGCGCCTGCAGCGTGGACAGCGCCGCCCCGGCACTTCCCGGGCTCCAGCCCGGACGGAGGCGGGCGATGACGGTGAGGAAGTGACGCGCCCGATCGGCCTCCGGGTCGATGGGGTAGGTCGGGTGCTCGGGGACGCGTCCCCGAGCCGAGACCCAGAGCTGTGCCGTGGCCGGGAGCCGGAACGCCGCCGGAACCACCCCCAGGACTTGTACCGGCTCGCCGTCGAGCGAGAGCGTGCGCCCGAGCACGGCCGGATCCGCTCCGAAGCGCCGCCGCCAGAGCGACTCGGAGAGCACGGCCACCCGGGGGCCCGGCGGACCGGGCTCGATGAGGCGGCCGAGGAGCGGTCGCGCTCCGAGCACCTCGAAGACCTCCGCCGAGACCAGCGCCCCCTCGACGCGCTCCGGCTCCCCGTCGCTGGCGAGGTTGAAGCCGCGGGCGCTGATCGCACCCATCGACGCGAATGGCTCGGCCTCGGACTTCCAGGTGAGGAAATCGGCGCCGGTGACGGTGAGGCGGGTGCCGCGGGCATCGGTCTGGGAGGCGAAGACCAGGCGGTCGGCGTCGGCGTAGGGCAACGGCCTCCAGAAGAGCGCGTCGGCGACCTCCAGGACGCTCAGCGCGGCCCCCAGCCCCAGCCCGAGGACCCCGACGGTGAGGGCGAGGAACCCGCGGCGTCGGGACAGGCGGGCGAGCATCCCCTGGATCCGGACGATGGTGCTCATCGCACCGGAGCGTGCCACGTCCGGGACGGGCCGGAACCGGCGGCGCAGCCGGCGGCGAGCGTCCGCAACGCGCTTGCCCCGTCGGTGTCCTCCGGGGGCGAGCCTCCACGGAGGCCGAGGAGACCCTTCATGCATCTGCGTAGACTCTTCCAGGTCCTCGTTCTCGGCGGCGGTGCGCTGGTCGCCGGTGCCTGCGGTGGCAACGACACCGCGATCCGCCCTTCGCCCCAGCAGCAGACCCTGCCGGACGGCGGAGTGGTCATGCCCTCGCCGGGTGGTGGAGGCGGAGGCGGCGGGACGATGGGGAATCCTGGCGCGCCCCCCGGCTGGTAGCACGGGGCCACCCTCCCTGGTTCAGGGCTCGGCGGGGTCGAGCAGGTAGAGCACGTCCGTCCGCCGCCGGAAGTGGAAGGCAAACGTCTTCCCGTCCGGCGTGGCGAGCACCTTGGTCAGCCGTGGAACCCCGGCAAGGTCCACCGGCGCGAGCGTCCGGTACGGGGTGACCTGGCGGGTCCTCGGATCGAAATTAACCACCGGGGCTGGCACCACGTTCCGCTCGAATGCCAGCAGGGTCTGGTCCTTCAACCAGCCGACCACCCCGTACCTCGGTCCGAGCTCCGTCACGCGGTCCGGCGTCCCACCCTCGACCGGGATGAGGCTGGGGGTTCCGTCCGGATCGGACACCGCGACCCATCTCTGGTCCGGCGAGACCGCCAGAATGTAGCCGGGGGCGAGCGGCGGCGAGATGGAGCGCAGGTCGCCGCCATGCATGTCGAGCACGAAGACCCGGCTCACGTCCTCGCCGCGCCTTCCGTACAGGGCCACCCGTTTCCCGTCGTGGAAGAAGCTCGCCGAGTACACCCGTTCCATCCCCGGGACGACGAAGTCCCGGGGCTCACCCGGGCCCGTCGGGAGAACCCGGAACTGATCGCTCTTCTCCTCCCGGAGGCTGACCAGCGCCTGGCTGCCGTCCGGGGTGAGCGCGAGGCTGCGACCGATCCCCAGCTGCGTCGGCGCTCGCTGGTCCAGGTTCCGGAGAACGACCAGGAGGTTCGGAGAGGCCCCCACCCCTGACTCGAAGGAGAGGATCTTCTTCCCGTCATCCGAGATCCCCGAGACGCTGGCCCAGTCGAGCCACTCGATCGCCCGCGCGGGTCCGTCCGGCGGGGCGACGACCAGCTCCTGTCCCCAGTCGCGCTCGCTGACCAGCATCCGGCCATCGCGGTCGACGTCGTCGATCTGGAGGTTGCCGGTGCCGCGGTAGACCAGCCGCGGCGCCCTTCCTTTCCGCAGGGCCCAGACCGACGCCAGCTCTCCCGGCCGCGCGAGCCCGGCGAGCACCTCCTCGGCGTTCCGGGTCCAGGCGACGCCGAAGCCATCGTCGAACAACGAGCTCCACTCCTCGGCGCGACCGTCCGTGCCCACGACCATGACCCTCGCCGCGCTGTCACCGGGACGGGGGTGGTCCAAGAAGGCGACCCGATCGCCGCTCGGGGCGACCCGGGGATCGGTCACGAACCCGGTGGACTTGAAGACCACGCTCCCCAGCGGGAACTCGAGTGCGGTGCCCTCGGTTCCGCCGCGAACCACCGCCAGCGTCTTCCCGTCGGGCGCCCAGTCCGCGTAGAAGACGTCGGTGGCCAGCTCGCGCGGGGTGCCTCCCAGCTGCGGCACCACCGCCAGCGTGCCCTTGAGCCCGAACGCCAGGGGGTAGGTCGGGTTCAGCAGGACGGCGAGGTCCCCCCCGCCGGAGACGGAGAGGAGCTCCGCCTTCCCCACGTCCAGACTCCGGAAGACCCGCGACTCGGTGCTGGTGGTGAACAGCTCGGGCAGGGTGTCGTTCCAGGCGGCGCTGAAGTGCACCGTCTTGCCGTCGGGTGCGAAGCGCGCCGTGAAGATCGCGCCGCGGTGGAAGGTGAGCTGGTGGACGCGCGGCTGCGACGCCGGGGTCCGCGCCGCCCGCCCCGCGACGTAGGCGACGAGTGCGAGGAGGAGGGCGGGAGCGAGCCATCGGGCGAGCCGGATCGCGCGGGCGTGGCCCCGGCCCAGGGCCTCCAGCGGCTGGGCAGGTGTGGTCGACCCGGTCCCGCGCAGCGCCTCGAGGCTGAAGCCCACGTCACGCGCCGACTGGAAGCGTTGCTCGGGGTCCTTGGCCAGACAGCGCTGGACCACCTGTGCCACACCGGCCGGGACCGAGGGAGGCAGGGGCGCCGGTTCGTCGTGGAGGATGGAATAGCCGCTCTCGACGATGGAGCCGGTGCGGAAGGTGCGCTGCCCGGAGAGGAGCTCGTAAAGAATGGTGCCCAGGGCAAAGATGTCGCTCCGGGCGTCCACCTGCTCGCCCCGGACCTGCTCCGGCGACATGTAGCCCGGCGTCCCCAGCACCGCACCGGTCCGGGTTGCCGAGCCGGCGGGGCTCATCGTGGGGTCGAGCAACCCACGCGCCTCGGTGACCCGGGGAGTGGCCTTGGCGATGCCGAAGTCCAGCAGCTTCACCTGGCCGGAGCGGGTGACGAAGACGTTCTCCGGTTTGAGGTCCCGGTGGATGATGCCGTGCGCATGCGCCGCGGCGAGCGCATGAGCAATCTGCCCCGCCCAGTCGAGCGCCTGGAGCAGCGACACCGGGCCACGCAGGAGGCGCTCCCGGAGCGTCTCTCCCTGGAGCAGCTCGGTCACGACGTACGGCGCGCCCTCGTGCACCCCGATGTCGTGCACCGCGACGATGTTCGGGTGATTCAGCCCGCCGGCGAGGCGGGCCTCCTGCTCCAGCCGGTTCAGGAACGCGGTGTCGCCGGCCAGAGCCTCGCCGACCACCTTGATCGCCACCTCGCGCTGCAGCCGGCTGTCCCGGGCCCGGTAGACCTCCGACATCCCCCCGGAGCCGAGCGTGGCGAGCACCTCGTAGGGGCCGAGCCGGGTGCCGGGCGCGAGTCGCACGGCGTCACTCTAGCGCGGCCGGCGGGTGACGACCCCGCGCGCACGGTCCAGCACGTCGACGGCGCCGGCCAGGGGGGCGGGAATCTCGGCTTGGCGCCCGGCGAGAGCCTGGTAGGCTGATCCACTCCAGTCCCGATGACCGTCCTCGCTCCGGCCCTCGTCGCCGCGCTGCTGACCGCCGCGCCGTCCAGCCCCCAGACTCGCATCCTGAACCGCCGCGTCGAGCGGAACCAGGTGCTGGCCAGCGCGCTCCGCGCCGCCGGGCTCGACGGCATCCAGACCGACCGCGTGGTCGGCGCGCTCCAGGGCGTGTTCGACTTCCGGAAGTCGCGGGTGGGCGATCAGCTGCGGCTGGTGTTCCGTGACGGTGAGCTGGACCACTTCGACTACCGCCAGAGCCCGGTGGACGAGTGGCAGGTCCGCCGCGATGGCGAGAAGTACGTGGCCAGCAAGCGGGAGGTCGAGGTCGAGACCCAGGTCTCGCGGGTGGAGCTGGAGGTCGCGAGCTCGCTGTACGACGCCGCGCTCGCCGCCAAGGAGGACCCCACCATCGCCCTGGCGCTGGCCGACGTCTTCGCCTGGGACATCGACTTCTACGTGGACGTGCGCAAGGGCGACCGGGTCCGCTGCCTGGTGGAGAAGGTCCTGAGCAAGGGCCGGCTGCTACGCTACGGCGAGGTGGTCGCCGCCGAGTACCGGGGCGAGAGCGTCGGCACCAAGCGCGTCTTCCGCTGGCAGCTCCCGGACGGGGAGTGGTCCTACTTCCAGGAGGACGGGACCAGCGCGCGCAAGGCGTTCCTCAAATCGCCGCTCAAGTTCGCCCACGTGACCAGCCGCTTCGGGATGCGCTTCCATCCAGTGCTCGAGTACCTCAAGGCACACCAGGGCGTGGACTACGCCGCGGCCGTCGGGACCCCGGTGTGGGCCGTGGCCGATGGCACGGTCACCGTCGCCGGCAACACCGGCGCCGGCGGGAACAGCGTCTGCGTCCGGCACCGGAACGGATTCGAGACCTGCTACCTGCATCTCTCCTCGTACGGCCCGGGCGTCCGCACCGGCGCCCGGGTGGCGCAGAAGCAGGTCGTCGGCTACTCGGGCAACACCGGGCGGACCACCGGGCCGCACCTGCACTTCGCGATGAAGCGCAACGGCGGGTTCGTGAACCCGCTGAACCAGAAGTTCCCCCGGAGCGAGCCGGTGCCCCCCACCCTCCTGGCGCGCTTCCGCGAGGCAGTGGCCCCGATCGCGGCGAGCCTCGACGCGCCCTCGCTGGCGGCGGTCACCCCCCCGAACCGCTAGCGAGCGCCCGCTCCCGGTCAGCCGGCACGGGACGTCCGGGCCGGATCCAGCGCCGGGGCTGGCGGCGCGCTCCCGGGGCGCTCCCACTCGAAGACCTCGGTCTCCCCGAGCGCGACCGGACGGCGCTCGAACAGCAGGACCGCACGGAGCCCGTCGGTGAAGTAGGGGTCGCCGGTCAGGTTGTGGTGCGGGCGGGTGGACGGGGCTGGATCGAGCCCCTTCACGAAGCCGAACTTCACCAGCGACTGCGAGTAGAGCATGTCCTGGATCAGCCCCAGCCGCACCTCGTCCACGTCGGGGTCGATCTTGTGGGTGGTGAGGTTCCAGGTCTTGAGCGTCCAGCGCACGCCGATGTCCCGGCTGATCTGCCCCAGCCAGACCGGTCGGTCACGGTACAGCAGGGGAGCGAGCCAGAAGCGGATGTGGTTGCGCTGGCTGATCGACTGCCGGGCCTTCTGGCCCGCCACGTCCTGGAAGCGCCCCAGGGCGTAGAGCGGGCTCACCGGCGAGTACCGGTACTTCGAGCCGAGGAGGAAGGACTTCACCGTCTTCCAGGACGAGCCCAGGTACACCACCTCCGTCGGATGCCAGCCCCGGCGAAGGAAGGCGGGGAACAGGTCGTCCGGCTTGCCGATCAGGACCACATTCAGTGGATCACCGCGGGCGCTCCCGTTCCTGTTGGTGGTCCAGCCCGGCAAACGCTCCAGGGCCGCGCGCAGCTCCTCCTCGGTCTCGAGCCGAGCCACCGACTCGCGCCGGTAGATGCGGTCGAGGTCCAGGCGGCTGGCGTCGGTCCTGAGGCCCGGTACCCGCAGGAAGTAAGTGAAGCTCTTCACCGCCCCGTGCCGGGGAGCCACCAGATCGATCGCCACCGGCTTGGTGCCCTCGTCCAGGTTGGCGAAGACGAAGCCGGCCCCTCTGGTGCCGGGGAGCACGGGGCTGCGGAACTGGGACTGGTCGAAGAACTCGTCCATCTGACGGTTGGCCGACGGGGCGAACTTCGAGTGCCGGAGGTGCGCTGCCTCGCGGGCCGAGAAGTAGTCGGCGTCGAGCCCGGCAGCGAGCAGCCAGTACGGCACCTCCTCGGCGTTCTTCACCTCGATCCACACCGGCTGGATGCCGCTCCGGGCGAGGGCCGTGCCGAAGAGCGCCCGGCTCTCGCGGGCGCTGAGAACCGCGGCGGTCACCTCCACTCCTCCATCGCGCTGGGTCACGGCGCGGTCGGCGAGCGAGAGGTCCTCGAGGCGCCCGTGGCGATAGCCGGCCAGCGCGGTGATGTCCACGTCGCGCACCGAATCGAACAGCGCCCGGAGGCGCCGGCCCCGCCGCCAGCCGAGCACCACCAGCCCCAGCACCAGCCCGACCGCAAGGACGATGACGTCGCGCATCACCATGGCTCAGCCCACGGACCATAGTTGAACCACGCGGAGTCGCCACCGGCTTCAGCGGGAGCGGGTAGAGTTCCTCCCGCCAGATGAGCGACAGCCCCGTCCGACTCGTTCCCGACGCGCCTCCGTCCACTCCCGAGGTGCCACACCTCCGGACCGATCCGCATGCGCTCCAGCGCTCGTTCCTGGCCCACGTGCAGTACACCCGGGGGCAGGGTCCCGACCGGGCGACGCCCTGGGACCGGTTCCAGGCCATCGCCATGGCGGTTCGGGACCGGCTCGCCGAGCGCTGGGTGGCGACGAAGCGGACCTACCGGGCGCTGGACCCGAAGCGCGCGTACTACCTCTCCGCCGAGTACCTGCTCGGGCGGGCGCTGGGGAACAACCTCATCGCCACCGGCCTCCTCGACGCGGCGCGGGAGGGGCTGCGCGGCGCGGGGGTGGACCTCGACGGGCTCATCGACCTCGAGCCCGACGCGGGGCTGGGCAACGGCGGTCTCGGCCGGCTCGCGGCCTGCTTCCTCGACTCGATGGCCACCCACGGTTACCCGGGGATGGGCTACGGCATCCGCTACGAGTTCGGCATCTTCCGCCAGGACGTCATCGGCGGGCACCAGGTGGAGCGCGCCGACGAGTGGCTCAAGTTCGGCAACCCCTGGGAGATCGTCCGGCCGGAGAAGACGGTTCCGGTCCGCTTCTACGGCTCGGTGGAGCACGGCTCCGGCCGCAACGGCACCCCGGCCTCGCGCTGGGTGGGCGGGAAGACGGTGCTCGGGGTGCCCTACGACATGCCGGTGGCCGGCTACGGGGCGGCCACGGTCAACACCCTGCGGCTCTGGCAGGCCCGGGCCTCGGAGGAGTTCGACCTCCGCCTCTTCAACGCCGGCGACTACGAGCGCAGCGTGGTGGAGAAGAACGAGTCGGAGGTCATCAGCAGGGTTCTCTACCCCAACGACCAGAACCAGGCCGGCAAGGAGCTGAGGCTGCGGCAGGAGTACTTCTTCGTCGCCTGCAGCCTGGCGGACATCGTGCGCCGCTACCTGCGCCGCCACGAGGACTTCCGCGCCTTCCCGGAGAAGGTCGCCATCCAGCTCAACGACACCCACCCGGCGGTGGCCATCGCCGAGCTGATGCGGCTGATGGTGGACGAGAAGCACGTGCCCTGGGACGAGGCCTGGGAGGTGACGGTCGCCACCTTCGGCTACACCAACCACACCCTCCTCGCCGAGGCGCTGGAGATGTGGCCGGTGAGCTTCTTCGAGCGGCTCCTCCCCCGTCATCTGGAGATCATCTACGAGATCAACCAGCGCTTCCTGCGCCAGGTGCAGCTCCGCCACCCCTTCGACGGCGAGCGGCTGCGGCGGATGTCGCTGATCGAGGAGGCGGCCGAGAAGAAGGTCCGGATGGCGCACCTGGCGGTGGTGGGCAGCCACAGCGTGAACGGGGTGGCCGAGCTGCACACCGAGCTGCTGAAGCGCGACGTCCTTCCCGACTTCGCCGACTTCTTCCCCGAGCGGTTCAACAACAAGACCAACGGGGTCACGCCGCGGCGCTGGCTCCTGCTCTGCAACCCCGGGCTGTCGGCGCTGGTCACCTCGCGGATCGGCGAGGGATGGGTGCGCGAGCTGGACCAGCTGCAGCGTCTCGAGCCGCTGGTGAACGACGGCGGGTTCCTCCACGACTTCCGGGCGGTGAAGCAGGCCAACAAGCAGCGGCTGGTGGACCACGTCCGGGACACGCTGTGGCTCAACCTGGACCCCGGCGCCATCTTCGACGTCCAGGTGAAGCGGTTGCACGAGTACAAGCGGCAGCTGCTGAACGCGCTGCACATCGTGGCGCTGTGGATGCGGGCCCGCGAGAACCCGGCGGCGGTCGTCCACCCCCGGGTCTTCCTCTTCGGAGCCAAGGCCGCGCCAGGGTACCTCCTGGCCAAGCTCATCATCCGGCTGATCAACGGCATCGGCGAGGTGGTGAACGCCGACTCGGGCCACACCGGCATCCAGGTGGTGTTCCTCCCCAACTACCGGGTGAGCCTGGCGGAGCGGATCATCCCCGCCGCCGACGTCTCGGAGCAGATCTCCACCGCCGGCAAGGAGGCCTCGGGGACGGGGAACATGAAGTTCGCCCTCAACGGCGCCCTCACTCTGGGCACGCTCGACGGGGCGAACATCGAGATTCGCGAGGCGGTGGGCCCCGAGAACTTCTTCCTCTTCGGGCTCACCGCCGAGCAGGCGGCAGAGACGCTCCGGGACGGGTACCGCCCCGGGGAGGTCGTGGACCGCGACCCCGAGCTCAAGGCAGTGCTCGACCTCATCCGCTCGGGCTTCTTCTCGCCCGAGGACCCCGATCTCTTCCACCCGCTCCTGGAGGCGCTCCTCACCGAGGACCGCTACCTGGTCCTGGCCGATTTCCGCGCCTACGCCGACGCGCAGGGTGAGGTGGCCCGGGCGTACGCGGGAGATCCGGAGGGCTGGTCCCGGAAGGCGTTGCTCAACGTCGCGAGGGTGGGACGGTTCAGCTCGGACCGGAGCATCCACCAGTACGCGCACGACATCTGGGGCATCTCCTCGGTCCAGGTGACGCTCTAGACGAGCTGCGGCCCGGGGGCGCGGTGCGCTCGCACCATCGCTCCTGGCGAATCCGGGTCCGTTGCACCACGGATCTCGTGGGCCGAACGGCATCCTGCGAATCGCCGGAAGGACTGGGACCCTGCCCTCCTCCACGCAGTCCGGGAGGGGTTCCTCTTGCATCGAACGCTCCGACGTCCCGCGACCTGGGCCTCACGGCGGCTCTTCTGGCTCGTGCTCCTCGTCGCTCCCGCCACCCGCGCCCAGAGCGGCATCTCGGTGCTGACCGGGACGGTGGTCGACTCCAGCACCCGCGCGCCGGTCTCCGACGTGGTGGTGACTGCCACCTCGCCCACGCTCCAGGGAGAGCAGGTCGTGGTGACCGACGCCAGTGGTCTCTACCGCGTCCCCCAGCTCCCGCCGGGCATCTACAGCTTGCGCTTCGAGAAGGAGAGCTACCGGCCCTACAGCCGGAGCGGGATCGATGTGGCGGCGGACCGGACGTTGCGACTCAACGTAGAGCTGCTCCCGGAGACCGCCGGGGTGGAGAACATTGCGGTGGTGGGCACGCCGCCGACCATCGACGTCGGCTCCAGCACCGTGGGCACCACGGTCAGCCAGGACTTCGTGCGCAATCTGCCGGTCGCCCGGCCCGGCGGGCTGTCCGGCGCCAACCGGTCCTTCGATTCCCTGGCGACGCTGGCCCCCACCGCGAACGCCGACGCCTACGGGGTCTCGATCAGCGGATCTCAGAGTCCAGAGAACAGCTACTTGATCGACGGATTGGCGGTGAACGACACCGCGTACGGGGTCAACGGCTCACCCCTGACCATCGAGTTCATCGACGAAGTGAACGTGATCACCGGGGGCTACATGCCCGAGTACGGGCGGTCGCTCGGCGGCGCCCTCAGTGCGGTCACCAAGTCGGGAGGCAACGAGTTCCACGGCTCGGTCTTCGGCACCTACACCCCGGGCGCGCTGAGTGGGGCACCGGCCTCGGTGGAGGGGATCAGTGGCGGAGCAGTGAGCACCCGCACCTCCCTGTTCAACATCGGGGACTTCGGAGCCACGCTCGGCGGCTACATCCTCAAGGATCGCCTCTGGTTCTTCGTCGGGTTCCAGTACGCGGCCAGCCGGAACTCGCTGTACCGGGACTTCGCCCAGGCCACCCTGGACGGCGGCGGGAACCAGGCGCTGGACCCCACGACCGGGCAGCCGATCTACACCCCCATCCCCGGCGGCACGCAGCGCTGGTTCCAGGACGAGCGGTCGATCAACTACATCGCCAAGCTGACGTACTTGATCACCACCGACCACCGGGTGAGCGTCTCGATCAACGGCACACCCACCAGCGGCGGCGGTGACAGCGCCCTTCCGTTCCGCATCCCCGGACTCCTCCAGCTCCGCACTCCTCAGACCGCCTCGACCACCATCGGGGCGGGGACCTTCAACGCCTTCCACATCAAGACCCACAACGACTCGCTGAACGTGGTCGGTGAGCTGAACAGCGCCTTCCTGGAGAAGCGGCTCCTCCTGGACGCCCGCGTCGGCTGGCACCACCAGCGCGACGAGGGTCTGCCGGGGGATGGAAGCGAGTTCAACGTCGACGAGCGCACGACGCTGGCCGGTACCCCGCTGTACGCGCTCCATCCCAACATTCCGCGCAACGTCGCCGAGGTGGATCAGGTCCCTTCGGCGGTCTCGCAGGCCTGCGCCGGAGCCGACGGAGCGCAGAAGTGCGGCGTGCTGGCCTGGTTCACCGGCGGCCCGGGGTTCATCGAACGGCTGCAGCTGGATTCGTACCAGGCCCGCGGCGTGCTGACCTACATCTTCTCCGGGCTGGGGCACCACGTCTTCAAGGTCGGCGTCGACGGGGTCATCTCCTACTACGAGCACAAGAAGGGCTACACCGGGCGAGTCAGCTTCGCCGAGGTTCCCGAGGACACGTTCCCTGGACCGGGCAGCGGGACCCAGCCCTTCGCGGTCTTCGAGACCCGGAACTTCGGGCACCTCACCGGGCCAGATCAGCCGGTGCTCGACCCCTTCTCGGACGCCAAGACCAAGTCCACCATCCTCGGCGGCTTCGTCCAGGACAGCTGGAGCATCCTGGACAAGGTCACCCTCAACGTGGGGCTGCGCTACGACCAGCTCGCGCTGTCTGGCGCGGACGGGGTGACCCGCATCTCGCTGAAGGACCAGATCTCCCCGCGGGTGGGCCTGGTGTGGGACCCGACGCAGCAGGGACGCTCGAAGATCTACGCCAACTACGGGCGCTACTACGAACAGATCCCCCTGGACATCGCCGACCGCGAGCTGACCACCGCCTCGGGTCTGGTCGTCTACCACGACTACAACTGCGACCCCCTGGGCAGGGGCGTCCAGAACTGCATCGACCACAGCCGGCTCTACTCCAACACCCGCCCCAGCCGAACCTGGCTGATCACCGCCGCGGATCAGGTCCCGGTGGATCCCAACCTCAAGTCGCCAACCAACGAGGAGATCGTGGTCGGCGCCGAGTACGAGGTGCTGGCCAATGCCCGCCTGGGAGTGAACTACATCCACCGGAACCTGGTGCGCACCGTCGAGGACATGTCCAACGACGAGGCGGCCACGTACTTCATCGGCAATCCGGGTGAGGGGATCGCCTCGTCCTTTCCCAAGGCCAAGCGCACCTACGACGCGGTGACGGTGAGCTTCACCAAGACCTTCTCCGATCTCTGGCTGGCGCAGGTCAGCTACACCTGGACCCGCCTCCACGGGAACTACGATGGGCTATACCGGCCGGAGAACAACCAGCTCGACCCGAACCTCAACTCCACCTTCGACCTCAAGTCGCTGCTCCTGAACCAGGAGGGGCCGCTGTTCGGTGACCTGACCCACACGGTGAAGGTCTACCTGGCGAAGGAGTTCCCGATTCTCCCGGTGCTCAGCCTCACCCTGGGCGCCTCGTACAACGGCAATTCCGGCCCGCCGATCAGCTACCGCGGCGCGCAGGTCCTCTACGGGGCGGGCGAGGCTTACATCCTCCAGCGAGGCCAGGGAGGACGGCTCCCCTGGGTGAACACCGTCGACGCCCGCGTGGGAGTGAACTACCGGCTGGGGAGGGACAGCGTGGTCACCGTCGCGGTGGAGGGCTTCAACATCTTCAACTCCCAGCGGCCCACCTCGGTGAACGAGAATTACACCTACGACCAGGTGGGGCCGATCCCCAACGGGACCCAGGGCTCGATCCCCGGCACGGTCTTCGGCTCGACGGTCCTCCGCAACGACGATCCGACCAAGGGACCGGTCTACGACCCGTCGAAGACCTTCGAGGAGAACGTGGCCGCCGGCGCGGCCCGGGTGATCTCGCCCGGCAATGGCTCGCTCCCCGCTCCCGGATACGTGAACGGCTCGGCCAAGCGGGTCCTGCTCCCCGACCCGGCACAGGCCCCGTTCCCCGCGGCGGTGAACCCCACCTGGGGTCGGCCAGCCAGCTACCAGGCCGTGCGGACCATCCGCTTCAGCGCCCGGGTGACCTTCTGATGCGCGCCGACACCTCGACCGAGGAAACGACCATGCTCCGGAGCCTCCTCTGCGCCGCAGTGCTCACCGCGTCGCTGAACGCCTGCGTCCCGGACGCCGCGCCGCCGCCGTGCCTGATCCAGCGTGGCTACTACACCGTCCAGTTGACGCTGGAGACTCCGCCCTCGGGGGCCTGCACCGACGTGCTCCCTTCGATCTACGGGGACAGCTGGCGAATGGACATGTACCAGCCCGACAACCAGGTGGTGGTGCATCCGCTGTCCATGCCCTACCCCGACGTGGGAGGGGATCCGGATCCGTCCCATCCCTACTTCGGGAAGGGGAATCTCTCCGGAGAGCCGGACTCGCGAAGCGTGTGCACCATGCCCACGATGTCCGAGGCCCGAGCCGACGTCGACCCGCTCGGCCTCGGTCCCGGTCAGGAGACGTACACGCTCTCCGCCGAGCAGCTCGAGTTCCTCAGCGGCGCCGACTACCAGGGGACCGAGTTCCAGGGCGAGGTGGCCATCTCCTTCGGTGACTGCTCCGGGACCTACAAGGCCCTAGCGCTGAACCCGCTGGTGCCGTGCGCCTCGGACGACGATTGCTCGCCGGACGCAGATCCAACCGCCGGCCGGGCCATCGGCTCGGGCATCAACGCCCAGTACGCGGTGGCCTGCACCAAGGCGGACTGGGTGACGAACTTTCTCACCGGGGATCCGACGGTGGGGGTGTGCTTCTTCACCAAACCCTTCCCGGGGCTGAAGTGACCGGCCCGGGTCCGGCGAACCAGGGGAGCAGGACATGGGCGCCGACGAGCTGCTGCGGGCGCTGAAGGCGGTGGCCGAGCCCACCCGGCTGCGGATGCTGGAGCTGCTGCTGCAGTGGCACGGCCCCCGGACCGGACCGATTCGGTCTGGCGAGCCCGGGCTCTGCCTGTGCGACCTGGAGCTGCTGGTGGGCATGCGGCACGCACTGGTCTCCCACCACCTCCGCATCCTCAAGGAGGCGGGGGTGGTCGAGTCCGAGAAGCGAGGCCGGTGGACGGTGTACCGGGCGCGGCCCGAGCCGCTGGCGCAGATCGCCAGCCGCCTGAGGGGGCTGGCGGCACCACGCGGAGGGCCGGACTCGCGGGCGGCGTGACGTTCCAGTCCCAGGCCGCTCGGCGGGTACAAGCTGTGGTGCCGCCACCCGCGGGATACAGGCGCAGTGCGACTCCCGGTCGACCTCCACCCTCCGCCCACTCCGAGCTCCCCGCACCTGTCCGGCCCGAGAGGGCTGCGGCTGCTCTCGGCGCTGGCCCAGGCCGGCGCGAACTGCGAGGGCCGGCAGCGGTTCCGCCTCGAGGCGCTCCGTGCCCTGCGCGCGGCGATTCCCTTCGACTTCGGCTTCATCGCCACGCCCCCGGCGGGACGTCCCGAGCCGGCATCGCTCGGCGCCACCCCGCCCGTGCTCCGGGTGTTGACCCGGCATGGCCGGGGGGCGTGGATCGAGCTGCGCGAGCTCCGGGCCCGGGCCGATGGGGCGGTACTCCAGCTCGCCGGCGCCGGTGCCTCCAGCCCGCTCCTGCGGCTTCTGCAGACCACGCACCCGGTCGAGGCGCTGTGCATCGGCTGGCTGAGCGACGAGGCCGCGGCGGTGGTGCTGGCCCGCGAGCTCGAGCCGGCGTTTCACGGCCCGGAGGTGGAGCTGCTGCGCCTGGCCCTCCCGGTACTCACCCTCGCGGACACCCAGGCCGCGGACCTGGCCGACTCCCTCGGGGCCACCCTCAGCCCCCGGGAGCAGGAGATCTTGGGCTACCTCCAGCGGGGCTATAGCAACCGGCAGATCGGCCTGGTGCTCGGAACCTCCCCTCTCACGGTCAGGAACCAGCTTGCGCGGCTCTTCCGCAAGGTGGGGGTGGCCTCCCGAGCCGAGCTGGTTGGACTCGCCGCCGGCTGCCTCCGGAACCCCGGCCGCTGAGTGCTCGCCGTCGCTGATGTGGTGCGGCGACACCACAGCGGCGGTGGTTCAGCTGCAACCGTGACCCGCTGCCCCTCGCACGTCGACAGTCCCTTCCTCACCCGTCGCGAGGAGGGGCTGCTCTTGAAGCGAGCCGAGCTGGGAACGACAGGAAAGGCACGAGCGTGTGCGCTGCTCTTGACGCTCGTGCCTACCGTGGCGCTGGCGCAGGCCAGCACCTCGGTGCTCACCGGAAACGTGATCGACACATCCACCAAGGCCCCCGTGGCAGACGTAGTGGTGACCGCGACCTCTCCCGCCCTGCAGGGCGAGCAGGTGGTGGTGACCGACTCCACGGGCCTTTACCGCGTTCCCCAGCTGCCGCCGGGGACGTACACCCTCCGCTTCGAGAAGGAGACCTACCGGCCCTTCTCCCGGACCGGCATCGACGTGGCCGCCGACCGGACCCTGCGGCTCAACGTCGAGCTGCTCCCGGAGACCGCGGGGAGCGAGACGGTGACCGTGGTCGGCACCCCGCCCACCATCGACATCGGCTCCAGCGCCACCGGCACCACCATCAACCAGGACTTCGTCCGCAACCTGGCGGTGTCCCGGCCCGGCGGCCTGAGCGGGGCGAACCGCTCGTTCGATTCGCTGGCCACCACCGCGCCGCAGGCCAACGGTGACTACTACGGGGTGGGCATCAACGGCGCGACCTCGCCCGAGAACCTGTACCTGATCGACGGCATCTCGGTGAACAACCCCGGGTTCGGCACCCTGGGCTCGCCCCTCACCGTGGAGTTCATGGACGAGGTCAACGTGGTCAGCGGCGGGTACATGCCGGAGTACGGGCGGACCAGCGGCGGGGCGATCAGCGCGGTCACCAAGTCCGGAGGCAACGAGTTCCACG
Source organism: Myxococcaceae bacterium (assembly GCA_035519675.1). GTDB lineage: Bacteria > Myxococcota > Myxococcia > Myxococcales > Myxococcaceae > RPRB01. The sequence goes on from DATIWB010000130.1 coordinate 24,690, forward strand.
GCTCGGTGTGGGGCACCTTCACTCCGGGCAGCCTCAGCGGCGCGCCGGGGGTGGTCCCCGGGGGGACCCCGGTGGTCCAGGGGACGCGGGAGCTGGGCAACTTCGGCGACATCGGGGCGACGATCGGCGGCTACATCCTCAAGGACAAGCTGTGGTTCTTCGCCGGCCTGCAGTGGTCGGCGCAGCGCTACATCTACGGGCGCAGCTTCAGCCGGCTGATCAACGGCGCGTTCGAGCCCATCCCCGACTCGACCCAGCGCCGGAATGGCGACGAGCGGAGCTGGAACTACATCGGCAAGCTCACCTTCCTGATCAGCTCGGATCACCGGGTGAGCCTGACGGTCACCGGGACGCCGACCAACGGTGGAAGCGACGGGGGGGTGGCGCTGCGGAACCGCTCCAACAACCGCATCCCCTTCAACGCCAACCTCCTGGCGCTGGGCACCTACAACGCGGGGTGGACCAAGTCGAGCTTCAACGCCGTGGACGTGGCCGGCGAGCTGAGCAGCTCCTTCCTCGACAAGCGCCTGCTGCTGGACGTGAAGCTCGGCGTGCACATCCAGCGCGACTCGTACCTTCCCGGGGACGGCAGCACCCTCGACGACATCGATAACCCGGCAACGCTGGCCGGCGTCCCGGCGGTGCGTTCGCCGGCGGGCATCCCCACGCCGGTGTACCAGCTGGACACCTCGGTGCCGGCCTCGGTGGTCCGGGCCTGCACCGAGCCCGGCGCGACCTGCAACGTCGTCCGGTACGGGACCGGCGGCCCGGGCGGGCTGATCGAGTACCTGAACTTCGACAGCTACCAGGGCCGGGCGGTGCTGACCTACCTGGTCAACGCGCTGGGGCACCACGTGCTCAAGGCAGGCTTCGACGGGCAGATCAACAAGTACAGCCACGACGAGACGTACACCGGTGGCGTCGTCTACCGCGACGGGACCGACATCGGCGGGCCCGCGGGCTCGGTCTACGACTACCGCCGCTTCGGTGCCATCACCGACACCGACACCATCAGCGACGCGCCCCGGCCGTACACCGCCACCAAGTCGACCATCCTCGGAGGCTTCGTCCAGGACAGCTGGAGCATCATGGACAAGGTCACCCTCAACCTCGGTCTCCGCTACGACGCACTGAACATGGAGGGGCAGGACGGCAAGACGCGGATCAAGCTCACCGATCAGCTGAGCCCCCGCATCGGCGTGGTGTGGGATCCGACCCAGCAGGGCCGGTCGAAGATCTTCGCCAACTACGGGCGCTACTACGAGTACGTCCCGCTCGACATCTCCGACCGGGCGCTGAGCAGCTCGCAGGGGACGCTCCAGGGGGTGCACGACTGCAATCCCCTCGCGGTGGGGCGGAAGGGGTGCGACGTCAGGACACGGGTGGACAGCACCGCGACCATCACCGGGATCGCCCAGGCCCCCGACCGCAAGTGGGGGGTCACCGGGCCACCCTACGCCTCGTACGTGGACCCGAACCTCAAGTCGCCGACCAATGACGAGATCGTCGCTGGCGCCGAGTACGAGGTGCTGCCCAACGCGCGGGCTGGCGTCACCTACACCCACCGGAACCTGGTCCGCACGGTGGAGGACATGTCCAACAACGACGGGCAGACCTACTTCATCGGCAACCCCGGGGAGGGGATCGCCGACTCCTTCCCCACCGCCAAGCGAACCTACGACGCGGTCACCGTGCTCTTCACCAAGAGCTTCTCCGACCTCTGGCTGGCACAGGTCAGCTACACCTGGTCCAAGCTGACCGGGAACTACGACGGCCTGTTCAACGCCCAGGGCCTGGCAGCGCTCGGCGCGCCGCAGCTCGATCCCAACATCAACTCCACCTTCGACCTGCGGACTCTCCTGCTGAACCAGGACGGTCCGCTGAGCGGGGACATCACCCACAACATCAAGGTCTACTTGGCCAAGGAGTTCGTCATCAACCCGGTGTTCAGCGCCACGCTGGGTGGCTCCTTCAACGCCAACTCCGGGGCACCGATCAACGCGCTGGGCGGCCACCCCATCTACGGCGCCGGCCAGGCCTTCCTCCTCCAGCGGGGCAGCGGTGGGCGACTGCCCTGGGTCACCTCGCTCGACGCCCGGGTGAACCTCAACTACCGGCTGAGCAAGGACAGCGTGATCACCGCCTCGGTGGAAGCGTTCAACGTCTTCAACTCGCAGCGGCCGGTCTCGGTGGACGAGAACTACACCCTGAACACCGTCTCTCCCATCCTCGGCGCCACCCAGGGCACGGTGCCTGCGCAGTTCGGAGGGATCTGCAGCGGAACCACCATCGACACCTGCGCACCGGGCAACGGCTCACTGCCCAAGCCGCGGGTGGCGAACTCGACCACCGGCGCGGCGATCAACGTCTCGCTCCCGGATCGCAACGGTAACCCGATCCCCCGGGTGACCAACCTCACCTGGGGCACACCCACCAACTACCAGCCGGTGCGTCAGTTCCGGTTCAGCCTGCGGTTCACGTTCTAGCCATGGACACCACCATGAGAACCTCACTGCTCTGCATGCTGCTCCTCGCCACCGCCTGTGGCTCGCTGGCCCAGCCCGAGTGCCAGATGCTCCCATCTGCGCAGGGCGGGTACGTGCTGCGCTTCACCCGGACCGGATCGGCCAGCGCCGGCTGCGACACCCGGAACCCCGCGGAGACCAGCGACATCTGGGTCTTCGACACCATCGCCAACAGCCAGGTACGGGTGCACGCCGCACTCACCATGCCCTATGCCGATCCCACGGTGGACCCGCTTCCGGCGGGGCTGATCGGCGCGGGCGAGTTCACCACCCGGGAGGCCGACGCCGATTCGCTGTGCCACATCGCCAGTCTGACCACCATGACCGACGGCACCCTCTCCTACGCCACGCGGAACATGGAGTCGTTGGGGAGCGCGGCGTACCAGAACGCTGAGTTCAAAGCCGAGGTCACCATGACCTCCGGAGCGTGCACGGCCGAGTACACGGTGCAGGCGCTCTCGCCGGCGGTTGGCTGCGAGACCGACGCGGACTGCGACCCGTTCAAGCAGCCGTTCAGCTCGGGCATCTTCAGCACCTTCGACCAGGGCTGCAAGACGGACCCCTGGACGGTGCCGGTGGCCACCGCCTTCGGCAGCTCGGGGGTGTGCTTCTTCAACCAGCCGTACCCGAGCCTGAAGTAGCCTGCGGCGAGAGTCTCCCCGGGCCCCGTGCCGGAGCCGTCTGGCTCCTTCGCACGGGGCCCTTCTCGTTTTCAGCCGACTGCTAGGCGATACGCGCGCGCCGGGTGGCCATGGCCGCCAGCCCCACCAGCTCGGAGCGGCCGCTCACGCCCACCTTGCGGAAGAGACGGCAGAGCTGGTTGCGCACCGTGAAGTGCGAGGTGCCCAGCGCCGAGGCGATCTCCCGGTTGTTGTAGCCGCGGCTGACGTAGTCGAAGATCTCCTGCTCCCGGGGGGTGAGCCGGGCCCCGAGCGCCTCTTGCACCTCGCTCGCCCGCCGGTCCCCGAGCCCGATGACCGGAAGGGACAGCCGGACCAGCTCCAGCTCGCGGCGGGCGAAGGGCTCGCTGGCGCGACCGAGCACCAGGGCGGTCCGACCCTCCTCGAGCGCGGCGAGGCAGAGGTGACGGACTGGACGCTCGGCGCGCAGCAGGCGTCCGAGCTCCGAGTCCGCGCTCACCAGGCCCGAGGCCTCGACCACTCCGCCCAGCCCCAGCGCGGCGGCACGAATCCCGGCCAGCTCGCTCCAGACGGTGTCCGCTCTCCGGGCGAGGAGGCGCTCGGCGAGTGGCGGCAGTCCCCAGCTGACCGGCTCGGGTCCGGGGCTGGAGGCGCCGCTCTGGACGAAGGCCACCTCGAAGGGAATCGCGCCCTGGAGCAGCGCGAGCGTTCCGGAGCGGAACTCGGCGCGGTCGTGGGCGCGGACGGCAAGTGCGGCGATCTCCGACAGCAGTTGCGGAGCAGCGTTGATTGACATGCGGTCGTCGTTCTCTTGGTACGACCCCCTCGCTGACTGTGACAATGGGCGTTGACCCGAAGTTGCCGTCCTTCGCCGCACGCCCGCGCCGCCTCGCTGCAGCATCCGGCGAACCGCCGTGGGCCACCCGCGAACCGCCTGGTACGGACGGACCACATCCCCAGTTGGTTCAGGCGCAATCCAGACCCGGCCACCCCGCGCACCGCATCCTCTGCTGCACCACGCAGTCCGAGGAGGGGTGCCAACTTGGAACGAATCACGCTCCGTCGCCGCGTCGCGAGCAACGGCCGGGCCCAGCGGCTCCGCGCCCTGCTCGTCACCGGCGCACTCTTCGCCGGTCCTTCGGCGCTCGCCCAGGGAAGCACCTCGGTGCTCACCGGAAACGTCGTCGATGCGTCCACCCGCGCCCCGGTGGCGGACGTGGTGGTCACCGCCACCTCTCCCTCGCTGCAAGGCGAGCAGGTGGTGGTCACCGACGCCTCCGGCCTCTACCGCGTCCCCCAGCTGCCGCCCGGGACGTACACCCTGCGCTTCGAGAAGGAGACCTACCGGCCCTACAGCCGCACCGGCATCGAGGTCGCCGCGGACCGGACGCTCCGGCTGAACGTCGAGCTGTTGCCCGAGGTGGCCGGGGTGGAGACGGTGACCGTGGTCGGCGCGCCGCCGGTGGTGGACGTGGGCTCGAGCACCGTGGGCACCACGGTGAACAGCGACTTCGTGCGCAACCTCGCGGTGTCGCGGCCCAACGGGCTCGGCGGCGCCAACCGCTCCTTCGACTCGCTGGCCTCCACCGCCCCCAACGCGGCGAACGACGTGTACGGCGTGTCGATCAGCGGCTCGCAGAGCCCGGAGAATAGCTACCTCATCGACGGCCTGTCGGTGAACGACCCTGCATACGGGGTCAACGGCTCACCGCTGACGGTGGAGTTCATCGACGAGGTCAACATCATCACCGGCGGCTACATGCCCGAGTACGGGCGGACACTCGGCGGTGCCCTGAGCGCCACCACCAAGTCCGGCGGCAACGAGTTCCATGGCTCGGTGTTCGGCACCTGGACCCCTGGAGGGCTCACCGGCGCTCAGGGCCCACTCACCATCGCCGGAGGCACCCCGGCCATCCTCAGCGCCCGAAACCTCGACAACATCTGGGACCTCGGGGCAACACTGGGCGGCTACATCATCAAGGACAAGCTGTGGTTCTTCGCCGGCGTTCAGTACGCCACCCAGCGCTACTCCTACACGCGGACGTACCAGAAGGCCCGGGTGGACAGCGCCGGCGAATTCATCAACGACCCGGCGACCGGCCAGCCGATCTACGACCCCATCCCCGGGGGCGAGAGCCGCCGCTTCGGTTCGGAGAAGACCATCAACTACATCGGGAAGCTGACCTACCTCATCACCTCGGATCACCGGCTGAGCGTCTCGGTCACCGGAACTCCCACCTCGGGAGGAGGGGACGGCAACTACCCGATCAGGGTCCCGGGCCTGCTCCAGGCGAGGAATCCCTCCAACCCGGGCCTCTACGGCGGGTCCGGTTTCAACGTCTTCAACCTCAAGACCAAGGACGACTCGCTCAACGTCTCCGCCGAGCTCAACAGCAGCTTCCTCGACAAGCGGCTGCTCCTCGACGTGCGCTTCGGCTGGCACCACCAGCTCGACGAGGGGCTTCCGGCCGACGGCAGCGAGTTCAACACCGGCCAGGATGGCAAGCTCGCCGGGACTCCCGGCTACATCACCAGCACCGCGGATCTCCAGAACATCGCCGCACTCGAGCCGGACGTTCCCGCCGCGGTGAGGCAGGCCTGCTCGGGGCCCTTCGCCAACACCGAGTGCGGCTTCCTCGGCTACGTCGTCGGGGGGCCGGGGTTCATCGAGCGGTTGAAGCTGGACAGCTACCAGGGCCGGGGGGTCCTCACCCTCCTGGTCAACGGGCTCGGGCACCATGTCATCAAGGGCGGGGTCGACGGGGCGATCTCCTACTACGAGCACACCAAGGCCTATACCGGGAAGGCGGCCTGGCAGTACCTCCAGGGGAACAGCACCCCGGACGGCCTGCCGGCGATCAACGAGGCCCGCCGCTATGGCTACCTCACCGGCCCCGATCAGGCGGTCACGCTCGACAGCATCACCGCCAAGAGCAAGTCGACGATCTTCGGGTTCTTCGTCCAGGACAGCTGGAGCATCCTGGACAAGGTCACGCTGAACGTCGGCATCCGGTACGACACCCTGGCGCTGTCCGGCGAGGACGGCATCACCCGCATCGCTCTGAAGGATCAGTTCTCACCGCGGATCGGCGTGGTGTGGGACCCGACGCAGCAGGGCCGCTCGAAGATCTACGCCAACTACGGGCGCTACTACGAGAACATCCCCCTGGACATCGCCGACCGCGAGCTGAGCATCGAGCCGCAGATCTACGGCTACTCCAACACCGACTGTGACCCGGTGGGCATCGGCGGGCTGGCCCGGTGTGATGCCGCCAAGCGCCTCACCTCGGGCCTCCGGCCAAACAGGAAATGGCGGCAAGGCTCGGCGGACCAGGTCCCGGTGGATCCCGATCTCAAGTCCGCGTCCACCGACGAGGTGGTCGCCGGGGCCGAGTACGAGGTCCTGGCCAATGCGCGGGTGGGACTGAACTACACCTATCGCAACCTGGTCCGGACGGTGGAGGACATGTCCAACGACGAGGCCAACACCTACTTCATCGGCAACCCCGGCGAGGGGATCGCCGACACCTTTCCCAAGGCCAAGCGCACCTACCACGCGGTGACGCTCAGCTTCACCAAGACCTTCTCCGACCTGTGGATGGCGCAGGCCAGCTACACCTGGTCGCGGCTGACCGGAAACTACGACGGCCTCTACCGGCCGGAGGACAACCAGCTCGACCCCAACCTGAACTCCACCTTCGACCTCAAGTCGCTGCTCCTCAACCAGGACGGGAACCTGGCGGCGGACGCCACCCACAACATCAAGGTGTACCTGGCGAAGGAGTTCGTGATCGTCCCCACCTTCAGCATCACCGCCGGCGGCTCGTTCACCGCCACCTCGGGCACCCCGATCAACTACCTCGGCGCCCAGGTCACCTACGGGCCGGGACAGGCCTACATCCTCGAGCGCGGCGCCGGTGGACGGTTGCCGTGGGTCACCAGCTTCGACGCCCGGGTGTCCTTCAACTTCCGCTTCTCGAAGGACAGCACGCTCAGCGCCAGCGTCGAAGGGTTCAACATCTTCAACTCGCAGCGGCCGATCACCGTGGACAACAACTACACCTTCGACAACGTTGGCCCGGTCATCGGGGCACGGAACGGGAGCGTCCCTGCCCCCAACGGGGAGATCGTCCGGATCCTCCCCGGCTACGACCCCGCCCTCACCTTCGACCAGAACCGCGCGGCCGGGAACGTGGAGAGCATCCAGGCGGCGAACGGCTCGCTGCCGAAGCCCCGGTACGTCCAGGGCGCGGCGGCCCAGGTCGTCCTCCCGGACCCCTTCCAGAACACCGGGTTCGTGAACACCAACGTCAACTGGGGCAAGCCAACCAACTACCAGCCGGTTCGCAGCTTCCGGTTCAGCCTCCGGTTCACCTTCTAGAGGATGCCCATGCACACCCGAGCTTCAGGCCTGCACGCCGTCCTCCTCTCCGTCCTCTCCGTGGTGCTGCTCACTGCCTGCCCCACCGCGGCCCCCGCCCCGTGCCTCATCCAGCGGCCGCCTCTGCAGGGCTACACCATCAAGTTCACCCTCCAGGGCACGCCCCCGGCCGGGTGCGAGACGGTCCTGCCGTCCACCTACGCCGACAACTGGCGGTTCGACGGATTCAGCGACCGGGCGATCTACGTGAAGTCGGACAGCATGCCGTACCCGGACGAGGGCGGACCGAACAGCCCGGTGCTGGGGCACGGAACGTTCTCCGAGGCGCCCGATGCGGACAACATCTGCACCATTCCCGACATCACCCCGATGACCTCGGACACCGACGTGCTGGGGCTGGGGTTGAACAACCTGGTCTACCACCCGAAGAATCTCCGCTTCCTCGACGGGGCTCGCTACCAGGGCTCGACCTTCGAGGGCGACGCGGACATCACCTTCGGCACCTGCACCGGCTCGTACAAGATGCAGGGGCTCACCCCATCGCCGATCGGGTTCATCGGACCGTGCGAGGACGACTCGCTGTGCGACCCCTTCGGCGACCCGGCGAATGGAGTCTTCGCCTCGGGGCTCAACCCGGACTACGCCATCGCCTGCGTGAAGGAAGACTGGGTGACCACCTACCTGACCGGAGACCCCACGCTGGGAATCTGTTTCTTCACCAAGCCGTTCCCTGGGTTGAAGTGACTTCGGGACCTGCGACCCGGGGAAATCGATTCCCGGGTCCGGCGTCCTACTGTTGGCCGGAGCAGTGACATGAGCGCGAATGAACTGTTGAGCGCGTTGAAGGCGGTGGCCGAGCCCACCCGGTTGCGCATGCTCGAGCTGCTGCTCGGGTGGGAGGGGCCGCGCACCGGTCCGGTGCGCACGGGCGAGCGAGGGCTGTGCCTGTCGGACCTCGAGCTGCTGGTGGGTCTCCCCCACGCGCTGGTGTCGCATCATCTGCGCATCCTGAAGGAGGCGAACCTGGTGGAGACCGAGCGCCGGGGCCGGTGGACCGTCTACCGTCCGTGCCCGGAGCGGGTGAGTCTCCTGGCCGAGGCGCTGCGGACGGTGGGAACCACCCGCCAGCTCCCGGGCGACCCCAGCCTCTCGGCGGCGTGAGGGTCAGCCGCGGCGGGACTTGTTCCGGAACGCCGCCGGAGTCTCGCCCAGAATCCGGCGAAACACGCGGGTGAGATGGCTCTGGTCGGTGAACCCGGTCTCGAGCGCGATGTCGGCGATGGGCCGCTCGGTCTCCAAGAGGAGCCGGCGCGCGGCATCGACCCGCAGCTGACGCAGGTACTCCGCAGGGGTGGTCCTCAGATGACGCCGGAATCCCCTGACCAGCCGGTGCAGCTGGACGCCGGCGACGCGCGAGAGCGCCTCCAGCGTCCAGGTCTCGCTCAGGCCCCCGTGGAGGCATTCGCGGGCCCGCTCCAGCCACGGCGGAGGGGAGGTGCCGCGCTCGGCGTCCGCGGCGCGGCCGACGGTCGCGAAGAGCTCCAGGGCCAGGCCCTCGGAGAGGAAGGGCGAGTGCGCATCCGGAGCCCGCAGCTCGGCGGCGATGCGGGCGGCGAGCCCCGCCAGGCCGCGCTGGTGAATGGTGGCCGGCTCGGAGAGCAGCGACCCGTACACCTCGGAGATCCGCGACGGCCCGGGCTGCACCTCCACCACCAGCGCCTCCGTCTCCACCGGGACGAAGGCGTTCCAGTGCCTGGCTCCGGCGGGGGTGACCAGCACGGTGTCGCCCTGCCCCAGGTTGGAGGCCCGCCGGTCGAGCTCGCCCTCCCAGCCCCCGCGGAGCACGAAGGCGATGCTCGGGGTGGCATGCGCGTGCGGCTCGAGCCGGAGCCCCGGGGCGAACCAGGCCCGGGTCAACACCATCCCCCCGGCCTCGAGGGCGACTGCCCGGGCGAAGTGCGAGAGCGCGCGGGGGGTGGGTACGGAGGTTCTCACGCCTCTTCATGTTTGGCCGGGCAGCAAAACGATTGCCATCACAGTGGCCTCCGCTGGCCGCATGGTTGCCGCCGCTCGCCGGCTGCCCCGTCCGTCCCAGAGCGCGCGACCGGTACAAGACCTCCGACCGGCGGGAGTGCCAGCTTCCCCCGTTCCCCGAGGAGGTACCCCTCGCATGCTCGCCACCGTCGCGCTGGTTGCAGCGCTCGCCGCCGCCCAGCCGGACCCGCTCGCCGCCGCGAACAAGGCCTTCGCCGACCAGGACTGGCCCCGCGCCGCCGAGCTGTACCGGGCCGTGGTGCAGGCGCACCCGGAGCAGGCCTCCAGCTGGGCCCGGCTCGGGCGGTCGCTGCGGGAAGCGGGCCGGGCCCGCGAGGCGCTCACCGCGCTGCAGAGGGCCGAGCAGCTCGGGTTCTATCCGCCGCTGATGCAGTACCAGCGGGCGCTGGCCCACGCCCACCTCGGAGAGAAGGACGCGGCGCTCGCGCTGCTGAAGCCGCTGGTGGCCGAGGAGTTCGGACCGCCGCCGGGGCTCCAACCGGTGGACGCGGACCCGGCGGTGGCGGGCGATTCGCGGTTCAAGGAGCTGGCGGCGAAGTTCGCTGCGCTGTCCGCCCCCTGCACCCAGCCGGCCTCGCCGTGGCGGCAATTCGACTTCTGGGTGGGGGCCTGGGACGTCTACGACCGGAGCGGGAACCGGGTGGGGCAGAGCCGGATCGAGCGCATCCTCGGCGACTGCGTGGTGCTGGAGAGCTGGAAGGGTACCAGCGAGGGCAAGAGCTGGAACACCTGGAACCCGGCGCGCAAGCGGTGGGAACAGTCGTGGGTGGACTCGAGCGCCACGCCGGTCTTCTTCACCGGCCAGCTGGAGAACGGAGTGATGGTCTACCACTCGGACCAGCCACAGCCCGACGGCAAGCCCTACCAGCGGCGGCTCACCTTCACCCCGTTGCCCGGGCACCGGGTCCGGCAGTTCAGCCAGGGAACGGAGGACGGCGGCAAGAGCTGGAGCACCGAGTACGACCTGATCTACGTGCCGCAGGGCGCGCCCTTCTCCGCCCTGTAGGCCGCCGCGCGCGCCGGGAGGTTCGGCGGTCGTCGCCGTGCGACCGCGGAGCCTCCCGGCGCACGAGTGGGCGACCCGGGTGCGTCACCGCTCCCCTCACCACAGTGGACCGGGCGAGCTGCGCGCCTGTTGCGCGGATTCGTCGGCGGACCGGCGATGTGCCGGGCCCCGGAGTGCCGGAAAGCGGTGCCGGGGTGGAGCGTTAGACTCGGGGGAACGCCGATGCCGCTGCCGGAGACCCACCCTCGCGCGCTCGACCCGCTGGATCTCCAGCTGCTCGCGCTTCTGGAGATGGACGGCCGGATGTCGCATGCCCGGCTCGCGCGCCGGGTGGGCCGCTCGCGCAGCGCGATCCAGGAGCGCATCGAGCGGCTGGAGCGAATGGGGCACATCGCCGGGTACACCATCCGGCGCGGGAACCGGAACGCCGAGGTCCAGGCCTACATCCTGGTCTCGGCGAGTGGGGTGAACCACGACTCGCTCGCCGCCGCGCTGCAGACCCTCCCCGAGGTGCGGGTCTGCGACTCGGTCAGCGGCGAGCTGGACCTCATCCTCCAGGTGCAGGCGCGCGACATCGCCGGCGTCGACCGGGTGCGGGCGGCGGTGGCCGCGCTCCCCGGCGTGGCCCGGACCCGCACCGCGCTGGTGATGCAGAACCGATTCCAGCGCGGGTGATGTGCCGCCCCGACCTAGCCCACGCGCCGGAGCGGCGAGGGCTGGAGCCGGCCGAGGAACCAGTCCCGGATGGGGGCCCAGATGGCCTGCTCGAACTGCGGCCGGACCCAGCCGAAGTGGCCGATCCGCCCCACGCCGGCCTCGGCGGGAGTGACGGTGTGGACCTCCCGCCTGCCGCCATAGAACGACACCAGCGCCTCCACCCCGCTCCGTGGGGCGTAGAGGTCGTCGGAGATGTGAAGTCCCCGGACCGGGAAGCGGAGCGCGGCGTAGTCCGCCCGCACCGGGGGACCCAGGACGTCGAAGAGGTAGTTCCGCTCCCTTCCCCAGGCGGCCCACTCCCGGGCGACCCCCGCAGGGAGGTCCTCGCCCTGGCCGAGCGCCTGCATCGGCAGGTAGCCCCTGGCGGCCGTGAGGGCGGGGATCATTGCGTGCCACATGCTCCACATCACCACCCGCGCCGGCCACGGCCAGTGTCCTGCCCAGCCGAGCTGCGAGCCGATCAGCGCCGCCCCCGCGAGGTGGCGTGCGGAGGGAGCCAGCCCGATGAGCTGGCCACCGGCGCTGTGGCCGAGCATCAGCAGCGGGGCGCCGGGGTAGGCCTGGCGCATCCACCCCAGCGCTCCCTCCAGGTCGAGCCGCCCCCAGTCCTGCATCCGGGCGTCCTCGTCGCGCAGCGAGCGTCCCCGGCGAGAGCCGCCGATGCCCCGGTAGTCGAAGGTGAGGACCGCCAGCCCCGCCTCGGCGAGGCATCCGGCGATGCCCTCGTAGATTCTCCGGGGAACGCCGGTGGCGCTGGCGATGACCACCGCCCCTTCGACCCGGGGTGGCTCCAGCACCGTCGCTGCGAGCGGGCGGCCGTCCGCGGCCTCGAAGACCAACGCGATGGGACGCACCGGACACCTCCGTGCTATCAGTAGACCAGTCGGTCTACTTACTAGACCGACCGGTCTACTGAGGTCAAGGAGGCAGCCCACGTGGATACCCGGGAACGGATGGTGGACGTCACGGCGCGCCTGCTGGCGCGGCAGGGCTACCACGCCACCGGCCTGGCCCAGGTGCTGACCGAGGCCGGTGCGCCCCGCGGTTCGCTCTACTTCCACTTCCCCGAGGGGAAGGAGCAGATGGCGGCGGAGGCGGTGCGGCGCCTGGGCGAGCAGCTGGGGGCCGCGCTCCAGGCCAAGCTCGATGGCAAGCCCGACGTCCGCAGCGGGCTGCAGTCGGTGGCGCGGATGTTCGCCCGGCAGCTCGAGGCCTCCGAGTTCGCTCTGGGCTGCCCGGTGGCCACCACCGCGCTCGAGGCCTCGGACGAGGCCCCCGCGCTCTCGGCGGCCTGCGCCGAGGTGTTCGAGCGGTGGACGGTGGTGCTGGCGGACCGGATCCGCCAGGAGCGGCCGCGGATCGCCGCGCCCGAGCGGCTCGCCCGGACGGTGCTCTGCCTCATCGAGGGCGCGCTGCTCCTGGCCCGGGTCCGCCGCAGCGCCGAGCCGCTCCGGGACGCCGAGCTCGCCATCGGGACCCTGCTCGACGGCTGATCGACCGCGCCACGACGCGGCTCCCGTCCCCGCTGGTCCTCGCTCCGGTTCCGCGGTTGACTGGGGGCTCGCGCGGGGTGCGGAGGCGTCGAATGGCTGGAATGAAGGTCATCCTCTTCGGAGCGACGGGGATGGTGGGGCAGGCCGTGCTCGGCGAGTGTCTGCGCGACGGTGGGATCGACGCCGTGCTGGCCATCGGCCGCAGCCCCACCGGGCGCAGCGACCCGAAGCTCCGTGAGCTGGTGCGCACGGACCTGTTCGACACCGCCGTCCCCGACGCGGAGCTGCAGGGGTACGACGCCTGCTTCTTCTGCCTCGGCGTCTCCTCCGCGGGAATGGCCGAGGCCGAGTACACCCGGCTCACCTACGAGCTGACCCTGGCCTGGGCGCGGGTGCTGGCGCGGATCGACCCCGACCTGGCCTTCCTCTACGTCTCCGGTGCCGGCACCGGCGGCAAGTCGATGTGGGCCCAGGTGAAGGGGCGCACCGAGGCCGCGCTGCGAGGGCTCTTCCCGGCCGCGTACATGGTCCGGCTGGCGATGCTCCGCCCGGTGCACGGCGAGGTCTCGAAGACCCGCTGGACGCGCATCGCCTACGGCGTCTTCGGGCCCATCGCGCCGCTCGTCGAGGCGCTTGCGCCGTCGGTGGTCATCACCACCGAGGAGCTTGGCCGGGCGATGATCCGCGCCGCGCGCGAGCGGCCTCCCACGCACGTGCTGGAGATGAGGGATCTCCAGGCGCTCGGGCGTGCCGCTCGCTGAGGTGCAACCGCTTGAGCCCGCCACCTGCTAACTCCGGAGCGAACCGATGCCCCTGCTCGCCCTGCTGCTCCTCGCCGCCGCACCCGAGTGCCCGGCGATCTCTGCCGGCTCTCCCGGCCTCGCCCAGCTCGGCTGGCTGGCGGGCGCCTGGTCCGCAGACGACCGCGGAACGCTGAACGAGGAGGTGTGGATGGCGCCCGCGGGCGGGTCGATGCTGGCCATGCACCGGGACACGGCCGGAGGGAAGACCACCGGCTTCGAGTTCCTTCGCATCGAGCAGGATGGCGAAGGGCTCGTCTACCGGGCCATGCCCGAGGGGCGCCCGGCCACCGACTTCCGGCGCGTCGCCCAGGGCCCGAGCTGCATCGTGTTCGAGAACCCCGGGCACGCCTTCCCCCGCCGCATCCTCTACTGGCGCGAGGGGGCGACGCTCCACGCCCGCATCGAGGGCACGCGCCAGGGCAAGCCCGCGTCGTACGAGTGGGCCTGGACCCACGGAGCCCGCTGAGCCGGCTGGTGGGCCTCGGATCCCATGCCTTGGCTGCGCCGGCCCGTGGCATCGTGGCCGGATGCTCTCCACGACCGCTCTTGCCCTGACGCTGCTGCTCGGCGCCGCTGCGGCCACTGCCCCGGACGGCGGGACGGCGCCCGGGACGCCAGACCCACGACTGCTGGGCCAGGCGCGGTCCATCCTCCAGCGGGCGCCGCTCATCGACGGGCACAACGACCTGCCCTTCGCGCTGCTGGAGAGGACCGGCGGGGACCTCACCAAGGTGGACCTGGCTCGGCGCCAGCCCGAGCTCCCCGCCGACATCCCCCGCCTGCGCGAGGGGCGGGTGGGGGCGCAGTACTGGGCCATCTTCGTCGAGTCGGACACCCGGCTGACCCGCACCGCGCTCCACGACGCGCTCCGGGTGTTCGACGTCGCGCTGCGGACCATCGAGGGCCGACCGGAGCTGGAGCTCGCCCGGAGCGCCGAGGACATCGTCCGGATCACCCGCGCGGGCCGGATCGCCTCGCTGCTCGGCGTCGAGGGCGGGCAGATGATCGAGAGCTCGCCCGGGGTGCTCCGCATCTTCCACCGGCTCGGCGCCCGGTACCTGACGCTGACCCACTGGGGGAACGTCGAGTTCGCCGACGCGGCCACCGACACCCCGGTCCACGACGGGCTCACCAAGCACGGTGAGCTGCTGGTCGGTGAGCTCAACCGGCTGGGGATGTTCGTCGACATCGCCCACGTCAGCCCCGACGTGATGCGCGACGTGCTCCGGGTGACGAAGGCGCCGGTCATCTCCTCGCACTCCGACGCCTACGCGCTGGTGCCTCACCCGCGCAACATCCCGGACGACGTGCTGCGGGGGGTGGCGCGCAACCGCGGCGTGGTCCACGTCAGCTTCATCCGGGAGTTCGCCGTCCCCAGCGCCGAGTACCTGGCCCAGAGAAAGCAAGCGCGGCGCGCCATCCGGCAGCGGGTGGCGAACGACGACGAGGCGGAGGCGCAGCTGCTGGCCTGGGACAAGGCGAATCCCCAGCCGGGCGGCTCGGTGGCAAACGTGGCCGACGCCATCGACCACATCCGCGCCGTGGCCGGGGTGGACCACGTGGGCATCGGCGGGGACTTCTACGACGACGGGTCGCTCACCATGGTCGAGGGGCTCCAGGACGTCACCCGCTATCCGTTTCTCTTCGCCGAGCTCCTCCGCCGGGGCTGGAGCGAGGACGACCTGGTGAAGCTCGCGGGCCAGAACCATCTCCGCGCGATGCGGGAGATGGAGCGGGTGGCGGCCCAGCTCCAGAAGTCCACCCCGCCGGCCACCACCGAGGGCCCACGCGTGCCCTGATCAACCCCGGCTCACCCGAGCCCAGGCGCAGGAACGTCTCGGAGCTGCTCGGGCGCGCCGCACGGTCGGCCTGACGCCCGGACGCACCCCCGGCAGGGGGCCTCGCGCACCGGTTTGCACCGGGCTGGCATCGCTGCCCATCGAGGGGCGCAGATGCCCCTGAAATCAGGGCAGTCCGGGCCCAGCCGGGACGCTAGAACACCGTCAGCCAGCCGCCGTAGAAGGGTGGCTCCCGCCCATGTCCTTCACCCATCTGCACCTGCACACGCTGTACTCGCTCCTCGACGGCGCCATCCGGATGAAGGACCTGATCAAGACGGTCAAGGCCAAGGGCATGTCGGCCGTGGCGGTCACCGATCACGGCAACATGTTCGGGGCGATCGACTTCTACAAGAAGGCCAGGGAGGCGGGCATCAAGCCCATCCTCGGCCTCGAGGCGTACGTCGCCGGGAGCAAGGGCCGGACGGACCGGACGGAGAAGGTGGCCAACCACCTCATCCTCCTGGCCAAGAACGAGGAGGGCTACGCCAACCTCCGGATGCTCTCCAGCAAGGCCTACCTCGATGGCTTCTACTACCATCCGCGCATCGACAAGCAGCTGCTCAAGGAGCACAGCGGTGGGCTCTTCGGGCTCACCGCCTGCCTCGGCGGCGAGGTGACCTCGGCCTGCTACCGCGGGGACATGGACGCCGCCCGGAGCGCGGCGCGGGAGTACAAGGACATCTTCGCCCCGGGACACTTCTTCCTCGAGATCCAGTCCAACGGGCTGCCCGAGCAGGAGAAGGCCAACGCGAATCTGAAGCAGCTCGCCCGGGACGTGGAGCTGCCGCTGGTCGCCACCGCCGACGCCCACTACATCCAGCGCGAGGACGCCGCGGCGCACGAGCTGCTCATGGCCATTGCCAGCGGCAAGACGCTGGCCGACAGCAAGCGGATGCGCCACAGCACCGACCAGCTCTACGTCACCAGCCCCGAGGAGATGCTGGCCTACTTCTCGGACGTGCCGGAGGCGGTGCACAACACCATGCGCATCGCCGAGCAGTGCACGCTCGAGCTGAAGCTGGGCAAGCCCATGCTCCCCAGCTTCAAGGTGCCCGAGGGTCACACCCCGGACTCGTACATGGCCGAGCTGGCGACCACCGGGCTCGAGGAGCGCTTCAAGGAGCTGCCCTACGCCGTCGACCGGCAGCTGTACCTCCACCGCCTCGGCACCGAGCTGGCGGTCATCTCCTCGATGGGGTTCAGCAGCTACTTCCTCATCGTCCAGGACTTCATCAACTGGGCCAAGCGGCACGGCATCCCGGTGGGGCCGGGACGGGGCTCGGGCGCGGGCAGCCTGGTGGCCTACGCGCTGCGCGTCACCGACCTGGACCCCATCCCCTACAACCTCCTCTTCGAGCGGTTCCTGAACCCCGAGCGGGTGTCGATGCCGGACTTCGACATCGACTTCTGCCAGGACCGGCGCGACGAGGTCATCACCTACGTCTCGGGCAAGTACGGCCAGGACAACGTGGGGCAGATCATCACCTTCGGGTCGCTGAAGGCGAAGAGCGTGCTCCGCGACGTGGCCCGGGTGTTCGGGCTGCCCTTCGCCGAGGGGGACCGGCTGGCCAAGCTGGTCCCCGAGGTCCTGAACATCACCCTGAAGGACGCGATCGAGATGGAGCCGCGCCTCAAGGAGATGATCGACCAGCCCACCGTGCTCGGCACGCTCGAGGGCGGGCGCGAGGTCACCTCCCGGGAGGTGCTCACCATCTCCATGGCGCTGGAGGGGCTGCACCGCCAGGCAGGGATGCACGCTGCGGGCGTGGTCATCGCCGACAAGCCGCTCTGGGAGTTCGTGCCGGTGTACCAGCGCCCCGGCGAGAGCGCGCTCATCACCCAGTTCGCCAAGGACGAGGTCGAGGCCGCGGGGCTGGTGAAGTTCGACTTCCTCGGGCTCACCACCCTCACCGTCATCCAGAACGCCCTGGACCTGGTGAACCGGGGCCGCCCGCCCGAGCAGCGCATCCAGGCGCACCAGATTCCCCTGAACGACCCGGCGACCTTCGAGCTCATCTCCCGGGGCGACACCGCCGGCGTCTTCCAGATGGAGTCCAGCGGCTTCACCGAGATGGTGATGAAGCTCAAGCCGTCGTGCTTCGAGGACGTCATCGCCGCCGGCGCGCTCTACCGCCCCGGGCCGCTGGACTCGGGGATGGTGGACGTCTTCATCAACCGCAAGCACGGACGGGAGCGGGTGAGCTTTCCGCACCCCTCGCTGGAGCCGGTGCTCCGGGACACCTACGGGGTCATCGTCTACCAGGAGCAGGTGATGCAGATCAGCCAGGTGCTGGGCGGGTACTCGCTCGGCCGCGCCGACCTGCTCCGCCGGGCGATGGGGAAGAAGAAGGTCGAGGTGATGGCCGCCGAGCGCCAGGGCTTCCTCGAGGGCTGTCAGAAGAACGGGGTGGACCCCAAGGTCGCCGGGGAGA
Organism: Myxococcaceae bacterium; assembly: GCA_035519675.1. Classification (GTDB taxonomy): domain Bacteria; phylum Myxococcota; class Myxococcia; order Myxococcales; family Myxococcaceae; genus RPRB01. The sequence continues at coordinate 42,584 of DATIWB010000130.1, forward strand.
TCTTCGACCTGATGGAGAAGTTCGCCGAGTACGGCTTCAACAAGAGCCACTCGGCTGCCTACGGGCTGATCACCATCCAGACCGCGTGGCTGAAGGCGCACTACCCGGTCGAGTTCATGGCCGCGCTGCTCACCAGCGAGAAGGACAACACCGACAAGGTGGTGGCCCACATCGCCGAGGCACGCGGGCAGGGCTACGAGGTGCTGCCGCCCGACGTGAACGTGTCCGACCTGGCCTTCGGCGCGGTGGAGGGGAAGATCCGCTTCGGGCTCGGGGCGATCAAGGGCGTGGGCGAGAGCGCCATCGAGGCCATCCTGGAAGCACGCAAGGTGGGCCCCTTCCGCGACCTCTTCGACTTCTCCGAGCGGGTGGACAGCCGGCGGGTGAACCGGAAGGTGATCGAGGCGCTGGTGAAGGCAGGCGCGTTCGACTTCGAGGGGCGGCCGCGCCGCCAGCTGTTCGAGTGCGTGGAGAAGGCGCTGGAGCGTGGCGCCTCGGCGCAGCGGGACCGGGCGGTGGGCCAGTCCTCCCTGTTCGGGCTCCTCGAGGACGCGGGGAAGCAGGGGGCCGCGGCCTCGGTGGTCCGCCCGGAGTACGCGCCGCTCGAGGAATGGCCGGAGAAGGAGCGGCTGGCGATGGAGAAGGAGGCCATCGGCTTCTACGTCTCCGGGCATCCGCTCCACCAGTACGCCCGGGAGCTGCAGCGCTACGCCCGGCCGGCGTCGACGGTGCAGCGGGCCCGTCGGGACGACGTGGTGACCGTGGCCGGCATCGTGGCCGCCCTGCGCGAGCGGCCCACCAAGACCGGCAAGCGAATGGCCTGGGTGACGCTCGAGGACCTGAGCGGCTCGGTGGAGCTGGTCTGCTTCCCGGGGAAGGAGGGCGGGCGCTCGGTGATGGGCAAGGACGGCAAGTGGACCAAGTCCGGCCCACGGCCCGGCTACGAGGCCTGGGAGCCGCTGCTCAAGTCCGACGAGCCAATCCTGGTGACCGGCACGGTGCAGGTGAACACCCGGGACGAGGAGAATCCCACCGCCGAGCTCATCGTGGAGCAGGTGCAGTCGCTCAAGGAGGTCCGCGACAAGCGGGTGAAGCGGCTCGAGCTGCGAGTTCGGGCGGACCTGGTCACCGAGGACCGGCTCCAGCGGCTCTCTGGACTGGCGAAGGAGCACGCCGGGGCCACGCCGCTGGCGGTGTCCATCGTGCTGCCCGGCGAGGCCGAGGCGCTGATCGGCAACACCGGCTACCGGGTGGACGTCTCGGATGCGCTCATCGCCGCCGTGGACCGGTTGTTTGGCGAGAAGGTCGTCGAGCTCGGGTAGGAAGCACCGGGGCCACGCCTTGATCCGCACCGCCCTGCAGCTCGTCCTGCTCGGCGCGCTCTTCGCCCTCTGCCGCTGGGCGGTGGAACGGTCGGGAGTGCCGGTGCCGGCGGGGCTCGTCGCCCTGGTGCTGCTGACGGCCCTCCTGCTGACCCGGGCCGTCCCCGAGCGCGCGGTGGGAGGTGGAGCCGATGCCCTGCTTCGCATCCTCCCGGCGCTCTTCGTTCCCTCGGGCATCGCCGTCCTCCGTGAGCTGCCCATGCTCCGCGGGCACTTGCTGAGCCTGGTGGTGGTCCTGGTCGCGAGCGTGATGCTGGGCCTGCTGGTGGCAGGTGTGGTGGGCCAGGCCGCGGCCAACCGGGAGCGGCAGTGACCGCCCTCGAGGTGCTGGCGGCGACCGCGTTCACCGCCGCGCTGTACTGGGCCTGCATCCTGTTGCAGCGGCGGTTCCGCCTGGCGCTCCTTCACCCGGTCCTCGTCGCGGTGCTGGTCGGGGGAACCCTGTTCGCGCTGCTGCCGCCACGCTGGCTCGACGCCTACCTCGAGGGCTCCGCGCCAATCACCTGGCTGCTCGGGCCGGCGACCGCAGCGCTCGCCCTCCCCTTCTTCCGCCGCCGCGCGTTCCTCGCCGCCCACCCCTGGACCGCGCTGCTGACCGTCGTCGCCGGATGCGCGAGCACGGTGGCCGTGGTCTGGGGGCTCGGGGCGCTGCTCGGGCTGTCCCCTGCGCTGAGGTGGGCTGCGACCCTGAAGTCCGTCACCCTGCCGGTGGCGCTGGGGCTCGCCGAGGTGGTCCGGACGCAGCCCGGAGTCACCACCCTCTGCGTGTTCGCCAGCGGGCTCCTGGGCTCCGCGGTGGGTCCTGCGCTCCTGAGCTGGGCCCGGGTCCACTCACCCATGGCCCGGGGGCTGGCGCTGGGAACGCTCTCCCACGTCCTCGGGACCGCCCGCGCACTCGAGGAGGATCCGCTGTCCGGGGCGGCCGGCGTCGTGGCGCTGACCCTGTCGGCGTTGCTGCTCGCCGCCGCGGCGATTTGCCTCTCGCTGCTGATCGACTGACTCAGCGCCCGAAGACCGCCACCGGGAGCCCGCTCCCGCCCAGCGCGCCGACCACCGGGGCATCCATCATCGAGGACCTGAAGCCATGCATTCATGACCCGCCTCTACGAGCAGGCGGCTTCCGGATTGGGTGAAGTCGCCTGAAGGCGGCCGGCGAGTCAGCGCGCCGGCTCGAGCTTTCCCGGGCGGCGGAGCATCTTCTCGATGTCCATGACGTGGGTCTCCTCGCCGTGGACCATCTTCCGGGCGTACTCCTCGAGCACGACGCTCTTCCCCTCCGTCAACTTCAGCAATTTCTTGTACGTGGCGACCCCCTCCAGCTCGTGCTCCAGCGCCTCGCGGAGGATCTGATCGATGTCGTGCTTGTGGGTCTCCAGCAGCTTGCCGATGGCGAGCGAGGGATGGCCGCCCAGCGCGGTCACGTACTCGCCGGCGGTCACCGCGTGGTCGAGCGCCTCCGTCGCCTGGGTGCGCATCCAGGAGACGATCGGGATGCGGGCATGCCCGAAGATCATCAGCGAGTAGTGCGAGTAGCGAACGACCCCCGCCAGCTCGAGCTCGAGGATCTCGTTCAGCGTAGCGATCACCGCGGCCGACTCCGACTCGTTCATGGTTTCACCTCGCGCCGACTGAAGTCCTGCCCGGCGTGGGAGACTCGCCGGATCCCCGCGCCGACGTCCAGCCCGCCACCTCCCTTTCCGGGAGCCTCAGGCCGGGAGGCGGGGAGCAAGCTCGGCCAGTGAGCTCACCACCAGGTCCGGTTCGGCAATCCCTCCCCCGTCCCAGTGGGCTCGTGCCGAGCGGCGCACCCAGGCCGCCCGGAGGCCTGCCGACTTCGCGCCGAGCACATCCCAGGCGTTGGACGACACCAGCCAGGTCCGCTCCGGGCTCCCGCCGCTGCGCCCCAGCAGGTGGCGGTACACGGCCGGGCTCGGCTTGTAGGTCTGCACCTCGTCGACACTCACCACGTCGGTGAGCGGCGGCATGAGCCGAGCGTGGGTGAGGAGACCCCGGAGCGTCGCGCCAACTCCATTGCTGAAGGCGACCAGCCGGTGGCCGGCCTCGGCGAGCCGCGCCAGCCCGTCGTGCGCATCGGCGAAGGCCGGGAGCCGCTGGTAGACGTCGAGCAGGCCAGCCTCGGCGGTCCGCAGATCCACCCCCAGCATCGCGGAGGTGGCGCGGAACGCCTGGCGGGTCACCACGTCGAAGTCGGCGTAGCGACCCATCAGCGCCCGGCGGAAGGTCCAGTCGATCTGCCGTTCGCGCCAGGTGGCGGCGAACCGCTCCGCGAGGTCCCCCACGTGCTCGCGCAGCGGAGCGTCCATCCCCAGCGGGTCGACCAGCGTCCCGTACACGTCGAAGCCGATGAACGCCATGTGCCCTCCCCGGGGGTCCGGTCGCCGCCGGATGCTCCTCCTTCGCTGAAGGGCGAGCAATTGGCCGCCGCCGCCGCCCGACGTCGGTCCCGACGCTAGGATGGCCGGCGTGCCAGCCCCGTCCGCCGAGGCGCGGAGGATTCGCGGCGAGTACTTCACGCCCCCACCGCTGGTGGACGCCGTGCTCTCGCTCGCCGTCCCCCACCTCGGTCCCGGCCCGGTCACCGTCGCCGACCCGGCGTGCGGCGACGGGGGGTTCCTTTCTGCCGCCGCCCGGGCGCTCCCGGCCGCCCGGCTGCACGGGCTCGAGCTGGACCTCGCGCACGCCGCGGCTGCCCGGCGCGAGGTTCCCGGAGCGCGCATCCTGGTGGGCGACGCGCTCCGGGGCGGATGGGACGCGTTGGTGCGCATCCTGCCTGACGACGGCGAGGAGCTCTGGCTGGGAAACCCGCCCTACAACGGCACCTCACCGCTGCTCGGCGATCCACCGGCCTACCGTGCCCTGCGCGCCCGTCTCGGCCTCGACGGCGCCCTCCCTCGCGGCACCAGCCTCCGCGACGACTACGCCTTCTTCCTCCTCCTGGCCTCGGAGCGGCTGGCACGACGGCCCGGCGTCCTGGCCTGGGTGACCTCGGCCACCCTCCTCGACGCCTTTCTCTACGCCCCGCTCCGCCGCCGCCTCCTGGACCGGCTCGGGCTGCGAGAGGTGGTCGACCTGGGCGCGGGCGTCTTCCCCGGAACGCGGGTGCGGACGTGCGTCACGGTCTGGCGGAGCCGGCACGGTCCGGCGCCCTCTCCCCGGTTCCGCGCCTGGGCGCCCGGCTCGAGGGCGGTGGAGCGCACCCGGCCGTGTCCCTTCCGGATCGACGGGCCGGAGTGGAGCCTGCGACCGGTCCCCGCCGAGGCGGAGCAACTGGACAGGCACTGGCGCGCCCTGGGCCAGCCGCTCGACGTGCTCGTCCCGGTGAGCTGCAGCGGATTGAAGACCCGGTTCGACGAGCTGCTGGTCGACGAGGACGCGGAACGGCTCCTTGCCCGCGTGGATGCCTTCCTTCGCACCCGCGACCTCGAAGCGTTCGCGCGGGCGCACCGGATTCCCCGGCCGCTGCTTCCCAAGCTGGAGGCGCTGCGCCGCTCACCCGGGCTCCCCGCACGGGCCGACCGGAACTCGGTGCGTCCCTTCCACCGCTGGGCGGGAGCGCGCCACCGCGGCGGCCTGCCCGAGAGCGCACGGGCGTTCTGCTACCTGGAGCGGCGGCTCATTCCCCGCGGGGACCACCGGCTGGTCGGCGCGTTCGACCCGCACGCCGGCGACTGCAAGCTGGTCTTCAACCTCCGGGAGCTGCCGCTCGCCGCCACCGCGCTCGAGTCCGAGGGCTGCGTCCCCGCCCACCGGCACACTCGCTTCGCCCCGCTGCTCGTGCCGGAGCGAGTGCGGAGCGATGGGCCGGCCGCGGGGCGCTCGGGCGGGAGCCTCGGTCCGCCGGTTCCGAACCTCTCTCCGGCCGGCCTCGCCTGGGCCGAGCGGGTGGGGGGTCCACGGCAGGCCTTCCGGCGCATCGCGGCCTTCATCAACTCGTCTGCGGTCCAGGAGGTCTGGGCGCCGGCCTTCGGCTGCAGCCGCGTCCTGCCGGTTCCACTGCACGACGGATGGCCGAGCCACCCGGAGGGGAGCCCTCTTGCGAGCGGCGCTGCCCGTGGGTGAGCCTCGCCCGCCGTCGAGTCGAGGAGTCCGAGCGATGAGAACGAGAGCGTGGCTGGTCCTGGGGTGCGTGGTGGCAACGGGCGCGCGGGCGGCGGAAACGAAGCCGGGGCACGCCGGAGGCACGGCGGTGAAGCCGGTGGTGTGCCGCGCGGTGGCCGACGCCCTGGGCAAGGGCGGCCAGGAGCTGGCGCAGGCGCTGGAGCGGGATGCGATCGAGCTCGCCCCGAAAGGCTACGTGCTCGCGGCGCTGCTCCCGGGAGACCCACCGGTGGCCTGCTACCGACACGAGGGCCCGCCGCCGAAGCCGGGCGCGCGGTGAGGCGGCCGTGCCGGGCGGACCCCGGGCCTGACCACTGAACGGATTGTCAGCCCCCAGATGTAGTGTATGCCCCCATGGAACGCACCGCCCGTCCGGCTCCGCTCCTGGAACAGCAGTCGCTGCTCGGCGGTGTGGACCTCGTGCGCCCAGGGTCCAGAGGCCGGAGCCAGGGCACCTCGGTCCACGTCGATCCGCGGTGGGAGATCGGCTTTGCCAAGGCCCTCGCGCTCGTGGTGGAGCACGGCCGCAAGGCCCGTGAAGCGACGGAGCTTTCCCGCTGGAGCCGCTGCCCGCGTTGCCAGCGTGTCGGCGACACCCTGCGCGAGTTCGGCGTCCGCACCCTGCGGGGTCGGCGGGTGGCCCAGTCCTGGTGCCGGTCCTGCCGCGGCCCGGCCCTGGCCCCCGGCCCGCGCCGCCTCCCGGCCCAGGCCAGCTGGCTCGACCACGAGCCGAGCTCGCTGACCGCGGCCGCCCTGACCTCGCCGACTCTAGGACCCTGACCACACCTTGACCCGGATCTTGGCCGCGGCCGCCCTCACGCTGACTGCGGCCGCCCTGGCCTCGCCGACTCTAGGACCCTGACCACACCTTGACCCGGATCTTGGCCGCGGCCGCCCTGACTCAGATGTAGCCGAACCGCCGGCGGAGCAGCCACTCGCCCCCGAGCAGCACGGCCAGCGCCACCAGCCAGCCCCAGCGGTCCCAGAGCGGCGCGTCCTTGCTCCGCCCCACCTCCACCAGCGGTGGATCCAGCAGGGGCGCGGCGGGAAGTCCGCCCATCGGCAGCTCGTAGGCGCGCCCCCCGGTGGCACGGGCGATGTCCGCCAGCAGCTCGGTCCGGACCGAGGCGTCAGCCATCTCCGGTCCCACCGATCGCACCGCCACCGCGTCGTCGGCCTCGCCCAGGTCCTTCCCGTTCAGCTTGGCCGTCGCCCGGAGCTTGTACGCGCCGGGCGGCACCGGGTCGAACGCCACCCGAGCCACCCCGTCGGGTCCGCCGTTCGCCACCCGCGTCTGGAGCACCTTCCGCTCGGTGAGCCCGAAGAGGTCCACCCGCACCTCGGCGGAGGCCGCGGGCTGATAGTCCGGCTGGCGCGCGGTGACCACCGCGCCCACCGGATGGCCCGGCTCGACCGTCGGCGGGTCGGCGGAGATCTGCAGCGAGGTCAGATCCGGGTCGCGCACCAGCCAGCGGAGGGCGTTGCTCCAGAACCGGTCGTAGTGGCGGTTCTGTTCGCCGGTGCGGCGGGCGGTGAAGGCCCAGGTCCAGCTGTCGTCCATCATCATCGCCATCGCCCGACCGCGGCCGTGCTCCCAGAGCGCGAGCACCGGGGCCGGCTGCCCGTTGACCTGGAGGTTGGGGTGGGCGAGCAGCACCGTCGCTCCCTGCTTCACCCGCACCACGTTCAGCCCGCTCGCCGGCGGCAGCTCGTCCCAGGAGGACTGCGTTCCGCCCTCCGTGGTCTGCACCCGCATCACCGGGTGCCGGAGCCCGTCGGCGGTGAGCTTCACCTTGAAAGGCTCGACCACCGCCGAGGCGCCGCTGGGGTCCACCGGGAGCGCGCGGTCCAGCACCGGGTAGGCCGCGCGGCCCTCGCCGAAGGCGTGGTCCCCGCCGATGACCAGGAGCGCGCCACCCCCCACCACGTACTGCTCGAGGTTGCGCTCGTAGCTGGCGATGGAGAGCGCCGGCTCGGCGTAGCCGAAGTTCTGGAACACCACCACGTCGAAGGTGTGGAGCTTGGTGTCGAAGATCTCCTCCATCGGGAAGGGGATCAGCGACAGCTCGCGCTCGGGGTTCCGGGTCTGGGTGTCGTCCGAGGAGGTGCGCAGGATGTAGAACGAGACCAGGTCCACGTTCGGGTCCTGTCTCAACAGACCGCGGAGGAATCGCTCGTCCCAGCTCGGACGCCCCACCACCAGGAGCACCCGGACCCGGTCGCGGATGACCTTCAGCACGAACGAGCGGGTGTTGTTCTCCACCACCGCCTCGCCCGGGTACACCGGCGCTCCCACGGTGTAGACGAAGCGGCCGGTCTGGTCGGGGGTGAAGGTGAAGGAGACCGGCGTGCGCTGATCGTCCTGGTCGAGGTGCACGGTGCGGGTGCCCACGGTGAGACCCTCACGCTGGAGCACCACCGGTACGTCGCGGCCCTTCAGTCCCCGGGCGTGCAGCTCGAGGTCCACCGTCACCGCGTTCCGGACGAAGGCGAAGTCGTCCACCTTCACCGCCTCCACCGCCAGATCCACCAGCGCCGGCTCGCCCACCCGGACGGTGGAGACCGGGAAGCCCAGGGTGCGCAGCTCGTCGGACTGGCGCGTCTGGAGCCCGGCCTGGAGCTCGACGTTGTCCGCCCCGTCCGAGAGCAAGATCGCCCCGGCGAGCTTGCGGCTGCCACCGGTGTCGGTCGCCTTCAGCGCTCGGAGCGCGGCCATGAGATCCGTCCGGTAGCCGGTGCCCGGGGTGCGGAGCGCCTCCAGCGAGACGGGCGCGAGCTCCGGAGAAAAGCCGAGGACCTCCACCTGGTACCGGTCGCGGAGGGCCTCGAGCCCGGGAGCGAAGCGGTCCAGCGCCTCGGCCGCCGCCGCCGCCCTGGTCGGACCATCGGGCCGCACCGGGAAGCCCATGCTCGCGCTCCGGTCCACCAGCACCGCGAGGCGGTTCTTCACCCGCACCTGGGCCAGCTGCCGCAGCCCGGGCTCGAGGAGGAAGAAGAGCGCCATCGCTCCGGCCAGCAGCCGGAGCACCAGGAGCACCCGACGCCGGAGCGTCGACGGCTCGCGCCGCAGCCCGAGCACCGCCAGCACCACCCCCGCCAGCACCAGGAGGGCGAGCAGACCGAGCGCCCAGGCCGGAAGCGGAGAGAGGCTCACCAGCCGCCAGGTGGTGGTGGTGCCCCCGTTCATCTCCGCTTCTTGAGAATCAGCGGGAGGTGCACTGCGTCGTCCTTGTAGTCGAGGCAGAGCCCGTACATGCAGACGTTGATCCCCACCCGCACCGCGAGCTCCCGCTGCGGCTCACCGCCCGGCGAGACCTCGTAGGCATAGGCCCCACCCTCGTCGCGCTCCCAGGCGCCGGCGAGGTCGTTCTGCGAGTACACCACCGCGGCCCGGTTGCCGAGGTTCACCATGTGCAGCTGCGGGTGGAGGAAGAGCCGTCCCGGGGCCGAGTCGAGCAGGTAGAAGGTCTTGAACAGCACGTGGGTGCTCGGCACCGGCTCCAGCGCCGAGCCCGGGAGCACCCGGGCCAGCTCTCGCCGGAAGCCGGTGTCGAACCCGCGCCCACCGCTTCCGTCGTTGGCGTCGGCCAGGACGAAGCCGCCGAAGGTCAGGTAGCGGCGGAGCGCCTCGACCTCGGGAGACGAGAGCGGCGGGAAGTCGCCGTCACCCCCGAAGTAGAGGAAGGGGTGGTCGAACAGCCGCGGGCTGGCGAGGGCGAGGCCGCGTGCCTCGGGCACCACCTCCACCGAGGTGCGCCGCTGCAGCTCCCAGGCGAGCCGCCGGAGGCCGGACAGCCGCCCATCCCACCGGCCGCCGTGCTGGGCGACACCGGGGACGAAGCGCGCTCCCTCTCCGAAGGCCAGCGCGCGGCGGCCCAGCGTCAGCAGTGGCAGGCTGCCCAGGAGGGCTCGTCGAGAGAGAGGAAACGCCATTCGCCAAGAGCCAGGGGCTCGCTTAGCACGCCCGACCGTGCAACAGCGGCGCCGGCGCGCTTCATCCTGCCCCCCAGGGCGTGTATAGACGGGCCCCGGCGTTCATCCCCCCGACATGAAGGCATCCGACTCCGAACCGGCCGAGGCGCTCCGCCGGGCCCAGCAGGCACTCAGCGCAGGCGACGTGGTGGCCGCCCGGCGGCTCGCCGAGAAGGCGCTGGCAGCAGGTCCGCGCGACACGGAGGCGGCCGAGGCCAGGGACATCCTGGCCCGGACCGGCGTCGCCTGGCGGCTGCTCGGCTACGGAGCGGTGGCGGCAGTCTGCTTCGTCCTCCTGGTCCTGGTGGCGCTGCTGCGGAGTGGACACTCGTGAAGCGGCGTTCAGCAGCGGCAGTGGCGACACGGGCGGCGGCGGCGGCCGTGGATCCGCGGCGGCCTGCGCCACTCGGCCGGAGAGGCTGGCTGGTGATCGGCGCCGTGGTCCTCCTGGCGAACCTCCCCGTCCTCCATCTGCTCGTCCGGAGCGAACCGAGGCCCACCGGGCGGGTGCCCTTCTCGGACGATTTCACCGACCCGGGCACCGTGGCTCGCAACTACCGGTCACTCGGCGGCTACCCGCGGGTGGTGGGCGGTGAGCTGCTCTCGCCGGGCACGAAGAACAACCCGCTCTGGCTCGACGCCGCGCTCCCCCCGGACGTGGTGGTGGAGGTCTCCGCCCGGCCCATCAGCCCCGACGGGGAGATCCGGGTCACCGTCTTCGGGAGCGGGATCGACGCCGACACCGGTTACCAGGCGGTGCTCGGCCCATGGAGCCCCATGGGCTCGCCGCAGCGGCTTGGCCCGAGCCTGGTGCGGCTGGACGAGAACGGCGCCACCCTCTCGCGCTGGCTCTCGCGGGCGAAGGTGCCTGGAGACCTCCGCTCGGCGGGCTTCCGGAAGGACTCGGGGCTCCGCATCGAGGCCCCACCGCTCACCCTCGAGCCGTCGCACGTGTACCGGATGCGCTTCGAGCGGCGGGGCTCGGTCCTGCGCTGGACGGTGGACGGGCGGCTGATGGCCGAGCTGGACGACCCCTTCCCCCTCACCGGTCCCGGGCACGACCGCCTCGGCCTCTCCAGCGGCGAGTGGGACGTCTACTACGACGACCTCCGGGTCACCCCGGCGACGGGCGGAGGCTTTGCGCCGGTGACTGCCGCTCCCCCCGAGCCGGCCGCCGGCCCGTTCTTTGACGACTTCGACCGGGCCCAGCTGGGACCGGACTGGCTGGCCACCGACCCCACCGCGGTCTCGCTCGAGCAGGGCGCGGCGGTGGTGCAGCGCGCCCACAACCACCCGGTGTGGCTCCGGAAGCCCATCCCCGACGACGTGGTCATCGACCTCGAGGTGTGGACCGACAGCCCCGACGGCGACATGAAGGTCGAGGTCTTCGGTGACGGGCAGTCGTTCCACCGCGGAGACTTGGGCGCGGCGTACGACGCCACCGGGTACGTGCTGGTGATGGGCGGATGGCGGAACACCCTCTCCGCCATCGCCCGGCAGCACGAGCATGCCGCCGACCGGGTGACGCGTGCCGACCCACGGGTGGTGCCCGGGCGAAAGTACCACTGGACCATCCGCCGCCAGGGCCGCGTCCTCAGCTGGCTGGTCGACGGTCAGCCCTTCTTGACCCTCGACGATGCCGACCCGCTCCGTGGACCCGCGCACCGGTACCTCGCGCTGTCCGGGTGGGAGTCGAAGGTGCACTTCGACAACCTCAGGATCAAGCCACTGTGAGCGCGCCCGCCATGCGCTCGGCTGCGGCCGCCCTGACCTCACAGACTATTGTCGCCCGAAGTCACCTCGACGTGGACCTCGACTGCGGCCGCCATGACCTACGGCTTCGGCTCGGCGATCAGGTCGAAGTCCGGCAGCTCCGAGCGGACGAACTCGCGCATCCGGTCCACCAGCGCCGCCTCGATCTGCCGCGCCCGCTCCCGGGAGAAGCCGAAGTGAGTGCCGATGTCCTGCAAGGTCATCGGCTCGTCGGCGGTGAGCCGCTTCTCGAAGATGTACCTCTCCTTGCCCTCCAGCGTCCTGGCGAAGACCTCCAGCTTGTCGCGGAAGAGGCGCTTCAGCTCCTCGGTGGCAAGCCGCTCGTCCGCGGCAGGGAAGCCGCTCGCCGGCAGGATGCGGTCCCCGCGGGTCCCGTCCCCGTCCTCGCCCACCGGGGCGTCGATCGAGACCTCGTCCTGACCGAGGCGCTGGTCCATCTCCACCACGTCCTGCTCGGTGACGTTCAGCCGCTCGGCGAGCAGCTTGGGAGTGGCCTCGTAGCCCAGCTTGAGCAGCCGCTCCTGCTCCTGGCGCAACTTGAAGAAGAGCTTCCGCTGGGCCTCGGTGGTCCCCAGCTTCACCATCTTCCAGTTGTCCATGATGTAGCGAAGGATGTACGCGCGGATCCACCAGGCCGCGTAGGTGGAGAGCTTCACCCCGCGGTCAGGGTCGAACTTCTTCACCGCCTGCATCAGGCCGATGTTCCCCTCCTGCACCAGGTCGAGCAGCGCGAGGGGATTCCGGTGATACTCGTGGGCCAGCTTCACCACCAGGCGCAGGTTGGCCGAGACCAGGCGGGCCGCGGCGTCCAGGTCCCCGCTGCTCCGGTACCGCCGGGCCAGGCGGCCCTCCTCCTCCCGTGACAGCAGCGGGTGGCGCTGCACCTCGGCCATGTAGGCCGACATCGGATCGGCGCGGGCGATGCTCCGTTCGGCCGGGCGGGTGGGGGTGACGGCTGCGAACTCGACCACCGGCTCCAGCTCGGCGAGCTCCTCGACATCCGGCTCCGCGGGCTCGGCGGCCTCCGCCGCCTCCTCGGCCTCCTCGACCGGACGGGCCTCCAGGACTTCCTCGACCGGACGGGCCTCGCGGACCTCCTCGGCCTCGGGCCGCGCCCTCCGCGCCGGGCGGGGACGTGCGGCGGTGGACCGCGCCGGCTTGCGGGGCGAGCGTGGGCTGGCCGCTGCCGGACGGGCGGCCGGCTTCCGGCGAGGCTTCCCTGGCTTCTTGGGTGGACGGGCCATGGGCGAACGGACGGGTTGCTTCTAGCAGGACCCCAGGGGAGCGTGATTGCCAGGGTGTGCGGGAGGGATTAAGCCCGTGCTCGATGAGTGACAACATGCCCGCGCCAGAACGCGGCGAAGTTTCCGTGCCTCCCGACGCGGCTCCGGCCCCGGAGACGGCCACCCCCGAGCGACCGGCCGAATACCTGGCCGAGGTGGGCTTCGAGGACCTGGCGCTCTCCCCCGAGATTCGCCGCGCGCTGGTGGACCGTGGCTACACCCACCCCACGCCGGTCCAGGCGCAGGCCTTCGACCCGGTGATGCAGGGCAAGGACCTGATCGTCCGGAGCAAGACCGGCACCGGGAAGACCGCGGCGTTCGGGCTTCCACTGCTGGAGAAGATGGACCCCGAGGACAAGGCGGTCCGCGCCCTCGTCCTCTGCCCCACCCGGGAGCTCGCGCTGCAGGTCGCCGCCGAGCTCCAGGATCTGGCCAAGTACAAGGGCGTCCGGGTCACCGCCATCTATGGCGGCGCGTCGATGCAGGACCAGGAGAACGCGCTGGAGAGCGGCTCGCCGATCGTCGTCGGCACCCCGGGGCGGATCTACGATCACATCCGGCGGAAGAACCTCAAGCTCCAGGGCTGCCGCCACGTCGTCCTCGACGAGGCCGACGAGATGCTGAACCAGGGGTTCTACGAGGAGGTCACCCGGATCCTCGACCAGCTGCCCAAGGACCGGCAGGTGCTGCTGTTCAGCGCCACCGTCCCGCCGGAGATCCAGCACCTCATCAGCCAGTACACCACCTCGCCGGAGATGCTGATGCTCTCCGGCGACGTCCTCACCGTCGACCACATCCACCACGTCCGCTACGACGTCACCGACGCGTACCCCAAGCCGCGGAACCTCATCTACGTGCTGGAGATGGAGGAGCCAGACAACGCCATCGTCTTCTGCAACACCCGGGACGACACGGCGCTGGTGACCGCGGTGCTGAACCGGAACGGCTTCGACGCCGAGCTGCTCAACGGCGACCTGCCCCAGAAGGAGCGGGAGCGGGTGATGGCCAAGGTGAAGCGGGGCGAGGTGGCCTTCATGGTGGCCACCGACATCGCCGCCCGCGGCATCGACATCTCCGACCTCCAGTACGTCATCAACTACTCGCTGCCCGAGGACCCTGCGGTGTACCTGCACCGGGTCGGGCGGACGGGTCGCATCGGGAAGAAGGGCACGGCGCTCAACCTCATCTCCGGCCGGGAGCTGGGGACCTTCACCGTGCTGGAGAAGAAGTACGGAATCCGCTTCGAGAAGCGCGAGATGCCGTCGCCCGAGGACGCGATGCGGATGTGGACCGAGCGGCACGTGCGGGAGATCCAGTCCGCGGCCGCGGGGAGCGTCTACGAGGGCTACCTCGGGCTGGCTGGGGAGCTGAAGCAGCGTCCCGATGCGGACGACTCCATCGCTTACCTGCTCAAGTACTTCTTCGGTCATCTGAGAATGGAGAAGCTGAAGGCGGCCGGGGGGGCCGCCGAGCCTGCCGCCGCGCCGGCGCCGGCGAGGCCTCCGCGGGACCGCGAGCGGTCGAGGGGTGACCGTCCCCGGCGCGAGGACCGCGGGGAGCGCGGCGACCGACCCGAGCGCGCCGAGCGGTCCAGCCGGGACGATCGCTCCGGGGGGCGTGAGCGGCGGGAACGGCGCGAGCGTCCACCGCGTCGAGACCGGGCGGAGGAAGGGGCGGCACCCGCGGGGCCCGAGGCCGGGCCCCCGGGACAGGTCCGGCTGTGGATGAACGTGGGGAGCTCCGAGGGCCTCGATGCCGCGGGCGTCACCGCGATGCTCGAGGGCCTGGGTGCGCCGCCCGGGAAGCTGCAGCGGGTCGAGGTCAAGCAGACCTACAGCTACGCCTTCGTCGCCGAGGAGGACGCGGCCGCCTTCGAGAAGCTGGACGGGCAGAAGCGGGGCGAGAAGTCGCTCCGCCTGGAGCGAGCGAGGCGCCGATGAGCGAGCGACCGACGGCCGAGGCAATCCGCCAGATTCCCCTGCTCTCGGGACTGACCGAGGCGGAGCGGGCCGAGGTCGCCGGGCTGGCCGTGGTGAAAACGCTCGAGGCGCAGCTGCCGCTCTTCCGCGAGGGGGACGCCGGCGACGCGCTGGTGTTCCTGCTCGCCGGCTCGGCGCAGGTGGTGAAGCGGGACCCGGGGGGCAGACATCAGATTCTATCGGTGGTCTCCGCGCCCGCCGTCCTCGGCGAGATGGCGGTGCTGGAGGCCGGTGGCAAGCGCAGCGCCTCGGCGATCGCCGTGGGTCCGGTCACCTTCGCCACGGTCCCCGGGCCGGCCCTGCGGTCGCGCCTGTCGAGCGGGAACGTCGCCGCGCTGAAGATCGCCCACGGGCTGGCGAAGCTCCTCGCCCGCCGCCTGGGCGAGGCGAACACTCGGCTGGTCCAGGTGCTCCAGAGCGGGAAGGCGGACGCCGGCGTCGCGGAGGCACAGCAGGCGCTGGGGCAGGACACGGCAAGCTGAGGTCTCGGGACGGGTGCGGAGACCTTTGCGGGGAGGACGCGATGGGGACGAAGACGCTGTCGCACGGATGTGTCGTCTCGCTTCTGCTTTGCGCCGTCGGCTCAGCGGCATTCGCGGAGTCGGCACCGACAGACTCTCCTCAGGCGAAGAAGATCGTCGCGCTGGTGGAGAAGGCTGCCGCGCTCGTCGACGCCAAGGGCAAGGCGGCGTTCACGGAGTTCCGGAAGAAGGGCAGCGAGTGGTTCGACGGCGAGACGTATCTCTTCTCCTACGACCTCAAGGGGAACGTCCTGCTGAATCCCGCCTTTCCTCAGCGCGAGGGCACGAACCCGCTCGGGCAGACCGATGCCAACGGGAAGAAGTTCCACGATGCCCTCGTGGAGACGGCCAAGACCAAGGGCTCGGGATGGGTGGATTACATGTTTCCGCGTCCCGGTCAGACGACGCCCTCGCACAAGTGGACGTACGTGAAGCGGGTCAGCATCGATGGCCTTCCTGCCCTGCTCGGCGCGGGGTTCTACGGCGAGTAGGTCGTTGGGCGACCGTGCTGACGCCGGCGCGGGGAGCGGCCGACCCGGGAGTCGCCGAGGCCCAGCAGGCGCTCGGGCAGGACACGGCCTCCTGAGGCGCGGATCAGGCGATTCCCTGCAGGGAGTTGACTCGGGCAGATATTCACCCTATTGGGTGAGCATTGTGAATGCCTCGGCCCGGCTGGACCACACCCTCGGCGCCCTCGCCGACCCCACCCGACGGGCCATCCTCCTTCGCCTCTCCGAGGGCGAGGCCCGGGTCACCGACCTCGCCGCCCCGTTCGAGATCTCCCTCAACTCGGTGTCGAAGCACATCCGGATCCTCGAGCGCGCCCGGCTGGTGAGGCGGCGGCGCGTCGGACGGGAGCACCTCCTGTCGCGCAATCCGCGGCCCCTGGACGAGGCCGCCGAGTGGATCGACCGGCTCAGGACTCACTGGAACAGGCGGCTCGATCGCCTGGCGAAGGCACTCGAGGAGGACGACACCCCATGAGCGGAACCGAGAGGAAGACCTTCACCG
Source organism: Myxococcaceae bacterium (assembly GCA_035519675.1). Taxonomy (GTDB): domain Bacteria; phylum Myxococcota; class Myxococcia; order Myxococcales; family Myxococcaceae; genus RPRB01. The sequence goes on from DATIWB010000130.1 coordinate 58,624, forward strand.
TGGGGCGGACGTTCAAGGCAAGCCCGGAGAAGGTCTGGGCCATGTTGACCACCCGGGAGGGCCTCGACCGGTGGTGGGCCCCGGAGGGATTCCGCTCCGTCGTCCAGCACCTCGACGTGCGGGTCGGTGGGCGCTTCGAGATCGCGATGACCGCGGTGCTGCCGGAGATCGTCGCCCATCTGAAGGCACTGGGAGTTCCCGCGACCAGCGTGGCACGTGGGGACTACACCGAGGTCCAGGCGAACCGGCGGCTCGCGTACAGGAATGCCATCGACTTCGTCCCCGGCGTCGCTCCGTACACCACCGAGACCCTGATCGAGATGTCGCCGGCGCCCGGTGGCGGGACCCGCCTCGTGGTCACCAACGACGTCATGCACGACGCGACGTGGACCGAGAACGCCCGCCGCGGGTGGGAGCAGCAGATCGGCAAGCTGGAGAAGAGCCTCGGGTGAGGGGCTGGCCCGGAGCGCGGGCGAGGAGCTCCTCTACACGACCGCGGCCGGTCCGCGCTTCAGCGCCTCGCGGAGGGCCTGCACGCCTGCGCCGGGACCACCAGGGTGGGCGAAGACACAGGTCCCGGCGACGAGGACGTCCGCACCGGCAGCCGCGGCGATCGGCCCGGTCGTCAGGTCCACCCCGCCGTCCACCTCGAGCTCGCACCGGGGCGCGCGCTGCTGGAGGAGCGCGCGGGCCCGGGCCAGCTTCGGCATCACCTCGTGGATGAACTTCTGCCCGCCGAAGCCCGGGTTCACCGTCATCAGCAGCAGGAGGTCCAGGCTCTCCACGACCTCCTCGACGGTCCCGAGCGGCGTCGCCGGGTTCAGCCCCACGCCGACCTGCTTCCCCTGCTGGCGCACCTGCTGGATGGCCCGGTGGAGGTTGGGCGTCGCCTCCTGGTGGAGGATGAGGAGATCTCCACCCGCCTTGATGAAGTCGGCCGTGTACCGCTCGGGCCGCTCGATCATCAGGTGGATCTCCAGGGGCAGCTTCGTCCCCCGCCGCATCGCCTCGACGATCGGGATGCCCAGCGAGAGGTTGGGAACGAACAGCCCATCCATGATGTCGATGTGGAACCGGTCCGCCCCACCCCGCTCGGCGTCGGCGACCTGCTCGCCCAGCCGCCAGTAGTCCGCCGCGAGGATGGAGGGGAGGATCTTCACGCTCAGGTGGACTCCCCTAGCCCGGCTGCCGCCGCCTGGTCCACCAGGAAGGTGAGCCGGCCCGACGTCGGCGCGATGCCCCGGGCCGGGATCTCCACCACCGGCGCCTTCCCCCGCAGCACCTCTCGCAGGGCCCAGACCTTGTCCTCCCCGGTCACCAGGAACAGCACCTCCGCCGCCGCGTTCAGCACCGGGAAGGTCAGGGTGATGCGATGGGTCCGGAACTTCTCCACCCAGTTGGCGACCACCCACCGGGTTCTCTCGCTCAGCGCCGGCGAGTCCGGGAACAGCGACGCGGTGTGCCCGTCCGGACCGAGCCCCAGCAGCACCAGGTCGAAGCCGGGGAAGGTCGTCGTCCCGGGAAAGAGCTTCCGCAGCGTCTGCTCGTAGTCCGCCGCCGCCTCCTCCGCCGGGAGCTCACCCCTGATCCGGTGGACGCTCGACTGGTCGACAAAGGGCAGCCCGGTCAGGGCCTCCCGCGCCATCCGGGCGTTGCTCTCCGGATGGTCAGGTGGGACGTTCCGCTCGTCTCCGAAGCAGAACACCATCCGGTCCCAGGGCAGCCGGGGCCCGGCCGCCATCTGCCGGTAGAGCGCCTTGGGAGTCGTCCCACCGGAGAGCGCCAGGGTGAAGCGCCCACGGCCGTTCGCCGCCGCCCACGCCCGGTCATGCACCCACTGCGCCGCGGTGCGAGCCACCGCGGCCGGATTCTCCAGCACTCGAAGCGTCGGCCCGGCCATGGCCCACCTCAGCTCTCGTCGAAGGCCGCGCAGTGCGCCGCGCCCCAGAGCGCCGCCCGGTCGTTGAGCACCACCAGCACCGGGATGGTCTCCAGGAGCGACCGCATCCGGCCCTTGTCCAGGAACGCGTTCATGAACAGCCCATCCTGCTTGAAGCGGGGGAGGAGCTTCGGCGCGATCCCTCCGCCGAGGAAGAGCCCTCCCGTGGCGAGCATCCGCAGCGCGACGTTCCCCGCCTCCGCCCCGTAGGCCGACACGAACAGCTCCAGCGCCTCCACGCACACCGGGTCCGCCTCGTCCATCGCGCAGCGCGACACCACCGGCGCCGCGTCCCCCTTCGCGAACCGCGCGGTCAGCTCCGGCGGCTCGGGCTGGCCCGAACGCTGGCGGAGGAACCGGTAGATGCGTACCAGCCCACTGCCGGAGATGATCCGCTCGGCGCTCACCCTGCCCTTCTCCCGGGCGATGTCCTCCATGAGGTCCGCCTCGAGCCGGCTCCGCGGGGCGAAGTCCGCGTGCCCGCCCTCCGTCGCGAACGGGTGATGCCGCTGCCCGTCCCAGTACAGCCCCGCGCACCCCAGACCTGTCCCGGCGGAGAGGATCGCCTGGTTCCCGACCGCGTTCGTCGCCCCTGCCTGGAGCATGGCGAAGTCGGTGGGCCCGAGGTGCCGCAGGCCGTAGGCGTTCGCCTTGAGGTCGTTCAGCAGGGTGACCTTTGGCACCCCGAGGATGTCCGCCAGGTGCACTGCATCCACCACCCAGGGCAGGTTGGGCGTCTCGGTGCGACCGTCCTTCACCGGCCCGGCCACCCCCAGCGCCGCAGCGACGGCCGCCGGGCGCACCTCCTCGACGAAGCGCCGAACGATGGTCTCGAGATCTGGCGCCGAGCGGCTCGGATAGACGACCTCTCTGGTCAGCAGCAGCCGCCCCGCCTGGACCTCGAACGTCGCCAGGCGGGCGTTGGTCCCGCCGATGTCCCCGGCGACGATCACGTCCCCGAGTTCTCCCAGTGCCGGCCCTCCCGGGCGAGCAGCTCATCCGCCTCCGCCGGGCCCCAGCTGCCCGCGGCATGGTTGGGGAAGCTCCGCGGCGGCAGCGCCTTCCAGACGTCGAGGACCGGCTGCACCATCGACCAGCCCGCCTCTACCATGTCCGCGCGCTGGAAGAGCGTGGCGTCACCGATCATCGCGTCGTACAGCAGCGTCTCGTAGCCGGTGCTCGCCACCTTCCCGAAGTAGTCCACGTAGTCGAAGTCCATCTCCACCGCACCCACCGTCAGCACCGGGCCCGGCACCTTCGCCCCGAAGCGCAGCGAGATCCCCTCCTTGGGCTGGATGTGGATGTAGAGCCGGTTGGTCGTCAGCCGGTCCACCGAGGTGTGCTGGAAGAGCATCGCCGGGGCGTGCTTGAACTGGATGACGATCTGCGTGACGCGCTTCGGGAGCCGCTTCCCCGTCCGGGCGTAGAACGGCACGCCCGCCCAGCGCCAGTTGTCCACCATCAGGCGCAGGGCGACGAAGGTCTCGGTGTGGCTGTCCGGCGGGACCTTCTCCTCCTGGCGGTAGCCCGGGACCTTCTTCCCCTCCACCTCGCCCGGGCCGTACTGGCCACGCACCGCCTGGTGCAGCACTTCCTCGGGCGACAGGGGCTCGATGGAGTTGAGCAGCTTCACCTGCTCGTCCCGCACTGCGTCCGCGCTGAACGAGATCGGCGGCTCCATCCCCACCAGGCTCACCAGCTGAGCGATGTGGTTGGGGACCATGTCCCGCATCGCGCCCGCGGTGTCGTAGTAGCCGCCACGACCCTCGACGCCCAGCTCCTCGGCCACCGTGATCTGCACGTGGTCGATGTAGTTCCGGTTCCAGATGGGCTCGAACATCCCGTTCCCGAACCGGAACACCATGAGGTTCTGGACCGTCTCCTTCCCGAGGTAGTGGTCGATGCGAAAGATCTGCCGCTCGCCCACGACCGACTTGATGGTCCGGTTCAGCTCCACCGCACTGGGCAGGTCGTGCCCGAAGGGCTTCTCGATGACCACCCGGCGCCAGCGCCCATTCTCCTCCTTCGCCAGCCCGCTCTTCCCGAGGTTCTGGACGATGGGCGCGAAGAACGTGGGCGCCACCGACAGGTAGAAGAGGTAGTTCCCCGGCGTGCCCACCTGGGAGTCGGTCTTCTTCAGGAAGTCGGCCAGGCCACTGAACGACTCGGGCTTGGTCCCGTCCGCCGCGAAGTAGAAGACCCGCTCGGACAGCGCGCTCCACGCGGCCCGCATCGGCTCGGTGGAGAGCAGCTTGTCCTCCGGCTTCACCTCGTCCCGGAACTGGGCGTTGCTCATCTGCGTCCGCGCCACTCCCACCACCGCCAGGTTTCGCGGGAGGAAGCCGGCGTTCTGGAGGTTCAGGATCGCCGGGATGAGCTTCCGCTTGGTGAGATCTCCGGAGGCGCCAAAGATGATGATGACGCACGGGTCGGCGGTCCGGTTGTGCGGAGGGGTGAGCGCGGTCTCGAGCTTCTGGACCATCTACTTGGGCTCCACGTGACCGCCGAACTGCTTCCGCATCGCCGAGAGGAGCTTCTCGGCGAAGGTGTGCTGCTGCCGCGAGCGGAAGCGGGTGTAGAGCGCTGCGGTCAGCACCTCGGCCGGCACCGCCTCGGCCACCGCCGCCTCTACCGTCCACCGGCCCTCGCCCGAGTCCTGGACGAAGCCCGAGTAAGCGTCGAGCTTCGGGTCCTCCGCCAGGGCAATGCTGGTCAGGTCCAGCAACCAGCTCGACACCACGCTGCCCCGTCGCCACAGCTCGGCGATGTCGGCGACGTTCAGGTCGTAGCGGAGGTCCTCGGGGAGCTGCTCCGAGGCGGCGTTCTTGAAGATGTCGAACCCCTCGGCGTAGGCCTGCATCAGGCCGTACTCGATGCCGTTGTGGACCATCTTCACGAAGTGGCCCGAGCCCGACGGACCGCAGTGGAGATACCCCAGCTCCGCGGTGCTCTTGCCGTCACGGCCGGGGGTGGCCGGGATGTCGCCCTTGCCCGGGGCGAGCGTGCGGAGCACCGGCTCGATGCGCTGCACCGCCTCCTTCGGGCCGCCCACCATCAGGCAGTAGCCACGCTCCACGCCCCACACCCCGCCACTGGTTCCGGCGTCGACGTAGTGGATGCCCTTCTTGCCGACCTCCTTCGAGCGCCGGACGTCGTCCTTGAAGAAGCTGTTCCCACCGTCGATGATCGTGTCCCCGGCCTCGAGCAGCCTGGCCAGCGACTGCACCGTGTCCTCGGTGGGACCGCCGGCGGGGACCATGATCCACACCGCGCGCGGCTTCTGGAGCTTCGAGGCCAGCTCCTCGAGGCTCTTCGCCCCCGTGGCACCCTCCCTGGCGAAGCCCGCCACCACGTCCGCGCCCCGGTCGTACACCACGCAGCTGTGTCCGCCCTTCATCAACCGGCGGACCATGTTCCCGCCCATCCGGCCCAGGCCGATCATTCCGATCTGCATCGCTGTCGCTCCTGACTGAAGACTCCCGGTGAGGACTGCTCGTTTGTCTCAGACCGTGCTCACCGCTTGCCTCCGGCAGCCACCCGGGCCCCCACCGCGGCGATCAGCGCCTGGAAGCTGTCGGCGAAGGACTTGACGCCCTCGACCACCAGCTGGTCGGTGACCTCCTTCATCGAGATGCCCGCCTTCTCCAGCGCCTTCATCGTGGCGTCGGCCTCGTCCAGCCCCCGGTCCAGCGTCCGCCGGGGCTTGCCGTGGTCGCGGTAGGCGTCGAGCGTCGCCGGGGGAATGGTGTTCACCGTCTCCGGGCCGATGAGCTCCTCGACGTAGAGCACGTCCGAGTACTTCGGATTCTTGGTCCCGGTGCTGGCCCAGAGCACCCGCTGGGTCTGGGCACCCTTGTCCGCCAGCGCCTTCCACCGCGCACCGGAGAAGAGCTCGAGGTACCGCTGGTAAGCCTGCCTGGCGTTGGCGATCGCCACCTTCCCCATCACCTGGTCGAACAGCCGCTTCTGCTCCGGCGTGGCGCCGGCCTTCTCCCGCTGGGCGATGACCTTCTCCACCAGGGTGTCGATGCGGCTGACGAAGAAGCTGGCCACCGAGGCGAGCTGGGACAGGTCCTCACCCCGCGCGGCCCGCTTCTCCAGCCCGCGGAGGTAGGCCTCCGCCACCTGGATGTAGGCCTCCTGGCTGAAGAGCAGGGTGACGTTGACGTTGATCCCCTCGGAGATGGCCTGCTCGATGGCCGGCACGCCCTCCGGGGTCCCGGGGATCTTGATCATCACGTTGGGGACCGAGAGCGTCTTCCACAGCCGCCGGGCCTCGACCAGCGTTCCTTGGGTGTCGTGGGCCAGGGTGGGCGAGACCTCGATCGAGCAGTACCCATCGCGGTGCCGGGTCTCCTCCCACACCGGGCGGAAGATGCGAGCGGCGTCGCGGATGTCGCGGACTGCCAGCGCCTCGAAGACCTCGCCGGGGCTCGCCTTCCGGGGAGCCCACTGGGCGAAGAGATCGTCGTAGTCCTTGCTCCCCTCCACCGCCTTCTGGAAGATGGTGGGGTTCGAGGTGAGGCCCTTGAGCGCGTCCTCCCGGATGAGCTTCTGCAGCTCTCCGCTGGTGACCAGGTCCCGCCGCATGAAGTCGAGCCAGATGCTCTGGCCCAGCTTGGCCAGCTGCTGAAGAGGATTCATGGTTGCTCCTTCGACCGCCGCTCGCGGCGCTGGTGGTGGGTGACGGGCCTCACTTGGCCCTTCCGAGCTGCTCCTTCGCCGCCGCCACCACGTGTTCGGTGGTGAAGCCGAAGTGCTTGAGCAGGTCCTTGAGCGGAGCCGAGGCCCCGAAGCTCTTCATTCCCAGGATCTTCCCGCCGCGCCCCACGTAGGTCTCCCAGCCGAACATCGCCGCCTGCTCCACCGCCACCCGGGCGGTGACCGCCGAGGGCAGCACCGACTCGCGGTACTCGGGCGACTGCTGCTCGAAGATTTCCCAGCAGGGCATGCTGACCGCCCGGGCACGGATGCCCTCGGCGGCGAGGATCTCCTGGGCCTCGACGATCAACCGCACCTCGCTCCCGGTGGCCATCAGGAGCACGTCGGGCTTGCCTCCTGCGGCGTCGACCAGGACGTAGGCGCCCATCCGTACCCCGGCGGCGGGGGCGACCTTGCTCCGGTCGAAGGTGGGAACCGCCTGGCGGCTGAAGACGAGGATCGCCGGGTGGTGCTGGCTCTCCATCACCAGCCGGTAGCACTCGGTGACCTCGCTGGCGTCCCCCGGACGGAGCACCCAGAGTCCGGGGATCGCCCGCAGGGAGGGGAGGTGCTCGATCGGCTGGTGCGTCGGCCCGTCCTCCCCCAGACCGATCGAGTCATGGGTCATCACGTGGAAGGCGGGGATCTCCATGATCGCTGAGAGCCGGATCGGGGCCCGCATGTAGTCGGTGAAGGTCAGGAAGGTGCTCCCGAACGCCCGGAGCTTGCTCAGCACCATCCCGTTGACGATCGCCCCCATCGCATGCTCGCGGACCCCGAAGTAGATGTTCCGTCCACCTGGCTCGTCCGGGGCGAGGTTCGGCTCGCCCTTGAGGGTGGTCTTGGTGGAGACGCTGAGGTCGGCCGCGCCGCCGAGGAGCCAGGGAATCCTCTTCGCCAGGGCGTTCAGCACCTGTCCCGACGACTCGCGGGTGGCCAGACCCTTGGGATCGGCAGGGAACGCCGGGAGCTCGCTGTCCCAGCCCGGCGGGAGCTCGAACCGGTCGATTCGATCCAGCTCTGCTGCCAGGTCGGGGAACTCCTTGGCATACCTCGCCCGGAGAGCCTCCCAGTCCTGCCGCAGCTTCCTTCCCCGCGCCCCGATGCCCTGCTGGTAGTGCTCGCGGACCCCGTCCGGGACCAGGAACTGCGCGTCCTCCGGCCAGCCGTAGCTCTTCTTCGCCGCCCGCACCTGGTCCTCGCCGAGCGGCTCACCATGAGCGGCGCTGGTGTCCTGCTTCTTCGGGCTCCCGTAGCCGATGTGCGAGTCGACCACGATGAACGTCGGCCGGCCCTGCTTCTTGAAGAAGGCCAGGGCCGAGGCGAGCTGACCAAGGTCGTTGGCGTCGGTGACGTGGGTGACCGCCCAGCCGTAGGCATCGAAGCGCCTGGCGACGTCCTCGCCGAAGGACAGCGCCGTCTTGCCGTCGAGCGAGACGTGGTTGTTGTCGTAGAGCCAGCAGAGGTTGGGCAGCTTCAAGTGCCCGGCGAGCGACGCCGCCTCCGAGGCGATGCCCTCCATCATGCAGCCGTCGCCCACGATGGCGTAGGCGTCGAAGTCGAACAGCGGGAAGCCGGGCCGGTTGTAACGGGCGCCCAGCCACCTGGAGGCGATGGCCATCCCCACCGAGTTCGCCGCGCCCTGTCCGAGAGGACCGGTGGTGGCTTCGACACCGGTGGTGAGGCGGTACTCGGGATGGCCCGGAGTGCGGCCGTTCAGCTGGCGGAACTGCTTGAGGTCCTCGAGCGACACGGCCGGAGCGTCGAGCACCCGCCCCTGGTGGTCGACCTGCCGCACGCCGGTCAGGTACAGCACCGAGTACAGCAGCATCGAGGCGTGCCCGTTGGAGAGCACGAACCGGTCGCGGTTCGGCCAGGTCGGGTCCGCAGGGTCGTAGCGCAGCACGTTCTGCCAGAGCGCGTAGGCGACGGGCGCCAGCGCCATCGGCGCACCGGGGTGTCCGGAGTTCGCCTTCTGCACGGCGTCGATCGACAGCGTGCGGATGGTGTCGATCGCGAGCTTCTCGATTCCTGGCTGGGGCACTGGGACTCCGGATGTGGGGAAACGGCGCCGATAGGCCGACGCCCCGTTTCTGGCGCACCGCCGGGTCCGAAACAAGGCGCAGGTGGGTGATGGTTGGCCGAGTGGAGGGTTGCGTTACCGCTTCAACAGGCGCATCGAGGTTCGGGAGTTCCTTTCGTCGCCAGCGGGTGGCCGCGGTACACTCCGTCGAACAGATGTCCGACACGCGCGCGGCCATCCGCGAGCTGCGCTCCCTCAGCGAGAAGCGAAGTACCCAGGGTCTCAGCGAGCAGGAGCGGAGCCGGCTCGCCGAGTTGCGGGAGAGGCTGGGGTTGCCCTCCGAGCCCTCAGAGGCCCGGACCGACGGCTCCCAGCCCGGCGGCGCCCCTGCGTCCGCACGCTCGCCGGCCCCCGTGGCGGCGGCCCCTGCGGGCGCGGCGGCCGACGCGGACTCCCTGCCACCCACCGCACCGGCAGCGCTCCCGCGCCTGGATGCACCGGAGGCTCCCCCATTCCCGAGGCTCGAGCCCGACGCGGAGCCCGTCCCGGTGGCCTCCGGGCAACGGGGCGCGCCCGAGCCGGAGACCGTCCCCGAGCCGCGAGCCGCGATCGAGCCCGCTGCCCCCGCGCCGGAATTCGAGCCCGGGGCGGTGGAGATGCTGGCGTCGGCGGAGGAGCTCGCCCCGCCGCTGCCCCTGCCCGACCTGGAGCTGGAGCGCCCGATGGAGGCTGGGCTGTCGGAGGCCCCGACCGATCCGGCCATCGAGCTGCGCGCCTTTGCCGAGGCGAGCTCGCCGCTGGGCGAGCCCGAGATGGCCCTGCCGACCACCACGTTGCCCGACCTCGAAGCGCAGGGGGGACTCGGGGAGCTCGAGGCTGCGGGAGCCGGCGTCGAGGAGCCCGGGGCGCAGAGGGTCCTCGAGCCTCTCCCTCTTCCACCCGAGGAGGCCTGGACCGGCGTCGAGGCCCCCCCGGAGGAGACCGGGGCGGCGCCGCTCGATGCCCTCGCGCCTGTGGAGCAGGCCCCGCTCGAGCCCGCGCCGCCAGAGCCCCCACGGCGGCCGAGCCTCGCCGAGCGCATCGACGCCGCGGTGGAGGCCACCGAGGAGACCCGCCCGGCCGACGGTGATGCCCTGGCGTGGGGCGCGGCGCCCGAGCCGCTCGTCGCCGAGGACCTCGGGGCGACACCGCTCGACGTGGCGGACCTGGCCGGCGAGTTCAGCCCCCCCGAGGACGGGGCCCCCATCGAGCTGTCCTCGGCCGACGTGGTCCTGCTGGAGAGCGAGCCCGCCGCGGAGCTGGAGCTCGGGGGCGCGCCCGCGGACCCGGTGCCCCTCGCCGGTCTCCACGAGTTCATCGGCCAGCAGCCCGCGGATCCGCGCGCCCTCGCCTTCGAGGACCAGGGCGAGGCGCCCACCTTCGCCCCGGAGGAGCTGCAGGCCACCGGAGCCGAGCTCGCGGCCGAGCCGCAGACCTTCCACGCCGCGCCGCTCGAGGTGCCCCCCGAGTCCGAGCCGGAGCCGCCGCCCCCGCCGGCGCCGGCCGCTCCGCGCATCGTCGTTCCCCGGCCGCCGCCAGGCCCGCCCCCATCGCGTCCTGCACCGGCGGCTGCCCCGCAACCCCGGGTGGCGCCCGTTCCACCCCGACCCACCGTGCCTCCGCCGGCATCGGCCGTGGCCTCGGCCGCGACACCTCCCCCGGCGCCGGCGCGGCCGCAGGCCCCGGAGGCCGGCACTTCGCCGGCACGTCGGAGCGGGCTCCCCCCACCGCCTCCCGCCGCGGCCTACGTGCTCGGGGACGACGGGCGGCGCCTGCCGGCGATCGCCGCGGCGGTGCCCGAGCCGCCACAGCTCGCCCACCAGTTCGGCCGGAGCGGTCCGTTCGGACGGCCGCAGGCCCTGCTGCTGACCCCCGCCCCGCTCGACGTGATGGACGGCGCCGACGAGCTGCCGAGCGAACCCACGCCGATGCCGGCGACCGACGTGGCGACCGGGGCCGAGGTCTTCGGGGGGACCTACCTCAGCCCCACCTTCGTCGAGGGGGAGCACCGGGTGGTGCTCCACACGCTCGAGGGGCAGGTCCGCCGGGGCACGGTGAAGGACCTCGATCTGCTGGACCCCGTCATCCGGCTCGCCCAGCCCGGCCGGCCGCCGGAGGCCATCGCCGCCGAACGGGTGAAGGCCATCTTCTTCATGCAGGAGCCGGGGAGCGCCCCGCTTCCCTCGGTGGGACAGCGGATCCGTGTGGGCTTCGCCGACGGCCGGCAGATCGTCGGCTTCTCCGAGGACGTCGAGGCGGGCGAGCAGGGGTTCTTCCTCGTCCCCGCCGACACCCGCACGCACACCGCCCGGATCTACGTCTTCCGGGCGGGAGTGGCGTCGATCAGCGCTGCCTGAGGCAGCCGGCGGCTCACTTCGAGGCGGTGGGGGGGCCCTGCTTCACCAGCTCCATCTCCACCGTGAGGACCGCGTCCTCACCGACCATCAGGCCGCCGGCCTCGATGACCTTGTTCCAGTTCAGCCCGAAGTCCTTGCGGTTGACCTTGGTGGTCGCGGTGAGCCCACGACGCATCTTCCCCCCGGCGAGCGTCTCGGGAGTGTACTGCACGTCGAGCACCACCGGCTTGGTCACCCCGTGGATGGTCAGGTCGCCGTCGACCTTCAGGCTGTTGGCTGGCCCCTGGGTGATCTTCGTCGACTTGAAGGTGATGGTCGGGAACTTCTCGACGTCGAAGAAGTCAGGCGACTTGAGGTGGGCGTCCCGCTTCGGCTCCCGGGTGTTGATGGTGGTGGCGTCGATGGTGATCTCCGCCTTGCTCTTGCTGAGGTCCTGGTCGTCCTGCTGGATGACACCGGTGGTCTTGCCGAACTCACCCCGGACGTTGCTCACCATCATGTGCTTCACCAGGAACGAGCTCTGGGTGTGGGCAGGGTCCACGTCCCAGGTCGAGGCGACTGCGGGCAGGGCAACGAGAGCGGCGAGGGCAACGAACGAGCGCATCAGGTGTCTCCGGAAGGTGAGGTTCTGCTGAACGAGAACTCGGGCTCTTGGATGCCCGCCCCGCAGTGGTGATTCAACGAATCCGTCGTGAAACAGACCGTCTCACTGGAGGAAACGGTCGGAATCCCGGGGCGTGTTCCGGTCCGGGCTGACCAGGGTGAGGTGCTTGCTGCGCGAGCGGAGCTGCCGCTGCAGCCTCCAGCTCTGCAGTCGGAGGAACCAGTCGGAGGGGCCACCCAGCCGCAGGTACGCCCAGGTCAGCAGCAGCGCCACCGCCGACGGAATGACGTACAGGAAGCTGGAGAACGCGCCGCTCAGGAACACGAACCCCACGCCGATCAACGCGAACACGTTCCCGCTCACCGGCAGGCCCCAGAAGTTGGTCTGCCGCCGGCCGAAGCTCAGCCCGTAGGCGACCCACAGCGCCGAGCCCATGACGAAGCCCCCCGGGAAGGGAATGGCTCGCAGTGCCGAGACCCCCAGCGCCAGCAGCACGGTGAAGAGCCCGGCCAGCACGGTGGTGCCCACGGCGAAGAACGCCATCCGCCGCGAGCCCCAGGTCTGCTCCAGGGCACCGCCGAGCTGCCAGAGGATGAGCGCTCCGAAGATGACTCCCATCGGGGAGTTCTCGACGAAGCCGTAGGTGAGCGGCTGCCAGACGTCGCCGCGGAGCACCAGGCCGGGAACGAGCAGGAGCAGCGATCCGAGGCCGTCGCGGGTGAGCGCGAAGACCACCGAGCCTCCGACCAGCGCCACCGCCAGCCACGCGGCGGCGCCCTGCAGACCTGGAAGGAGGGGCCGGAAGCCCCGGCGCATGGGACGCATGCCCCGAGGTCTCCACGAGCGGAGGCCGGAGCGCAACCCCCCTCCGGTCCAGAACGCCTACCCGTTCCGGGGGGATGCTTCTCGGTGACGGTAGAAGAGGGTGATGGTCAAGCAGTGGAACTCCTTGTCGGAGCTCTGGGTCACCACCCGGTCCACCACCTCGACCCCGGGATTGTCCCGGAGCCACTTGGTGATGGTGTCACCCATGGTCTCCCGGTCTCGAGCGAGCGTCGTCGAGAACACCTTCACTCCGGTGAAGGGAACGCTGGCCATGGGCGCGACCTTCTTACATCCGATGCGCCGGAGCGAGCAACCAGATTGGAAAGCTACAGCGAGCGTGCCCGGCGGGCGAGGCAAGCCGCCTCTTCACGGCAGGATGGGCCAATGCCGTCCGGATGCGGCCCCAGCGGCGTCCGGTCTGACTCCTCCACGCCACACAGGACGCAGTGGCGCTTCCGCTGGCGCCGCTCTGCCCGCCGCTGCTCGGCGATCTCCTTGGCCCGCTCCCGCGAGGTCTTCGCGCCATCGGTCGTCATCGCGCCGTCACCCTCTGCGGACATCGATAACACGGCTTGCCGCGAAGGGGGGGGCCCGATGATGCTCCGAGGGCTCTTCCCGATGCTTCCGTCCCGTGCGCGCCGGGCGCTCCTCGCCCTCGGAACCGCCGCCCTGGCGGGGTGCGGTCCCGCAGCCGTCCCCGAGTCCGGACCCGCGGCCGCCGCCACCGCCCGCGCGCTGGTGCGACCCCACCTCGCCCGGAACGCCCTCCGGACGCCCAGCACCCGGGATGGGTCCGGCTCGGCCGTCACCCCGGGCCCCACCGCCGTGGTGCTGGGGCACAGGGCTCCGGACGGCACCCTGCGCGTGGGGTGCGTGGACAGCGAGGACGGGGCCGAGGCGCTGGTCCGCGAGTCGGAAGAGGAGGCCCGGTGACCCCAGGGCCGCTGCGCGCGCTCTGCCTCGCGGCGCTGGTCGCGTCCCCGGTGGCCCTGGGCGGAGCGGAGATCCGCATCGTGGACGGGAATGGCTCGGGCGAGGGGCTCGACGATCGCACCCCGGCGGACCCGGTGGGCGGCAACCCCGGCACGACGCTGGGTGAGCAGCGGCTGATGGCCGCCCAGTACGCCGCCGCCCTCTGGTCGGCCACCCTGGGCAACCAGGTTTCCATCGCCATCCGCACCGAGTTCGCCGACCTCGACTGCTCCGGCGGCACCGCGGTGCTCGGCGCGGCGGGCCCCACCCTGCTCTACGACGGCAACCGGTACCCGGCCGCGCTGGCCAACGAGCGCGCCGGCCGGGACCTCGACCCGGGCCGCGAGGAGATCGACGCCCGCTTCAACGCCCGGGTGGGCAGCTCCGGCTGCCCGGTCACCGCCTGGTACTCCGGCCTCGACAACCAGGCCCCGACCGGCACCACCGACCTGCCGTCGGTCCTCCTCCACGAGATGGCGCACGGGCTGGGGTTCATCAAGTCCGCCACCGTGTTCCGGGACCAGGCCCAGGACGACACCAGCGGCGTGCTGCTCTCGCAGCTCTCCGAGTCCGACTACGCCGCGGCGATCCGCCGGCCGCTGGGGGTCAGCTGGATCGGCCCGGCGGTTCGGGCGAGCAAGGACGCCATCCTCGACAAGACGGACGGGCTGCTGCGGCTCCCGGACGGCCGCACCCTCGCGCTCGCCCGCGCCCGGTTCGGCCCCGGACACGTCTCGCTCACTGCCCCGGTGGTGCTCGCCCAGGACGCGGACGGGGGCACGGGCCACGACGCCTGCGGTCCGCTGGCCGCCTCGCCGGGGGCGCTGGTCCTGGCCGAGCGAGGCCTGCGCTCCGACGCCGGCCTGTTCTGCTTCGTCGCGCAGCGGGCGCTCAACGCGCAGGCCGCGGGCGCGGTGGGGCTCCTGGTCCGCCCCCTCCAGCCGGGCATCGGGCCCACCTCGTACACCGGCGATGCCGGAACCGAGCTGAGCATCCCGGTGTGGGGCCTCTCGTCCGAAGACGGGGCCTTCCTCGAGGCCTACGTCTCGGGCGGGGGGGAGCAGCCGGTGGCCGTCGACGGGGATGGGCGGCGCGCGGGCGAGAACCTGGTCGGCGACGTGCTGCTCTACACCCCCAGCACCTACTCGGACGGCTCGAGCGTGGGGCACTGGGACTCGAGCGCCTCGCCCCCCCTGCTCATGATGCCCATCATCAACCCCAGCCTGCCCCGGGACCTCGACCTCACCCCGGCCGCGCTGCGGGACGTCGGCTGGACGCTGCCGGCGGGGCTGAGCATCGGCGCCACCACCCTGGGACGCGACCTCGACGATGGACGCCCTCCCCGGTTCATCGTCCACGTCGTCAACCGCGGCGCCACGCTCGCCAGCGGAGTGGTCCTCGACGCCCGTGCCGACCCCGCCCTCCGCCTGGTCTCGACGGAGCTGTCCTGCGCCGGCGGGGCTTGCTCGACCGGGCCGCTCGACTGCGCAGCAGGGCTGCCCTGCGCGCTCGGGGAGATCGCCCCCGGGGCGGTGAGGACGGTCATCGCCCGCTACGCCTTCGCCGGCACCGCGTTGCGGCAAGCCGCGGTGCAGTTCCGGATCACCGCGGGGAGCCCGGAACCGGCAGCCCGGGACGCCACCACCACCGCGGTGGCCACCCGGGCCTCCAGCTGCAGCAGCACCGGCACCGGACCCGGAGGGACGCTCGCGCTGCTGGCCGTCGCGGCCTGGGTCTGCCGGCGTCAGGTGGGGGTGAGCGCGGTCTCGGCCGCGTTCCGGGACCGCCGCCGCTCGATGAGCCACGCGGCCGCGACCCCCACCTCGTAACAGAGCAGCATCGGCCCGGCGAGAATGCCCATGTTGATGGGGTCGCCGGTGGGGGTGATGACCGCGGCGAGGATGAGGCACACCACGAACGCGTGGCGCTGGTACTTCATCAGGAACTTCGCCTTCACCAGGCCCAGCGCGGCGAGCAACGCCATCACCAGCGGCAGCTCGAACACCACCCCCAGGGCGAGCAGGAGCATCAGGACCAGGGACAGCTGCTCGCTCATGGTCAGCAGCGGCCGGGTCCAGGCCTCCTCGGCCAGCGAGCTCTGACCGGCGGCGAGCGTCTTCTGCATCTTCCACAGCCGGGCCACCTGCGAGCCCTGGCTCCCTGCGGCGCCGGCGAGGAGCGAGGCCGACTGCTCGAGCGCCTCCGAGGCCTTCCCCAGCGAACCGGACTGGAACGCATCCACCGCCTCCATCCGCCGCTCGAGCGACTGGCGCAGCGCGGGAGCCGCCCCCAGGCCGAGCCCGTCGCGGGTGGCGTCCACCAGCCTTCCCTCGGCGTCCAGCCGGGCCTGCAGCTCGACCACCCCGTCGGCGAACCGGTCGGGCGCGGAGACCCGGCCCTCCCCCAGCCCGGTCAGGCGCTGGACCTCGCCGTCGGCGAGGTTCGCGGCACGCTCGAAGTCACCCGAGCGGGCGAACCGGAGCGCCTCCACCTCCACCGCCCGCGCGCGTTCCACCCGTGCCTTGATCGGCGCGCTGTCCCCGCTGGAGAGCAGGAACCTGAACATGGTGGGGAGCACCACCAGGTAGCAGAAGGCCGCGCCGATCAGGAACGCCACCGTGCCCAGCAGCACGAAGGGGAAGGCGTACTTCCGCTCCCGCGGGTACAGCCCCGGAGCGACGAACCCCCAGATCTGCGTCAGGAGCACGGGCGTGGCGAGGAAGATGCCGGCATACAGGCCGACCTTCATCAGCACGTTCAGCTCCTCGATGCCCGAGGTGTAGATGAGGCTCCGGTCCGCTGGCGGCAGCGCGTCGAGCACCGGCCTCATCAGGAAGCCGAAGATCGGCCGGGCGAACACCAGGCCGGCCGCGCCCAGCACCAGGATCGCCAGGACCACCCGGAGCAGCCGCTTTCGCAGCTCGCCGAGGTGCTCGGCGAGGCTCATCCGAGCCTGGAGTGGCTCCTCCTCAGCCATGCGGCGCGGGGTCGCCCTCCGGCCGCGGGGCGGCGACCGGCTCGGACCCGGGGGTGGCGGGCTCGGGGGTGGGCGCCGGAGGCTCGAGCCCCAGCGGGGCTTCGGAGGCCGGGCGGGCCGCGACGACGCCTTCGGGAGGCGGGAAGACGGAGGGGTAGGCCGGCGGGACCAACTCCCCATCCTGGCCGACCGTGGGCGGGGGGACGGGTTCTGCCGGCGCGGGGGGCTCGATCCGCTTGGCCTGCGCCTGCTCCTCGGCGAAGACCTCCTGGTCCATCTTGTAGAACTCCCGCTCGACCAGGCCGCGGACGTCGTCGGTCTGACGCCGGAACTCGCGCACGAACTTGCCGATCCCGCGCGCCAGCTCCGGGAGCTTGTCCGGGCCGAGCAGCAGCAGGGCGACGATCATGATGACTGCGATCTCGCCGGCGCCGAGGTTGAACATCTCGCTCGCTCTTAAACCTTCTTGGAGGCGGTTGCCATTCCCCCCGGGATCCCGGCGGTGGGGAGGACGGCGGGGAGAAGCGCCCGGCGTCGCACCTCGCGCTCCACGCGGAAGAGCAGGACCGGCAGGAGCAGGGTGAGCGCGATCGCCATCCGGCCGAGCACCGGCACGTTGCCCAGCTTGCCGTCGGGTTGCACGAACAGCACCTGCGCCGAGACGCTCGCCCCGAGCGCGCTGGCCACGTGCTGGACCGCGGACTGGAACGACATGAAGCGCGCGCGCTCGGCCGGCTCGGGCACCTTCGAGGCCAGGGTGTTGTAGCTCACGTTCCGCGCCGAGAGGGCGAAGAAGAGGAAGATGGCGAAGCCCATCACCGGGGTGGCGCGGGGGACGTGCACGAACATCAGGTCGAAGGCCAGCGCGAGCACCAGGGCCGCCACCGTCCCCACCCGGAAGCTGCCGAACCGGTCCACCAGCCGGCCCACCAGCCGCAGGGTGACGAAGCTGACCAGCCCGCCGATGAAGTAGACCCACTGCAGCTGATGGCGGGGCAGCCCGAGGTTGGTCTGCACGTAGGCCGAGATGTTGGGGATGACCAGGAAGCCGCTGGCCATGGTGACTGCGGTCATCGCGAACGAGGTGAGCACCAGCGGGCGGAAGAGCCGCCGACCCGGGGCGGCACCCTGCGCCGGACGGGAAAGGTGCGTACGCAGGCTGGGCAGCGATGCCCCGACCGTCGCGGTCACCACCAGGCCCAGTCCGCCCACCACCAGAAAGGGGAGCCGCCATCCACCCCACGCCGAGAGCTGGAGGCTCAAGGGCACGCCCACCACCGATGCCACCGAGAAGGCGCCCATCACCGCACCCATCGCCTTGCCCCGGCGCTCGGGCGGCACCGCGTCGGCGATGATGGAGAGCGACAGCGAGGTGGCGGGGCCGCCGAACACCCCGGCCAGGAAGCGCGCGGCGAGCAGCGACTCGAAGTTCCAGGCCAGGCCGCCGGCGAGCGTCCCCAGGACCAGGCCGGTCATCGCCACCACCAGCGCCGGGCGGCGGTCGAACCGGTCGAGGAAGGCAGAGCCGAGCACCCCGGCCACGGCCGCGGCGGCGGTGTAGGCCCCTCCGATGAGGCCCAGCCGTGAGAGGGGAATGCCCAGCGTCCGGGCGAAGTCCGGCCCCAGCGGCATCACCATCACGAAATCCCAGATGTTGATGAACTGGACGGCGCCGATCAGGAACACCAGCCAGCTCTCGGAGGGCGCGCGGCGCGGACCCATGACGCCGCCATTCATAGTCGGAAGCGTCGCACCTCGCTGCGGAGCACCTCGGCCTCCTCCTGGAGCCGGGCGATGGCCTCCTCCAGCTGGCGCACCGTCCTCGCCTGCTCCTCGCTGACCCCGCGGATGGCCTCCATGGTCTTGAGCACCCCCGCCGAGCCGCGGGTCTGCTCGCGCTGCGCTCGATCCAACATCAGGACTCGCTCCCGCATCGCCTCCAGCCCGCGGGTGATGAGGCGGCTCCCTGCCGCCTGTTCCTGGCTGCGCCGCTGCACGTCGGCGGTGACGGTCTGCATGTGCTGCGCGGACTGGGTGATCCGCGCCGTGCCCCGGGCCTGGGCCTGCGCGGACTGGGTCACCGACTGCACCGTCTCGGCGATGCGCTGGACGGAGGCGGTGACCGTCCTGCTGCTGCGCGCCTGCTCCACCGTCGCCCGGGCGATGGCCTTCACCATCACCGTGCTCCGGTTGGCGGTGCCGCTGATCCGCTTCAGCGCGGTCTCCGCCTCGCGGCCCAGCTCCACCCCCTCCTGCACGTGCCGCACCCCCTGCTCCACCGCCTCCACCGCGTTCCGGCTCTCCTCCTGGACCCGGGCGATGAGCTCGGAGATCTCCTTGGTCGAGGCTCCGGTCCGCTCGGCGAGCTCCTTGATCTCGTCGGCGACCACGGCGAAGCCCTTCCCCTGCTCACCGGCCTGGGCGGCGATGATCGCTGCGTTGAGCGCCAGGAGGTTGGTCTGCTCCGCCACCTCGTCGATGACGTCGAGGATCGCCACCACCTCGCCCACCCGGCGGCCCAGGCCCTCGATGACCCTGGCGGCCAGCTCGCTCGACTCGCGGATGCGGTCGATGCCGGCGAGCGTCTTCTGGAGCGACTGCACGCCGCTGGCCGCCTCGGCCGACGCCTGCTCGGAGAGCCGCGCCGTCTCGTTGGCGTTGGTCTCCACCTGGCCGATGCTCACGTCCATCTGCTTGATGCTGAAGGAGGTCTCCTCGGTCGAGCCACCGAGCTCCTCGATGGCCCGGGCGACGTCGAGAATGCTGCGGGTCATCTCGTCGATGGCGGCGGTGGTCTCCTGGACGCTGGCCGCCATCTGCTCCACGCCCTCGGCCACCTCCTCGTTGCGGCGGGCGATCTCCGCGATGCGCACCGAGCTCTCCTCGGCGGTCCGCTGGAGCGCCTCCACGTGGGCGGCGACCTCCTGGTGCGTGCCCACCGCCTCGGCCATCGAGCGGCTGGTCTCGGTGACCTGGGACTGGATGCTGGCCGCCCCGGAGCTGACCTGGACGCCCGAGCGGGACAGCTGGTCGATGACCGAGCCCACCGCCTCGCTCACGTTGCGCACCCGGGCGAGCGTGTCCCGGAGCCCCTGGCCGATCCGGTTCAGAGCGCCGGCGAGGACGGCGAGCTCGTCGGAGCCGGCGAGGGTGACGGTCTGGGTCAGGTCCGCTTCGCCCATGCGGCGGGCGGCGACCAGGATCTCCTCCAGCGGACGGGTGAGGACCACCCGGCTCAGGAACCAGAGGAGCGCGGCGAAGGCGAGGAAGCCGACCAGCATCGCCAGCCACAAGGTCCTCCAGAGCTGGGCCAGCACGCCGGCCTCGTCGCCGCGGTGGATGGCGGCGAGCAGCCTGGCGTCGTGCGAGACGTAGAGCCAGATGGCCGCCAGCACGGCCAGGAGCGACAGGCTGGAGACGCCGAACAGGGCGTTGCGCAGCCCGAGTTGTCGGAGCCACCGCACCACGGATGAGTCAGGGGACTGTACTCTCCCGGACCGGCCGGCGAGCGGCTCGTTTCGCACCTGCCGGCCACGGCCGGCACGGGTGCGCTACATTCCCCCGCTCCCTGCCCGTGTCCTCGCCCGTCCTGGTCCTCACCCACCCCTTGTTCCTCCAGCACCAGCCAGGGCGCGGGCACCCGGAATCACCGCTCCGGCTGTCGCGGACGCTGGAGTACCTCGAGCAGAACCGGCTCCCCACGCTCGAGTTCCGGGCCCCCCGGCTGGCCCGACCCGAGGAGGTGGCCCGCGTCCACGAGCCCGAGCTGCTGGAGGAGTTCGGCGGGCTCGCCGGCGGGCACGTGGCCATCGACGTCGACACCTTCGCCTCGCCGAGCACCCACGACGCGGCCCTCGCCGCCGCCGGAGCGTCCATCGAGGCGGTGGAGGCCGTGCTCGGTGGCACCCACCGGACGGCGTTCGCCCTGGTGCGGCCTCCGGGCCACCACGCCGAGCCGAATCGGATGATGGGGTTCTGCTTCCTCAACAACGCCGCGGTGGCCGCGGAGGCGGCCCGGGCGCTGGGCGCGGCGCGGGTGCTGGTCCTCGACTGGGACGTGCACCACGGGAACGGGACCCAGGCGACGTTCTGGGAGCGCGGGGACGTGCTCTACCAGTCGGTGCACCAGTACCCCTTCTACCCCGGCACCGGGGCCTCGCACGAGACAGGGGAGCGGGCAGGCGCCGGCTACACGGTCAACGTGCCCTTTCCCGCCGGCCGGACCGACGCCGACCTGGGCGCCGCCTTCCACGACCTCTTCCTCCCCATCGCCCAGGCCTTCCGGCCGGACGTGGTCATCGTCTCCGCCGGCTTCGACGCGCACGAGGACGACCCGCTGGGGGGGATGCTCTGCACCGAGCGGGGCTTTGCGGCGATGTGCAGCGCGGTC
>DATIWB010000131.1:0-10212 GCA_035519675.1 Myxococcaceae bacterium
ACTGCGCGAGCAGCCAGTTCAGCGCATCGAGCCCAGCGTCTCCCTCATAGCCTTCCCACGCCACCTCGTGCCCCGCATCCGGGACCTCGGTCCACATCACGCCCTTCCGGGGAGGCGCAGGGCAGGCCATGAGCGAGTGCATCACCGCTCGCTCCGGTCCGATCGGCACGACGGTATCGGCGGTGCCATGGAAGGCGCTGATCGCGACCTTCCCCAGATTGCATCCGGCCTGGTCCCAGGCTGAAAGTGGGTCGCCCGAGAGGAGCCAGACCGCTGCGACCTGGTCGTCGGTGTGCGTACCCAGGTACATCCACGTTCGAATGGAACCGCAGCTCATCCCGGTGATGTAGACCCGCTTCGGATCGACCGTGTAATGCGCCAGCGCCCAGGCCATGAACGTGTAGGGCTCGTCTCCAACGTTGCAGTTCAGATTGGTCTGCGGTGAGAGGAGGACGAACGGCAGGGACGCGGGCCACCTGCCGGCATTCACCATGGCCGGAGGGCAGCAGTCGAGCAGCCGGTCCAGGTCGAAGGAGCCGTTTCCGAGCACTCCGCTCCCGTGCCAGAAGACGAGCAGCGGACGCGGGATGCCGTCCCCGTATCCGGGCGGCAGGTACTCGTAGTAGCCGTTGGGTGCGCTGTCCGTTCCGACCGGGATCGCCGATTGCGGAGCGGTCGGGATGGTGACGGCGACCTCGGGGCTCCGTGTGGAGGCGCGCCCGGCAGAATCCACCGACTCGACGGCGAAGGCGTAGATCCCGGGTTGGAGCCGCGGAATGACCGTTCCCGTGTCCGGTAGAGCGATGGTCGCGAGCAGCGACTGTGACCCGCTCCCCTGCCGCCAGTAGAGGCCGTAGTGGTCGAGATTGGACGCGGCCACCGGCGCCCAGCGGACCATGGCCTGTCGGCCGCCGCCGGCCTTGGCCTCGAGGGCCTGCGGGGTGGGAGGGCCCTGTGGTTCCTCGTTCGAGCCGCAGCCCGTCGATGCGGCCAAGACGAGCAGCATCGAGACTGCCAGAACGCAACGAGCACCGGCTCGGGGTGTCATGATCGCCCTCGTGCGCAAGAAGTCCCGATGCGCACAGGACGCCCGGCCGAGGTCCCGGTCAAGCTCTCCGGATGAACTCCAGACGTACCGCCTGAACTTTGGAACCCCGAGTGCCGATGGCGCAGCGGAGAGTCCAGTTCGCCATCACGGTTCGTGAGGTGTCGGTTCGTGAGGTGTCAGACACCTCGGTACGGTGCCCAGGCGGGTGCTGGGCCCGCAGCTCCAGGCACGTCTAGTGGGGATAAGCGCTGGGAATGATGGAGAATGGCGCCATCCGCTGCCGCGGCATGGAGCCTGCTAGTCGCAGGTCACATGGAAGAGACGCAGTCGGAAGGCAGCTTCGCAACGGTGGAGGGGATCCGGCTCCACTTCGTCGAGCAGGGGAGTGGATCGCCCGTCGTTCTGCTGCACGGGTTTGCTTCATCACTCGACGTCTGGAACGGGGTGATGCCGCAGCTCGCGCGGCGCCATCGCACGGTGGCGCTGGACCTCAGGGGCTTCGGCTCGAGCGACCGCTCCGCCGGGGACTACTCTCCACGGGGCCAGGCAACACTGGTGTGGGCTCTGCTCGACCAGCTGGGGATCCGGGAAGCCGCGCTGGTGGGACATTCATGGGGCGCCTCCGTGGTGCTGGCCATGGCGCTCGCCGCCCCCGAGCGGACGAGCAGCATCACGCTGTACAGCGCGTGGGTCTATGAAGAGCAGCTCTCGTGGCCGTTCCGATGGTCGCGGGCCGGCGGCGTCGGCGAGTACCTCTTCCGCTTCAACGACGAGCACTCCATCCGCAGCCAGCTCCGGCTGGCATTCCACGACAAGAAGTACGTCACTCGAGCGCGGGTCGAGGAGGTCGCGGCCAGGATGGCCGTGCCCGGTGCGAGGGAAGCCGGGCTGGCCACGATGCGAGCAATGCACTTCTCGGATCAGCAACGGCGTTACTCGACCCTGCGGATGCCGTCTCTGGTCCTCTGGGGCATGGGCGACGAGATCTCGGCGCCCAGGTTCGCAAACCGGTTGGCGACCGACCTCCACGCGCGGCTGGTCATGTTTCCCGCCTGCGGCCACTTCCCCATGGTCGAGGCGGCGGAAGCGTCGAGCGCGGCGCTCGTCGATTTCCTGGGCGAGTCGAAGCGGTGGAATCCGTTGGCCTGGTTCCGTCGTCGCGCCAGGGGGCTTCACCGCCGCGTCGGGGAGCTCCGGGACCGGCTGCGAGCTCGCGCCGAGGACGAGAGTCAAGAAGGGGTTCCGGGGCGCTGATTGCCTGCTCAGCGCAGCGGCCGGAAGAACTCGCGGATGTCCTGCGCCAGCAGCTCCGGCTCCTCCCAGGCGGCGAAGTGTCCGCCCCGCGGCATCTCCGTCCAGCGCCGGACCTCGTACCCGCGCTCGACCCAGCGCCGGGGCGGAGAGGGCGCCTCGAGCGGGAAACGGGCGAACCCCATCGGCACGCGGATCCGCTCACCCGGCCCGAGCTGCAGCGGGGTGAGCTTCGACTCGCGGTAGAGCCGGAGTGACGACGCGGCGGTGTTGGTCACCCAGTACAGCGTCACGTTGGCCAGCAGCTCGTCGAGCGAGAAGCGCGACTCGACGTCGCCGTCGCAATCGCTCCAGGTACGGACCTTCTCCAGGATCCACGCCGCAAGGCCCACCGGCGAGTCGGTGAGCGCAAACCCCAGCGTGCCCGGACGCGTCGCCTGCATGTGTCCGTAGGCGCCCTCCTCCTCGGACCAGGCCGCCTTGTCGGCCAGGAAACCGCGCTCCTCGGCGCTGAGCGTGGCCTCGTCCTCCACCCATGGTCGAAACGAGCCGGGGATGTAGTTCAGGTGCAGCGCGAGCACCCGGTCCGGTGCGTTCCGCGCCGCCCAGGTGGAGATGCCCGCCCCCCAGTCACCCCCCTGCGCGGCGAAGCGGGGATAGCCGAGGCGCTCCATCAGACCGATCCACAGGTCGGCCACCGCCGCATTCGACATCCCCGGTGACGTCGGCCGGTCAGAGAACCCGTATCCGGGAATGGAGGGCACGACCACGTCGAACGCGTCCTGGGGCGAGCCCCCATGCGCGGCCGGGTCGGCCAGGAGCGGGACCAGCTGCAGCATCTCGAAGACCGACCCGGGCCACCCGTGGGTGATGACCAGCGGCAGGGGCCTCGGCCCGCGGCCCTTCATGTGGATGCAGTGGATGCGCGTCCCGTCGACCGGCACCAGGAACTGGGGGAGCCCGTTCAGCCGGGCCTCCTGGACTCGCCAGTCGAACCGGCTCTCCCAGTAGGTCACCACGCGGCGGAGCCAGTCCTGATCGACCCCCTCGCTCCAGCCCACCCCCGCCACCGGTTCCGGCCAGCGAGTGCCGGCGAGGCGCTCGCGCAGGTCCGCGAGCACGACGTCGGGGACGTTTGCACGGAAGGGCTCGATGTCGCGCGGTTGGTTCATTCCCCGGACGGTACGGCTGATCGTCCCCCCGTCTCCAGTCCCAGGAACTGACGGGCCCTACTGGCAGAGCACCGGCCCGCAAGGGGGCTTGAGATCCGGATCACAAACCTGGACGCAGCACTCGCCGGAGCTCGAGCAGTACTGATGCTCCTCGGTGGTGTCGATCGTCGGACAGGCCCGGCCGCAGGTACCGCAGTTGGCCGGGTCGGTCAGCAGCTTGCACACCGGCGGCAAGCCACAGGGGTCGGGGTCGAAGCCCTGGTTGCACCTCAGACCGCATTCGTACTGCCCGGTCCCCGCGCTCAAGGTGCAGGTGGCGGTCGCGTTGGCGATGGTGACCGGGCACTCGCCTCGCCCACCGCAGTTGTGCACCGAGGAGAAATCCGCCTCGCAGCCGTCCGCGTCCTGGTCGGTGGTGAAGTCGCGACAGCTCCCGCTGCCGTTCCGGCAATCGTGCCATCGGGGCAAGTTGCACGGATACCGGCACTCCCGCTCGGTGCAGCTCGGCGCGCTCCCCGCGGTGTTGAAGCCAGCCGGAAGCGCGGCCGGACAGGCCCTGCCGCATGCACCGCAGTTCCTCGCGTCGTTGTCGATGCGGGTCTCGCAGCCGTCCGCGTCCGAGCCATCGGTGGTCTTCGTCCCGCCGTTGCAGTTCAGGTAGGCCGCGTCGCAGGGAAACGTGCAGCTGCTGTTCGAGCAGCCCGCACCGGTGTGCATCTTCGCCTGGCAGGCCGTCTGACAGGATCCGCAGTGCTCCGGCGTCTGCAGCGAGACGCAGGTGAAGCTCTCCGGACGCCCGTCGGGTCCCGCGCAGCACGCGGGCATGGCCCCGGAGCACGCGCCGTCCGCCGCCCCGCAGGTACAGGTCCCGACACAGCGGTTGGTCGACGTTCGGGAACAGGTCTCGTCGCAGTTCGGACCGCAGTGGGTGGCGTCGGCCTCGTACGGCGGGTGGCCAGGAGCCGTCGTACAGCTTCCGAGCCTTCCGTTCAGGCACACGCGCGTGCCGGCCACGCACATCGTTGCCTCGGGCACGCCACACGCGCTGGCCGCCCCCTCCGAACAGGAGACGCCCAGCTTGAAGGGCTGCTGCGCATGCAAGGTCCCGGTCGTGACCTGCACCACGAAATCCGCGGACGGCGTGACCACATCCAGCGGCGTGCCCTCGAGCAGACCGGTGCTCTCGCCGATGCTCAGCCAGCTGGCGAGTGAGGGCGGCAGCTGCGGCAGACTCCACGAGAGTGAACCGCTGCCCCCTTGAGCGTGCAGCACCACGTTGCGCTCGCGGTAGTCACGGCCCACCACTGCCTCCGGGAGGGTGGCAGTCTGGATCCTCAGGTCCTGCCCCGCGTCGGACCCCACCGTCCCGCAGGCCGCGGCGAGCAGCGCGACTGGCATCCACCGTGCCCCCGGCGTCATTGCCCTCCCCCGGATGCATAGGCACGGCCAAGCGTAGCCCCGCTCGAAAATGCTCTGAAAGGTGGAATGTGACGTGCAGAATCCCCAAGGCACTGGGCCCGGGAGTGCTGGGGAAGTGCTGCCGGCGTCCGTCCGGTCCGACGGACGGGGGGACGAATGACGAGACACATCGCCGCTGGACTGCTGCTGCTGGCGGGCGCCGGGTGCACGTCGCTCACCTCGGCCGCGGACTGCTCCAGCTCGGCGTGCCCCGAGGGTCAGACCTGTGACTCGCAAACCCAGCTGTGCGTGCTGGACCTGAGCCCGCAGATCACCGTGCTTTCACCCAAGGCGGACGCCGCGGTGAAGGAACTGGCCCTCGAGGTGCGGGGAACAGTCGCCACCTGGTCCGATGCGACGCTGGTGGGAATGAGCTACCAGCTCGTCGACGCAGGGACCGCGGGCGGCGTTCCGGTGGATGGAGGCCTGTTCTCCCTCACCGTTCCCCTGCCGCCGCTGGACGGGGAGGACGTGCAGCTGGTCCTGCTGGCCCGTGACAGTCAGGCCCGCGAGCGACGCCTCGCGGTGCCGTTCCGGGTCGATGACGTTCCACCGCACCCGCGGTTCTCGCCCGCCGACGGGGAACGCGGCGCCGACGTGCAGCTCACCGTCGACTTCGGCGAGGCCGTCACCGGCGCCGGAGTCCCGGCCGTGCTCGTCCCTGGCGGACCGACGGGTGTCTACGACTCGGTGCACCAGCGCTACGTCTTCGGCGGCCTCGACCACGACACCGGATACCGTGTCGACGTGGACGCGGGCGTGGTGCTCGACGCGCTCGGGAACCCGAACCAGGCGGCGACGGCGCGCTTCTGGACGGCCGCGCATCCAGCTCAGACCGGGGCCATCGGCGGGCTCGACTCGGTCATTTCCTTCGACGCCGCATCGGACGAGGACGGGGTGGTGACGCTCGCCATCGAGACCGCCACCAAGGTGATCTGGGGCTGGTTCAACCCCGCCGACGGACAGTTCGCGCAGCTCACCCTCCTCGACGTCGCCGCTCCACCGCTCGCCGCGCTCCGGACCAGCACTGCGTTCCAGGCGGACGGCGGCGACCCGCTTCGGGTCACCTCGATTCTCCAGCGAGACGTGACGGACCGGGTGGACCTTCGGACCGGGCCTGTCTTCTCGACGCCGTCCGCGGCGTACGCCATCCCCACCGGGCCGTCGTGCGCCGAGCCCGCGGCGGCGCTCGGCACCGTGGGTCTGGTAAGCGCGACCGGGACCTACAGCCGCGGCCCGTACTCGCTCGCCATCGGCTTCGTCCCCGACCGGCTCGCCATCCGCTCCGATCAATTCTGGGAGGTGGTGGCCACCGACGCGCAGCACCGGCTGCTCCGGGCCTGGTTCCGTGCCAGCTGTGGTGTGGCGCCGGTCGAGGAGATCCGCGTCGACCCGCCAGTGCGGACCGATCTCGCGGACGACCCGAGGTTCTCGCTGGCGCTGCCCCGGGCCGACCGGAGCCTCCTGGCCTTCGACACCCGGACCGGGACACGGGTCGAGTCGTGCCGGAGCTGCGAGTCGATCGCCGACGCTGGTGTCTGCCCTGCGACCGTCGAGCGAGCGGCGACCGGGGGCCTCACCGTGGCCTCTCGACACGACGGCGCCAGAGTGCTCGGGGCCCGGAGAAACGCGAGCAACCTCGTCGAGCTCCTGGAGCGCGACCTGAGCACGGCCTGCGACTCGCCCTGGACGGTGCTCGCCACCGCACCGGACAGCGCCTCCGCGCTGGCCTGGCAGCCCGCGATGTTTGGACGGAAGCCCGGGCTGGTCTACAGCACGGCGACGGACGTCCGGGTGTACGTCCCCTGAGAGGCGCTCAGAAGCGCCCGGCGAGCGCGACGGAGCCGGGCCCGGCGGTGATGGCGGTGTTCGGGGCCTTCCCGTCGGTGAGCCAGAGCCAGAGCCCGGTCCCGAGCGCGGCCGCGCCGACGGCGTAGCCGACGTAGGCCAGAGTCTGCTGGGTCTGGGAATCACTCCGGTAGCCATCCACCGTTCCCACCTGCGACGGGAGTGGTGCGCTCCCACCCGCGTAGGCCTGGTTAAACTTGGAGGCCGAGTCATTCGCCCTCAGTTGGAAGACGATGCCCAGACCGAGCGCCACGGCCCCGGTCGCGGTCAAGGCAATGCCGGTGGGTGTGCGCCAGGTTCTCGTGGAGCCCGTCTGGACCTGGGTGACCGCAACGGGAGCGGGGAGGGCGAGGACCGACGCCTGGCCGTTGGAGGGATTCACCGCAACGACCCGCTCGCCCGCCTCGCCGGTCACGACGAACCGCGCCAGCTCGCCCAGGTCGTCCCCGCCGGGGCGCGTGCCCCCGAGCTGGATGCCGCCTTCGCGGGTCCGCTGCGCGGTCTGCGCGTTGAGCACCGCGGCCGAGAGCCAGCTCGGGCCGGCGCTGGGGCGGTCGAGCCGGAGAACGACCAGCTGGTCGACCTCGAGCAGCAGTGCCAGCTTGAGGGCGTTGCCCAGCGGCGTCTCGTGGCCATCGCGCGGCTGCTGGAGGCACGGGGCCCGGGAGGGCGGGATGGTCTGCTCGAACGCCAGGTCGACCCGGAGGCTGGTGTCCTCCCGCAGCTGCACCAGATGGGGGAAGGAGAACGCGTCGGGTCGGCCGACGACGAGCTGATAGCTGCCCGGGACGAGATCGAGCGTTGCCGGGGTGTGCCCGAGCGCGAATCCGTCGACGTACACCGTCGCGCCGGGTGGTTGCGACTGGACGGTGAGACGGAGCTTGCGAGCGCGGGCGAGCTCGGCACGCAGCTTCTCGAAGCGCTGGCGGAAGGTGGGCGAGAACGCGTCGGGGCTCATGACGTGGCGCGGGTCCACACGGAGCACCGCCCGGAACGCATCGTCCGAGGCGTCGCGGCGGCGCTGCGCGCTCAGCGCCATGCCCCGGATGAGCTGGGCGTCGCCGAACGTCTTGGCGCGCTCGGAGCCGGGTGGAAGGCGGTCGAGCTCGGCCAAGGTCTGCTCGAGAAGCGCGAGCGAGTCGGCGACGCGGTCATTGTAGAAGAGGTTCTCGGCGGTCGAGACCTGCCGGCGGACCTCGTCCAGGGTGTGTGTGGGCGGCGGACCCACGCGGATCTGAAACTGCTGCTCGGGGAGGAGCTGTGGTCCGACCCGGTCCGATAGCCGTTCCTCGAACTGACGCGCGTAGCGGAGGAGGTCGGGGTCCCGGCAATCGCCGAGCGCGACGAGCGCCATGCGGGGAGCCGCCACCGCACCCGAGGACGCGAGCACCACACCGATCAGCCAGCCTCGGCTCGAGACCACGTTCACCCCCCGCTGCCCGGACACCCGCACGACCTGGCATGCAGCTCGCAAAGCACAAGCAACGAAAATGCCGGCCCCGCGCGGGCGATGCTATGACCTTTCTCGGCCGATCCGAAGGAGGGGGGTTTGAACGGCTTGCGGCGGACAGCGCTGTGCGGGTCGGTGCTGCTGGCCCTCAACTCCCCGGCGGCTCCGCAGGGCGGGCCTGCGCTGGCGGTGGTTCCGCACCCGCTGGTGGTGGTGGGCGGGAGCGAGGATGACGCGGCGCGCTTCGGCCCGCAGCTCGATGCCGAGCTCTCCCGGCGCGACGTGCGCGTGGTGGGGCAGCAATGCGCCCGGCAATTCGTGGCCGCCCGCCCGGGTGGAACCTGTGGCGGGGACGAACGGTGTCTGGCCGAGCTCGCCCGGGCCTGCGGCGGCCAGCGTGCGCTCTACGTCACCGTGTACCCCTTCCGTCCCCGGATGGTCTTCGTCGGAAAGCTGGTGCGGTCCGATGGGCTCCTCGAGCGGAGCGTCTCGAACCTGGAGGTCACCCGTCCGAAGGGCCGTCTACGCCCGGAGATGATTCGTCCAGGAATCGAGAAGGTGCTGACCGACGGACTCCGTGTGGAGACGCTGGATCTCCAGCCTCTGGTGGCGGCGCCTGCGGCCGCTGCGGTCGAGGTTCCGCTCGCGACCACCGCGCCCGAGCTGCGGACCGAGGTGCCGCCCGCGGCGGGGGCTCCGATGGCGTCGCCTGGAGCGTCCGGGCAGCGCATCGCGGCGTACGCGTGTGTGGGTGCCGGGGCGGTGGCGCTGGCGGTGGGGACGGTGCTGTTCTTCGGCGCAAAGAGCGACGAGGACGCGTACCGGAAGACCCTCGACCCGTATGGTCAGCGGCCGCCCACTCCGGAGGCTGCGGCGGCGCAGGACTCGCTGCGGAGCAAGTCCGCGCCGGTGACGATCGCGCTGGTGGCGGGCGCGGCCCTGGTGGCGACGGGCGTGACGCTGTGGGTGCTGGATGGCAGCAAGTCCGAGGGCGCGCACGTGGAGCTCCGGCCGGGAGTGGGGGGAGGCGCGCTGGTGATGGCAGGACGGTTCTGAGGAGGGCCGATGCGGACTGCGATCTCGACGGCGGGGGTGCTGGCCGCGGTGCTGCTGATGGCGGCCTGCTTCGATCCGACGCGTCCGTGCAGCACGAACTCCGATTGCGTGAATGGGACGTGTGATCAGGGCACGAAGACGTGCGTCTCGGGTGGAAATCCGAACGACAAGACTCCGCCGGTGTTCTCGATCGTCGTGGCGCCTCCGCCAGCTCGGCAGGCCACCGCGACACTCACCGAGTACGACCCTGGCTCGCCCGATGGTGGGGCCGACGCGTTCCGTCGCGACGAGAGTCTGTCGGTGACGGTGACCTCGACCGATCAGGACGTGGATGCCGGGTCGGTCAGGCTGAGGGTGTACGGCGTTTCCACGAATCCGGTGACCGGGCTCGAGGTGCCGCTCGCGCCGTGCGCACCTGGCAGCCCGGCGGCATCGAATCCCTTCTGCAAGGTGGGGACGGTGTCTCTGGCTCCGCTGCCATTCGAGGCGTTTCGGGCAGTCGTCCCGTTGGAGGTCTCGGGGTCGGACCTGAGCAGCAACCTCGGGAAGGCAGACGCCGGAGTGAACGTGACGCGGTGGAAGTGGAGGTACTCCGCCGGCGCGCCGATCTACACGACACCGGCGCTCGCGGACGACGGGACGATCGTGTTCGGGACCAGCGATGGTGGGAGCGGGAGCGTCTACGCTTTGAACGCGAACGGCTCGGAGAGGTGGAGGCCTGTTGAGCTCGGGCCGGTACAGTCGAGCCCTATTGTCGGGCCCGGAACTGCGGAATCGGCGTTCGTCTATACCGCTACGGCATCCCCGACGACCTCCAAGATGCACGCATTGCGGGTGAGCGATGGAGCAGACGCTGGAGTCTGCGCGTCGGGAACGGGCGCACCATTCCTTGCGGGCCTCGCTCTCGTTGAAACGATCTCCGACAACGG
>DATIWB010000132.1:0-3132 GCA_035519675.1 Myxococcaceae bacterium
CACCTTTCAGGTTCTGCCCTTCCTCGCGCTGCGCTGGCAGGTCCTCGACCTCTCACGCGGTCCGGTGGTGAAGGCAGCGGAGCAGACCTCGGTGGCCGCGAATCTGGTGTTCGTGGGGGAGCACCAGCGACTGCTCTTCCAGGTCGCCACGAACTACTTCAGGCTCGGCGCCGCCCGCGCCCAGGTCGGGGTGGCACAGGAGGCGCTCGAGCGTACCCGCACCATCGCCCGATCCGCCGAGGCGCGGTTCGGCCGCGGGCTGGCGACGACGGTGGAGGTGGCCGAGGGGCGGCGCGAGGTCGCCCAGGCAGAGTACGGGCTGGTCGAGGCCCGGGCGACCGAGACGGCGGCAGCATCCGCTCTGCTCACCGCGATGGGAGTGGACCCGCGCGTGGCGCTGGATGTCGAGACGGTCTCCAGCCGCCCGCTGGCGGACTCGCTCCGCGAGCCGGTGGAGGCATACGTGAAGACCGCGCTGGCTTCCCGACCCGATCTCCTGGCCGCCACTGCGCACACCGCGAGGGCAGAGGCCCTCGTGGACCAGGCCGAATCGGCCTACATCCCCAGGGTCAATCTGGTGGGGACGGGGGGGCTCATGACGCTGGGTGCCAAGGTGGGTGACAACTCGCCGAGGACCATCACCGTTCCCAACGTCACCGCGCTGGCGAGCCTCGAGTGGCTGCTCCTCGACGGTGGTGCTCGGCAGGGCGGGGTGGAGATCTCCCGGGCCCGTCGGGACGAGGCCGAGCTGGAGCGCCAGAAGCTACGGAACACGGCAAGCCAAGAGGTGCTGAGCGGGTACGACGAGGCGAACGCGGCGCTGGCGCGCTACCGGGCTGCGCTGGCGCTGGAGCGGACCGCGGCCGTGGCCGACGAGGCGACGGCCACCTCCTATCAGCACGGGCTCTCGACGCTGTCCGACGCTGCCAGTGCACAGAAGGCCCATTCCCTCGCCTCGGCGGCGAAGGAGCGGGCCTACGCCGAGGCGCGGATCGCCGTCACCGCCCTGGCCTTCGCCGCCGGGCAGCTCCGTGGAGTCGCCGCCATTCCGGACCCCGCCCTGTAGCGAAAGAAGCAACCGCGCCCCTTTGGAGTCCAATGCGAGCTATGCAAAATTCTGAGCCCCAGTCGCCCGCCGAGATCCGGCCCTCCTCCGCCGCACCCCGAGTCCCCCACGTGGTGGTGGTCGGGTGCGGTTTCGCAGGTCTCGCCGCGGTCCGCGCCCTCCGGCGGGCGCCGGTGAAGGTGACGGTGATCGACCGGAGCAACCACCACCTGTTCCAGCCGCTCCTCTACCAGGTGGCAACCGCCGCTCTCTCGCCGGCTCAGATCGCCGCCCCTATCCGGGAGATCGTCGCCGGACAGGAGCACACCACCGTGATCATGGCCGAGGTGGTGGGCGTGGACAGAGCGAAGAGGGTGGTCTTCGCCAGCAGCCCCGACCGGGCGCGGGTGCCGATCTCGTATGACTACCTGGTGCTCGCCACCGGGGCGACCCATAGCTACTTCGGGCACGACGAGTTCGCGCGGTTTGCTCCGGGCCTGAAGACCCTGGATTCGGCGGTGGAGATCCGGAGCCGCATCCTCGAGGCCTTCGAGCAAGCAGAGGCCGAGGAGGACCCGCGCGCCCATCGGGACCTCCTGACGTTCGTGCTGGTGGGCGCAGGCCCGACCGGCGTGGAGATGGCCGCCGCGATCGCGTACATGGTGCGGACCAGCCTCCGGACGCAGTTCCGGCGGATCGATCCGACGTCGGCGCGGGTGGTCCTGCTGGACATGGCCCCCAAGATCCTCGGTCCGTTTGCCGACGAGCTCTCGAACGCGGCCAAGGAGCGCCTGGAGCGCCTGGGGGTGGAGGTGCGCCTGGGGAAGGGCGTGGAGAAGATCGACGCGTCGGGGGTCACGCTCGGAGGTGAGCGCATCGTGAGCAAGACGGTCGTCTGGACCGCGGGAGTGGCGCCCTCGCCGGCGGGGAAGTGGCTGGGTGTGGAGACCGACCGCCCGGGGCGGGTGAAGATCCAGCCCGACCTCACCGTTCCGGGTCATCCGGAGATCTTCGTCATCGGCGACACGGCCTCCTTCGTCCAGGACGGCAAGCCGCTTCCGGGCGTCGCGCAGGTTGCACTCCAGCAGGGCCGCTACACCGGCGAGGCGATCGCTCGCCGCGTGGATCGGAAGGCGCCTACCGGGCCCTTCCGCTACTCCGACCGCGGCACCATGGCCGTGGTCGGTCTC
Organism: Myxococcaceae bacterium; assembly: GCA_035519675.1. Classification (GTDB taxonomy): domain Bacteria; phylum Myxococcota; class Myxococcia; order Myxococcales; family Myxococcaceae; genus RPRB01. Next base: position 2,236 of record DATIWB010000132.1, read on the forward strand.
GGATTCGCGGTTCTCCAGAGCGGGAAGCTCCGGCTGAAGGGAGCCGTTGCCTGGCTGGCCTGGGCCCTGGTGCACATCCTGTCTCTAGCGCAGCCCGGGTTGCGGCTGACCGTGTTCCTCCAGTGGCTCTGGACGTTCATGACCGGCCGGCGTGGGTCACGCCTCATCGCGAGCCCTCGTTACGAGTCGGCGGGCGTGACAAGCGCCTCCTCGGAACGCCCTGCTCCGGACCCGGCTGTTCGCGCAGCTCGTTGAGATCGCCCAGGACGGACTGAAGCCCAGGCCCGTTGGCCCCGGCGCGCTACGACGACCTGACCGCGAGGCGCCCGGAGGCCTTTGCCGACCAGGCCCATTGACTCGCCGCAGGCGACGAACTGGTCACGGCGCGCCAGCTGGCAAGGTTCAACCACGAGGTTCGTGACACTCCGCGCTCCCGGCGTCCGGTGGCGCAGGGCCCTCGGTTTCGAGTCGCGCGGCGAGAACCGCGCAAGCCGGCGGAGCGCTCGGCGTCTGGCGCTGATCTGCTGGCCCGTCGAGGAATCCAGCAGCGTGTCGGGAATCTCGACATGAAATCACGTCGATCATCCCGGAATCGCCAGATTGGCGCTTGGCCCGCATCGTGCTCTGCCGGTGGGCATGCCCCAAAACGAGATCAATCGCATTGCTATCATCGGCACCGGCGTCATCGGCGCAAGCTGGGCGGCTTACTACCTCGCCCGTGGTCTGGATGTGGTGGCCACCGATCCTGGGCCGGCGGCGGAGGCCAATCTTCGCCGGTTCGTCGACCAGGCCTGGCCGGCGCTCGTCGCGCAGGGGCTGAGCCCGGGCGGATCGACCGACCGGTTGAAGTTCACCACCGACATGAAGCGAGCGGTCTCGGAGGCGCAGCTCATCCAG
>DATIWB010000133.1:0-115237 GCA_035519675.1 Myxococcaceae bacterium
CGGGTGAAGGCGCTGGGCAAGCTCCGTGAGCACCCCGCGTCCGGCCTCTCGCCCGACGCCGTCCGGCGTGCCCGGACGTTCCGCTCCTTCGACGACGCGTTCACCGGGCCCAGCAACGGCTACCGCGACGCCGAGGACTACTACACCCGGGCCTCCTCGGGCCCACTCCTGGAGAGGATCCGGCGCCCGGTGCTCTGCATCAGCGCCGAGGATGACCCGATGATCCCGGCCGAGACGTTGCCCGCGGCCATCCCCAACCCGCGGGTCGAGCTGCTCCGCACCGAGCATGGGGGGCACGTCGGCTTCCTCGCCGGCAGCCTGCTGCGGCCGCGCTTCTGGGCCGAGGTGCAGGCAGTCGAGTTCCTCGCCCACCTCGCCCGGACCTGAGCCGCCCGCCGGACTCGCCCCACTCGCGCGTTCCGGGCGCTGCACCGGCCGGGGGAGCCGGGCCTGCCGCGCCATCGGGAAGGCCGAGACGAAGGACGCCACTCCGCAGGGCGGTTGAGCGGTGCCGGTTGAGCGGTGCCAGACACCTCGTTACCGGACACCTCGAGCTGACGAAGCTACCGCCTCGCGGCGAGGAAGCAGGTCTGGACGTGGTCATCCACCAGGCCACAGGCCTGCATGAACGCGTAGCAGATGGTGGACCCCACGAAGCGAAAGCCTCTCGCCCGGAGCGCCTTGCTCAGAGCGTCCGATTCGGGCGTCGTCGCCGGCACCTGCTTCAGCGTGCGGGGCCGGCGCCGGATGGGCTCTCCACCCACGAAGCTCCACGCGAACGCGTCGAAGGACCCGTGTTCCCGCTGGACCTCGAGGAACGCCCGCGCGTTCTCCACCGCGGACGTCACCTTGGCCCGGTTCCGCACGATGGAGGGGTCCCGGAGCAGCGCCTCGATGCGTGACGGGCGGAAGCGCGCCACGCGCTCCGGGTCGAATCCGTCGAAGGCCCCCCGGTAACCCTCGCGCTTGCGGAGAATCGTCGACCAGGAGAGCCCGGCCTGCGCCCCCTCGAGCACCAGGAACTCGAAGAGCGTCCGGTCGTCGTGGACGGGGCGGCCCCACTCCTCGTCGTGGTAGCGGACGTAGAGCGGCTCTTCCGTCACCCAGCCACACCGTCGCTTGCTGACCATCCGGGGCAGTGTAGGCCGGGGGCGTGGTCAGCGGCTGCGCAGCTGGACCGGAGCGAGCTGCGCGCCTGGCCCTGCGTAGCGCAGGGTGGCGACGGACCAGCCCGGGGGCAGGGCCGGGCAGACTGCTCCACAGACCTCCACCCCGTGGCCTCGGCACGCAGGCTCGGTGCGGGCCAGCGAGCGGAAGCTCTCGGGGAAGGCGACCACCTGGACCTCGAGCGCGATGCCCGGAGCCGACGCCGTGCACGCCTGGGCCAGGGCGGCCCGCTGGGCTCCGAGGGTCAGGCCGTAGTGGATGCCCCGGGTGCCGCCCCGCTCGCGGATCCACCCCATCCAGGACCGCTGGAGCGCGAGGCCCCACAGCCCCACCCCCAGCGCGAGGGCAGCGATGGCCAGCCCCGCCCGGGGCCGTCCCGGCCAGATGGTTGCCACCGCAAGCGCCCACCCGGTCACCGGGATCCAGAGCACCGGCTGCTGGTAGTGCGGCTCGGGAGGGAGGGCGAGAAGGCCGAGGAAGGCGGCGTGCAGCCCCCAGGTCCAGAGGCCGAGCCGCGCCACACGCCGGAGCCCCGGAGACGCCGCGCGCACCCCGAGGACGAGGCCCAGGAGCATCCCGACGCCAACCACTGCCGCGACGAGCGGAGCGACCACCGGAAGCGCCGCGCCCGCCGACCGCTCGGACGGGAAGCGTGACCAGTCGCCGTCGAAGAAGTAGCCGAGGCCGAGGCCGGCGGTCTGCGCGGCCGGCATCGCCAGCGCCTCCAGCACCCCTCGCAGGCGCGCACCGGCGCCGACCGCGGCGATCGGTGAAGGCGCCGCGGCCTCGTGAAGGAGGGCCCGCGCATAGGGGAGCAGGACGCCGGCGGCGCCCAGCGCAGCCGTCCCGAGCGTGACCAGGCGCGGTCGCCAGCCACGCGCCTCGCCGAGGAGCACCAGCGTCACTGCGAACGCCAGCGGCACCGCCATGAGGTGGGTGGCCAGCGAGAGCCCGACCAGCACGCCGGCGAGCGCCGCCGTCCCTGCCCGGACCGGTCCGCCCCGTCCCAGCAGCGCGGCAGTCAACGCGGCGAATCCGGCGAGCAGCGGGTTGTCCCAGCCCTGCCGGCTCCAGAGGAAGGCGAACGGGGAGGCCGCGGCGAGCCACAGGGCGACGGCCAGGACCAGCGGAGGCGCCTGCGACCGGCGGGCGAGCACCCAGGCCAGCACCACCATCGCTGCGGTGAGGAACAGGCCCGCGGCGAGGATGCCCGCCTCCGGACGGGGTCCCGCCACCCGGTGCACCGCGGTGTAGAACCACAGCGGCGCCGGCCCATAGCGCACGCCGCGCGTTCCCCGGAGCACCGAGATGGACGCCCACCGTCCGCTCTGGGCGTCGCGCGCGGCGGCGTCCTGGAGCTGCGGCTCGTCGAGGACGTAGGAGACCAGGTCCCGGTCGACCAGCCGCGTGCCGAGCGCGAGCAGGCCTCCAGCGACGAGGAGCCACGCCGGCCACCATCGGAGGGCTTCGGAGCGCACGCGCTGTCCGATGCCTTGCCACGAACGGGCGGACCGCGCCAGTGGCGGCTCTTGCGCTAGAACGCGGGGCTCCATGGCCCGGACTTCCATGCGTCGGCTCGCCCTGTCCGTCCTCCTCGTCGCCGTCGCGGCACGCGCCGAGACGCCGCTCATCCCCCGCGAGGTGCTCTTCGGAAACCCCGAGCGCACCAAGCCGCTCCTCGCCCCTGACGGGAAGCGGCTCGCCTGGCTCCAGCCGGACAAGGGCGTGCTCCAGGTCTGGGTGCAGACGCTGGGGAAGGAGGACGCCACGCCGGTGAGCGCCGACCGGGAGCGGCCGATCCGCCGCTTCCAGTGGGGCCAGGACAGCCGGACCATCCTCTACGTCCAGGACGTGAAGGGGAACGAGGACTGGCACGTCTACCAGGTGGACCTCGAGTCGAAGCAGGTCCGCGACCTCACGCCGTTCGACGGGGTGCACGCGGAGATCGTCGCCGACAGCCCCCGGCGTGCCTCGGAGGTCCTGGTGGCTCTGAACCTCGCGGACCGCGCGCGCATGGACGTGTACCGCGTGGACCTCCGGACCGGCGCGGTGACGCTCGACACGCGGAACCCGGGGACCGTCACCGAGTGGGCGGCGACCGACGACCTGGTGGTGAAGGCCGCTGCCGCCACCCGCGCCGATGGCGGGGAGGAGATCCTCGTCCGGGACTCGGCCAAGGTGCCGTGGCGCACCCTCACCCGCGTCGGCCCGGACGAGCATGTGGAGCTGCTCGCTCTGACCGCGGACGGGAAGGGGGTTCTCTACGTGACCAGCGCGGGCGGGGAGACCGGCCGCGTGGTCCAGCGGGCGCTCTCGGGGGGGCCGGAGAAGGTGCTGGCCTCGCATCCGGAGGTGGACCCGTCCGACGTCTCGGTCCACCCCACCCGTCACGTGGTCGAGGGCGTGGTGTTCGAGCCCGGGTTGCCCGCCTGGACCTTGCTCGACCCGACGGTGAAGAAGGACTTCGACATCTTCCCGCACCTGGCCCGCGGCCTTCCGGAGGTCGTCTCGCGCGACCGTGCGGACCGGACCTGGGTGGTCGCGTTCCGGGACCCGCAGGGGCCCACCCGCTACCTCTCCTTCGACCGGACGTCGCTGCAGGGCAAGGCCCTCTTCGTCGACCGGCCGAAGCTCGAGTCGGCCCCGCTGGCGGAGGTGAAGCCCATCTCCCTTCGAGCCCGGGATGGGCTCACGCTCCACGGCTACCTGACCCGACCGGTCGGGACGAGCGCCGCCGGACCGATGGTCCTCTTCGTCCACGGTGGGCCGTGGGGCCGCGACCACTGGCAGTTCTCTCCGTACGTGCAGTGGCTCGCCAACCGGGGGTACGCCGTGCTCCAGGTCAACTTCCGCGGGAGCACCGGCTACGGACGGAAGCTCCTCAACGCGGGCAACAGGCAGTGGGGCAAGGACATGCAGACCGACCTGCTCGACGCCGTCGACTGGGCGGTGAAGGAGGGCGTGGCGGAGAAGGCCCGGGTGGCGATCATGGGCGGCAGCTACGGCGGGTATGCGACCCTGGCGGCCGCGGCGTTCAGCCCGGACGCGTTCCGCTGCGGGGTGGACATCGTGGGTCCGTCGAACCTCTTCACCCTGCTCCGGAGCGTCCCGCCGTACTGGAAGCCGCTGCGGGCGATGTTCGATCGGCGCATCGGGAACATCGACGCTCCGGCGGACAAGCAGCTGCTCGAGTCGGCCTCGCCGCTGTTCTCGGCAGAGAAGATCAAGATGCCGCTGCTCATCGGTCAGGGCGCGAACGACCCGCGGGTGAAACAAGCCGAGTCGGAGCAGATCGTCGCCGCGCTGGAGAAGCACGGGCTGGGAGTGACCTACGTCGTGTACCCGGACGAGGGGCACGGCTTCGCCCGGCCAGAGAACGCGATGGACTTCAATGCCCGCGCCGAGGCGTTCCTCGGTCAGTGCCTGGGGGGGCGGGTCGAGCCGATGCAGGGCGAGCGAATCCCGGGCTCCACCGCGGTGGTGAAGGTGGTGGCCCCGAGGACCGCCGCCGCGCCGAAGTGAGCCGCCCCGCGGAGCTCAGGCGGTGAGGGTGATGGTGGCGATCTCCGGCGGGCTGCCGATGCGCATCGGCGGGCCCCAGAAGCCGGTGCCGCGGTGCACGTACACGTGCGAATCGCCCACCCGGTAGAGCCCGGCCGAGTACGTCCACAGCGCGGCGACCAGCCCGGTGATGGGGAACATCTGTCCCCCGTGGGTGTGGCCGGAGAGCTGTAGCCCGATGCCTTTCTCCAGCCCGTCCTCGACGGCGCGCGGCTGGTGGGCGAGCAGCACCGCCGGCTGCTCCGGGTCGCGTCCGGCCACCGCGGCGTCCAGGTCCCAGCCACGCGGCCGCTCCCTCTGCCCGTAATCGTCCACCCCCACCAGGTCGAGCCGGGCGTCGCCGTCGCGGAGGGTGACGGTGCGGTTGCGGAGGACGTTGAGGCCCATCCGCTCCAGCGCCGCGCACCACTCGACGTCGCCCGAGTAGTACTCGTGGTTGCCGGTGATGAAGTACGTGCCCCACCGGGAGCGCAGCCCCTGCAGCGCGGAGATGGTGGGCGCGAGGTGGTCCACCCGTCCGTCCACCAAATCGCCCGTCACCGCGACCAGGTCCGGCTTCAGCGCGTTGCAGCGCTGCACCATGTCCTCGAGGAAGGGCCGGCCCAGCACGTCGCCGATGTGGATGTCGCTCACCTGGACGATGCGCAGCCCATCGAACGCGCGGTGGAGCCGGGGCACCCGCACCGACACCTCGTCGATGAGCGGCGGCGCAAAGGCCCGCCGTACCCCGTAAGCGCTGAAGCCCGCCGTCACCAGCCCCGCCCCGCCCAGCGCCGCTCGGGCGAGGAACTGCCGCCGCTCGGGCGACACCGGCGCCGCGCCCGCCCGGCTCCGCCGCCATCCGTCGGCTCGCCTCCAGAGATGGAACGCCGCCAGGGACATGCCGAGGTAGAGGCCCACGCCCATCCAGCACCAGGCGGCGAAGGCAAGCGCGTCGCCCCAGGGCGTGTGGAAGCGGGCGAAGACCGAGCGGGCGAGGAAGAGCGAGGCCCCGGCGACGGCGAGGGCCACGGCGCCGGCGCGGCGGATGCGCCGGTCGCTGGTCGTGTCCCGGAACATCCGCCGGTACAGGTAGAGGTGGCCCCCGACCACCACCAGCAGCACGATGGCCAGGAACAGGGCGATGCGGAGCACGTACATGGGGCGGCCTCGATGCTAACCAGGCCCGGCGGCCGGTTCATCCCCACCCGTGGGTGTCACCTGCGAGGGGTTCAGAAGATCGCCCGGAGCACCAGGTAGGCGCCGAGCACCATCGCGGTGACGCCGAGCTTCTCGCGGTAAGGCTGCAGCTTGCGGGTCCACCCATCCAGGGTGGACTGCGCCCCCGGATTCTTCATCCAGCCCCGGAAGATGCCCACCCCGAGCACCAGGCCGAGCGAGAGCAGCAGCGCTCCGTCCAGAGCTCGGAGCAACCAGTGGTTGAACCACCGGAGCACGGGCAGCTCGAGCAGCACCCAGAACAGCCGCCAAGCGCCGATCACCGCGCTGATGACGCCGATCCAGCCCCGGTAGGGCTCGAGCTCGGTCAGCACCCGGGCACCTCGCCGGTCCCGGGCGACGATCGTCGCCGCGCCGAGCGCGCCCACCACCAGCAGCCAGAGTCCGTGCAACAGTCCCATGACGGATCAGCAGACGCTGGCCCGCGCCGGCCGATTGCACGACGCCAGCTCGCCATGGAACGGGCATCAGCTCGCCGGGCCGATCTCCACCTTCAGCAGCTGCGACAGCTCGGAGAAGAACTCCTCGATGTCCCGGGAGCCCAGCGGCCCGCTCCAGGAGTGGACGAGCTGGCCATCCGCATCCAGCAGCACCACCGACGAGGCCGCGGGCGGCAGGTTCCACGGCGGAGAGCTCAGGGCACGGTTCCAGTCCACGAGGACCGGCACGCTGTCCTTGCGCTCGGCATCCCGCACGGCCGACAGCGCGAAGAGGTTGGCGGGGAAGAAGTCCAGCCCGTGGAGGTTCGCCACCCCCAGCACGTGAGCCCGCCCGAACAGGCGGTGGGCCCGGGCGCGGGCGAACAGCTCGCGCTTGAGCGCGACGTTCTGTTCGGTCGATCCCTTGTCCTCGTAGAAGACCACCGTCGGCCGCCCGCGCCAGCGGGAGAGCGCGACCGGCTCATCGGACGAGGTCCGCAGCTGGGCGTCCCAGCTGGGCCGCTCCGGGATGCCGCTTGCCGCCAGCGGCAGGGCCGTCAGGATCCCGACCCAGGATGAAATTCGCAGTGACACAGTGTCTCCCTCAAGATGAACAAACATTGCACATAGCCTTGACGAACATCTGACAACCCCTTAATCCAGACACCCGTTCGAAGGGAAGGGACCCAGATGGCCCTCGCGCTGACCGAGCCGTCCGATGCCGCGCTGCTCTGGCTGCGCCACGTGCAGTCCCACGTCGAGGGACGGCTGGCGGAGCTTCTCGCGCTGTCGGACGAGCAGAGCATCGACCCTCGCTGGAGCGGGGCGCTGGCCCGTACCCGGGAGTACGCGCTGAGGCCCGCCAAGCGGCTGCGGCCAGCGCTGGTCGCCGTGGGACACGGGCTGGGCACCGGCCACGCCGAGCTTCCCGAGGGGCTGTGGAGCTTCGCCGCCGCATTCGAGCTGCTCCACACGTTCCTGCTGATCCACGACGACGTGGCGGACTGCGCCGAGCGCCGCCGGGGCAGCCCTGCGCTCCACCGGGTGCTGGCCGATGGAAAGCTCGGCGAGGATCTGGCCGTGGTGGTGGGCGACCACCTGTTCGCCCGCTCCATCGAGGCAATGCTCCAGACCGGGCTGCCGGGTGCCTCGCGGGTGGTGCGCTACTACCTGGGCATCTGCCGGCAGACCGCAGCCGGCCAGTACCTCGACCTCGACCTCACCCGGGCGCCGCTGTCCGAGGTCACCCTGTTCCAGACCCTCCGGGTGGCACAGCTCAAGACGGCGCGCTACGGCTTCGTGGCCCCGCTGGTCTGCGGGGCGATGCTCGCCGGCGCGCCTCGTGTCCTCTGGGACGCGCTCGACCGCGTTGGCCGCCACGTGGGGCTCGCCTACCAGATGCGGGACGATGTCATCGGCCTCTTCGGCGATGCCCAGGCGGCCGGCAAGAGCACCGACGGCGACTTCGTGCAGGGCAAGCGGACCTTCCCCGTGGTCGCCGCCTATACCCGCGCGCCTCCCGCCATCCGCGCGGAGATGGAGGAGCTGTGGGCCGCGCGTCCGACCGACCCGCTGGCGCTCGCCCGCGCCCGTGCGCTGGTGACGGCCCACGGCGGGGTCGCCGCCACCGAGCGGCTGATCGAGCGGGCGACCCGCTCCGCCCGGCGCGCGCTGGCGTCCCTTCCCCATGGCGGCGGCTTCCGGGACCTGCTGGACTCGCTGGTGCTGACCCTTTCCCAGCGTCGTTCCTGAGGCGTCATGGCGCGGCGGCTCTCGGCAGTGGTCGTCGGTGCGGGGGTGGGCGGGCTCGCCGCCGCCGCCCGTCTGGCCCATGCGGGGCTGGACGTGCAGGTGTTCGAGCAGACCGCCGAGCCCGGTGGCCGCTGCGCCCAGCTCCAGTGCGACGGGTACACCTTCGACATGGGCCCCACCATCCTCCTCATGCCGGAGGTGGTGGAGCGCACCTTCCAGGCGCTCGGCCGGAGGATGGAGTCGTACCTCCGGCTGCACCGCTGTGACCCGAACTACGAGATCCGCTTCCGCGACGGCTCGAGGCTGACCTTCACCTCCGAGCTCACCCGGATGGCGGAGGAGCTGGAGCGCATCGAGCCCGGGAGCTTCCCCCGCTTCCTCCGTTTCCTCGCGCTCGGGCAGGTGCAGTACCGCACCAGCCTGGACCAGTTCGTCGGCCGCAACTTCGACCACCTGGGCCAGTTCCTCACCCCGGCGAGCCTGCGCGGCATCTTCCGGGCCCGGGCCCACCGGCGGCTCTACTCGGTGGCCAGCGAGTTCTTCGGTGACGACCGGCTGCGCGCCGCGGTCACCTTCCAGACCATGTACCTGGGCATCTCCCCCTACGAGAGCCCGGCGGTGTATGGCCTGCTCCCGTTCAGCGAGCTCGGGGTGGGCATCTGGTTCCCCGAGGGCGGCCTCCACGCGCTGCCCCGCGCGCTGGAGCGGCTGGCGAAGGACGTGGGCGTTCGCGTCGCGTACCGCTCGGCGGTGAGGTCCATCACCTTCGAGGGGAAGCGGGCCACCGGTGTCACCCTCGCGGACGGAACACACGCCCCGGCGGACCTGGTCCTCTGCAACGCCGACCTGCCCTGGGCCTACCGGAACCTCATCGACCCGGCCGTCACCCGTCTCCGCCGCGCGGGGAAGCTCCGCTACACCTCGAGCGGCTACATGTTGTACCTCGGGCTGGACCGTCAGGTGCCGGAGCTCGGGCACCACAACGTCTTCTTCGGCAGCGACTACCGGGGCTCGTTCGAGGACATCTTCGAGCGCTTCCGCGTCCCGGCGGACCCGAGCTTCTACGTGGCGGTGGCCAACCGCACCGACCCGTCGCTCGCGCCAGCGGGGAGGGATGGGCTGTACGTGCTCGTTCCGGTGCCCCGGCAACACCCCTCGCTCGACTGGGCAGTCGAGGGCCCACGGGTGCGGGCGAAGGTCTTCGGGCGGCTCCGCCAGGAGGGCCTGGACCTCGAGCGCCACGTGGTCACCGAGCGCATCTTCACCCCCGACGACTGGGCCAGCCGCTTCTCGCTCGAGCACGGCAGCGCCTTCGGTCTCAGCCACCACTTCTTCCAGGTGGGCCCTTTCCGTCCGTCGAACCAGGACCGCACCGTCCGGAACCTCTTCTTCGTCGGCGCCTCCACCCAGCCGGGCACGGGCCTGCCCACGGTGATGCTCTCCGCCGAGCTGGTGGTGGAGCGGATGCGGCGGGAGGCGGCAGCCCTCGGGGCGACGCTCGCCCCCGCACCGGTGCTCGTCCCGGAGGCGGTGAGGTGAACGCGCTGGTCACCCAGGGCTACCGGACGGCGAAGGCCGTCACCCGCCAGCACGCGCGGAGCTTCTCCTTCGCCTCGCTGCTCCTCTTCGGCGCGCGCCGGCGGGCGGCATTCGCGCTCTACGCCTTCTGCCGGCGGCTCGACGACCTGGTCGACGATGGCGTCGACGGCTCGGAGCCCCTCTCGCAGAGGCTGGCCCGGGCCCGGGCGCTCATCGCCAGCCTCTACCTCGACGCCCCGCAGCTGGCGGACCCGACCCGCGGGCCCGTCCGCGCTCGCGCGGCGGGCGATCTGGCCGACGGTGCGTGGGACGCGGCGGAGCTGGCTGCGCTCCGGGACACCGTCCGGCGGTTCGGCGTGCCCGAGCAGCCGTTCCAGGACCTCGTCTCCGGCATGGAGATGGACGTCACCGGCCACCGCTACGCCTCGTTCGCCGACCTCGAGCTGTACTGCTATCGCGTGGCGGGCACGGTGGGGCTCCTCCTCTGCCCCGTGCTCGGGACCTCGGACGGGCGCGCCACGGCGGCGGCCGCCGACCTCGGCCGGGCGATGCAGCTGACCAACATCCTCCGCGACGTCCGGGAGGACCTGGCCCGCGGCCGGGTGTACCTGCCCGAGGACGAGCTGGCCGCCTTCGGGCTCTCCCGCGAGGACCTGGCCCGCGGAGTGGTGGACGACCGATGGCGCGCCTTCATGCGCTGTCAGATCGCCCGGGCCCGCGCCTACTACGCCCGCGCCGCCGCCGGCGTGCACTGGCTCACCGGCTTCGGCACCCGGCGGATGGTGAAGCTGATGGGGGCGCTCTACGGCGGCATCCTCCTCGACATCGAGGCCCGGGGACACGACGTCTTCTCGGGGCGCGCGCACGTGCCGTTCGCGGCGAAGCTGCGGTACGGCGCGGCGACGCTCTTCCGGCCGGGCACGGTGCTCCCGCCGCCGCCGGAGGTCCCGCAGATTCCGCTCCTCCCCCGGGGGCTGGCGTGAACCGCCCGGCGCAGATCGCCGTCGTCGGCGGCGGCATCGGGGGGCTGGTGGCGGCGGGCCTGCTCGCGCGCGCGGGCAGCAAGGTCACGCTCTACGAGCAGGAGGGCCGGCTGGGCGGCAAGGCCCAGCAGCTCACCGTCGGAAGCACGGTGCTCGACACCGGGCCGACCTTGCTCACCATGCCGGCGCTGGTACGCGAGACCTTCGGCGCGCTCGGCGCCGAGGACCTGCTTCCTCGGCTGATGGCCCTCTCGCCCCAGTGCGAGTACCGCTGGGAGGACGGGAGCGGCTTCGTCGTCCACCCGGAGCTGGAGCGCACCCGGGCCTCGGTCGAGGCGATGGCGCCCGGGGAGGGGCGGGGAGTGGGCTCGTTCTACGCCGCGGCCGCCGCCATTCACCGGGCCGCGGGCGAGCCGTACCTCGAGGCGCCGTTCGAGGGCGTGGCGAGCTTCCTCGGCCGGGTCGTCCGGCGAGGCCCCTCGGCGGTGCTCCAGGGGATGCAGATGTCCACCCTGCAGGCGCTTGCCTCCCACCACTTCCGCGACGGGCGGATGCAGCAGTTCGTCGGCCGGTTCGCCACCTACACCGGCGCCTCGCCATACCAGGCGAGCGCGGCGTTCGCGCTCATCCCCCACCTCGAGCGGGTCGAGGGCGTGCACCACGTCGAGGGCGGGATGGGCGCGCTGGTCGCCGCCCTGGAGCGGGCGGTGCGCCGGCTCGGCGTGGACATCCGGCTCGGCACCCGCGGTGGCTGGAGGCCGGCAGGACGGGGCTGGCGGGTGGGGCCGGCCGGCGACGAGGCCCCGGTCGATGCGGTGGTGGTGAATGCCGACCCCATCGGGGCGTCGGGGGTCACCGGAGGCCCGCTGGCGATGTCGGGCTACGTGCTCCTCCTCGAGGCGGGGGTGCGCTCGAGCCTCCGGCATCACACCGTCTTCTTCTCCAGGGACTCCCGGCGGGAGTTCGAGGCCCTCTTCTCCGGCCGTGTCCCCGCAGATCCCACCGTCTACGTCTGTCACCCCTCGGCGAGCGATCCGGGGATGGCCGCGCCCGGGTGCAGCGGGCTCTTCGTCATGGCCAACGTCCCGGCGATGGGCGAGGCCTTCCTGCCCCACGCGGACGCCCTCCGGGCGCGCTGCATCGCGGTGGTGGAGGCGCTCGATCCGTCGCTGCGCGGGCAGCTGCGCATCCTCGGCGAGCGGACGCCGGTGGACTTCCAGCGACAGGGCGCGCCCCGGGGCTCGCTCTACGGCTTCCTCCCCCACGGCCGGTTCGGCCCGTTCCGGAGGCCGCGCTCCCATGCCGCGCCGGGCCTGGTGTACGCGGGCGGCGGCACCCACCCGGGCGGGGGCGTCCCGATGGTGATGCTCTCCGGCCGGTTCGCCGCGATGCAAGTCTCGGCAGATCTCGAGGCCCGAGGATGAGCGCGCTCGCCCCGCTGCCGGACCGCCCCGGCGCCTATCGCTGGTACTACGCCGACGCCGGCTGCGGCGACGTCACCGCGGTGGTCATCTTCATGCTGGGGGGCCTCTTCTCGCCCCGCTATGCGGCGCGGCGCGACGCGCTGCCCATCGAGCACTGCGCGGTCAACTTCGCGCTCTACGTGGGCGGGCGCAGGAAGCAGTGGGTCCTCAGCGAGTACCCAACCGCAACCCAGTCGCGCGGGGTCCTCGCCATCGGCCGCTCGGCGTTCCGGGTGAGCTCGGACGGCTCGGTGGAGTTCGACGTCCGGGAGCGGCTCGCGCCCTTCGGAGGCGAGACGCGGGTGCAGATGCTCCTCCGGCCGACCGCACCGGGCCTGGGCGCGGTCCCGCTGCTCCCGGACGGCAGCCACACCTGGGAGCCACGGGCGCCCCGCTGCGACGCCGAGCTGCGGCTGCCGCTGCTCGGGCACGTGCTCCAGGGGCACGGCTACCACGACGCCAACGCCGGGAGCTCTCCGCTCGGGTCGACCTTGCCCTCCTGGTCGTGGACGCGGGTGCACGCGCCCGGTCAGACGGCGATCGACTTCCGGCTCCCGGCCGGCGAGCGCCTCACCGTGCGCACCGGTGACCGCGGCGCCTCGCTCACCCGCGACCAGGCGCCCGCGTCCGGGGGAAGCCCCACCCGCTGGGGGCTGCGGGTCCCGCGCACCCTGTCCGCCGGCGGCCTCGAGGTGCCCCGGCCGGACCTGGTCGAGTCCTCGCCGTTCTATGCCCGGCAGGTGGCGCGCGCGGGGGAGCTGCACGCCATCGGGGAGGTGGCGGATTTCCGCCGGTTCCGCTCCCCGCTGGTGCGGTGGATGGCGCACTTCCGGACCCGGGTGGAGCGCGCGGCATGAGCACCCTTGCCCTCCTCGTCGGGGTCTGGACCGCGGCCGCGGCGGTGTTCAGCGCGGTGACATGGTTCCGCGTGGTGCGCCAGAGGCCCGCCCGGACCGGCGGGGCCCTCCCGCCGGTTCTGCTCATCCGACCGCTCGACGAGCCGACCGAGGCCGAGCTGGCCAACCTCGCCGTCCCGCTCCCGCCCGATGTCCCGGTGCGGCACGTCGTCGTCTCCCCGTACCGCCCGCGCCTCGCCGACGGCGTCGAGTGGCACTACTCGGACCCGCCGTGCCCCAACCGCAAGGTCGGGCACGTGCTGTACGCCCTGGACACGGTGCGCCGCGAGGGCGAGCGGGTGCTGGTGGTCGACGCCGACGTGGTGGTGGACCGGCCGCTGCTCGAGGGCCTCTCCGGGGCGCTGGCCGCCGGCGCGGCGCTGTCCACCGCGGCGCCCGAGCCGGAGGGAGGCGAGGGGCTCGGCGCGGCGGCGCTCCGGGGGCTGCTCCGTTCGAGCCAGCACAGCTTCGTCGCCCTGGACCTCATGTCCGCCGGCTCCAAGGCAGTGTGCGGCAAGGCGCTCGGCCTCTCCGGGCCAGCGCTCGAGGTGCTCCGGGGGCTCGCCGGTCACATCGGCGAGGACCTCGAGCTGTCGCGCGCCCTTCACGCGCGGGGGATGCCGGTGGTCCGGGTGGGCGCTCCGGCGCGCATGCCGCTCCCCGGCGCGGTGCCGCTCGGGAGCGTGTTCCGCCGCTTCCGCCGCTGGATGCTGGTCCTCCGGGCGCACCGGCCAGCGCTGTACCCGACGGTGCCGCTCCTGCTCGCGCCGACGCCGCTGCTCCTCGGCCTCGCCGTCCTCGTCGGCTCGCCCGGGGTGGTGGTCGCGCTGGCAGCGCTCCTGGCGATGCGCATCGCGCTGGGGCTCGCCCTGTCCCGGGGGCGCCCCGACGCCGCGGACGGAGGCTGGGAGTGGCTACTGGGAGAGGCCGTCCTGCTCGCCGCCTGGTTCGGCTCGCTCGGCGGCCGGACCGTGGACTGGCGAGGGCGGTGCTTCACCCTGTCGCGCGGCGGACGGATGGAGCGCGCGCTGCCGGGAGGTGAGCCGTGACCTACGGGCGCTTCCTGGGGCTCTTCGTCGCGCTGCCGCTGGCGGCGCTCCTCGTCCTGTGGTGGACGGGGACGGTGAGGCGGCTGCCGTGGAAGGGAGTCCTCCAGCTGCTGCTCGTCGTCTACGTCGCCACGGCGCCCTGGGACAACGCGGCGGTGAAGCACGGGCTGTGGGAGTTTCCCGAGGGGAAGACCTGGGGCATCCGGCTGGGGTACCTGCCGCTCGAGGAATACCTCTTCTTCGGCCTGCAGACCCTGCTCACCGGGCTGTGGGCGGGACGGCGGCTGCTGCGTCTGGGTGATCGCGGGGTGGCGCCATGAACGGCCCGACCGCCTACCTCGTCCACCTCCTCGGCTGGGCGCTCCCGGTGGTCGTGGTGCAGCTGGGGCTCCTCGCCTGGCGCTACCGTGGCCACACCTGGGGCGTTCTCCGGGCCGTCCTGCCCCCCGCGCTGGCGATGACCCTGTGGCTGGTGGGCGGGGACCACCTGGCCATCCGCGCCGGCGTCTGGCGGTTCGGCGAGGGGAAGCACCTCGGCGTGTACCTCGGCGCGGTACCCATCGAGGAGGCGCTCTTCTTCCTCCTCACCAACCTCCTGGTGGTGTTCGGGCTGGCGCTGTTCTGGCCGCGGACCGTCCCCGCGGGGGCGACGCCGTGATTCCCGCCTGCAAGGGCTGTCTCCGCCAGCACCTGGTGGACGCCTACGTCCGGCGGAAGGTGCGCGCCTCGTTCCGCGGGGTGTGGCTGCGCGGCGAGCTGCCGCCCGCGCCCCGGGGCCTTCTGGTCTACGCCAACCACACCAACTGGTGGGATGGGTTCGTCGTGCACCAGCTGGGCAAGGCCGCCGGATGGGACGGCTACGCGCTGATGGAGGAGCGACACCTCGCCCGCTACCCCTTCCTCCGGCACATCGGCGCCTTCTCCGTCCGCCGCGGCGAGCCAGCCTCGTCACTGCAGACGCTGCGCTACGCCCGGGGTCTGCTCCGGCAGCCCGGCGCAGCGGTCTTCGTCTTCCCCGAGGGCGAGCACCGCCCTCCGGGCGAGCTGCCGCTGCGGCTGGACCGGGGCGTGGAGGCGCTGGCCCGGATGAGCGCCGCGCAGTCGCTGCCGGTCGCCGTCCGCTACGCCTTCTTCGAGCACGAGCGTCCGGACGTGCTCCTCGAGGTGGGGACGCCGCATCCGCCCCTGCGGCTGCCCGACTACCAGCGGCGGCTCGAGGAGCGGGTGGCCCAGCTGCAGGGGGTGACGCGGCTGGAGGGGTTCCAGCGGTTGCTGGAGGGCCACCGCGGCGTGGCCGAGCGGTGGGACGCCGTCCGCGGACTCGGGGAGGCAGAGCGATGAGCCTGCGCATCCGCACCATCGCCCGCCTCACCGGGGTGCGCGAGGCGACGCTCCGGGCCTGGGAGCGGCGCTACGGCTTCCCTCGCCCCACCCGGGGAGAGAACAACTACCGGATCTACTCGCGCGACGAGGTGGAGGCAGTGCGCCGGGTGGCGCAGCTGCTCCAGGAGGGCTTCTCCGCCTCCGAGGCCATCGACCAGGTGCGGCGGGTCCCACTGGGCGAGCTGCCCATCGGCGCCCAGCTCCGCGAGCGCTTCTGGTCCGCGGTGGCGGTGCTGGACACCGAGGCAGCGGACAAGGTGCTCGACGACGCCTCGGTGGTGATGACCCCCACGGCCCTCTGCGACGGCTTCCTCCTCCCGTTGCTGCGCGAGATGGCGGACCGGCTGGACGTGGGCCGCGAGCACCTGGCCTCGGCGCTCGTCCGCCAGCGGCTCCGCGCCCTGGTGCTGGCCCCCGGGCCGGCCACGGGGCCACGGGCGGTGCTGGCCTGTCCGGCCGGGGAGATTCACGAGGGCGGTCTCCTCGGGCTGGGAGCGCACCTCAGGGGAATGGGATGGAAGCTCGCGGTCCTGGGCGGCGACACCCCGCCCGATGCCATCGCCAGCGCCGCGCGCACCCTCGAGGCCGAGGTGGTGGCGCTCTCTGTGGTGATGCCCCGCCCACCCGCGGAGCTCGAGTCCACCATCGCCGAGGTGGTGCGCGTCGTCTCCTGTCCGGTGGCGGTGGGGGGGCCGGCCGCCAAGGACAACGTCCGGCGGGTGCTGGCCGCGGGTGCCCACTTCGTGGAGACCGCCCAGGACGTGGCCGAGGTGGCGTCCGCCGGGCCGAGGGCCATGGTCCGCTGAGCCCACGCGCCCGTCCGCGGGTCTGCTACGAAGGCAGCCATGGCGAACCGGGTGGCGCTGGTGACCGGAGGCTCTCGCGGCGTGGGCCGCGCAGTCTCGCTGCTCCTCGCCCGCGAGGGCTGGGACGTGGTGGCGACGTACCGGCGGGACGAGGACGCGGCGCGCTCGCTCGAGGCCGAGGTGGCCTCGCTCGGCCGGAGGGCGCTGGCGCTCCGGGCCGATCAGCTCGAGCCCGGGAGCCTGGAACCGGTGCTCGCCCGGACCAGGGAGACCTTCGGCGGGCTGGACGCGCTGGTGGCGAACGCGGCGAGCACCGCCTTCGTCCCCCTGATGGCGATGAAGCCGCACCAGATGGACAAGACCTTCGCGGTGACGGTGAAGAGCTTCGTGCTGCTCACCCAGCTCGCGGTCCCGCTGATGCAGGGCCGCGCCGGGGCGAGCATCGTGGCCATTTCCGGGATGGACAGCCGCATGCCGCTGCCCTTCCACGGCTTCCTGGGGGCGATGAAGGGAGCGATGGAGGTGCTGGTGAAGTACCTCGCCGCGGAGCTGGCGGCGGACCGCATCCGGGTCAACGCGGTGAACCCCGGGTACATCGACACCGACAGCTCGCGCTTCTACATGGGTCCGGCCTGGGAGGCGCTGGCGGCGAGCGTGGAGTCCCAGGTGCCCTCGGGGCGCATCGCCACCCCCGAGGAGATCGCCCGGCCCATCGTCTGGCTGCTGAGCGACGCCGCGGGCTACGTGAACGGGACGACCCTGGTGGTCGACGGCGGGCTCGAGGTGGCCTACGGCATGGCGGTGGGCGCGCGCATCGCGGCCAAGACGTGAGCGTTCGCCCCTCGCCGGCGAGCGTCGCGGTCACCGTGGCCTTCTGGCTGGTGGTGGGGCTGACCATGCCGGTGCTCTTCGTCCTGGCGACCGGGGTGTTCCTGGTCAGCGCTCCGTTCGATCCCGACCGGCGGGTGCTCCACGCCTTCGTCTGCCGGTCCTGTCACGCCTATCTCCGGGCGAACCCGCTCTGGCGAGTGCGGGTGGAGGGGCGGGAGCGGATCCCCCGGGGCGCCTCGGTGCTGGTGGTGAACCACCAGTCGCTGGCCGACGTGGCGGTGTGCATGGGGCTCCACCGGCCGTTCAAGTTCGTGTCCAAGGCGTCCCTGTTCTCGCTGCCGCTGGTGGGATGGACGATGTCGATGCTGCGCTACGTGCGGCTGGAGCGGGGACGGCCGCACTCGACCCGGTCGATGCTCGAGGAGTGCCGGGGCTGGCTTCGCCGGGGCATGGCGGTGCTGATGTTCCCCGAGGGGACGTACGCCCCGGGGGAGGCGCTGCTCCACTTCAAGCCCGGCGCGTTCCTGCTCGCCCGGGACGAGGGCGTGCCGCTGGTCCCGGTGCTCCTGACGGGCACCCGGGCGCTGGTGGTGGGCGACGGCCCGTGGATGGCGCCGCGGGTGGACATCCGCGTCCGGGTGCTGGACCCGGTGGAGTTCCCGCCGGGGATGGACGCGGTCCACGTGGCGGCCGAGATGCGGGAGCGCTTCGCCCGCGAGCTCGGACGGCCGCTGCAGGCGCCTGCCTGAACCCGGGGCCCCCCGTTCCTCGTCACTCGCCGGTGCAGCGGGAGTAGTTCGCCGTGCTGACGCAGGTGGTGGTGCCGTCGCTGGCGAGGTTCATGTTCCCCCCCGGGGTGGTGCCCTCGTAGTGCTTGCTCCAGGCGTGCCCGCCGCCGCCGCTCCGGTGCGCCCGGGCGAGGACCATGAGATTGCCGACGGGGGGCCCTCCCTCCAGGCCGTAGTTCCCCTGCGCGTCCACCCACCAGCGGCCGGGCCAGACCTGTCCGATGAGCTGCTGGAGCCCGAGGACGTCGAGCGGGTGCAGCTCACGGCCGTTGATGAAGACGCCGGTGAGCGTGCCCTGACCGCCCCCGGAGGCATCGGCCGGGAGCGGCCCGCCGAGGGTGAGCCCCGGAGGGAGGAAGGCCAGGGTCGGCCCGCCCCACCGCCCCGAGGCACCGGTGCGCGGGTCGTACCAGTATGCCCCGTCGTCGAGCCGGCCCACGCCGCGCTCCAGGCGTTCGAGCGTGGCGAGCTCGGCGGGGGCGAGGGCACGGTTGTTGAAGCGGATCTTCCGGGTGGTTGCGGCCGGCGCCTTGGCCCCGGGCTGCTGGGCCTCGGCCGCTCCGGCCAGGAGGAGCATCGTCAGGAGCATCGACCGCATCGGACCTCCGTGCGTACCCTGGGCGAGGGCGACATGCCCCAGTGACGGAGCCGGGCGAGGCTCCTGCTCATCCCTGCCCCCGGCTCACAGCGCGATCCGCGGCTCGTCCGGGTTCGCCTTGTAGAGCAGGACGGTCCGTCCCAGCACCTGCGCCACCTCTGCCCCGGTCCCGGAAGCGAGCGCCTCGGCCTGCCCCTGTCGCGTGTCGCGGTCCTCGGAGGAGAGCTTCACCTTCACCAGCTCGTGGTCCCAGAGCGCCTGCTCCAGGGCGGCCATCACCCCGGGGGTGACGCCCTCCTGGCCCACCTGCACCACCACCGCGAGGTGGTGGCCGAGGGCCCGGAGCTTCCGTCGCTGCTTCCCGTCGAGACCCATGTCACTTCTTCTCGCTGGCGATGCGGATCTCACGCTGTGCATTCACGTGCTGCGGATCCAGGGTCACGCAGCGCTTGAAGTGCTTGAGCGCGGTCTGCAGATCGCCGGTGAGCTTGTACAGCTGGCCGATGAAGTAGTGCGCCGGGGCGCAGCGCTCGTTGAGCTTGAGCGACTGGTTCAGGTCGCGGAGCGCCTCGACCATCGCCACCTTCTTGTCCGGGAGGGTGAAGAAGCGCGCATATCCCCGCCAGGCGTAGAACTCGCCCTCGCGGGGGTTGGCGGCGATGGCGTCGTCGAAGGTCTTCACCGCCTCGGCGAAGCGGCGGGCGCGCACCAGCGCCGTCCCCTTGTTGAACGTCTCCTCGGCCTGGAGCACGGCGTGGACGTCGACGTCGGCCGGGCCGCCCTCGGCCAGCGTCTCCTTGTACCGGGCGCGCGCGGCGTCGTCGGCCAGCACCCGGTTCGCCTCCCCGACGGCGGCGAAGATCTCCGCCTTCACCTTGCCGAGCTCGGGCGGGGTATCGGGCAAGACGGTGTCCGGGTGAAACTGCTTGGCGAGCTTGAAGTAGGCGGCCTTCACCGTCGCCGCGTCGGCGCTCTCGGAGATGCCCAGCACCTGGAAGTGGTTCTGCTTCCGGATCTTCTCCAGCTTCGCCTGCAGCTCGCGCAGCTCGGCGGCGAAGCCCGGGGAGGCGCGGCGGGCCGGCGGGCTCACCGGGGCGATGCGGGGAGGGTCCGCCTGGGGCAGCGAGGCGAGGCCGGTGGGGGTGATTGCCGGGACGGGCGAGCGCGGGGCGGGTGGAACGGCCGGTGCGGCGGGCTTCCTCGGTGGTGTCGCGGGCGCCGCCGGCCCGGGCTGGGTCTGCCCGGCCGCGACCGGAGGTCTCGGCGGCGGGGTCGTCCGCGCCGGAGCCGCCGGCGACGGGGGTGGCGCCGGGGGCGGCCCGCGGAGGGCCACCTCGGGGAACGAGACCGCGTCCAGCTCGCGGAGCAGCAGCGCCACCCGGAGGATGGTGTCCATCTCCCCGGCGTTGCTCTGGGCCAGGTGGGCGAGCGAGCGCGTCCCGTCGAAGTAGCCCACCGCGCGTGTCTCCTGCGCGGTGAAGCGAAGGTCGGGCAGGGCGTCGCCGGCGCCCCGGCGCACCACCGGGCGCTCGCGCACGTCCATCAGCCGCGACTTGAGCTCCGGCAGCGGGACGCGCCGGATGACCTCGGCGAGCAGACCCCAGCGGTTCCCGAGCGGGACCACCTTGCTCGCCGGCAGCTCGAGCGCCTCGAAGCGGAAGCTGCCTCGCGGCGAGAGGTAGGCGTGGAGCAGGATGTCCGCGGCGCGCTGGGCCAGCGCGGGGAAGACCAGCCCGGGGTTCACCGCGCCGAGGGTGAAGAGCGCGGCGAGGACGTCGTTGCCGTACTTGAGCGCCTCCCGCTCCGCCCGGGCCACCTGCTCCTGGGTGGCCAGACGCTGCGCGACCAGGAAGGGCCCGATCGCGTCGGAGGTGTGGGTGGACTCGGCGGACTCGGGGTTGCCGCGGCGCATGTACAGCGTCGCGGTGCGGTCCTCGAGGTCGAAGAAGAAGAGCCCGGTGGCCCCGGCGCGAGCGCCCTGGACGTAGATCCTCACCGCGTTGGTCTCGGCGAGGTCCGCCCGGAGCAGGCCGAAGGTCGAGGTCAGCGGCGCCGCCGCCCGGGGCGGAGGCTTCGGAGCGCCGGGCGGGGCGAGCTCGAAGGGCATGGCCTCGGCCCAGGCGTCCTCCGGCTGCAGCGGCGCGGTCGTCGGGGGTGGCGGCGCGGAGGTAAGCGGCTGGACGGGTGCGGCGGTGAGGATGGGCGGCGCGGTCCCGCCTGGGGCCGGAGGTGGAGCGGCGACGGGCTGGGCGGGGACGCTGGCGCCCGGCGGCCGGGCCACCGCCCCGGGAGGCCGGTCAGCCGGTGCGCTGGCGGTCAGCGTCGGCACCGGGGCGGCGGTCACCACCGCGGGAGGTGGGGCGGCGTGCCCGTCCGCGCTCTCGGCGTCGGCCAGCTGGTCGGCGCCGAACAGCGTGGCAGCCGGCGGCCCCTCGGCCGGGGTGGAGTCGAGCTCGACCTCCTGGCGATGGTCGTCGCCCCAGAGGTGCCGGGGAAAGAAGTCCCGCAGCTCCGGGAAGCGGTAAGGCAGCGCGTACGACTCTCCGTCGGTCGAGACCTGGAGGAGGCCCTGGAGCACACCCCCGTCGATGAGCAGCTCGACGGTGGAGGGCTCGATGGGCCCGAACACCTTCCCCTCCCGGTTCCGGACGAAGATCTGCGTGCCCGCCATCCTCGGGCACTCATACTCCAGCCAGGGCCCGGACCGTAGAGGGCGGAGGCCCCCGCGCACCCCGCCGTCCGAGGGGGGTCAGCCGCCGCCCGCGGGTGTCGGCGCCGCCGGGGTGCACCGCGTCCGGTACCGATCGAGGCGGTCCTGGAAGCGGCGGCGGGCAGCGGCCGCGATGTCTTCCGGGAGGGCGTCGATCGCCCGGGCCTGGCTGGCTGCGGCCTCCGAGCAGCGGCCGAGCATCGCCTGCACGGCGGCGAGCGTGTCAAGGGTGCTCGGGTCGTACGGCGCGAGCTGGACCGCCTTGGTGATCAGCGGACCGGCATCGGTCGCCTTCCCCTGTTGCACGTAGAGCCAGGCGAGGTTGTTCAGGGCCGTGGGGTCGTCCGGGCGAAGGGCCACCGCCTTGCGGAATGCCGCCTCCTGTTCCGCAGCGGTGCTGGTCTCCTTGAGGCTCTCGCCCAGCAGCAGCCACCCCCGCCCGTCCTCGGGGTGCCCCTCGGTGAGTCGGCGGGCGATGGCCGCACGAGCGTCCGGTGCGGCCAGGTGGAACTGCAACACCAGCGCGTTCGCATCTGACGGGTCGAGCTTGAGGGCAGTCGCCAGCTCCTGTTGCGCCTCCTGCTGGTGCGAGGATCGGTCGCTGGTGGACCGCGCGGCGGCGAGCGCCACCCGGGCCCGTTCGGCGTGCACGTCGGCCTCGCTCAGCGGGGTCTCCCTGAGCTGCGGGGCGGGGTCGACGAAGGGAGCGAGGTACTCCTTGTAGCTCCCGTGCTTCGCGTACTGGTTCAGCGCCTCGTCGAGATCGGGGGCGTTCAGACCGGGGAGGATGATCTTCCAGGCCTTGTCGGGGTCGATCCCCCGGGCCAGCAGGCCCTGGAGCTGGTCGAACTGCGCAGGGTGCTCGTTGTAGAGCCAGTGCACCATCACCCAGCTCAGGCCGTAGAGCCCGTGCACGGTGGCCTCGGGCATGGCGTCGAGCGTGCCCGACCAGGCGAGGGCGTCCGCGACCCGGAGGCTGCGGAAGGCCCGGAACTTCTGCACTGCCTGGAGATTGGCCGCCCCGACCACGACGGTCTTGCCGTCGTCTCCGGTCCGGACCGTCTCCAGGAACTGGGCCAGACCCTCGGCGAACCACCGGGGCTGCCGGCGGTAGATGCTGGCTGCGAGGTGATGGACCAGCTCGTGCCGGAGGATGGACGTCGTCTCCGGGGCGGCGAGGCTGGCGCGGTGCTCCCACCGGTCCGGGTGGCCGTACATGACCGCGAACGGGGGCAGGTCGTGGAAGAAGACCCCGGCGACGTTGCGCCCGAAGTGGCGCTCGAAGTCCAGACCGTTCCCGAAGACGGTGACCTCGATGCGATCTGACGCGGGCAACGTCGCCCGCGGCCAGGCGGCGGCGATGATCTGCGCGCGGAACCGTTCGACCGCCAGCGCGGCCTCCTTCGCCGGCCCCGACCCGAGGTCGGTCCGGAGCACCACGTGCGGCCCCTGGACCTCGCGCCATCCCGAATCCGCCCGCGCCGCGCCGCCCAGCAGCACCCCGAGAACGACCGCCCCGGCGATCCCTCGTCTCATCGAGTCCCCCTTCGAGGGTGATTGTATCCGGGGTAGAAGGGCCGGCGAATGGAATGGATCCGCAGCGTCCTGGCCGTCGCCGTGGGCTTCGGGGTGTTCGTCGTCGGTTCGTTCATGCCCCGGGGCGCGACCGCCCAGCCGGGCACGACGCCGACCGCCGGACTGGTCGTCGGGGCCATCGCCTACGGCGCGGTGTTCGCCGCGCTCGGTGGACTGACCGCTGCCAGCCTGGCGGGCCGGAAGCCGCAGGCGCACGCCCTGGCGCTGGCCGGGCTCATCGCCGTCACGGCGCTGGCCCATCCGTGGATCGAGCCGGGATCGGGCCCGCGGTGGCTGGACCTCGCCGCGGCGCTCCTGATGGCTCCGGCGGCCGCCTTCGCCGGGTGGGCGCGTTCACGATTCCCGGTGCGCTGAGAGACGGCGTCTAGATCAGCGCGCCGAGACCGATGAGCGCCACCGCCAGGTAGAAGAGGGACTCCCCGGCGATGAGGCCACCTCCGACGAGGGAGGTGGTCGACATGTCGGCCGGTAGCTCGTCGGTCGCGGGGCGGTCCGAGGGGCCCTCGCGCCGGCCGAGCGTGTTCCAGACCGAGGAGAGGATGCCCCCCGCTCCCCACCACAGCGCCGTGGGCAGCTCGACGAAGGTCCCGAAGGCGTACGCGTAGGGGCTGGGGAGGAGCATCGCGTCCGCGACCCACCCCATGGCCGGGCCCCGACCGGGGCGCTCGACGAAGGCGCGGTACCGGGGACTGGCGTGCAGGAGCTTCCGCAGCACCTCGATGAGCAGACCGAGCCCGAACCCGACCTCGAGCGCCACCAGCTGGTGCGCGGGCAGCTCTCCGAGCCCGCGGATCGATCCCACCAGCTTGTAGGTCAGGGCCGACTGCCACTGGCCAACCTTCGCCTCGGGGTGGTCGAAGCTGTTCACCGCCAGCACCGGGTAGGCGCTCATGAAGACCCGGGCCAGCACCACGCAGAGCACCGCGCCCATCCCGATGCCGAGGATCTGGTACCAGAACTGAGCCCGGCGGTCGGTTCCCAGGCGCCACCCGGTGGAGCGGTCCTGCTGCATGTCCACTCCCACCGAGGTGCAGATCAGCAGCACCGTCGCCGCGGTGATGGCCACCACCGGATTGCGGAGGCCCATCGCCGACATCAGCAGCACCGCCACCACGAAGGAGCTGGAGATCGGGTTCTGGTCGCTGACCCCGGTGGAGATGCCATTGATGAAGACGAAGAGCAGGCTGAGGCCGAGGCCGAAGAGGATGTACCCGACCGGCTGGTGCATCGGCCCGGTGGCGACCACCACCGTCGCCACGGCCCAGAACACCACCCAGGCGATCAGCATCCGGGTGGGGAATCCGCTGCGCTCCGGCACCGGGCTGTCGGAAGCGGGGCGGGAGGCGCGCGCCCGGACCAGGGCCTGACGGGCGATCAAGGTGAGGTCCACCAGCGCCGCGCCCATGATCGAGGCGAGACCCACCAGGAACCCCAGCCGCCGGAACGGTTCGTTCGCGCCCAGCCAGCCGTTGGCGCGGAGCCAGGGGGTGAGCAGCCAGCCGACGAGGCCCAGGACCGAGGCCGGCACGGCGATGCGCGAGCCGACGATGAGGCCCGCCCCCACGTTGGACATCGAGAGGCCGCTGGCGCCGATCCACGGAACCCGGTCGATGAGCCACCCCCCCAGCGCGCCGACCCCGGCTCCGGCGCCGAGACTGCGCACCGAGCGCTGGAGCAGCGTCTTGTCGGTGAGCGCGCGGATGATGTTCGCCACCGCGTACCCGGACGGGTAGTCGAGCCGCATCCGGTCGACCAGGATGGGGGTGTAGAGCATCCCCACCCCCACGCCGAACATGCCGACGCAGGTGATGAAGAGCACGAGCTGCCAGGCCGGTGGCATCTCCATGCCCAGCCACACCGAGGCCTGGATCAGCACCGCCATCGCGCCGAGCGAAGCCACCGATGCGGCCATGGTCTGCATGTAGTTGGCGCCATGGCGGCCCTGCGCGCCGTAGGGGTAGGTGACGACGCTCCCCAGGATGCCGGCGAGGATCTGCCCCGGGACGAAGACCCCGAGGGTGAAGCTCATGTAAGCGGCGGCCACTCCTCCCAGCGGGCCGAGGATCAGCAGAGCCACCGCGGCGAGCATCCCGTGGAAGGCCAGCGTTCCGGGGCGTGGCAGCCAGGTGAATCGGACCTGTGTGTCGTCGCCGCTGGTCAGCGGGGCATCCATCGATCCTTCCCACTCCCCCCGGGGCGCCGGAGGTTTGCACACTGCCGAGCCGTTCCGAGCACTTCCGCAGCCGTTTGACAGGCGGGCGGGCACTCTGGCATCAACGCGCGCCGCAGCTCCCCGGCCCCGGAGCTGCCTGTGCTCGAAAGGAGGCCACCGATGGCGCGCCTCCCGAGCTGCTGGTCGACGAGGCACTGAACAAGACGAGGTAAGCCGGCGTCTCGCGGCGGGTGACGGTGACGTCCCGCGGCGAGCGAACCGCCGTTCGCGGGTGCCCTGCACGGAGCGCCGGGCCGGGATCCGTCGTCTGGCTACGACCGTTCAACCCGCCGCGCGGCTGCGCTGACCGCTGCCTTGCGCGGCACGTCCGCTGCGCCCTGGCTTCCCGGAGGGAAGGAGCGCGCCCGAGGTCCGACATGCTGTCTGGAACGAAGCTGGAGGCCCTCCTGGCGAAGCTCCGGAGGGCGCTGGAGGAGAGAGGAGATGCGGAGGCCGCGGAGCAGCTCTTCCGCGAGGTGACCGCCGAAGCCCAGCGGCTCGGGTTCGCCTCCGCCTACGTGCACTTCGTGCTGGCCGGGGCGCTGGACCGGTCGGGAAAGCTGGAGATGGCGTTCGACGAGCTCAAGAAGGCAGTGAGGGCCGACCCGCTCGCGCTCCCGGTGCGCCATGCGTTCCAGGACGTGGCGGCCCGGCTGCGCGCTGCGCTCGCCGACCCTGCCCGGGCGGCGGACGACGCCGACATCCCCCGTCTCTACGCGCTGCTCGTCGAGGCGGGAGAGGCCGACCTCGAGGCGCACCTGACCATGGTGCGGTTCGCGGTGGCCACCGCGCAGCTCGAGCGGGCGCGGGTGCTGGCCGAGGCCGTGACCACGCTCTTCCCGGCGGCTCGCGATGGCTGGGAGGCGCTGGCCCGGGTGGCCCGGGCGCAGGGAGACCTCGCGCGCGCAACGGCGGCCGATGCCGAGGCCGCGGTGGCGGGTGCGCATGCGCCGCTCTTCGGGGTGACCGGAAAGGCCCTCGCATGAGCGGATGGGTGCAAGCCCGAGGACGTGAGCGAACGATGGTGGCTCAGACGAAGGACGACATCCTGCTCAAGGTGCAGGCCGCGCAGAGCCTCTCCTCGGAAGACCCCGAGCGGGCGGAGCTCTACCTCCGGTCCGCGCTGAAGGACGCCGAGGCCCTCGGGCACAGCTCGGCCACGCTGCACCTCCAGCTGGCGGAGCTCCTCTTTCGCTTGCGGAGGACCCGCCAGGCGCTCGCCGAGGTGATCGAGGTGCTGGAGCTGGATCCCTTCAACCTCGTGGCCCTGAACCTGCACCGGGCTCTCGGGAGGCGGATGCGGTGAAGGCGCACTGCGGTCACCCCAGGCCGGGGCGCATCGAGGCACAGTTTCGTCCTCGTGCGCCCCGGCCTGGGTCAGAGCACCACCTGCTCCCGGTGCTCGCCGAACACGTCCCGGAGCGCGTCGGAGATCTCCCCCAGCGTCGCCAGTGACTTCACCGCGTCGAGGATGAGCGGCATCAGGTTCTGCCGCTCGTCCTTGGCGGCCGTGCGGAGGGCATCGAGCCGCCGCTGGACCGAGGCACCGTCGCGCTGCTTCCGGAGCGCCTCGAGCCGGGCGATCTGCGTCCGCTCCACCGTCTCGTTGACCCGGAGAAGCCCCTCGGGCGGCGGCTCCTGGTCGCGGAACTCGTTGAGCCCCACCACCACCGATTCTTGCGTCTCCAGCGCCCGCTGCGCCCGGTATGCCGCGTCCTGGATCTCCTGCTGCGGATAGCCCTGGGCGATGGCCTCCACCATCCCTCCCAGCGTGTCGATCTTCTGGAGATACGCCTCGGCCCGCTGTTCGAGCTCGTCGGTCAGCCGCTCCAGGGTGTAGCTGCCGCCGAGGGGATCGATGACCTCCGCCACACCCGTCTCGTGGGCGATGATCTGCTGGGTCCGCAGCGCCAGCTTCGCCGCGGCCTCGGATGGCAGCGCCAGGGCCTCGTCCTTGCTGTTGGTGTGCAGTGACTGCGCACCGCCGAGCACCGCCGCCATCGCCTGCAGCGCCACCCGCACCACGTTGTTCTCCGGCTGCTGGGCGGTCAGCGTCGAGCCGGCGGTCTGGGCGTGGAACCGGAGCATCTGGCTCCGAGGGTCCTTCGCCCGGAAGCGCTCCTTCATCACCCGGGCCCACAGCCGCCGGGCGGCGCGGAACTTGGCGATCTCCTCGAGGAAGTTGTTGTGAACGTTGAAGAAGAACGAGAGCCGCCCGGCGAACCCGTCCACCTCGAGCCCGGCCCGCCGGGCCGCGTCCACGTAGGCGATGCCATTCCCCAGGGTGAAGGCGATCTCCTGTGCTGCCGTCGAGCCCGCCTCGCGGATGTGGTACCCGCTGATGCTGATCGGGTTCCACCGCGGCACGCGCTGCGCGCAGAAGGCAAAGACGTCGGTGACCAGCCGCAGCGACTCCTTCGGCGGGTACACGTAGGTTCCCCGCGCGATGTACTCCTTGAGGATGTCGTTCTGGACGGTGCCCGACAGCCTCTCCAGCGGCACGCCCTGCTGCTCGCCCACCGCGGCGTAGAGCGAGAGGAGGATCGCCGCGGTCGAGTTGATGGTCATCGAGGTGGAGACCTCGCCCAGCGGTATTCCCTTCAGCAGCACCCCCATGTCCTGCAGCGAGCTGATCGACACCCCGACCTTGCCCACCTCGCCCCGGGCCCGCGGGTGGTCCGCGTCCCGCCCCATCTGCGTCGGAAGGTCGAAGGCCACCGAGAGACCGGTCTGCCCCGACGCCATCAGCATCTGGTACCGGGCGTTCGCGTCCTCGGCGCTCCCGAAGCCCGCGTACTGGCGCATCGTCCAGTGGCGCCCGCGGTACATCGTGGGCTGGATGCCGCGGGTGAAGGGGTACTCGCCCGGGAAGCCGAGCGCCTTCCTGTACTGCGCGTCGGGGTCGGCCGGGGCGTCGACCGGCTCGAGGACGATGTCGCTCGTGGTCCGGAAGACGTCCTTCCGCTCGGGGGACTTCGTCCGGGCCTTGGCCCAGACCTGGTCCAGCCACCGTCGGCGCTCGTCGGACATGACCTACTCCACGGTGAGCAGCTTGGCGTTGGCCTCCACCGCGCTGCCCTCCTTCGCGAACACCTCGACCACGGTGCCCGTCTTGGGGCTCTTCAGCTCGTTCTCCATCTTCATCGCCTCGACCACCACCAGCCCCTCGCCCTCGGTGACCTGGACCCCGGGGGTCACCAGCACCCGTACCACCTTGCCGGGCATGGGCGCGGTGACCAGGACCTTGCCGCTCACGCTGAACCCCGTCGCACCAGCGCGCAAGCGGACCGCCCGCTCGTCCGCCACGTCCACGGTGAGCAGCTCGAAACCGACCAGGACCTGGACCTCGTCCCCGGACTCGTCGAGCTCGACATCGTACGAGCGTCCGTCCACCAGGAGCGACACCGCGCCGTGCTCGAGAACCCGCGCGTCCACGGTGTGGGCGACCCCCCGGAGCTTGAGGACGAACTTGCCCTCGCCCAGGTCCTCGATGTCCACCGGCTCGGACTCCCTCGCCCCTCGCACACGGGTGAGGTAGCGCTTGGGTTCGTTCAACGTCGGCTCCCACGCGCGCGCATGCGCCACGGCGAGGGACCCGAGGACGGGCCGGGAGCCTGGGTCAGGGTGCGCCGCCTCCGCGCATCTCGCTGATAGGCGTCCACGACCGCCGCGAGCAGCGCCACCTCTCCGAGCTGGTGGTCGTGCCGCCCGAGCAGTGCCGAGTGGAGCCGGGGAAGGAAGCCGGTGTCGTAGCTTCCGCTCACGAACTCGGGGTGGGCGAGGATGGCGCGCAGGTAGCGGATGTTGGTGGTGATGCCCTTCACCACGTACTCCCTGAGAGCGCGTCGCATCCGCGCGATGGCCTCGGACCGGGTAGGTGCCCAGACCGAGAGCTTGGAGATCATCGGGTCGTAGACCGTGGGCACGGTGTAGCCGGGGTAGACGCCCGAGTCGTCACGCACGTTCGGCCCGGACGGCACGCGGAGGTAGGTGATGCGTCCGGGGCTGGGCATGAAGTTCTGCGCCGGGTCCTCCGCGTAGACACGCACCTCGATGCTGTGCCCGCGCGGCGGCTCGGTCCGGAACCCCAGCGGCTCGCCGCGGGCGACGCGGATCTGCCAGGCGACGAGGTCCAGGCCGGTGACCCACTCGGTCACCGGGTGCTCCACCTGGAGCCGGGTGTTCATCTCCAGGAAGTAGAAGTGGCGGTGCTTGTCGACCAGGAACTCCACCGTGCCCGCGCCGACGTAGCTCACCGCCTTCGCCGCCCGGACCGCGACCTCGCCCATCGCCGTGCGCATCTCGGGGGTGAGGATGGGCGAAGGCGTCTCCTCGATGACCTTCTGATGGCGCCGCTGTGCCGAGCACTCGCGCTCGTTGAGATGGACGGTGTTCCCCGCCTGGTCGGCGAAGACCTGGATCTCCACGTGGTGCGGCTCCTCGAGGTACTTCTCGAGGTAGACGGCGTCGTTTCCAAACGCGTTGAGCGCCTCGCTCTGGGCGGCGCGCCATGCCGAGTCGAAGTCGGCGAGGCGCTCGACCCGGCGCATGCCCTTGCCGCCTCCGCCGCCGGCTGCCTTGAGCATCACCGGGAAGCCGATCTTCTCGGCGTAGGTGCGGGCCTCGGCCACCGAGGCGAAGGGCGCGGTGCTCCCCGGGACCACCGGGACGCCCGCCTTCTCCATGTTCGCCCGGGCCCGGGTCTTCTCTCCCATCGCGTCCATGGCCGAGGCCGGCGGCCCGATGAAGACGATGCCCGCCCCCTCACACGCTCGGACGAAGGCCGCGTTCTCGCTGAGGAAGCCGTACCCGGGGTGGATGGCATCTGCCCCGGAGGCCTCCGCCGCGCCGAGGATGCGCTCGAGCGACAGGTAGGACTCGCGCGAGGGTGGGGGCCCCACCCGGAAAGCCTCGTCCGCCATCCGCACGTGGAGCGCGGCTCGATCCGCGTCCGAGTAGACGGCGACGGTGGGGATGCCGAGCTCCCGGCAGGAGCGGATGACCCGGACGGCGATCTCCCCGCGGTTGGCAATCAGGATTTTCCGGATGGGTCTGGTTCCCGGGGCCACGCCGCCGGGCTTAGCACGGGCGAGCAAGCGTGGGCGCTGCGCCGGCGGGGTCCCCACTCCAGCCGTGGTTCGAAGGACCCACCCGGGGCGGATGAGCGCTCCGGCGTGCAGCCGGCGCGCGCCGGCTCGCCGCGGACGGGTCACCCGGCAGGACCAGGTCGGGTTACGAGCCACCGCATGCAAAGACGAACTCTGCTCCAGCTGGTCGGAGTCTCCGCGCTGGCGCGCGCTCTTGCCGCCCGCGGTGCACCGGCCTCCCCGCCCTCCGGCGCCCTTCGCACCACCCGGCTCGCCTGGGCGGGCATCCGGCTGGTGGCCGGGGAGACGACGCTGTTCATCGATGCCACGGTCGATCCCTCCGAGCCGGGCAGCGTCCCGCTCCAGGCATCCACGCCCGAGCGGCACGCACTGGTCACCCACTACCATGGCGACCACTGCCAGCCCGAGGCGCTCCGACCGGTCTTCAACGCTCGCAGCCGGCTGGTGTGCGATCGCGAGACCGCGCTCCGGGTTGGAGACCGAGAGGTGCCGCTGCTCCCGGTCTCCCTCTACCAGCCCGAGTTCCTCTCCCCGCGCACCGCCGACTTCGTGGTCTTCGCGGTGCCTGCCTCGGACGGCCTCGGCAGTCCTCAAGTTTCCTGGGTGATCGACGGCGGGGGACGGCGGCTGTTCCACGCCGGTGATACCCAGGTGCACGGCCAGTTCTGGAACATCGGCCGCGCCTACGGCCCCTTCGACGTCGCCTTCCTTCCCATCAACGGGTTCCGGCAGACGCTCGGCCGCACCACCCGCGTGCCTGCGCCGATGTCGCTCACGCCGGAACAGGCGGTGGAGGTGGGGCAGATCCTCGGCGCCCGGCGCGTCGTTCCCATCCACTACGGCAACGCAGGGCCGGGCTACGCGGAGGTCCCGGATGCCATCGGCGCGTTCGTGAAGGCGGCGAAGGCGGCGGGGCTTGCACACACCGTGCTCGGCCCCGGCGCCACGCTCGACTGAAGTCGGAGGCGTGAATCTCACCCCTGGGGCTCGGTAAGGTCCTTCCCCGAGTTGGCCGGACCTCACCACGTCGTCCTCGTCCCGGGTTTCTTCGGCTTCGCCAACCTGGGCGACTTCGCCTACTTCGGGCACGTGCGCGACCTGCTCGCCGAGGTCGGGCCCCCGGCGGGGATCGACGGGGAGATCCGCGTGGTGCTCACCGAGCCCTCGTCCTCGCTCCCCCGCCGCGCCGCGCTCCTCGCCGAGGCGATTCACCGTCTGCTGGAGCAACGCGGCGGCGTGGTGAGCATCGTCGGCCACTCCACCGGAGCGCTCGATGCCCGGCTGATGCTCAGCCCGGGGTCCATCCTCCCCACCAAGGTGGACATCGAGCAGTGCTCCGCGGCGGTCCGCGCGGTGGTGGGCGTGGCCGCCCCGCACCACGGCACGCCGCTCGCCCAGCACTTCACCTCGCTCTTCGGCAGCCAGCTGCTGAGGCTGCTCTCGCTCGCCACGGTGTACTCGCTGCGGACCGGGCGGCTTCCGGTTGGAGTGGCGCTCCGGCTGGCGCGGCTGCTCCGCCGGAAGGACGCCGCCCCCACCGGCGTGGTGGACCAGCTCTTCCTCCAGCTGCTCTCCGACTTCGCCGGCAAGCGCCGCCGGGCCATCGAGCAGTTCTTCTCCAGCGTCCACAGCGATCAGGGACTGGTGCCGCAGCTGGCGCCCCGGGCGATGGAGCTCTTCAACGCCGCCACCGCTGACCGCGACGGCATCCGCTACGGCGAGGTGGTGACCCGGTCACGGCCACCGGGCATCCGCTCGCTCACCCGGGCCGGGCTGAGCGGATACGCCCAGACCACCCACGCCCTCTACGTCGTGCTGTACCGGCTCGCCCGTGGCCGCCCGGACGACCCACCCGGCCGGCTCTCGCCGGAGCACCGGAAGTTCCTCCGCCGCGCGTACGGCAGCATCCCCGACCACAAGGCCAACGACGGCATCGTCCCCACCCTGAGCCAGGTACGCGGCCAGCTCGTCGCCGCGGTCTGGGCGGACCACCACGACGTGCTCGGGCATTTCCACCGGCCCCGGCACGTCCCGCCGCACTTCGACTGGGTGGCGTCCGGGACGGGATTCGACCGCGAGCACTTCGAGGCGGTGTGGAAGGCGGTGGCGCGCTTCGTGGGCGAGGCTGGCTGAACAACCGCTCCATCGCCGCAGCGTCGGGGCTCATGCCGTGGACGGTGGTCCCAGCGGTTCCGGAGCGGACTCCGGCTCGACCGCGGTCGGGGCCTGGCCGCGTCGCAGCCGCCGGGAGATCCAGCGCATCCAGTCCGGGGTGACGATCTGCTCCCGGCGAATGGCGAGGACGATGAAGCCCGCCCCCAGCGCGGTCCCGAGCACCATCGCCGGAAGGCCGGCCTCGGGTCCGAAGGCGCCGCCCGTGAGCCACGCTGGCCCGGGAAAGGTCGCGCTGGCGAGCACGCCCATGTCGTTTCCGGAGACGAGCGAGCCCCACACCGGGCCCTCGAAGACGTTCCAGCCCCAGTGCAGGCCGATGGGAACCCACAGCGAGCGGGTCGCCACGTACGAGGCGGCGAGCAGCCCACCAGCCTCGATGGCGATGGCGATGCTGCTCACCCAGGTCGCCCCGGGGTTGCCTCGGTGCCCGAGGCCGAAGAAGAGCGCGCTGAGGAGGATCGCCAGCCAGGTCCCGATGCCCTGCTCGAGCAACCGGAAGACGATGCCCCGCGCCGCGACTTCCTCGAAGGTGGCCACCGCGAGGAAGAGCAGCAGCACCCGGCCGAGGAGCGCGGCGCGGGTCGTCCCCTCCGGCACCGGGGCCCAGCCGACGAGCTGGTAGCTGCCGGTGAGTGCGAGCACGCCGGTGACGGCGGTGAGCAGCGCCGCCCCGAGCAGGAACCCGCGCGCGGTGTCCGGCAACGCACGCCGCAGGCCGAGTCCGGCGTCGCGCGGGAGCTTCCGCTCGAAGAGCCACAGGCCGAGGGTGAAGACGACCAGCGCCATCGCCGCGTTTCGCATCGCGCCGGCCAGCAGGATGTTCGGCGCCCGCGCCAGGGAGGGGGCGAGCCAGAACAAGGTCCGTACCAGCACCCAGGCGAGGACGCCGGTCCAGACCAGACGCGGGATCGGGGCGAGGAGAACGCGGCGGAGCAGTGCAGGCATCGTGAACCGGGAGAACGGCCGCCAGGGGTGCCGATTGCCGTCACCACTTCCGGGGCGTGGCCCGGGGCTCGTCGCGGCTCAGCCGCTGATCGGGAAGATCAGGTGCAGCCGCTGGAGCATTTGGCGCGGGCACTCCACCGGCCGGTTGCACGACCGGGGGAGGTCACGCCGGCACACCCGGACCTGGGGGGCGGGCTGCCGCTCGGCCGGGGGAGCTTCGCGGAGCAGCGCCGGTACGGCGAGCATTCCCAGCCCGGCTGCCCGCACCGCGGTGGACCCATGGGTGGTGGCGGTCGAGACCATCGTCGGGGCGAGATGGGCGACGACGCCCGCTGCGCGCCAGGCGGAGGACGGCACCAGCGCGGCGCCCGCGCAGAGCAGGATCAGCGCGGCGATGGAGCAGGCGACGAGCGGGGAGTCCTTGCGCATGACGAACCTCGCGTTGCCAGGGGGAATCTCACGGCCGGGAAGGTGGAGCAAGGCAGGGGTGCAGGCCTTGCAGCCGGGCAACCATTGGCTGCAGCGAAGGGACCCCGCGTCTGCCCTTCCTCAGCCGCGCAGTGCTGGCAGGCCTGGCTCCCGCGGCAGAAGCCGGGCCGACTGGCAGGGAACGCCCACGCCCCGACTTCGGGTGCCATCCTGAGGTGTTTCGCTGACGACCGAAGGCGAGATCCTGAATCCCGGGTGGATTCGTACCCGCGCCGCTCGCGGGGGCGAGGTGAGCAGTCAGCCGGGCCTGCAGCGTCCCTCCTCGACAGGAAGGGACCCGTCCGATGCGTGGGGTCCCCCCGGGGAGGTTCCACATGTTCCGGCGATGTGCAGTGTCCTTGGCCCTGATCCTCGCGGTGGCGTGCGGAGGCAGCGGCGACAAACAGCCACCGCCCACGACCGAGAAGTCCATCGACCCCGGCGTGGCGACCCAGCTCGGTGGGGGTCTCTCCAGCGGCGCCGCCGAGCTTGCGGCACAGGCACCCCAGGAGGCCCTGGCCGCGCAGGTGGGCGCCCTCGCCGTGCAGGCCGACGTCAAGGTCAACGACGTCTCGCTCACCGCCAGCCTCCGGGCCGGCCCGCCGGATCGGGCGGCACTGTCGACCGGCTCCGCCCAGGCCTTCGGGTTCCAGCTCAAGGTCCTGAACCTGCCCGGAAGCAGCACGCCGCAGACCTTCTCCGGTGTGCTGGCGTTCCGGGGAGGAGGCGACTGGGTGCTGGTCGCGGGGCCGTCGCCGGGGGCGCCGATCCCGCCGGCGATCGGGGTGCTCGGTTCCGGAGGTCAGCTCTGGAAGGCCACCGCGGGCAGCGAGAGCACACAGCTCAAGGCGGAGGCGGCCGACTGCAGGTGGCTACGGGCTGCACCGGCCTACGTGACCGGGTGCAAGTACGCGAACTTCACCGGCGCCGGCTTCGACGTCACCGCCTCGGTGCGCATCTCGGCCGGGGCGAGCGGATCGAGGAAGGCCTCGCTGGCCTCCGGTGACCTCACCGGCATCTCGCTGATCATCGACTGCAGCCTCGGCAAGGTGTGCCCGAGCTCCACGACCTCCAGCGTCAGCGTGACCATCACCGACAACCCGCCGATGCTCACCAGCGGGGGGCAGACCACCTTCCACGCCCAGGTGACCGGGAACGCCAACCAGGCAGTGACCTGGAGCGTCGAGGAGGCCGGGGGCGGCTCCATCAATTCCCAGGGCGTCTACACCGCCCCGATCGTCACCGCGACCTCGCACTTCACGGTGCGCGCCACCAGCCAGGCGGACAGCACCAAGTACGCGCACGTGCAAGTCACGGTGAATCCGGTCGTCGCCCCACCGGTGACGGTGGCGGTCTCACCGAATCCGGTCACCGTCCCTTCCGGGGCCCACCAGCAGTTCTCCGCCGAGGTGGCCAACACCACGAACACCGCGGTGACCTGGAGCGTGGTCGAGACCTACGGCGGGTCGATCGTCTCCCAGGGCGACTACGGCGACTACACCGCTCCCACCGTCACCTCGAACGCGCAGTTCCACGTCCGCGCGACCAGCGTCGCCGACCCGTCCAAGTACGGCGATGCGACGGTGAACGTCACCGCCAGCGTGGGGGGGCCGAGCGTGCACATCACCGAACGGAATGCCACCGTCCACACGCTCGGCTCGATGACCTTCCACGCCACGACCAGCAATCTCACCCCCAGCGGCGTCTACTGGTCGCTCGAGGAGAACCCCATGGCCGGAACCGACTTCCCCGCGGGGAGGATCGATTCCAACGGGAACTACACGGCGTCGGCATTCCCCGGCACGTACACCCTCAAGGCCACAAGCCAGGCGGACAGCAGCGTCTCGGACAGCGTCCCGCTGCTGGTCGACGTGGGGTGCATGGAGGCTCTCGCGACCATCAAGCCCGTCGGCTCCCAGACGACCATCACCATGATCGGCAGAGTCCCCCTCAAGGTCGACTCGCAGGGACGGCCGGTGGTGGTGTGGATCGAGTACGCGCCGTTCACGACCTACGTCGCCCGCTACGAGAACGGCGCCTGGGCCCGGCTCGGTTCCTCGGGCCTGCCCTCGGGCGGAACCGGAGGCTATCTCTGGGCCGGTCTGACCATCGACTCGCACGATCACCCGGTGGTGGCGTACGAGGTCTTCAACTCCACGTCACACCAGGCGGAGATCTGGGTGGCGAGCTGGGACGGGACCAGCAGCTGGAACGTGCTGCCCGCCGCGGTGCCCCAGGGGAACAGCAACTCCGGGTTCGCCCTGGCGCTGACCGCGTCCGACCAGCCGGTGGTGGCGGTGGCCCGCAACCTCAACTCCAGCCCTTACCGCGACATCGCGGTGGCGAAGTGGAACGGGAGCAGCTGGGACGTGACCGGAGGGATCTACTCCACCGCCGGGGAGAACGTGGCGCTCCCTGACGTGATCGTCGACTCCGCCGGGGACATCACCGTCGCCTGGGAAGAGCAGGTGCCACCCGTCGGAGGGTTCGCGGTGTTCAAGCCGTTCGCCAAGAAGCTGACCGGTCCCGGAGCTGGCTTCATTGCCTCTCCCAGGACGAGCAACGACTACTACGAAGGCGGGCCGGCGCTGGCCTTCGAGGGCCCGAACAACAGCGGGAAGCTGGCGATGGCCTGGAGCAACTACCCGGACACCACGCCGTACGTCTTCTCCGACGGCCTCGAGGTCACCACCTGGAACGGCAGCAGCTGGTCCCAGGTGGGGACCACCCTGTCCGGACAGACCGCGGTGGTCG
This sequence comes from Myxococcaceae bacterium, assembly GCA_035519675.1. Taxonomy (GTDB): domain Bacteria; phylum Myxococcota; class Myxococcia; order Myxococcales; family Myxococcaceae; genus RPRB01. The sequence goes on from DATIWB010000133.1 coordinate 36,422, forward strand.
TCCCCGAGCACAACGGGACGCCCTACAATCCCCACCGGCTGATCCGCAACCCGGACACCGGGATGCTCGCCGTCTCGACCATGTCGACCGACCGCGACCTCGCCGCGGTGTTCGAGGTCAGCGACACCGGGAGCTGGCCCATGGTCTGCGCACCCATGCCCGACTCCTCGCAGCTGGATGACCTGGCCATCACGAACGAGCTCACCGGTCTGGCGTACGACGCGGTGGGCCACCGGTTCGTCCTCGCCTCGACCTCGGGGAACGGGGGCAAGCTCTTCGTCGCGCGGATCAAGCACTAGCCCCCGCTCGGCGCAGGCCTGCCAGGAGGACCAGTCCCAGCAACGCGGCGAGCGCCAGCGTCCCGAGCGCTCGCCGGCGCTGGTCGTCGCTGCGGGGCGGGAATGGCTGCAGGGCCCCGTTTCCGAGGACGAGCATGCCTGCCCAGGCCGCGGGTGGGGCGCCGGCCTGGATGCGCTCCCGCCGCGCCTCGGCCATCGCCTGGGAGAGCGAGTCTCCGTCAGCGAGCCGGCGGTAGAAGACGTCGAGCAGCTGCGACGACTCGTCGTCCCGGAGCGGCCAGAGGCTGCCGACGACGGCGTGTGCGCCGGATTCGAAGAAGGCGCGACCGAGCCCTACCACCCCCTCGCCGCGGAGCCCCAGCCCCGAGGCGCTGCGGCAGGCGGCGAGCACCACCACCTTCCCCCTCAGGTCGAGCTCGGAGATCTCCCGGGACTGGAGCAGCCCATCCTCTCCCTCGGCCCCGGGGGAGAGCACGACCGCGGAACGCTCCGGGGCCTCGAGGTCGACGATGGCGTGGGTCGCCAGGTGCAGGACGTCGTAGGAGCGCAGGTCGGCCGACTTGAGGAAGTGCTCGCTGGCCTCGTGGCCCACGCGCAGGGTGCTTCCGGGAGCGCCGGCCGCCGCGGCTGCTCTCGCCTCGTCCCGCGCCCAGGGGAGCGTGGCCAGGGTGATGCCGGTCTGTCGCCACCGTTCGGCGATTCCTGCCTCCGCGCCCCAGGGGAGCTGCGGATCGGCGAGGGCGAGCAGCGCCCCGGTGCGTGCCCTCGGCGCCGAGCTGCGCCAGTGGTGCCAGAGCGTGGCCGAGGCCGCCACCGAGACCGCATACCGCTCGGCGAGCAGGGGCCCCCGCTCCTTCTCCCGGAGCGCGTCGAAGGGCAGGGCGTGCAGCGGGCCGTCCGCCACGACCACCAGCCGGGTGACCTTGGGGGGAAGCGCGCCGAGCGCCTCGCCGAGCAGCTCCCGGTGGAGCCTCGCCGCCCCGCTCGCCTCGGAGCCGTCGCGCCGTTCCAGCAGGCCGAGCCACTGCTCGACCGCCGGCTGCAACCAGTCGGCGTCGGGGATCCGGTGCGCCCGGACCGAGTCCCGGGTCACGGTGAGCACCCACGAGCTCCCGTCGCGGTAGGGCGCCTCGGGCGTCGGCTCCCGCGTCCAGGTCTGGAAGAGGAGCATCGCCTCCTCCGGGGCGAGGGCTCCCTGCACATCGCCCAGGTGGGGTGCGGCGAAGTCCAGGCTCCGGAACTCGGGCAACGCCCGGGCGACGTCGTCGTTCCAGGCAACCTCCTCGGCCTCCGCGTCCTCCAGTGCGCGCTGGATCGCCTCTCGGGGCTCGTCTGGCGCCGGCTCGAGGAGGCGCCTCTGGAGCAAGGAGATGCGCTGGTGAATCTCGTCGCCCCGGGCACGGAGCTGGGGTGAGAGGTCACGCCGTCCGCGCGCGGCGAGCAGGTGCTCGAAGAGCACCCGGGCGCGGAGTCGCTCCATGATCTCGAACGCCGCCTCCGGGTCCGGTGGGCCTCGGGCGGGATCGAGCATCCATCCCGCCGCCAGCTGGTGGGCGAAGGCGGTGGACGCCCCGTACCGCGCGCGCACCGTCGCCTCGGGCTGGCGCCCACGCAGCTGCTCGAAAGAGTCGAGCGCCGCCCGGATGTCGGCCACGCCGTGCGCCCGGTCACCGCTGCGCCAGCGCAGGTCGCCGCGCACCAGCAGGCCGTGGGCGCGCTCCCAGGCGTGCGAGGGGCGGATGCACAGGGCCAGCGCCTCGTCGGCGTACCCCAGCGCCCGCTCCACCGCGGAGGGGTCATGGTCGTAGGTGAATCGGGCGAGCAGCCAGAGGGCGGTGAAGGGGTAGCTGTGTTCCCGGCGCGTGTTGCGGTCCCGGACGCGCTCCAGCTCGGCGATGGCCGGACCGGTCGGTCCGAGTAGGAATGCCAGCTGGACCCGGCTGACCAGCGAGCCCGAGAAGCGGGAGTGGAGCTCGAGGCCACTCCGGTCCTCCGAGGCGAGCGCCTCGCGCAGCAGCCGCTCGGCATCCGCCGGCTCCATCTCGTGGCGCTGGGCGAGCTGCAGGGCGACCGTTCCCAGGTAGCCGAGCGCCGCGGCGTGGGCTGCCGGGGTCGCGGACCGCCTCAGCCTCTCCAGGGCCTCCAGCTTCTCCCGGGCCTCGGCGTACCGTCCGGCCTCGAGGTAGAGGAGCCCGAAGCGCTCCAGCACCCGGCCGCGCAGCCAGGCTGGCCCCTGCGGTCCGATGATCGCCTCCGCCTGGCGCAGGTGCCGCTCGGCGGCTCCCACGTCGTCCATCATGGTCGCTCCCGCGGCGCGGTAGACGAGCGAGAGGGCGCGCAGGTCCGCCAGCCCATGTCGCTGGGCGAGCGCATCGACGAGGTCGAGCTGCTCCTCGCTCTCCTCGCATCGCCGCCCCACCAGGCACTGCGACCCGAAGACCGAGATGCGGGCGTAGCCCTCGCCCTCGGGGTCGCCGGAGCGCTGGTAGGCAGCCACCGAACGCTGGAACAGCTCGGTCGCCTTCAACCCACGCTCCTCGCGGCAGAGGCCGAGAAAGTGGAGCGCCCCGGGATTCTCGGGCTCTCGGTGGAGGATGGCTTCCAGGCCGCGCTCGGCTTCGGTCCGGCGTCCGGAGTGCGCGAGGTCCCAGTAACACCGGTACGAGGCCAGGATCCCCGGCTGGGCACGCACCATGGCGTCGCACTCCGCGGCGGATCGCGGTGCGGCCCGGGCCCCCGTCACGGCCAGGCAGGAGAGCACCACCACCTCGAGCAACCGCCCCACGGGGCGCTACTGTACGCGGCTGAGGAACGCCTCCGAGGAGATCCGGCGACCGCCGGGGGCAATCGCCTCGACCCGCCAGACGACCTCGCCGCCCGCGGGGACGTCGGCGAGCGCATCGGCCGGGAGCTCCAGCTCCGCCGCTGCCAGACCGCTCTTCCGGAAGAGCACGGTGAGGTCCCGCTTGGAGACCACCACGGTGTAGCGGCTGCCGTCGGGCGCCCCGGTCCAGCGAAGGACGGGATGCGCCCTGGGGAGTGTCTCGCTCGCCGGGTCGGCCCGGAGCCTGAACTCCTCGGCCCCACGGACCACGGGGGCCGGCGCGTGCGTCCCTCCGCGGGGCAGGATCGCCAGGGCGACCACCGCCGCCGCGGCGAGCGTGCCCACGGCCGCGAACCAGCGGATGGGCCTCGCGCGCCAGAGCGGGACGGGGCCCGCGGGAAAGGTGGCCGCGGCGCGCGGCTCGTCGACGCTGCGGAGCTCTCGCGCCAGCCGCCACAGGGCCGAGCAGTCCGGACAGCCCAGGCTGTGCTCGAGCATCGTCCGCACCTCGTCCTCGGCCCGCTGACCGGCGACCGCCTCCCAGATGGCGTCTGGCGGGGGGCAACCGGGCCCGGGAGCGGTGGGCGGGCGCGCCGCCCAGGCGGCCCGGAGCGCCTCGAGCTGCTGCTCGTTCATGGCCCGAGTCCCCTGCGCTCCAGACAGCGCCGCAGGTCGGCCAGTCCCCGGTAGGTGAGGTTCTGCACGCGCTTCACGTCCCAGTGAAGCACGCCGGAGGCCTCGTCGGCGCGGAAGCCCTCGAGGTGCAGGAGCACCGCGACCCGGCGCGGCTCGGCCAGCCCACCCAGGCACTCGCGAATCCCCACCCCGAGCTCGGGCAGGGGGGTGGCGCCGTGCTGTCCCGACTCCTCATTCACCATGGACCTCCGCGACCGCAGCTCCTCTGCCCGGCGCCGGCGAAGCTCATCCGCGATGACACTGAACGCCACGCGCCACAGGTAAGACGCAGTGCGGACCTGGTTTTGCTCACCTTGCCCCTCTCGCTCCAGGACCCGGAGCAAGGCCGCCTGGACCAGGTCCTCGCGGTGTGCGGCGAGGTCGGACGGGCAGGCTCGGGCCATGGCGGCGCGCAGTGTCTGCAGCATCCACGCGTGCCGCTCGAGATTCGTCGCTTGCTGCGGGGGTGGCTGCTCCGGGCGCACCGTCCAACATCCTACGCTCGGCAGCGGTTGCGTCTCCCGGCGGCGGGCGGAAGTTCAGCGCCGCGGTAACCAACCTGGGCGAGGGTTGACTCAGGGGGCGACGGAGACGCGGGCCACCGACTCCGAGGAGCGCGCGATCGGTCGGCGCAAGAGCTCGGGGAACGCGAATGGTCGCCACGCCGGGCGGAGGTAGAGCACCAGCGCCGCCGACATGGTGAGGGCGAAGGTCGGCAGGCCGTGCACGACGGCGATCCCCGCGTGGAAGAGCAGCGCCACCGGGAGCAGGCGAGCACGGAACCGGAGCGGCGCGACGAGGGCCGCGGCCAGGCAGAGCTCCAGCGCCAGGACGCTCCACGTCAGCGGAACGACCAGCGCCGTCCGTCCGAGCCAGTCGGTCATCGGTCGCAGCAGCGCATTCGTTCCGAAGGTGGGGTCGGTCCAGAGGTAGTACAGGGCCGTGCCGTTGGCCCACTCCTCCGCGCGTAGCTTGGCGATGGCGGCAAAGAGGTAGATCACCGCCACCTGGACGCGAACGAGCACCAGCCCGGTCTGCGCCGCGATCGAAGACAGCGTCGATCCGGTCCCGATTCCATGCCAGTGCCACCGCCGGCTGTCGGTCAACGCCACGGGCAAGAGCAGGAGGGTGAGGGTGGCGGCGACCTGATCACCGCCGTCGATGACCGACCCCGAAGCGGCGAAGCTGTAGGAGATCCACCAGTGGGGAAGGGCGGTGAGCCGTGGCCGCCACCCGAGGATCACCAGCAGCAGCACGACCATCGCCACGAGCTTGGCGATGTCGAGGTGGTGGCGAGCCAGGAGGAACAGGCTCGCCCCGGCGATTGCGCTGCGGTCGAAGCTGCCGGGGTCAGGGACCACCAGAGGCGAGAACAGGCGTTCGCTGCTGTCGCCGAGCAGCGTGAGCATCGTCGCCAGCGCGACCATCGACCTGGCCAGGCCGTAGACGTTGGTCCAGGGAGTGTCGGCGCGGGTCAGCACTGGATGTCGAGCCGCGCGAACCGGGTGCGCAACTCGACCCGGGCTCTCGAGCGCGCCCAGGCCCAGGGCACCGCCTCGCGGGCTACGATGAGTACTTCACCGCAGAGCGCTGGGCGGCGGGCCAGGTTCTTGACGGTCACTCTGTCGCCGTCGGGATCCGGAAGCTGATCCACGCCGAGGCTCGCGCTCGTCCACCCGTCTCCGACCTGCTCCACCAGTCTTCGGAACTCGGCGCTGTGGTTCACCGTGGCGCGCCGCAAGCCGAACAAGTTCACCATCGCGGCCAGAGGAGCATCCGCGCGTTCCCATCGGTGGTCTTGCCAGCGGAAGACCTCGAGCTCCTTCTCCAACGGCTTGGCGAAGTACCCCCAGAATTGCGGGGCGATGGCCAGCATCTGCATTCGCCGCGCGACCGATGGCCGGAGCGGAGAGTCCAACCACCCCACACACGCCGCGCAGACGATCGCGCCGGCAAGGAGCCGGACGATGCCGCGCGGATGCACTTCAGCCACCGTTGCCCGGCTGCTCGAAGGTGATCGCCACGGAGTTCGCCAGCTGCTCGGTGAACAGCCTGCTGCTGAAGGCGCTCAAGCCGGGATGTACCAGCTCCGGAGACAGGCCCGTCCGAAGAGCGACGGGGAGGTTCTTGCTGGTGGCGGTGTCGCCGACGGGGAGGTTCTTGCTGGTGGCGGTGTCGCCGACCGGGAGGTTCTTGCTGGTGGCGAGAGCGTCGCCGACGGGGAGGTTCTTGCTGGTGGCGGTGTCGCCGACCGGGAGGTTCTTGCTGGTGGAGGTGTCGCCGACCGGGAGGTTCTTGCTGGTGGCGAGCGCGCTGACTCGGAGGGTGTTCGACACGACGTTGACGGCCTGGACGACCATTCGCTCGACGCTGGCCGGATCGCCGCTGCGCGCTGCGCGCGCGAACTCTGCCAGGAAGCGTGGGTTCGAGCGTTCGATGGCGTCGATGGTTGCGGCGCGGCCGTTCCCCATCGCGTTCAGCTGCTCGGTGGTCCGCGCGTAGAGCTCGGGGCGCAGGTGATCGCGCGCCTCGGGGATCAGGTTCGCCACCGGACCGGCTCCGAAGATGACTCCCTCGAAGATCTGCCGATCCGAGTATGCCGCGGTGCTGACTCCTGCTCCCTGGCCACATCCGATGATGACCATCGACATGACGACGGAAAGTCTCGCCGTGCGGTGCATGTGGTCCCCCTGAAGAAGTTCTCCTGCAGCACCCCCATCAGACACACGAATGCCTACAACAGCAAGTCTTTCCAGACCCGCGGGGCCATCGACACCCGGAAGTTGCGGGCGGCGACTCCGGGGGTGTCGCGGGCGACATCGTGCGCGGTTGTCACACCTGCACGGGTGGTCCGGAAGCGGCTCCTAGAGCGGGATGTTCCCGTGCTTCCGGGCCGGATTCTCCTGGCGCTTGTCCTTGAGCATCTCCAGCGCCCGCACCAGCTTTTCCCGGGTTTGCTCCGGGCGGATCACCTCGTCGACGTACCCCAGCTCGGCGGCCTTGAAGGGATTGGCGAACTTTTCCCGGTATTCGGCGACCAGCCGTGCGCGCTCGGCGGCAGCGTCCGTCGCCTTCGCCAGCTCGTTGCGGAAGATGATGCTCACCGCGCCCTCGGGCCCCATCACCGCGATCTCCGCGGTGGGCCAGGCGTAGTTCACGTCGGCCCGGATGTGCTTGCTGGCCATGACGTCGTAGGCCCCGCCGTACGCCTTCCGGGTGATGACCGTCACCTTGGGCACCGTCGCCTCGGCGAAGGCGTAGAGGAGCTTCGCGCCGTGGGTGATGATCCCGCCCCACTCCTGCGCGGTGCCGGGAAGGAAGCCGGGCACGTCGACGAAGGTCACCAGCGGGATGTTGAAGCAGTCGCAGAAGCGCACGAAGCGCGCCGCCTTCACGCTGGCAGAGATGTCCAGCACCCCGGCCAGCACCGCCGGCTGGTTGGCGACGATCCCCACCGAGCGCCCGTTGAGCCGCGCGAAGCCGACCACGATGTTGCGCGCGTAGTGCTCGTGAACCTCGAAGAAGTGGCGCTGATCCACCACCGCCCGGACGACCTCCTTGATGTCGTAGGGCTTGTTGGGGTTGGGCGGGACGATGCTCTGCAGCGACTCCTCCGCGCGGAACGGATCGTCCTCGCAAGGGACCACCGGCGGATCCTCGGAGTTGTTCGAGGGCAGGTACGAGAGCAGCTCACGGGTGAGCAGGATGCTGGCCTGCTCGTTCTCCGCGGCGAAGTGCGCCACGCCCGACTTCTGGTTGTGTGCCAGTGCCCCGCCGAGGTCCTCCTTGGTCACCTCCTCGTGGGTCACCGTCCGGATGACCTCGGGGCCGGTGATGAACATGTAGCTGGTGTCCTTGGTCATCACGATGAAGTCGGTGATGGCCGGCGAGTACACCGCGCCCCCTGCGCACGGGCCGAGGATCAGCGAGATCTGCGGAACCACCCCCGAGGCGAGCGTGTTGCGGAGGAAGATGTCGGCGTATCCGGCGAGGCTCTCCACTCCCTCCTGGATGCGTGCGCCCCCCGAGTCGTTGAGCCCGACGATCGGCGCTCCGACCCGGGTGGAGAGGTCCATCACCTTGCAGATCTTCTGGGCGTAGGCCCCGGACAGCGAGCCGCCGAAGACGGTGAAGTCCTGGGCGAAGACGAACACCTGGCGCCCGTCGATGCGGCCGTACCCCGTCACCACGCCGTCGCCCGGGATGCGCTTGTCACCCATCCCGAACTCGGCGCTGCGGTGCATCACGAACTTGTCGAGCTCGACGAAGGTCCCGGGGTCGAGCAGGAGATCCAGCCGCTCTCGGGCGGTGAGCTTGCCCGCCTCGTGCTGCTTGGCGATGCGCTCGGGTCCGCCGCCGAGCTCGGCCTGCCGCTCGAGCGCGTCGAGACGGGCGCGGAGCGGGTCTGCGTCGGGTGGGGAAGCCATGGTGGCAGGGGCTTTACCACGTGTGCCAGGATGCTCCGCCGCTCGTCGGACCCCCGGTGACCGGCCGGACCGGACGCCCGACACCCTGCCCCGGTGACCCCGCCGACCCGCGCCCGCTGCGTCGCCCTCGCCGTCCTCGCATCGCTGGCCGCCCGGGCCGAGCCTGCGCCGCCGCCGGCCACCGAGCCCGTGCCTCCGCTGCTCCGGGTCGGGGCCGAGACCGGCGGGGGCATCGTCGGCGGGCTCATCCTCGGGGGAGCCTCGGCGTGGGTCATCTACGGGACGCTGAACACGCAGGGAGACGACGCCTCCCGGCGCTCGGCGGCCCAGGTGGGCGCGGCGATCGGTGTCTCGGTGGGGGCGCCCATCGGTGTCTCGCTCACCGGCAAGCTGCTGGGCCGCCAGGGGAGCTTCATCGTCAGCTGGCTCAGCAGCGTGGCCGGGCTGGGGGTGGGCTACGGCCTCTATGGCCTCATTCGCTCCGGGAGCGACAGCTCCGCGGCGAAGGCCACCTATGCGCTGACGCTCCTGCTCCCGGTGGCCGGGGCGGTCATCGGGTACGAGCTGTCCTCGTCGGAGCAGCCCGCTCCGCCCACGGCGGCCACCTCCGCGGTTCCCGCCTTGCTCCCGGCGGTCGCGGTCGGACCGGGCGGGGCGAGCTTCGCGCTGGTCGGCCGGTTCTGAGGGGGCGACGCGTGCCACCCCGCCCGCGCTCAGCCGTCGAGGGTGCGGAGGCGCGGGTCGAGCAGCGCCTCCTCCCAGCGGGCGATGGCCACGGTGCGCTCCGGCTCGGGCGCGTCCGGTGAGTAGCCCAGGGTGCTCCCGAGCGCGTCGGCGAGCTCCTCCGCGGCGACGGACCGGAGCCACGGCTCGTGGTTCCGGAGCGCGGCCAGCAGCCACTGCACGCGGCGCCGTCCCTTGTTCTCCGCCCACCACGCCATCCAGGCGTGGGTGCTGGTACCGAAGGAGACGCGGGTGATCTCGATCAGCGCCTCGGCCGCAGCCTGGGCCGAGAGCGCGTCGTCGCTCGCGGTCAGACCGATGAGCCCCTCGACGGAGGGCCTGTCGTGGAGCATCCCCAGCGCCCGGGCGGCGAGCACCCGGCGCTCCGGATCCTTGGCCACCAGCTCCTGACGTAGGTCGGGCAGCGCCGCCTGGAACCGGGCAATCCGTCGGAGCGCAGTGGCGGCGGCGCGCGCCGCCGAGGCGATGTCCGGCTCGGGATCGAACAGCCCCCGCAGCACCCCGGGCACCAGCTCGGGGTAGGGAAGGTTTCCGGCGGTGAGCAGCGCGACGTAGCGGGTGTCCGCCTCGGGAGCGTCGAGGAACTTCGCCAGGGCGCGTGCTCCCGCGCCACCGAGACGGGCGAGTCCGGCCGGCACCGGGCCGAGCTCGTCGGGCGCGGGCAGCTCCTGCACCGGGACGCGGCTCCAGGCGCTCGGACCGGGGAACTGCGCCGCGAGCGCCCGCGCCGCCGCATCCGGGGCCCGGCTGAGCTCGGAGATGGCCGCCGCACGCGCCGTGGCGTCGGCTCCCACCAGCCGCTCCAGCACTGGGCCGAGATCGGCGGGAGCGGGCGCCGGCGGGGCACGGTCCAGGCTCTCCAGCGTCCGGCGGGTCGAGCCGGTGAGCCCCAGCGTGCCCAGGCTCTCCGCCGGTGGCTCCTCGTCCGAGAATCGCCGCTGCTTGCGGAGGACGATCAGCTCGGCGAAGGCCTGGCCCAGGTCCTGGCAGAACAGGATCAGGTCCGAGAGCCGGCGCTGGCTGACTGGCCGTTCGCCGCGGTCGCCGTAGAGCACCGCCACCAGTCGGCCGCGCACCTCCACCGGAAAGACGAAGACCGAGCGCGGCGCGCGCCCTAGCGACTCCAGTACCTGTCGTGTGAGCGGATCGCCGGGAACGGGCCCGGCGTAGCACGAGTGTGCGAGCGCGGCGGTGCGGAAGACCGAGGGCACGTCGAGAGGGAAGGAGACCTGGGGAATGGGGACCACGTCGGCGCCCTCGCCCCGCGCGTCCCACCCCATCGCGGTGCCGCGCACCACGGCGAACGCGGCCACGAAGTCGAAGGTGCGGCGGGCGTAGCGGAGAACGACGTCCTTGAGCCCCTCCCGGTCGCCCGCCACCGCACGCAGCGCGCTCCGCGCCTCGGACAGGGTCCAGTCGACCACCGCCTCGCGTCCGGCGGCGCTGTCCTTCGATGCGTCCCGCGTCCGGCGCAGGGTGCGTGCCCTCGGGGACTCCGACTGCCACGAGGGGAGCTCGGGCTCGGCGGCCGCCACGCCGGCCTCGAGGGCCTCGAGGAGCGAGCTGGCCGGTTCCATCGCCGAGCTCGGCTCGTTCCCGGGCGCCGGCGGAGGCGGGGGCTGCTGCTCGGGGCGGGGATTCACCAGCGGCACCGGCTCGCCGGCGACGGCGCGGGCCGCTTGCTCCGCCATCTCGGTCGCCAGCCGTTCCTCCAGGGTGGGCCCCAGCGTCCCCAGCAGCGACGCATCGCGTGCGGGCAGCGCCGCCCCGTAGATCTGCGCGCGCCAGGCGCGGACCCGGACGTCGGTGGACACCCAGGGCGCCACCGAGCGGCCCAGCTTCCGGACCAGCGCCTCCAGTCCGCGCATCGGAACCGGGAAGGGGACCGCGACGTGCAGCATCCCATCCTCGATCGACAGCGGAGCGATGTTCAGCCGCTCGGCCTCCTCAGCCGGCAGGGCGGAGGCCATCGCCGGATTCGGGACGTAGTCCGCCAGGTAGATGGGCTGGAGCCCGCTCACCTCGCCGAGGGCGGTCACCAGATCCTGCTCGCGCAGCGCCCCCATCTCCAGGAGGAGCGTGTCCATGGCGCCCCCCACCAGCGCCTGCGAGCGCAGGGCGTCATCCGCCCGTTCCTGGCTCAACAGCCCGCGGGTGACGAGGTGCTCTTCCAGCCGTTCGGTCATGCGCCGGGCGCCATCTTAGGGCGCGACGCGTCAGCCTGGACGTACGACGAACGTCTGGGTCAGCTTGTCGTGCAGGGTCTGCCCGCGCCGGTCGAACAGGGCGATCCAGAACCCGGCGAGGAAGGGGACGAACGAGACCACCGCCAGAGCGGCGCGGGCGATGGCCCGTCCCGGGGCAGGCGCGAGGCCGGTCCGGTCCACCAGCCGGATGCCCAGCAGCCGTCGCCCGGGTGTGCGGCCGTTCCAGAGCAGCGCGAAGGTCGTGGCATAGACCAGCCCGAGCACCAGCGCGAGGGCGACGCACGGGGCGAGCACCGCGTGCAGCTGGTGGACCCGGGCCATCACCCCGTCGATGCCGGTGAGCTGGGTGGCCGGGACCTCCCGGGGGGCGATGAGCGCCGCGGCCAGCCCCACGTAGAGGGCGAGCACGCCGCCGACGAGCGCCCCGTCGATGATGAAGGCGGTGATGCGCTGCCAGAGCGCGGCAGGTCGGGCGCGGACCTCGACGATGTCCGTCGACGGGGCGGGTGCGGTCCCCGAGGCGTCTTCCCAGGGCGTCGAGGCGAACGTCGCCGTGGGCAGATCCGCGCGCGGCTCGATGCGTGGCGTGCGGCCGGCCGGGGTGCTCGAGTCCGTCGCCGGGGCGGTCGAGGGGGTCGGGCCCATCAGATCGGCCATCGTGGCCGGGGTGCTCGTGGCGGCCGGAGTCGGCCGGGTGCTCTCCGGGAAGCGGGGCTCCGTCGGGGGGCCGGGCTCGGTGCGGGGGGCGAAGCCCATGAGCTCGGCCATGCTCTGAGAGGGCGGCGCGGGCGGCGCTGCGGCCCGTGGAGCGGAGCGAGTGAGCACGGGGGGCGCCATGGGCGCAGGCGCCGGGGGGGCCATCTTCGGCGGGGACGGCGCGCTGGAGATCCTCGGCGGCGTCTCGGGGAAGCGAGGCGTCTGTGCCGCCGGGGCGGGCATGGACGGCGCGCTGGAGGTCCTCGGCGGCGTTTCGGGGAAGCGAGCCGTCGGCGCGGAGGCGGGGGGAGGCGAGGCGGGGCTGGTGATCGATGGAGCGTCGAAGGCGCGCGGCTGCGCGGCGGCAGGAATCGACGGTGCGCTCGAAGTCCGCGGGGGCGCGTCGGGGGCGCGCGGCTGCGCGGAGGCTGGAACCGAGGGCGCGCTCGAAGTCCGCGGGGGTGCGTCGGAGACACGGGGCTGCGCGGCGGCCGGAATCGACGGTGCGCTGGGGGTTCTCGGGATTGGGTCGGAGACCCGCGGCTGCGCGGCGCCCGGAATCGACGGTGCGCTGGGGGTTCTCGGGAGTGCGTCGGGGGCGCGGGGCTGCGCGGCGGCCGGAATCGAGGGTCCGCTGGGGGTTCTCGGGAGTGGGTCGGAGACCCGCGGCTGCGCGGCGGCAGGAACGGATGGCGCGCTCGAGCTCCTCGGCGGTCCCTCCAGGAGTCGGGCAGTCGTGCCGCCGCCGGAGGAGAGGTGGGGGGAGCTCGAGGTCGTCGCGGCGGACGGGGGTGACACTGCAGTCCCTGGACGCGGCGTCGACGCCGAGCTGGCGGAGCTTGTCCCCACCGTCGGCCACAGCGGTTCGTCGCCCAGGGGTGGGCTCGAAGCCGCACCGATGCCCGACGCAGGCCGGGCCGTCGCCGGCGAGATGGGCTGCGACCGGGCCGGCGCCTCGGACGCCGGAGCGGCTGGGGCGCTGAGGGACGACGGGCCCGGCTGACCAGGGAGGCGCGTGGTCTGCTGCGCGGCTGGCATCGCCGCAGAGCCCGGCGTTCCGCTGGCATCTACCCTGGTCGCTGCGGCTGGAGCGTTCCCGGGCAGTCCGGAGCTCGGCGGGACTGGCGGGCGAGCTGCTCCGGCCGCGGCCGGACCCCCTGACACCGGGGACGCACCGACCCCGGTTCGAGGCGGAGGAAGACCCGAGCCCGAAGCAGCTGCGGGGACACTGGAGGACGAGGGCGCGCGGGGAGCTGCGGGAGGCGATGTGCCCGGCGCGGAGGGGGCGGTCGACCGCAGCCCGGCCGGCACCGCGCCCGTCGGGACCTGCGCCGCCGGTCGGCCCGGCGTGGGCGGTATCGCTCCGGCCGCGGTCCCCGTCGGGGGCAGGCCGGAGGAGGTCGTCGGGCGGAAGCCCGGGTTGGTCACCGTGCCCAGAGCGGGAGGTGGGACCGGCGTCAGGATCGGTGGGCGCGAGGCGAACGCCGGCCCCGGTCGGGGGATGGGCGTCAGCATCGGGATCTGCGCTCCTGGCCCGGACGCCATCGGGGGGTCGAGCTTGAAAGGCAGCGGAGTCGCCCGCGGAGGCGTTGCCGGGGGCGTCTGCCGGCGATCCAGGGGGATCTCCCGGCTCAGGATCTCCGGCGGGGCTCGCGTGGGAAGCGTGCCCGGTTCGCAGGCGGTGCAGTCGCCGTGCGGCGGCAACTCGGCGCCGCATCTCAGGCACTTGGACACGGCGGCATGAAAGGCCGGATGGAGTGGGGACGCAAGAAACGGGCTGCCTGCCTGTTCGCCCCGGGCCGATCCACTGCGGTTCAGCCTAGCAACCCGTCGAGATGACGAAGCACCGCCAGCGCGGCGAGCCCGGCGGTCTCGGTCCTGAGAACCAGCGGACCGAGCGAGACCGGGACTCCGCCCGCGGCGCGCAGGCTCTCCACCTCCTCGCGCGCCAGGCCGCCCTCGGGGCCGACCACCAGCGCCACCGCGCCGTCGCCCGCGGCGGAACCGAGCCGCTCCGCACGCTCCTCCTCGTCCAGGACCAGGAGCCGGACCCCGGGTGCCAGCGCCCTCACCGCCTCGTCCAGCGGGCGGAGCGCCGCCACCTCCGGCACCGCCGCCCGCCCCGACTGTCGCGCCGCCTCCTCCACGATCCGCTGCCACCGCGCATGTCTCGCCACCGCTGCCTCCGGCTTTGGCCGGGCCACCGATCGGGCGGTCACCACCGGCCACACCGCGGACACGCCGAGCTCCGTGGACTTCTGGAGCACCCAGTCCAGCTTGTCGCCCTTCGGCAGCCCCTGGAGGAGCACCACCGTCCGCCCGCTTTGCGCCTGGCGCTGGTCGCCGAGCCGGAGCACCGCGCCGCCCTCGTCCACGGTCTCCAGCCATCCCGCCCAGGCCCGGCCGCGCCCGTCGAAGACCTCGACCATCTCCCCCGGCACGACCCGCGCAACGCGCAGATGGTGCAGCGCCGGGCCCTCCACCCGGACACGCTCGGGCGCCGGCGTGGGGACGTCGAGGCGGACCCGGAACATGTCAGGCGACGCGGAAGTCGAGCCGCACCCAGTCGCCGATGCGGTCGCCTCCGGCGGACACCAGGCCGGCGCGCTCGAAGGCCACGCGGACCTCGTCCTCCTGGTGGATGAGCACGCCCGCGAGCACCAGTCGCCGCCGGGTGTGCCGGACCAGCGCCGGGGCGAGCTCCACCAGCGTGTTGGCGAGGATGTTCGCCAGCACCAGATCGAACGGGCCCTCCACCCCCTCCAGCGTGGCGCCGGAGAGCTCCACCCCGGTGACTCCGTTGAGCGCCGCGTTCTCCTGCGCGAGCGTCACCGACGTCGGGTCGTTGTCCACGCCCAACACCCGGCCGGCCCCGAGCTTCCGCGCCATCAGCGCGAGCACGCCCGTCCCCGTCCCCACGTCGAGGACCGAGGCGCCCGGATGCGAGAGACAGAATGCCTCCACCGCCGCGAGACAGAGCGCGGTGGTGGGGTGGTCGCCGGTGCCGAAGGCCATCTTCGGCTCGATGACCAGCGCCACCGTTCCCTCGGGCGCGATCTCCCACGGCGGCCCCACCCAGAGTCGCCCGACGCGCGTGGACCGGATGCGCGCCCGCCACGCGGTCGACCAGTCGGTGTCCGGAGCCTCCTCCAGGACGCCGCGCGCGGCCGGCACCCACGCCCTCACGTCCTCCAGCGCCGCCTCCGCGGGCTCGCGGCCGTCGAACCACGCCACCACGATGGCCTCGCCCGGCGACGGACCGCGCACGCCCGGCATCGGCGGTGCCTCCCGGTCGCGGATCTCCAGCCCGGTCGCCCCAGCGTCCCAGAGCAGCGCCTCCACCCGCTCGGCCTCCGGCTCGGGCACGTCCAGGCTCAAGGAGATCGCACTCATCTGCGCCGGCCTGGCAGCTGGAGGGGAATCCAGGTGTCGGGCGTGCGGCTCTCGAGGATGCGGAACAGGCCCCGCTGCACGTACTGCTCGAAGTGTGGGCTCTTCCGGTGCGCCTCCAGCGCCTTGTCGTCGTCGTACTGCTCGTAGAGGAAGAAGCGCCGCGGCTCCTCGCGGCTCCGGTGCACCTGGTACATCCGGCAGCCCGATTCCTGGAGCGTGGCCTCGGTCATCGAGGTGAAGAGGTCGATCGCCTCCTCCTCGCGGTTGGGGAGGACCACGTAGGTGACGGCCACGCAGATCATCGCTCCGCTCCTCTCCGGAACAGGACCCGTGAGGCGAGCCGGCGGTTCCTGGCCACCAGCCAGTAGCCCAGCTCCACCGCCCATACCAGCGGCGCCAGCGCCAGGATCCGCGCCAGCGCCGGGTGGCCGGTCCGCGCCAGAACCCAGAGACAGGCCCGACCCGCCCGGAGCACCGCCCCCTCCGGGGTGAGGACGTGCACCGCCCGCTCGCAGGCCAGGCGGAGCTCCGGGGTCATCGGCGGCGAGGGTGCGCGCTGGTACGGCACCGCGCGGAAGGCATGGCCGCCGTCGTGGCGCTCTGCCCACTCGACGCTCCGGCGGCAGAGCCCGCAGTCGCCGTCCCAGAGCAGCATCGCCGGGGCGGTCATGGCCCGACCACCGCCGCCACCGCCCGGTCCAGCTGGATGATGCGCCGGGCGACGCGCTGGACGTCGTCGGCGGTCACCGCCTGGATGTGCTCGGGGTAGTGCTCGAAGTTGTCGAGCCCGAGCCCGTACGCCGTGTCGAGCGCCAGCAGCGCCGCCCGCGCCGCGTTCCGCTGCAGGCCGATCTCGTGCGTGCCCACCAGGTGCGCCTTGGCCCGGTCCAGCTCCGCCGGGGTGACGCGATCCTCGAGCACCTTGCGCAGCTCGGCCTCCATCCCCGCCTCGGCGGCCTCCCGCTTGTCCGCGCTGGTGCCGATGTAGACCGCGAAGTACCCCGGGTCGATGCCCTCCACCGCCATGCTGGTCACCGCGTAGGCCATGCTCCGCTTGTCGCGGAGCTCGGTGAAGAGCCGCCCGCCCATCCCGGAGAGCACGGTGGAGAGCACCTCCAGCGCGTGCCGGTCCGGGTCGAAGAGGGTGAGCCCCTGGAAGCCGATCACCACGTGTGCCTGCGCCCGGGCCAGCGCCCTGTGCACCCGGCGCCGCTCGGTGGGTGGTGCCTCGCGGGGCACGTCGGGGAGCGGCTCCGGGCCCGCGCCCGCCGCGCCGAACAGCGTGCGCGCGCGCTCCAGCGCCTCCGAGCCGTTCACGTCACCGATGATCGCCAGCACCATCCGCGAGGGGTGGTGGAAGCGGCGGTGCTGGGCGCGGAGCTGCTCGGCGGTGAAACGCTCCACGTTGGCGCGCTCGCCGATCTGCGGCATCCGGTAGGGATGGTGCTGGAACAGCGCGCGGGAGAAGGTGTCGAAGGCCAGCGAGGAGGGCCGATCCTCGCGGGCGGCGATTTCTTGAAGGAGCAGATGCCGCTCCCGCTCCAGCTCCTCCTCGGGGAAGGCCGGGTCCAGCAGGCAGTCGGCGAACAGGGTGAAGGCACGGTCGAAGTGCCGGGAGAGCGTCTCGGCCCGCAGCGACACCGAGTTGCGCCCACCCACTCCGGCGATGGACCCAGCGCAGGCGTCCATCAAGTGCTGGATCTCCTCGGCCCCGAGCGACGTCGTGCCGCGGGTGAGCATCCGCGAGAGCAGGGTGGTGAGCCCGTTGGTCTCCTCGGTCTCGAAGCGCAGGCCGCCGACGAAGGCCGCCCGCATCGCCACCAGGGGGCTCGCTCGCTCTTCGCGGACGAGCAGCGTGGCCCCGTTGCCCAGCCGCTCCACCTGGATCCGCCCCGCCTCGGGCCCGGTCCCCTTCAGCTTCGGCATCGCCGCCGCGGGAACGGTCTGCGCCCGCCGCGCCGGGGTGGCGACGCCGGGCTCGCGCCGGGCCTCGTCGAGCGCGCCGTGCACCTCGGCCTCGGTGAGCTGGGCCCCGGCGGGCAGCAGCGCGGTGACCACCGCGGTGTCGAAGTCCAGGTACCGGCGCGCCACCTCCCGCACGGCGTCGGGGGTCAGGGCGGCGACCCGGGCGTGGTACCTCTCCTCGGCCTCGAAGCCGCCGAGCGTCGTCTCGTAGTGACCGAGCTTCCGCGCCAGGCCCTGCACCGTCTCCCGGGCATAGACCGCCTCGCTCTCCACCAGCGCCTTGATGGTCGCCAGCTCTTCCTCCGTGGGAGGCGCGGCGAGCAGCTGGGAGAGCGTGCGCAGCGACTCGGTGAGCGCCGGCCGGACCTTCTCCCCGGGCAAGGTCATCCCCACCCCGAACAGGCCCGGGTCCACCGGGGTATAGGCATAGGCGCTGATCTCGTTCACCAGTCGCCCGGCGCGCTTCACCTGGCGGAAGAGTCGGCTCGTCTCGCCCTGCCCGGCGAGCATCGCCAGCACGTCCAGCGCGGGCACGTCCTCGTGGTTGGCGGCGGGGATGGCGAACGAGACGCTGAGCCAGGCCTCCTTCGCCTCGTCCGGGACGAGGTGGATGCGGCGGCCGGCGCGCGGAGGTTCGACCGCCCGGTGACGGCCGGGCGCGCGCGGGCGTCCCCAGTCACCGCCGAGCAGCTCCTCGGCCCAGGCCTGCACCGAGACGAGCGAGACGTCACCCACCGCGACCAGTGTCATCGCCTCCGGGGTGTAGTGCCGCCGGTAGAAGCCGAGGATGCGCTCGCGGGTGGTGGCCCGCACGCTCTCCGGCGTCCCCAGGACTGGAAGACGGTACGGGTGCACCTGGTAGCTCTCGCCGAACAGGTCCCGCGAGGCGCGACGGGCCGGCGTGTCCTCGGCGCGCTTGATCTCCTCGACCACCACCTCGCACTCGCGCGCCAGCTCGGTGGGGTCGAAGCGCGGAAACCGCACCGCATCCGCCAGCACGTCCAGGCCCTCGCGCGCGAACTGCGACGCCATCACCGTGTGGTAGACGGTGTTGTCGAACGAGGTCCAGGCGTTGACCTCGCCACCGTGCGCCTCGATGTCGCGGGCGATCTCCCCGAGGCCGCGGCGCTCGGTCCCCTTGAACAGCATGTGCTCGTGGAGATGGGCGAGCCCTGCCTCGTCGGCGGTCTCGTCCGCGCCTCCCACGTTGACCCAGATCTGCCAGGCCACGACGTGCGCCGCCCCCTGGTGCTCGTGGAGGACGGTGAGGCCGTTGTCGAGTCGGTGGCGGGTGGGCATGTGGGTGGAGCCTCGATGGGCCGGCGGCTTTTGGGGAAACCCCCGAAGGACAGGTAGTCTGCCCTGCCAGGCGATGCCCGGCGCACCGGAAGACGTCAACCCTCTTCAAGACCTGGACTTCGGGGATGAACCCCTCGCCCCGAAGGCTCCGGCCGCCCCGCCCGCGCGCCGTGCCTCCCCGCCCCCCCAGCAGGCGGGCCCCCCGGGCGCGCCGCCCCCGCTCCCCAAGCGGTCCCCGGGAGCCCGCCCGGCCAGCCCGGCACCCGCCCCCGCCCAGCCCGGCGCCGCCACCGGGGGCCTGGTCCCGGTGGCCCAGATCCCCGCCGCCGTGCCTCGCGCCTCGGGGGACCCGTTCCAGGAGCCGCCGGAGCCGCGGCCTCCCCGGGGCATCGCCCTGGACGAGAAGCTCGAGTACTTCCGCGCGGTCCTCAAGCTGAAGGAGGAGACGCTCACCCGCGCGCGCAGCGTCTACGAGCAGCGCGACCTCGAGGCCGCCCGGCTGCGCGAGGTGGCGGTGGCGCTCAAGGCGCAGCTGGACGAGGTCCTGCCGCAGCTCGGTCAGCTCCGCTACTTGCCTGCGCGGCTGGAGCAGCTCCAGGCCGCGCTCGAGCAGGAGCGGCTCCGGGCCGACGCCGCCGAGGGCCAGGCCTCGGGCTTCGAGCAGCAGCTGGCCTCCAGCGACGCCGACCGCCGGGACCTGGCCCGCGCCCTGGCCGAGGTGGAGGCCGAGCTCCCCGGGCTACGGGCCGCGCTCGACGAGGAGAAGCTCGGCCGCACCGCGCTCGCCGAGGAGCTGGCGAGCCTCAAGGAGACGCTCCAGGCCACCGAGGAGAAGGCGCGCCAGCTCGAGGTGGAGAAGCTCGAGGCGATGGGCAGCCTCGACGCGGTCAACGGCCAGTACCACGAGATGGCGAGCGTGGCGGACCGGCTCGAGCAGGAGCGCGACCGGCTGGCCGAGGAGGTGAAGACCCTCACCGCCGAGCGGGACGCCGCCGCCACCGAGAAGGATTTCGCCAGCGCCAAGCTGGAGCGGGTGACCACCGAGGCCGCCCGGCTCAGCAAGGACCTCGAGGCCGCGCAGCAGTCGCTCTCGTCGCTCGAGCAGGAGCACGGAAGGAGCCGGGGGTCGGTCGAGGAGCTCGAGGGCCGCATCCGCTACCTCGAAGGCGAGCTGGACGAGGCGCGGCAGAGGGCCCAGGCGCTCGAGGAGAGCGCGGCCCAGATGGCCGAGGCCTCCAGCGAGGAGCTGGCCGAGGCGAGCGCCGCGCTCGCCGCGCTCAAGGCCGAGAAGGTCGATCTGGAGAAGGAAGCCGGGGACCTGCCTCGGCTGCGCCAGGCGCTGGAGATGCAGCTGGGCAAGGTGCGCGAGCTGGAGGCGCAGCTGGACGAGACCACCCGGAACGCCACGCGACTCCAGGATGAGCTGCACGCCCACTCCGAGGAGTCGGCCGCGCTGCGGGGCGAGCTGGAGGCCTTCCAGATCCAGATGCAGGCCGAGGAGCAGCGGGCCCGCGCCGAGCTGGACGAGGCGCTCGGCCGGGAGGGCCAGGCCCGGAAGGCGCTGGAGGCCAAGCTGGCCGAGCGCACGCAGCAGCAGCAGGCGGCCCAGAAGGCCGAGGCGGCGGCCCGGCAGGAGAGCGAGTCGCGCGCCGAGCGGCTGAAGGCGCTGGAGCGGCAGCTCCAGACCGAGGTGGAGAAGCGGACCCATGCCGAGGCGAGGGGGGCCGACCTCCGCCGCCAGCTCGAGGAGTACCAGGGCGCGCACGCGGAGACGAGCTCGCTGCTCGAGACCCAGCGCCACCAGGGCGCCCAGCTCGAGGCGGCGCTCGGGGGAGTGGAGGAGAAGCGCAAGGGCCTGGAGCAGAAGCTGCAGAGCCTGTCCAAGGAGCTGGAGTCGGCGCGCGCGGCCGAGGAGAAGGCGAAGGCCCAGGCCAGCCAGGTGGCCACCCAGGTCCAGAAGCTCCAGGACTCGCTCAAGGCGGAGCAGCAGAAGTCGAATTCGCTCCGCGAGCAGCTGAGCGCGCAGCTGGCCGGCGGCTCCGAGGCGACCATCCGCAAGCTCACCGAGGAGCTGGAGCGGCTCCGCGGCGACACCTTCGCCCTGAAGAAGGTCCGCGAGGAGCTGACCGACGCCAACCGGAAGGCGATGGAGTCGCAGGCCTCGTTCATGAAGGAGAAGCGCGAGCGCGAGGCGCTGGCTGCGCGCGTCGCCGAGCTGGAGAGCCGCCCGCCTCCCGCCGCCCCGGCCGGGGCGAGCAGCGCCGAGGTGGAGAAGCTCAAGGCCGACGTGGCCAAGCTGAAGACCAAGCTGGTGGCCGCGGAGAACGCTGCCGAGGCGGCGGCGCTGCTCAAATCGAAGGTTGCGCGCCTCGAGGCCCAGCTGAAGAAGAAGGGGTGACTGTACCGGTCGCCTCTTGCCAGGCTCCGGGGTGATGGCTGCTCCTCCCGGCCACATCGGCATCGTCGCCTGCTCGGCGGAGGGCGCCGCGCTCTGCTACCGCACGCTCTGCACCGAGGCGCCCCGGCTGCTCGGACCCTACGCGCACCCGGAGATCACTCTGCACGGGCATTCCTTCGCCCTCTACGACGCGTGCATCACCCGGGGCGACTGGGCCGGGGTGGCCGAGCTGATGCTCGACTCGGCCCGCAAGCTGGCGGCGACCGGGGCCCGGTTCCTCATCTGTCCGGACAACACCATCCACCAGGCGCTCCCGCACCTCCGGGATCGCTCCCCGCTGCCCTGGCTGCACATCGCCGAGGTGGTCGCGGCCGAGGCCGTGGAGCGCGGCTTCCGGAAGCTCGGGCTCACCGGCACGAAGTGGCTCTTGGGTAGCGAGGTGTACCCGGAGAAGCTCGCCGCGCGCGGGCTCGCCTGGGTGCGTCCGGACGAGAGCGACCGGGTGGAGGTCAGCCGGATCATCATGGAGGAACTGGTCAACGGGCGCTTCCTTCCCGAGGCGGTGCGCACGCTCCAGACGGTCATCGGGAGGCTGAAGGACGTCGGCTGCGACGCGGTGGTGCTCGGGTGCACCGAGCTTCCACTGGTCATCTCGGACGCGAACTCGCCGCTGCCCACGCTGGACTCGACCCGGCTGCTCGCGCGGGCGGCGATCCGGCGGGCGATGGAGCCTGAGCCAGGGGAGGGGCGGGCGCGCAAGTAGTGCCTCGACCGGGGTGTACTCAGTGCAGCGCTGGCCGATCCTCTCGCTGCGACGCGCGGAGTCGTCCCCTCCGGCTGCTCGACGTGCCGACGGGCACGCCTCCGCTGCTCGGTCCTCGCGTGCGCCGTCTCGGTTCGGTCTCCGCCATCTCGCGTCCCGCTCGGCAATTCGCCGAAGGGCTCCCCCTCGGTGTACAGGCCCTCTCGTCCATGGAAGTCGATCCGCTCACCGGGCTCGAGGTCGCGCGCTCCGGGCTGTACGTGCACTTCCCGTACTGCCTGCGGCGTTGCCCGTACTGCGACTTCACGATCGCCATTGCCCGATCGATCCCCGGGGGACGGTACGCCGACGCAGTGCTGGCCGAGCTGCGCCTGCGCCTCGACGAGCGCCCCGCCTGGGCCCAGCGGCCACTCGATTCGGTGTACCTCGGCGGCGGCACCCCGTCCTTGTGGGAGCCACGCGAGGTGGGGCGCGTCCTGGAGGGAATCGCCGCCGTCCTGCCGCTCGCCGCCGACGCCGAGGTGTCGCTGGAGGCCAACCCGGAGGTGGCCGACACGGCGCGGCTCGCCGGGTACCGGGCCGCGGGAGTGAACCGGCTGTCGCTCGGCATCCAGTCCTTCGAGCCCGCGGTGCTGGCAACGCTCGGGCGCGCTCACTCGCCCGCCGACGCCGAGGGTGCGTTCGGGGCGGCGCGCGCCGCGGGCTTCGAGAACCTGTCGGTGGACCTCATCCACGGGGTTCCCGGTCAGTCGCTCTCCGGGGCGGTCGAGGACGCGCGCCGGGCGGCAGCGCTCGGGCCGGAGCACGTCTCGTCCTACGTGCTCACCGTGGAGCGCGAGCACCTGGGCGCGGAGACGGTGTTCAGCCGCCGCCTTCGCCAGGGCCGGCTCGCGCTGCCGGACGACGCGGCGGTGGTGGAGATGGTGGACGCCGTCGGCGAGGTGCTCGCCAGGGCGGGGCTCGAGCGGTACGAGATCTCCAGCCACGCGGTTCCGGGGCGGCATTCACGCCACAACGCCCTCTACTGGACCGGCGGCGAGTCGCTGGCCCTCGGCGCCGGTGCGGTCGGCTTCCATCGCCAGGGCACGAACGCCGTCCGCATCACCAACCTCCGCAGCACACCGCGCTGGCTCGAGGCGGTCGAGTCGGGACGGCTCCCGGACGAGGACCGGGAAACGCTCGACGCCGCCGCCCTCTACGAGGAACGCCTGCTGCTCGGACTGCGGCTCCGCTCGGGGCTGGACCTCGGCGCGCTCTGGGCCGAGCACGGAGTCGCACCGCGAGCCGGCGAGCTGCAAACCCTCATCCGTGACGGGTTCCTGGAGCAAGCGGGCCAGCGGGTGCGGCTCACCGCACGCGGGGCGCACCTCCATCAGGAAGTCAGCGCGCGCCTGGTCTGAGCTGGGGTGGGGCCGATGGGAGTGCATGCGGGTGCAGAGGCGCGACTGTCCGACAGCCGTGCTGCCCGCCAGCCCCCTCGGGGGCCGTGCTAGAAGAAGGCTCCTTCGCTCACGTGCACGCCCCGCACTCCGTTGCCGAGGCTCTCGGCGAGCCAGCTCCCGGTCTCGTCGTTCCGGCCGGCGCCTCCGTCCAGCGCGCTCCTGCCGCCGGCGCCGCGGTCCCGTCCGCACCGCTCGCGCACGAGTCGGTCGAGTTCCGGCGTCTGCTCACCCGCGCATTCCTCGTCCCGGCGATCCTCCTCGCCCTTCTGGCGGTGGCGCTCGGCGGGGGCGTGGCGCTGCTCGTCCGCCAGGCGCGCCTGACGCAGCGGTCGGACCAGGTCCTGGCGCACTCGGCGCGGCTGC
This sequence comes from Myxococcaceae bacterium, assembly GCA_035519675.1. Lineage (GTDB taxonomy): Bacteria > Myxococcota > Myxococcia > Myxococcales > Myxococcaceae > RPRB01. The sequence continues at coordinate 59,917 of DATIWB010000133.1, forward strand.
GGGAGCTGCTGGTGGACCGCGAGACCGGGTTGCGCGGATACCTGCTGTCCGGGGACCCGAGCTTCCTCGGCCCGCTGGAGCGCGCCGATCGCAAGCTCCTGGAGACGACCGGGAGCCTCCGCAACATGCTCCGCGACGACCCGGACCAGCTCGCCCGTCTGGAGATCGTCGAGTCGATGGCCCTGGAGTGGAGCCAGTACGCGGTCCGGGAGCGTGCGCTGTTCGAGTCCGGCGACGACTACATCCACTACTTCAAGGCCGGCGAGGGCGTGCAGCGGCTCTCCGGCATGCTCGAGGTGCTCGATAGCCTCGGTCAGAGCGAGCAGGCACGCCGGCGGGAGCGGGCCGAGCACGCTGCGCTCACCGGTCGACTGCTGTTCTGGCTCTCGCTCGGGTGCGTGGGCATGTTGGCGCTGGTGCTGGGGTACGCCAGCCGGCGACAGCTCCTGGCACTGGCCCGGAGTCACGCCGAGGCGGTGGCGGCGATGGAGGAGCGGGAGCAGGCCATCCGCGAGCTCAACGCCTCGCTCGAGCAGCGCGTCGCCGAGCGGACCCAGGCGCTGGCCGCGGTGAACGCCGAGCTGGAGGCCTTCACCTCCTCGGTGAGCCACGACCTGCGGGCTCCGCTCCGGCAGCTGGGGGGCTTCACCCGGCTCCTGGACCAGAGCGCCGGCTCGCGCCTCGACGCCCGCGAGCGCAGCTACGTGGCGATGCTCCGGAGCACCGCGGCGGAGGCGGTCCAGATGGTGGACGACCTGCTCTCGTTCAGCCGGGTGAGCCGGGCGGAGCTCCGCTGCGCGCCCGTGGACCTGAACGCGGTCCTCGGCTCGGCGCGCGAGGGGCTGCTCCACGAGCAGGAGGGACGCGAGGTGGAGTGGGCCATCCACGGGCTCCCCACGGTCCGGGGCGACGCGACGATGCTGCTGCTGGTGCTGAGGAACCTGCTCGGCAACGCCCTGAAGTACACCCGCGGACGGCGGCCGGCGCGCATCGAGGTGGGCACGGTCAACGTCCCCGGCGCCGAGGACATCGTCTACGTGCGCGACAACGGAGTGGGCTTCGACATGAAGTACGCCCACAAGCTCTTCGGAGTCTTTCAGCGGCTGCACCGGGCCGACGAGTTCGAGGGCACCGGCATCGGCCTGGCCCACGTGCGCCGCATCGTCCAGCGGCACGGAGGCCGGGTGTGGGGAGTGGGCGTGCCCGACCAGGGCGCGACGTTCTACGTGGCGCTGCCCCGGCGCGACCAGGCGGGGGAGATCGCCATCTGAGGCGCGGCGCGGCTCATCGGTTCTCGTTGGCCGGTTGGCCCACCGGAACCGGCGCGAGCGACCGTGCCGATGGCTCGACGCCTCGGAGGATGAGCGCGATCGGCAGCCCCACGACGACAGGATGGGTGGCCAGCTGGATCCAGAACCGCGGCACCGTCGGTGACACCGCCCGGGCACGGCTGAGCGGCAGCACCACGCCGTCCATGAGCAGCCAGACCACGGCGCCGTAGACCAGACCGGCCACGACGGTACCGCCGACGGTGCGGGTCCATGTCCGGAGGGCCGGCCAGCACTGGAGCAGGACGAGGAAGACCAGCGTCCACCCGAGCGAGATGAGGAGGTGAAGGCCGAGTCCGAGGAGCGCCGCGGTGGTTCCCCCGCGGACCGCTGGCAGCGAGCGGAGGGTCTCCGGCTGCCGGTGGTGCACCGTCTGCCGCTGTCCAGCGTTGAGCGGTCGTGGCGCCGCGTTCCGGGCGAAGCAGCCGGGGCGGCGTACCATCGCGCGTCTGTCGCGCGGGAGGTCCCATGGCCGAAGAGAACGTCATCGCCCGGTGGAGGAGCTGGGCGCCGCAGCTGCTGAGCATCCTGCGCATCGTCGCCGCCTTCCTCTTCCTCCAGTTCGGGACGGCCAAGCTCTTCGCGTGGCCCGGCCCGCTGATGCCCGAGGGCGCCGTCCCGGTCGGCTCGCTGGCGGGCATCGCCGGCCTTCTTGAGTCGGTGGGCGGCACGCTGCTGCTGTTCGGGCTCTTCACCCGACCCGTCGCCTTCATCGTCTCGGGGGAGATGGCCATCGCGTACTTCCACGGTCACGCTCCTCACGGCTTCTGGCCGGTGCTGAACGGGGGCCACCCGGCGGTCCTGTTCTGCTTCGTCTGGCTCTACCTCTCGGCCGCGGGCGGCGGTCTCTGGAGCCTGGACGCGCTGCGCAACAGACGGGCGTAGCGGCCGACGCCGCGAGGGGAGGTGCCCGAGGGGAGGTGCCAGACACCTCGTTACCGGGACGCGGTGCCAGACACCTCGTTACCGGACACCTCGTTACCGGATCTGCGAACGATCTCGATGGCTTGCAGGACGCTGCCGGACTCAGCGCTCGGTCCGGCCCGCCGGGTTCTTGAGCGCTCCCTGCTTGATCGCCACCAGGTCGCGTGTCTGGAGCAGGTCCACCTGCCCGGCGAACCCGGCAAACGCCTCGTACTGATTCACCGGGATCCGAGCCATGTCGAGCTGGTAGCGCTCCTCGACCCGGAACAGGTCCGCCTCCCGCTCGTCGCGGGTGAAGAGCCCGAAGGGACTCTCGAGCTTGCCGCCCTTGAGCGGGTCGTCGACGTGCCAGCCAGGCGGCAGCCGCAGCGCAACGTGGCTCACGTTCTGCTCGGTGGAGTCGATGAACAGCGGCGAGCGGCGCGTCCCCACTGTCACGTACCGGCGCCCGACCTGCGCGGGGTAGGTGAGCGGCCCGAGCGTCATCCGGCCCTCGTCCACCCGGGCGAAGCGCGGGGCGACGAAGTGGTACCGCAGCGAGAGCGGCGCCCCCACCGACCGCTTCACGTCGAGCCGGAGGTCCGACAGCTGCGCCCCGCCGAAGTAGCGTGACAGCGCCTGCTGCAGCGCCTGGTCCCGCTGCTCGTTGGACACTCCCTCCAGCGTCTCGGCCAGCTGCGCCGCCTCGAAGCCGCTGTACACCTCCAGCACGTCGCCGCTCAGCGTGCCGTCCTCGGCCAGGGCCAGGTCCAGCTTCACCTCGCGCCCACCCACCGCCTGCTGCGCCGGCGTCTTCAGCGCCACCAGCGGCCGTCCTGGCTCGGGCAACAGATAGGCCTCCCGGCCATTCGCCGCCTGCTCGGGGAGGAGACCGAACGGGCCGTAGCGGATGACGGTGTCCAGCCACACCGGCTCGTGGCCCGGCACCTCCACCCGCAGGCACACGTACGGGAACAGCGCCTCGTTGGGGAACCGGTACGGGTTCGGGTCGGTGGCGAACGTCCTCACCATCGCCAGCCGCGCGGGGAAGCCCTCCGCCTCGAGCGCCGCCTTGAGCAACCACAGCCGGCTCCCCCGGTCCTGGGCCAGCGTGCTCGCCGCGCTCAGCCCGAGCCCGGAGTCCCGCCCCGGGATGCGGTCCATCACCGCCGCGTGCAGCGCCCGCACCGCCTCGAGACCGGACTTGCCGGCGGCGGCCGCCCGGGCGAAGGCCTCGACCTCGAACGTCCGCTGCGCCCGCGCGCTCAGCGCATCGCCGGTGGCGGTGAGCAGGCCGCCCGGCCCGGTGTCCCCGGCGCCGACCACCAGGAAGGGCAGCTGCTCGGTCCCCGATGGTGGCGCGTTGGGCTCGGGGACCAGCGCCGGCACCCCCCGGACCTCGGCGCGCAGCACCTCCTGGTCCCCTTCCGCCTTGAGCGCTGGGGTGGGCATGTTGTGCGCATCCACCGTCATCCCCGAGCCGCGCGGCGCCATCACCGCGTAGGTCGCCCAGTCGTCAGCCACCCCAGCCACCTGGAAGTAGAACGCCCCAGCGGTCCAGCCCGGGCTTGCGGCCCGTCGCGCGGGGTGCGCCAGGAGATATTCGAACTCCACCGCGTCGCCGACGCCGACCCCGGGGAGGCTCACCGTGTCCTTGTCCAGGCTCTCGGGCTCGAGCACCGTTCCGTCCGCCTTCAGCGTCCGTAGCGACAGCACCTGCGCGCCCTGAGGCACCTGCACCTCGGCCACACGCGCCACCGCGCCCTGATCGAGCACCTTCTCCACCGTGTGGATGCGGTCCACCATCGAGCCGTCGGCGAAGGCCCGGGTCGCGGCGGCATCCACCACCAGGACGCTCGAGCCCTCGACGTTGCTCCCCCGAGCGTCGAAGGCCTTGAGCGCCTTGCGCCCGTCGATGGCAAAGCTGGCGAGGATCTCCTTCCCGGTCTTCGCCCGCTCCACCGTCCGCCGCAGCGCCAGGTCCGAGCCGTCCAGAGTCAGGGCCCGCTCCCGTGCGGCGAGCGCCTCGGCGGGGTGCTTGGCCAGCGCCAGGGTGTCGCCGAGCCGCTTCCAGAGCGCCGGGTCCCGGGGGCGGAGCGCGGTGAGGCCCTCGAGCAGAGCCGCCGCCTCGTCGGTGCGGCGCAGCGACACCAGGAGGTCCGCCTCCTGCGCGCCGAGTCCCAGGTCGCCGGGCTGCCGCGCCCGGAGACGGCGCATCTCGCCCAGCGCCCGGTCGAGCTGGCCGCGGAACTTCCAGTGGTTCACTCGCCGGAGCTGCTCGCCGGGACAGGTGGAGATGGCGTCGAGGAGGCCGTCGGTGGTGGTGACCGCGTCGCGCCGCCGGGCGACGTCGTACCGGACCAGCAGCGCCTCGCAGAGCCCGGGGACCTGCTCGAGGCTCTGCCGGGCCAAGGTGTCGGCCTGGGCGTCCACGCCCTGGGCGAGCGCGATGCGCGACTCGAGCGAGAGCAGGGCCGTGCCCACCGGCGCGTGCGCCGCGCGGGCCCGGGCGGCGAGGGCCACCGCCTGGTCCACCCGCTGGTCGTTGATCGCCAGGAAGCCGCGGGACAGCAGGGCGCCGACGTTCGCCGGGTCCCGCTCCACCGCGACCTCGAGGTCCCGCGTCGCCCGGCCCTGGCCCACCTTGGTGGGGAGGCTCCGGTCGCGCAGCGCCAGGTCCGCCGCGAGCACGTTCCACGCCGCGGCCGGCGGAGGCGCTCCCAGCTCGGAGAGCATCCGCCAGGCGCCGTCCACGTCCCGACCCTGCGCGTCGCGCGCCGCGAGGAAGGTGGCCAGCGAGCGACCCGCCTCCTTCTCCAGCGCGGCCTCCATGCTCGATGCGTCCGGATAGAACCCTGCTGCGTCCTCCACCTTCACCCCACCCCAGCGGGGCGCCGGACCGTGCGCGGCAGACAGGCGCAGACCCGAAGGGTGCCCGTCGGCCCGCGACACGGTGAAGGCCAGCGAGCCGGTGCGCTCCTCCTTGAGGAGCACCGCCATCAGCCGGTGCGTGCCTGGCTCCAGAAGAACGGCGCGCGCGGCGACGGTGGAGCCGGGCCGCTCGTACGTCCGGCGCTCGTGGAGCAGCGTGCCGTCGAGCAGCATCCGGTGGGTGCTGGGGCTGGTTGCGCGGACCACGTAGAGCGCCCGGGTGGGGACCTCCACGTCCACTGCCATGATGTAGACGTCCCCGGCGAGCCCCTCGGCCTCGAGCGACAGCCGCCCCGCCTGCACTGGCAGTACTCGGGGGCTGGTCGCGCCGAAGGGTCCAGCCAGCGACTCGGGGATGGCGCCGGTTCGCTCCGGCTCGGTGCGCTCACCGAAGCCGAGGAGGTGAAGCGGCGACAGCGGCCCGAGGAGCGTGTTCTCCGCCGGCACTCCCGCCGCAGCCCGGGTCTCGGCCAGCTCGGGCCGCTCATCGAGGGACTGGAGCTGGGCGAGCGCCTGGCGGAGGAGCACCGCGGTCTCCCCGCCCGCGCCCACGGCCAGCGCCTGGGGCGCCTCGGCGAGGATGCGCGCGTCGAGGGAGCCGGCCACCCCCGCCATCTCCTGGATCTCCCGGGCAGCGGCGGTGGCCAGCGGATGGTGCGGCGCAGCCCGGACCAGCCGGAGCGCCACGTCGAGCGACGCCTCCGGGTGCCCGTCCCGCCGTGCCAGCACGCCTCGCAGCGCGAGCGCATACGGCTCGCCGGGGTCGCGGCGGAGCCCATCCTCGGCCAGGGACCGGGCGCGCTCGGGCTGATTTTCCACCAGCAGCGCGTGGAACCCGGCGAGCGCCACCGTGCGGGCCGTGGCACCGGCGTCCTTGGCCCGGCCCGCCGCGTCGTCGAGCACCGCGGTGGGAGGGGGTGGTACATGGGCGCAGGCGCAGAGCGTGAGCACCAGGGCGAAGAGGGGACGGCGCATCGGGTGGCTTTCGTGAATCGGGGCGGACGCCCGCGGTCACTTCTTCGCGTGGCGGCTGGTGGAGGACGCCGGGGGGCGCACGGGGACCGGTTTCTTGTCGGTCGGTGTCTTTCGCTTCGTGCTCCCCTTGGCAACCATCTTCGACTTGCCGGACAGGGAGGGTTCAGTGAGCACCATCGGCTCGGGGAGGTCCGGCGGCTCCCGGCCAATCTCGTAACCCACCTGACGGAAGGTACACTCCCCATCGATGCAACCGAGCGCGGGGGTGGGCGGCGCGCCGAAGCTGTTGCGCCAGTCCGTTCCCAGGTAGAGCGGCTCGCCGACCGGCCGCTGGTCGATGTCCGTGCCGAAGAAGGCCTGGAGCTGCCCGGCCCGGTCCACCTCGAGCTTCACGTGGGCGGCGCCACCCGGCGGGCTCGGAGGCCCGAGCATGGTGCCTCGCCGCTCGCCCAGCGCCCACTCGAACGCCACCGGCTCGCCGGCCCCGGAGACGACGACCGCCACGTACCGTCCGGGGCTGCCGAGGAGCATCAGGGCTGACTGTGGCTCACGGCTGACTCCCAGCAGCTGCTCCCGGATGCCGGACCAGAAGGACGACGGCGGGGCGGTGGCGGTCACGTCGGCGATGAGCTGGGCCGAGATGCCGTCGCGGTCGACCAGGTCCAGGTTGAGGCGCCCCACGCTCACGTCGTCGGCGCTGCTGGGGAACCGCACCGTGCGGCCCTCGAGCCCGGGGATGCGCCCCCAGGCGATGAGCGGGATGGCGTCCGGGCCCTCGCCGAGCACCATCCGGCGCACTGTGCTGGTGTCGGCGATGCGGCCAGGCGAGGTGGTGGCGGTCTCCAGCCGCAGCTCGGCGGCAGTGAGCGCGGTCCCGGGCGACGGCCGAGCCGGGGGGTGGTAGCGCGTCCGGGCGAAGCTGATGCCAAGGACGGCGAATGCGGCGACCACCACCGCCACCTCGGCGACCCGCAGCGTCTTGCGGAGCACTGCCCGGATCTGGTTCTTCAGCTGCTCGACCCGGGAGATCTTCCGCGGCACCTGGCTGAACGACACCGGCGCGAACGGCTCCAGGTCGAGCATGAGATCCGCGACGCGCTGGTAGCGGTCGGCGGGCGAAGGCCTGAGGCAGCGGAGGACGATGCCGTCGAGCCGCTTGTCCGTGCCCGGTCGGCGCTCGCTCGGCGGATCGAAGGTGCCGATCGGCACCTCGCCCACCAGGAGCTCGTAGAGCATCACCCCCAGCGAGTAGACGTCGGCGCGGTGGTCGGCGTTCTTGGCGTCCACCCGCTGCTCGGGCGCCATGTAGCTCAGCGTGCCCATCGAGACGTGGGTCTCGGTCACGTTGAAGCGGCTGGTGAGCTTGCTGTCGTCGAAGAAGGTGGCCAGGCCGAAGTCGGTCACCTTGGCGATGCCGCCCGCCTGCTCGTCGAAGAGGATGTTCTCCGGCTTGAGGTCACGGTGGACGACACCGCGGCTGTGCGCGTAGTCGATGGCCCGGGCGATCTCCATGATGATCCGGAGCGCGCCGGGGATGTCGAGCAGGGGCGAGCGCATCACCTCGCGCAGCGAGGGGCCGTCCACGTACTCCATCACCAGGTAGTAGGTGTTCTCCGCCTTTCCCTTGTCGACGATGCTCACCACGTTGGGGTGGCTGAGCGTGGCGAGCGCGGCGGCTTCCTTGTCGAAGCGGGCCACGAAGGTGGGGTCGGCGGCCAGCTCGCCGGAGAGGATCTTCACCGCCACCACCCGCCCCAGGCTCAGCTGGACGGCGCGGTGCACCTCGCCCATCCCGCCCTTGCCGACCAGCTTCTCCAGGCGGTAACCGGGGATGTGCGGAGGCCCCGCGACCGGCCGCGCTGGTGGAATGGTGGCTTCGATGGAGGCGGACATCGCGGGGGACGGGGGCGACCTTCCGAGGCTACCCTTCCGTTGGATCGGCGGACAACCCGACGACGCATGCCAACCACCCGGGAACGACTACAGGATCTCCACGCCGAGCTCTCCGGGTGCCGCGCCTGCCCACGGGTGGCGGGGACCCCGGTGCACCCTTCCGCACAGCCGGCGCGGATTCTCCTGGTTGGCCAGGCTCCCGGGCCGAGGGAGGCCTCGCTCGGAAGGCCGTTCGCCTGGACCGCTGGCAGGACTCTCTTCGGGTGGTTCGCCTCGGTGCTCGGGGCGGACGAGGAGACGGTGCGGCGGCACGTGTACCTCTCCGCGGTCACCCGCTGCTTCCCGGGGAAGGCGCCCGGAGGCGGCGATCGCCGGCCGGCTCCCGACGAGGTGTCGCGCTGCCGGCGCTGGCTGCGGACCGAGGTGGAGCTGATGCGCCCCCGGCTGGTGGTGCCGGTGGGCACGCTGGCGATCGCCGAGGTGATGGGACACCGTGGGGGGCTCGCCGAGGTGGTGGGCACGTCGCATCGCCTGGTCTTCGAGGGGCACCGGACGGACGTGGTGCCGCTGCCGCATCCGTCGGGCGCCTCGACCTGGCACCGGACCGAGCCTGGAAAGACGCTGCTCGCGCGGGCGCTGGACCTGCTCGCCGCCCACCCCGAGGTGACGCGGGCCTTCGGGCGCCGCCGGTCGGCGTGACCCGCCCCGGCTTCTGATCCCGGGCTCAGGCCGAAGGGCTCACCACGACGGCGTACCGGACGCTCCCGCGGCGATGGCGCCGTTGTGCGGACCTGGAGCGGCGCTGACCAGGCTCGACGCCGCGGCGGACCCGAGCGGGCCCGGGGGGCACACCTCCATCGTCCTGAGGGCGGGGACCGGGCCGTCCCCGCCCAGCGCGAAGACGTGCTGTCCCAGCGCGACGACCCGGGCCGTCTCCAGCTGCAGCAGCGACCAGCGCCCCCGGCGGGTGCGGCGGATCAGGCCAGCACGGCGGAGGACCTGGATGTGGTGGGACACGAGCGCGTGGGCGCGGCCGATTCGCTTTCGGAGGTCCGAGACGCACATCCCGGGCTCATCCTCTCCGAAGGGACCCGAGCGAGGACCGGGGGGATGGGCGAGGAGAACGACGATGCGGAGCCGCAGGGGATCTCCGAGCGCGCGGAGGCAGGTCAGCAGATCCTCTCGAGGAAGTGCGAGCACGTGCCCTGCTTCCATGTCGCCGGGGCCCCGTGTTCGCACCGGGTCCGTTCGCACCAGTCGTCCTGGGTACGTGTCTCCCAGGCGACGGACAGGTTAGAACGTTCGTTCTAGGGCCCTTCACCCGTGTGGTGCAGATGCCCTACGGTTAGGTACCTGGGGGCCCCACCGGGAGAGGGGAGCGTGACGGGGGCCCCGAACTCGGTTGCGTTGAACCTCGTTGTCGGCTCGTTGCTTCCGGACATCGCGGAGTGGGCCTGCCAGGCTCCGAGCCGGCAAGGGTTCAGGCGCGGCATCATCGACCGGCTGAGGGCCGTGCTGTCGCTGGAGGCTGCTGCCTTCGCCAGCCTGCCGCCCCCGCCCGGAGGTGAGACGTCCGCGGTGTGGAACACCAGCGTTCGACGCCTGGTGTCTCTCTGGTCGGAGGAGGCTGCGGAGCTCCATGCGCGGCTCCGCCCCCCGACGCGATGGTTGTTGGGTGGACCAGGTGAGCGGGACTGGTCCGCCACGGGACGTGAACTCATGTGCTGCGTGCTTCGGGTGGGGGAGCGAGCGACGTCCGCTCTATCGCTCTCCAGGCTTCATCCATTCACCACCGACGAGCTGCGCCTGCTCGGGCAGATCCAGCCGGTGCTCCAGCTCGGCGACGAGCGGCAGGTCGAGGTAGGCGAGACGATGGGGGTTCACCTCTCGCCTCGCGAGCGGGAGATCTTCGAGTACCTGGTCCGGGGGTTCCGGAACGAGGACATTGCCCGGGCCCTGGGGACCTCCCCGGCCACGGTGCGCAACCAGCTGGTGCGGCTCTACCGGAAGGCCGGGGTGGCGACGCGCTCCGAGCTGGTGGGTCTGGCGACCTCGCGCGGGCGGCTCCAGGCGGCCGCGGGGGGCACGCGATGACCGCGGCCATGGTGTTGCTCCCGCCGTCCAGCGCTGCCGAGCTCATCTCCGAGCTCACCCGGCTGGCGCTCTCCGCGTCGTCGAAGGCCGAGTTCCGGGGGCGGGCGCTCGGGCTGCTGGCGCGGACGCTCCCCTTCGACCGGGGAGCGTGGGAGGAGGTCCCTCCCTTCGGCGAGTTCCGGGTGGAGTTCCCGCTCCGCCGCCAGATTGGCGTGGATCCGCCCCCGGTGGAGTGCACGAGCCGGTCGGCGAATGGCGCGGTGGGTGGGTTGCTGCGGATGGATCTCGAACGATTCGGCCGGACGCGTGCGGTCCTGATCGTCGAGAGGGACGAGGGGGCGTTCGGAGCCGACGAGGTGAGCCGGCTCCGGGCGCTGCTCCCCATGCTGATCCTCGCCGACGAGGGCGCGGCCCGCAGCACGGGCGTGCCGGCCACACGGACGCTGACCCCCCGGGAGGCGGACGTCGTGCAGTACGTCCGTCTCGGGTACACCAACGCGCAGATCGCTCTGGCCACCGGGCGGTCGGTGGCCGCGGTGCGGAATCTCCTGGTGCGCATCTTCGACAAGACCGGCGTCCGCACCCGCGCGCAGCTGGTGGACGGGCCGGTGGTGACGCGGGGGCTGACCCCTCGCGAGTCGGAAATCGTGCAGCACCTGCGCGCGGGGCTCACCAACCGCGAGATCGGCCAGACGCTCGGGATCTCGGTCAACACGGTGCGGAACACCCTCGCCCGGTTGTTCGAGAAGGTGGGGGTCTCCACCCGGTCGGAGCTGATGGGCGCGCTGGCCGAGGACGCCGGGCCTTCCGGGGCGTCCTGCTAGGGGAAGGCCCGAGCTCTGGTCCCGGGCGACGGATCACTGGCGACGTGCTGAGCGTGCCGGCCGCGGACGGCGGCTTCTCGCCGCGGAGGAGGGGGCCGCGCTGGCGACGACGTGAGCGAACCGCTCCCGGACGCCGGCCTCTCGCCGCGGGAGGCGGATCCCCGCCGGCGACACGAGTACCGGATCCTCGCTCGGGCTGCGCTGGTGACGAGCTGAACCTTGGGGGGAACGGCCGCCGCGGGGTCTCGCTTGGGTTGCGCGGCGACGAGACCGTCCCGTAAACGGTCGTGGCGGACGACGAATCGTCGACGCCGAGCTGAGTCTTGCGGAAACGGCCGCCGCGGGATCTCGCTCGGGCTGCGCGGCGACGAGACCGTGCCGTAAACGATCGTGGCGGGCGACGAATCGTCGACGCCGAGCTGAGCGTTGCAGAAACGGCCGCCCGGGTCCTCGCTGCGGGCGACGAAGCGTCGACGCCGAGCCGAGCGTTGCGGAAACGACCGCCCGGGTCCTCGCCGCGGGCGACGAAGCGTCGGCGACGCGCCGAGCGTTGCGGAAACGGCCGCCCGGGTCCTCGCCCAGGGCGACGAATCGTCGGCGACGCGCCGAGCGTTGCGGAAACGACCCCCCGGTGGTCGTCTGGACGCATCGGGGACGATCCGAACGTGTCCGGACGAGGTGCGTCACGCCCTCCCCACTCGCCCGTCCGGCCGACACCGGGCGACACGAAGCGCCACAGTTCCCCCGCGTGACGAGAAGAACAGGCCCCGTCGCGCAACGCGGGGAACTTCCGGGTTCTCACGGTGTGGCTTGCCCGGTTGATCGAGTCTCGTGCGTCCGCCATGCTGTTGCTCCGATGCGGTGAAGCTCGCTGTCCACCTCGTCCGCTCGCGACGCGCCGAGGTGCCGGATGACGCCGGCAGGTCTGGCTCTGCTCGAGCCTCGCCGGCCGGGCAGTGCCCTGGAGCTGTTGAACGAGATCACCCGGCTGGCCCTCGCCTCTGCCTGTCGGGAAACGTTCCGCTCCAGCGCTCTCCAGGCCATCGGCTGCGTCGTCCCCTTCAGTCGTGGAGGCTGGCATGACGCTCGTCCTTTCGGAGGAGTCCGGACCGAGTTGCCCCCGTCTGGAGGTCGGAGCGGGCGTCCCCACGTGGTCGGTGCTCCCGGCGTCCTGCGCCTGGAGCTGGAGCGCCCGGGGAGGCCGAGCGTGCTGCTGGTCCTGGAGCGCGATGACGGGCCCTTCGCCGCGGACGAGGTGGAGATGCTCGACTCCATCCTGCCCACCCTGGTCCTGGCGGACGAGGGGACGGCACCGACGAGCCCGAGCCCGGCGCGGGCCCTGAGCTCCCGCGAGTCGGAGATCATCGACTACGTGCGCCTGGGGTACACCAACGCGCAGATCGCTCTGGCCACCGGACGCTCGGTGGCGGCGGTGCGCAATCTCCTGGTCCGCATCTTCGACAAGACCGGCGTCCGGACGCGCGCCCAGCTGGTGGACGGACCCGTGGCGACGCACCGCCTCACCCGGCGCGAGCGCGAGGTCGTCCATCACCTTCGCTCCGGACTGACCAACCGCGAGATCGGCCTCGCGCTGGGGATCTCCACCAACACGGTGCGGAACACGCTGGCCCGGCTGTTCGCCAAGGTCGGCGTGTCCACGCGCTCCGAGCTGATGGGCGCGCTGGCTGGCGAGGATCGTTCCTCGGTCTGAGCAGCACGGGGCGACCGCGTCGAAGCGCTGCCCCATCCATCGACTGGTACGTACCAGCGTGCGTACCGGTCGGTCGCACCAGGGAAGCAAGTGTGAGGGCCCGGTATCTCCTTCGCTCCAACCGGAGGAGGGATGTTCGTGCGACTGATTCGTGTGGGAAGGCTCGGCACGCCGCTGCTCGCGGCGCTGCTGCTCCCCTCGCTGGCGCTGGCCCAGGCAGCGACCTCGGTACTGACCGGCAACGTGGTGGATTCGTCCAGCAAGGCGCCGGTCCCCGACGTGGTGGTCACCGCCACCTCGCCCAACCTCCAGGGAGAGCAGGTGGTGGTGACCGACTCCAGCGGTCTCTATCGCATCCCGCAGCTCCCGCCGGGCTCGTACACCCTTCGGTTCGAGAAGGAGACCTATCGGCCGTTCACCCGGACCGGGATCGAAATGGCAGCGGACCGGACGCTCCGGCTCAACGTGGAGCTCCTCCCCGAGGCGATCCAGGGCGACACCATCACCATCACCGGCTCGGCCCCGGTGGTGGACGTGGGCTCGAGCACGGTCGGCGCCACCATCAACCAGGATTTCATCCGCAACTTCGCCCTGAGCCGGGCGGGCGGCGTCGGCGGCGCAGTTCGCTCCTTCGACTCGATCGCCACTGCCGCTCCCCAGGCCGCGGCGGACCTGTACGGGATCTCGATCAGCGGTTCGACCTCGCCCGAGAACTCCTATCTCATCGATGGGCTGGGGGTGAACAACCCGGCGTATGGCGTCCTCGGCACCCCGCTCACGGTGGAGTTCCTCGACGAGGTCAACGTCATCACCGGCGGGTACATGCCGGAGTACGGTCGCACCACCGGCGGCGCAGTGAGCGGAGTCACCAAGTCCGGCGGAAACGAGTTCCACGGAAACGTCTGGGGCACCTTCACTCCGGGGGCGCTCCAGGGCCGGGCCAAGACGGTGAGCACCGCCGGTGCGGTCGTCGCCGGCGCGCGCGACCTCTACAACATCGGTGACTTCGGGGCGACGCTCGGCGGCTACATCATCAAGGACAAGCTCTGGTTCTTCGCCGGCATTCAGCCGAGCTTCACCCGCTACTCGTACACCCGGCAGTTCTACATCGAGAACCCGGGTCAGGTGGATGCCGACGGGAACCAGGCGTACTCGCTGATCCCCAACAGCAACCAGCGCCGGTTCGCGGACGAGAAGTCGATCCAGTTCATCGGGAAGCTGACCTACCTCATCAGCTCCGATCACCGTCTGAGCCTCACGGTGACCGGCACGCCGACCACTGGCGGCAGCGACTCGGCCTTCTCGGTCCGGGTGCCCGGCGTGCTCACCGGCCGGGCTCCGTTCCCGATCGCCGCCTATACCCTGCAGACCTTCAACTCCAACCACTTCCTGACCAACGACACGGCGTACGACGTGAACGGCGAGCTGAACAGCAGCTTCCTCGACAAGAGGCTGCTCCTCGACGTGCGGCTCGGCTGGCATCATCAGCTCGACGAGGGCGCGCCGGGAGATGGAGCCGGGTTCGACAACATCCACAATCTCAACACCCTGGCTGGCATCCCTTCACTGGCGCCGCTGTACAACAGCAACGTGCTCGACTTCGAGGACCAGGTCCCGGCGAGCGTTCGCGAGGCGTGCGGCACGGGAGACCGCACCACCAAGTGTCAGACCAGCTGGCTCCTGTACGGGGGAAACAACTTCCTGGAGCGACAGGTGCTCGATTCCTTCCAGGGCAAGGCAACCATCACCTATCTCTTGAACGCGCTGGGCCACCACGTGATCAAGGCCGGCGTCGACGGGAGCCTCTCCTACTACGAGCATCTGAAGACCTACGGCGGTGGGGCCTGGTACTTCGACTTCGGCCCCGGTGGGGTGGCGCCGGGCAACTCCCTCGGTGTCCAGGAGGCACGCCGGTTCGGCTACCTCTCGGACATCGATACCCCGGCAGGGAACGGCATCCTCACCGTGAAGAGCAAGTCGGTGATCATCGGCGGCTTCGTCCAGGACAGCTGGAGCATCCTGGACAAGGTCACCCTGAACGTCGGTCTGCGCTGGGACGGCCAGTACCTCTACGACAAGGACGGGTTGCTGGCGATGAAGCTCGGCAACGAGTGGTCGCCCCGCATCGGCTTCGTCTGGGATCCCACGCAGCAGGGCCGCTCGAAGATCTTCGCCAACTATGGGCGGTACTACGAGGCAGTACCGCTCGACATCGCCGACCGCGCGCTCTCCGGCGAGAGCCTGATCATCGCCAACCACGACTGCGACCCCCGGGCGGTGGGAGTGGCGGGCTGCGACCAGAACACCGCCAATCGCGCCAGGAGCATCGCCAGCCCCAACGTGAAGTGGCGGAACGTCGCGGTGGACAAGACCGCCGTCGATCCCAACCTCCAGCCGACTTCCAACGACGAGATCGTGGCCGGCGGCGAGTACGAGATCTTCCCCAACGCGCGCGCCGGGGTCTCCTACACCTACCGGAACCTGGTCCGCACCATCGAGGACATGTCGGCGGACAACGGGAACACCTACTTCGTCGGCAACCCGGGCGAAGGGATCGCCACCTCGTTCCCGAAGGCGACGCGCACGTACCACGCGGTCACCTTCCAGTTCACCAAGAACTTCAGCGACCTCTGGCAGGCTCAGGTCAGCTACACCTGGTCGCAGCTGCGAGGGAACTACGAGGGCCTGTTCGTCAACGGGACCGGGCAGCTCGATCCCAACATCAACGCGACCTTCGACCTGGCCCAGCTCCTGGTGAATCAGGACGGGCCACTGTCCGGCGACATCACCCACACCATCAAGGTGTTCGCAGCCAAGGAGTTCGTCATCACGCCGGTGCTGAGTCTGTTGCTCGGCCTCACCTACACCGGCGCGTCGGGGCCACCCATCAGCTACACCGGCCCGTCCAACGAGACCGGTTACGGCCCCGGCAACGTGTACATCCTCCAGCGTGGGCAGGGTGGGCGGCTCCCCTGGGTGCACAGCATCGATGCCCGGCTGGCACTGAGCTACCGGCTGAGCAAGGACAGCGTGATCACCGTCGGAGTCGATGGGTTCAACCTCTTCAACTTCCAGAACCCGATCAGGCTCGACGAGGAGTACGTGACCTTGCCCTCGCTGACGGGCAACGCGCGTGACCCGGGGCCGATCGTCAACGGCACGCAGGGAAGCATTCCCGCTCCATACGGGGTGAACGGGTACCTGCCGCGAGGCGGCGTCGTTGCCGGACCGAACGGCCCGACGCTCAAGACCGTGGTCCTTCCCGATCCCGACCAGCAGCCACAGACCTACGCCATCAACCCGAACTGGGGCCGGCCCACGCAGTACCAGGCCGTGCGCAGCTTCCGGTTCACTGCCCGCTTCAGCTTCTGAGGATCGACGACCCCATGTGCAAGCCTTCGTTCCTTGTGGTGCCCCTCCTGGTGCTGCTCGCAGCGTGCGGAGGAGACGTCAACCAGACCTGCATCGTGCAGCGTCCAGGGCTCGGCGGATACCTGTTCGTGATGGATCGCACCGGCGCGGTCAGCGGCGGGGCGGGGTGTGACGACACGGTGCTGCCCCTGCGGATGGCGGACAACATCCGCTTCGACAAGCTCGGAGCGGAACAGCTCGAGGTGGTGTTCCGGGCCCAGTCGATGCTGCCCCTCGACGCCGACGGGAACCCGGATTTCCCGGCGTCGACGGATGACGTGGGCCGAGGACAGATCGGCGCCTCTCCCGATGCCCAGGGCATCTGCACCGTGACGAGCTTCACCACCGCGAACGCGGTGGCAGCGCAGAGCGACGGGACCCCGCCCAACCCGCCCAGGTCGATCACCCTGTCGAATACCCGGTTCCTGAGCGCCCCGGCGTACCAGGGATCGCAGGCCGAGAGCGACGCGGCCTACACCATCGGTTCTTGCAGCGCGAGCTACCACGGGCTTCTGCTCACGCCGATCGCAACTTGCGCGACGGACGCCGACTGCAATCCCTTCGCCGACCCGGCGAACGGACGGGCCGCAGGTTCGGGCGTGAACCCGTTCTACCCGGTCAGCTGCAACATGGAGGTGGGCGCGCTGTACGGCGAAGACCCCGGGACGGGTATCTGCTGGTTGACCGGAAACACCTTCCCGCAGGTCCAGAACCAGCCCTAGCAGTCAGGGGCGCCCGCGACGTGGAGTGGGGGTGTCCGCGCGGGCGCCTCCCCTGGGGGGGTGCCAGACACCTCGTTACCGACACCTCGTTACCAAGTGCTCCAACTCACCCGGAGTGCGCGGCGAGACGGCTCTCTGTGCTACGAGCGCCTCGTCCAGGATGATCGAAGCCCGCGGACTTTCCAAGCGTTACGGCGAGGTGGTGGCGGCCTCCGAGGTGAGCTTCACCGTCGGTCGAGGTGAGGTCGTGGGCCTGCTCGGTCCGAACGGTGCGGGCAAGACCACCGTGCTCCGGATGCTCGCCGGGGTGCTCACGCCGACGGCCGGCGAGGTGCGCATCGCCGGTCACGGGACCGAGGGAGAGGCCTTCGAGCTCAAGCGCGCGCTGGGGTTCCTCACCGGCGACACCGCGCTGTACCAGCGGCTCACGCCCCGCGAGGTGCTCCGGTACTTCGGGCGGCTGCACGAGATCCCTGAGGCGGCGCTCGCCGCGCGGGTCGAGGCCCTGGTGGCCCGTTTCCGGCTCTCGGAGTTCGCGGACCGTCCCTGCGGCAAGCTTTCGGCGGGGCAGAAGCAGCGAGCCAACATCGCCCGAGCCTTCGTCCACGACCCGCCGGCGCTCATCCTCGACGAGCCCACCACCGCGCTGGACGTGGTGACCGGGCGCTTCCTCCTCGAGGCCTTCCGCGAGGCCCGCGCCGCCGGGAAGGCCATCCTCTTCAGCACCCACGTGCTCGGTGACGCCGAGGTGCTCTGCGACCGGGTGGTGCTGCTGCACCGGGGACAGGTGCTCGACCAGGGCACCGTCGGCGAGGTCTGCGCGCGGGCCGGCGCCCGGACGCTCACCGACGCCTTCCTCGCCCGGGTGGGCGACGAGGTGGCCGCGTGAGGCCGACCATCGTCTTCCACATCTTCCGCAAGGACCTGATCGAGACGCTCCGGGATCGCCGGACCGTGGTGATGGCGTTCGTCGTCCCGGCGCTCGTCTACCCGCTGCTCTTCACCCTGCTCGGCTCGGTGGCCACCGACAAGCGAGGGGAACTCGAGCGGACCCGGGCCCGGGTCGCGGCATGGGGTCCGGTGCCCGAGGCCACGCTGAAGGCCGTGGAGCAGCAGGCCCGGGCGGATGTCGTCGACCGGCGCGACCAGCCCCCCGCCGAGCCCGAAGCAGAGGCGCGGCGGCTGGTCGCGTCGAAGAGGGTGCATCTGGTGCTGCTCACCCCGGCCGGGGCCACGGGCCCGAGCATCCCCATCCGGGTACTCGCCGATTCGACCGACGTCGATTCGGACGCCATGGCGCGGCGAGTCTCCCGCGCCCTGGCCGATCACGACGCGGAGCTCCTCCGGCAGCGGATGACCGCGCTCGGGCAGGACGCCGCGTCGGCCAGGCCTCTCGACGTCCGGGAGGAGGACCTGGCCGACGCCGCCCGCCGCGGCGCCAGCTTCGCCGCCGCGCTGCTTCCCTATCTGCTGCTGGTGCTGGTGGCGACCTCCGGGTTCTATGCCGCGCTGGACCTGACCGCCGGCGAGAAGGAGCGAGGCACGCTGCAGACCCTCCTCACCGCACCGGTTCGCTCGGTGGAGATCGTCGCCGGCAAGTATCTGGCCGTCCTGACCCTCACCCTCGCGGCGACGGTGTGCAACCTCGGCTCGATTGCCCTGGCGCTGGCGCGGGGGACGGCGGCGATGGAAACCGGGGCTCGCTTTTCGCTCGGACTGTCCAGCGCCGGGGCGATCTTCGTCACCGTGATTCCGGCGGCGCTGCTCATCGTCGCCCTGCTGATGGCCATCGGGGTGCTCGCCCGCAGTTACCGCGAGGGGCAGAGCTACCTGATGCCGATTCTCCTGCTGGTGATGCTCGCCGGGTTCGCGAGCTTCCTCCCCGGCGCCGAGCTGACCCCGGGCAGCGCCCTGGTCCCGCTCCTGAACGTGACGCTGCTGGTGCACGACCTGCTGGTGGGGAAGGCCGGCGGACGGCAGATCTTCGTCGTCTGGGCAGTGAGCCTGGCCTGGGCCGTGCTGGGGATCCTGCTTGCGGCGCGGGTGTTCCAGACCGAGCAGGTGCTCCTGTCGGGAGAGAAGCCGTGGCGCGACGTGTTCTCGCCGCGCGCGCGCTCCGGACGGGGGCTGACTCCGGGGAACGCGCTGGCCTTTGCCGCGGTGCTGCTGGTTCTGACGTTCTACGGCTCGGCGCTGTTCGAGCGGCGGACGTCGGTGGCGGCGCTGATCCTCGGCTCGCAGCTCGGATTCTTCCTCCTCCCGTCGCTGGCCTGGTGCCGCCTCTTCCGTGCCCCGCTCGCCGAGACGCTCCAGCTCCGCTGGCCGAGCCCCCGGGGGTGGCTGGCCACGGTGCTTCTCGCGGCAGGAGGGTGGAGCGTGGGGGCGGTGGTCTGGGAACAGCTGCTGCGCTTCCCGGGAGCGCGGGCGTACTCCGATTGGCTCGGCGAGCTGCTCGGGAAGCATGGACAGCTCGGGCTGGGGGCCGCGCTCGTCCTGGTCGCGCTGTTGCCGGCCGTCGCCGAGGAGGTCACCTTCCGTGGCGTGGTGCTGGCCGGCCTCCGCCGCAGCGGCTCACGGTGGATCGCCGTGGTGGGGAGCGCTCTGGTGTTCGGCCTTTTCCACATCAACCCCTACCACGTGCTGGCGGCGTCGCTGATCGGCCTTCTCCTGGGCTGGGTGGCGCTGGAGAGCGGGAGCATCGTCCCTGGCGTGCTCATCCACCTGGTGAACAACGGCGCGCAGGTGCTGCTCGACCGCATGCCGGGGCTGGCCGGGCAGATGCGCTCGTCGATGGCTGTGGCCCTCGCCCTGGCCAGCACCGCCGCGGGGGCGTGGCTGGTACGGGGCAGCCGACGGAAGGACCCGGAACCGGTGGAGCCGGCACCGGTGTCGCTCGCCGCTCCTAGAACGTGAAGCGCGCGGCGAGCCCGCCGCCGTCCTTCCCGAATACCGGAGTGACTTGAACCCGTGGCTCGGAGGCCGCGGCCAGCCGTTTCGAGAGACCTCGGTTGTACTGCTCCGCGAGCCGCGCGGTCTCCTCGGGGGTCGTCACCATGTCCGGGGTGAGCGCGGCGATGGTGAGGAGCAGGCCGCCGACCACCACTCCGCCGCCGATGAGCAGCGCCCCGTAGAGGCTGGTCTTCTGTGCGCTGTCGACGCATTGGTTGTAGCTCTTGGTGCCATTCGTGAAGCAGGCGGGGTCGTTGAGCGACTGCGCGTTGCCGCTCACGATGATGCCGGAGGCGATGCCCGCGGCGAAGGTGAGAAACGAGGCGCCGTAGAGGATGCCTCGCTCGCTCTTGCGAACGTCGGAGGCGGACGCGAGATCGCCGCGACCCACCAGCCGGTAGAACTCGGTGGCCGACAGCTTGCGCGCGCCGTGCTGGGTGAAGACGTCCGTCTGGTGAGGACGGACCCGCAGCATGTCGCGGTAGTAGACCTCCCGGGCCAGGCCTGGTGGCGGCAGGTCCTCTTGCGCG
Source organism: Myxococcaceae bacterium (assembly GCA_035519675.1). Taxonomy (GTDB): domain Bacteria; phylum Myxococcota; class Myxococcia; order Myxococcales; family Myxococcaceae; genus RPRB01. The sequence goes on from DATIWB010000133.1 coordinate 80,188, forward strand.
GCCTTGCCCGGCTGCGCATCCACCGACTGCGTTCCGGGGGTGGCTGCCGGAGCGGCGGAGGGGGCCTGCTGGACCGGAACCGCACCGGGCGGGAGCAACGGCTTCGCCGGAGCGCCCTGCGTGGCGGGAGCAGGGGCAACGGAGGGAGCCGGTGCGGGAGCCGCGGGTGCGGCCTGGGGGGCGGCCACTGCAGCTCCTGCCGCGGCGGGCGGGGCGAGCTGTGGGGCGGGGGCTGCTGGCTGCGGCGCCGAGTACTGCGGAGCGGGTGCGGAGTACTGGGGAGCCGGCGCGGCCGCCGGCGGTGCTGGAGCGGCGAGGGGAGCAGCGACGGCGGCTCCGGCCGCGGCTCCGCCGGCGGCCGGCGGCGCGTACTGCTGAGGAGGCGCGGCCTGAGGTGCCGAGTATTGCTGAGGTGGGGCGGCGTACTGCTGCGGCGGGCCGTACTGTTGCTGAGGCGGAGCCGCGTATTGCTGAGGAGGCGCGGCCTGGGGTGCCTGGTACTGCTGAGGCGGAGCAGCGTACTGCTGCGGTGGGGCGACCTGCTGAGGCGGGGCAGCGTATTGCTGAGGAGGGGCGGCCTGCTGCGGAGGCGCCGCGTACTGCTGAGGCGGAGCCGCGTATTGCTGGGGGGGCGCGGCCTGCTGCGGAGGCGCCGCGTACTGCTGAGGAGGCGCGGCCTGGGGCGCGGGAGCGGCGACCTGTGGCTGCTGGGGCGGCGCAACGTACTGCGCGGGCGCGACCTGCGGCGCAGGCTGTGGGGCGGGAGCCGGAGCGTACTGCACCGGCGCGACCTGCTGCGGCGGCGGTGCCGGAGCGTACTGCACCGGCGCGACCTGCGGTGCGGGAGCCGGTGCCGGCGCGTATTGCACTGGCGCGACCTGCGGCGGCGCAGGTTGTGGCACCCACGGCTGCGGGGCTTGCTGCCGGGCCAGCGCAAGAGAAGAAACCACCAGACCGAAGACACAAACGAGCCGACCCTGCATCGTCGCCTCCACGCGAGCGGCGCTCCCCTCGTGCCGCCCGGGAACCCCCGAAAGGTTTCCGCATGATCCCCAAGCGGGCTCGCTTCTACCAGTCCGCTAGGAGTGCCTGGCCGCCAGCCCGGCAAGAGATCCGACACTCCCACTGGCGATTCGTTGCAGCCGGGGCGGTCGGCCCGGGTCGATTTGGGCGTCGGCGGGTGACAGCCGGGTGTCGGGTGGGGCTCAGGCCGGCCCGGTGGGTGCCGCCTCGGCGTCCAGCCGGGTCTTCTCCGCCACGATCAGCGCCCGGACATGGTCGCGGAAGACCGGGACATCGCTGCGAAAGTCGGCCGGGTCGACCGGCGGCAGGATCCGGACGCGGCACCGGGCCGTGCCCCGCATCACCCAGCCGTGCTTGGGGAGCACGTCTCCGGTGCCGCTCAGGGCGATGGGAATGAGTGGCACCTGCCGCTCGATGGCCATCCGGAATGCCCCGTCCTTGAAGGCTTTCACCTCGCCGTCGGGGGAACGGGTTCCCTCCGGGAAGAGCAGGACCGGGACTCCGCGAGCGAGCCAGCCCTCACAGGCGCGCATCATTGCCGCGATGCTGTCCTTGTCGCCCCGGACCAGCGGCACGTACTGGTTGAGCCGCATGTTCCAGCCGATGAACGGGATTCGAAAGTTGCTCGCCTTCGAGACCCACTTGAACGGCCGCCAGAGCCCGAACAGCACCAGGATGTCGGCGAGTGACGCGTGGTTGGAGACCAGCACCGCGCCGCCACGCCACGGCAGGTGCCGTCGTCCCTCGACTCTCAGGCGCCAGAACGGGTTGCTCCAGAAGAAGAGCTGGGCCCAGAAGCACGAGTAGAGGTGAAGCACCCGGCCGTTCCGGTCGAATGGGAGCGTCAGCAGCCAGATCAGCACCGCCCCGAGGAAGAGCGGGACGCAGCCCACGGCCAGGTAGGTCCAGAACAGCGCGGAGAAGACGGCGCGCATGGGGAGCGGCGGTCAGTGCTTCCGCGGTGGGGCAGCCTCCGGGACGGAGGCGCCCGACACTTGGAAGGCCGTCGCGGGCCAGAGGCACAGGCCCCGCTGCCCCCGGGCCGAGGCAAGGGCGATGCGGGTGAGCGCCGCGCAGGCCTCCATCGCGGTGGGCTCCAAGGGGACGGGGCCGGTGCTCCGGGGGGGTGGTCTCGTGACGCTGGAGCCGTTCGGGACGGGGAACCGGCATGCGTCCCGGAGGGCGTGGCGGTCGAGCGTGAGCCTTTCCGGGACCAGCGGAGTGAGGCCGGGCTGGGCCAGAGACCGCCCTTCGAGCGGCGGCGCGCGACAGGGCGGGCGGGTCACGACCGTTGGACCTTAGCACCTCGTGGCGGGGTGGCAGACCTGACGCGTGGTCGATCGGAACATCCAGGCGCCGGCGCGGGAGCGAGTTGCCGCGGCACGCCCTCGACGAGGCCGGGGATCCCCCGTCAGGATGACGCTGCGCCGCGCCGGAGGTCGACATGCAGTTCCTGATCATCGCCAACGACTTCCGTGACCCCGAGGCGCTCTCGCGGCGGATGCAGCAGCGACCGGCCCACATCGAAGGCGTGAAGCGGATGAAGGCAGAGGGAACGTTCCTCGACGGTGGGGCGATGCTGGACGACGAGGGTCGGATGGTTGGCTCGATGGTGCTGGTCGAGTTCCCCTCCCGGCCGGACGTCGACGCCTGGCTCGCCGCCGACCCGTACGTCACCGGGAAGGTGTGGGAGCACGTCACGGTCCGTGCCTTCCGGCGGGTGCAGTTCCCCGGCGCGTAAGACAAGAGTGGGTAACGAGGTGTTTGGCACCTTGAAAGGGTGCGTAATGTCATGGACTTTGGTCCCATAGTCCCTAGCGAGGTGTCCGTACCGAGGTGTCCCGTAACGAAGTGTCCGTAACGAGGTGTCCCGTAACGAGGTGTCTGGCACTCTGGAAGGCACCTCGAGAGGTGCGGTGTCGTGTCGCGGGGAGTGTTGCGAGGGCGTTCCGGTCAGCGTGGTGCGGGTAGGGCGCTCAGTTCGGGGTGAACGGAGGAGTGCCAAACGGCGCGACTCCGGACCAGGCGGGCATCCGGAAGACGCGACTCTGTCGGGCCCTCTCCTGTTCCGAGCAGGTGCACGAAGGCACCACTTCCCGGTGAGCTGAGGAAGACGAGGTGGAATCGCTCGACGCTGGCCAGTGACTGCGCCGCCTGCTGGTACTCCTCTGACCGGGCCGGGACCGGCAAGTCCACGGCGACCGTGACCAGCTGGGCGGCGATGGCCGCGAGGCTCGGCTCGCCCGCCGAGATCTCGGGAAGAAGGCGGAGGACCTCGTATCGGTGGGCCCGGATGGCTCCGTGCATCCGTCGGCAATTCTCGTCGAGTGCCGCCCCCACCGCCGCCGGGACGCGCTCCTCGGTCCGTCCGTCCGCGGCGGCCTGGGCGGGCATCTCCTCCCAGCTGGCAGTCGGCCGGAGGGCCCAGAGTTGCGACTTTGCGAGCTGCACGAAGAGAACGGGCGCCTCTCCTGGAGATGGCGCGTGGGACTGCACCCACCCCCGATACTCCCCCCTGACCGCGAGCAGCGTGGGGATCGCTCCGGCCTCGGCCTCGTCGAGATGAAGGCGGAGGAACCGGAGAGAGCCCGCGGTCGCGGGGGCAGTCGGGGCCGGGGCCGGGGGCGTCGCGCAGCCGGGCACGAGGAGCGAGGAGAGAGAGCGCGTGCGCATCGGAGGTCCACGGACCCTCGCATCCCCCCTTGACGGTGACTGCACCGGCGTTCAGGAATGCGGGAATGGCCGCGCCGCAGCTTCCGCTCCAGTTCGCCGCCGCCGCGGACGAGGTCCACTCCGTGCTGGCTGCCTTCCATCCGCTGGTCCAGCGATGGTTCCAGTCGACGCTCGGCCAACCCTCGGAGCCCCAGAGCCGTGGCTGGCCACGCATCCTCGCCGGCGACGACGTGCTCATCGCCGCGCCGACGGGCTCGGGGAAGACGCTCTCGGCGTTCCTGGCGGCGCTTGATCGCCTCCTGAGGCTCGCGCTCGAGAATCGGCTCGAGGACCGCACGTCGGTGGTCTACGTCTCGCCCCTCAAGGCGCTGGGGAACGACGTCCAGAAGAACCTGGTCGCTCCGCTCGAGGCCATCTACGAGCTCGCCGCGCGCGAGGGCCTCTTCCCCGAGCCGGTCCGGGTCCAGGTTCGCACCGGGGACACGCCGGCGAGCGAGCGGGCACAGATGCTCCGCCGGCCCCCCCACGTCCTGATCACCACGCCCGAGTCGCTCTACCTGGTGCTCACCGCCGCGCGAGGGCGCGAGACGCTCCGGCACGTGGACACGGTCATCGTCGACGAGATCCACGCCCTGGCCCGCGACAAGCGTGGAAGCCACCTCGCCCTGTCGCTCGAGCGGCTGAAGGGTCAGGTCAGGCGCCGTCCGCAGCTGATCGGCCTGTCGGCCACGCAGAAGCCGGTGGAGACCTTCGCCTCGTTCCTCACCGGCCGCCCCGAGGGATGCGCGGTGGTGCAGGTGGGTCACCTCCGCAAGTGGCAGCTGTCGCTGGAGACGCCCGAGGATTCGCTCAGCGCGGTCGCCACCCACGAGATGTGGGGACAGGTCTATGACCGGCTGGTGCAGCTGACGTCCGAGCACCGGACGACGCTCATCTTCACCAACACCCGCAAGCTGGCCGAGCGGGTGGCTCACGACCTGGGGACCCGGCTCGGCCCGGGCACGGTCTCGGCGCACCACGGGAGCATGGCGCGGGAGCTGCGACTTGCGGCCGAGGAGAAGCTCAAGCGCGGCGAGCTGAGAGCGATGGTGGCCACCGCCTCGCTCGAGCTGGGGATCGACATTGGCGCGGTGGACCTGGTGGTACAGCTGGGGAGCCCGCGGGGCATCGCGCTCTTCCTCCAGCGGGTGGGGCGCGCCGGGCACTCGTTGCACGGGGTGAGCAAGGGCATCCTTTTCGCCCTCACCCGCGACGAGCTGGTCGAGTGCACGGCGCTCCTCCGGGCCGTCCACGACGGTGAGCTCGACGCGGTCCGGATGCCCGAGGGGCCGCTGGACGTGCTGGCGCAGCAGATCGTCGCTGCCTGCGCGGTGGACGCCTGGGACGAACGAGCGCTGTTCGCGCTGGTGAAGCGTGCCTGGCCCTACCGCGACCTCACCTGGGAGCAGTATTCGCAGGTCCTCCAGATGCTCTCCGAGGGCGTGAGCGAGCGACGGGGGCGCATGCGGGTCCATCTCCACCGCGACCGTGTCAACCACCTGCTCCGGGCGCGGAAGGGCGCTCGGCTCACCGCGCTGATGAACGGCGGCGCGATCCCCGACACCTTCACCTACCCGGTGGTGGCCGAGCCCGACGGGCGCCAGGTGGGGACGCTCGACGAGGACTTCGCGGTGGAGATGAACGGCGGCGACGTCTTCCTGCTGGGGAGCACCAGCTGGCGCGTGCAGGGGCTCCGCGCCGGGGTGGTGCGGGTCGAGGACGCGCGAGGAGCGCCGCCGAGCATCCCCTTCTGGCGCGGCGAGGCGCCGTCGCGCACGGATGAGCTGTCGCGGGAGGTGGGTCGTCTGCGGGACGAGCTGCTCGAGCACCCGGCGGCAGGAGAGTGGCTGGAGCGACTCGGTCTCGGGGAGCGAGACGTCGAGGCCCTGTCCGAGTACCTCCGCTCGAGCCGTCAGGTGCTGGGAGCCCTGCCGAGCGAGCGGATGGTCATCGCCGAGCGCTTCTTCGACGAGGCCGGCGGGATGCAGCTCATCCTGCATGCGCCCTTCGGCGGCCGGATCAACCGGGCCTGGGGGCTCGCGCTCCGCAAGCGCTTCTGCCGCACCTTCGACTTCGAGCTGCAGGCGGCGGCGACGGACGACGGCATCCTCCTGTCGCTCGGGGAGCAGCACAGCTTCCCGCTCGCGGACATCTTCGAGTTCCTTCACCCGGACACCGTCGAGTCGGTGCTGGTCCAGGCCGTCCTGCAGGCGCCACTCTTCGGAACGCGCTTCCGCTGGAGCGCGACGCGGGCGCTCGCGCTGTCGCGCTACCAGAGTGGTGGCCGCGTCCCGCCGCACATCCAGCGGGCCCGGGCGGAGGACCTCCTGGCAGCGGTGTTCCCGGCCCAGCTTGGGTGTCAGGACAACCACGGTGGGGCGGAGGTCGAGCCGCCCGACCACCCGCTGGTCCACGAGGCGCTGCGGGACTGCCTCACCGAGGCGCTGGACGTCGAGGGTCTGAAGCGCGTGCTCCGCGCGCTGCGGGCGGGCGAGATCCAGACGCTGGCGCGGGACCTGCCCGAGCCGTCGCCGCTCGCCCATGCGCTCCTGAACTCGCAGCCCTACACCTTCCTCGACGAGGCACCTCTGGAGGAGCGGCGGGCCCGGGCGGTCCAGGTGCGCCGTGCGTTGCCGGCCGAGGATGCGGCGGGCCTCGGAGCCCTGGACGCCTCGGCGATCGAGCAGGTCGTCGCCGACGCCCGCCCGCTGGTCCGCGATGCGGAGGAGCTCCATGACTGGCTGCTCGCCGCGGTGCTGGTCCCGACCGAAGGGATTCCGCCGCACCTGCTGGACGAGCTGGTCGGAACCGGCCGCGCGGCGAGACTGACCGTCTCATCGGTGGACGGTCACGAGGCGGGTAACGAGGTGTTTGGCACTTCGGGTAGCACTTCGGGTAACGAGGTGTCGGGTAACGAGGTGTCTGGCACTGCGGAGCGCTCGTTCGCGATCTGTGCGGAACGGCTCCTGCATGCCCGTGCGCTCTTCCCCGACGCCGGGGTGACGCCGCGACTCTCGGCGCTGCCCGGGGATGTCCCGATGGAACGAGAGGTCGCGGCATTGGCGGTGGTGCGAGGACGGATGGAGGTGGCAGGACCGGTCACGGTTGGCGGGTTGAGCGTGGCACTCGCCTTGTCAGCGGATGATGTGACTCTCGCGCTGCATCGCCTCGAATCCGAAGGTCAGGTCCTGAGGGGCAGGTTCCGACCCGGCGCCGAGGAGCTCGAGTGGTGTGATCGCCGCCTGCTCCAGCGGATCCATCGGCTGACCGTCGGGCGGCTGCGGCGCGAGATTGAACCGCTCTCGACGCAGGACTTCATGCGGTTCCTGTTTCGATGGCACCACCTGGAGCCGAGCGACACGCTTGGAGGGCAGGGAGGCCTGCTCCGGGCGATCTCGCTGCTCGAGGGGTGGGAGGCTCCGGCCGCGGCCTGGGAGCAGGTGCTTCTACCCGCCCGGGTACGGGGCAACGTCGCCGAGCTGCTCGAGCGGGCGTGCTGGACTGGAGACGTCGCATGGGGTCGCCTGAGCCTCCGCGAGCCGCGGATGGTCGGCCCGCGCCGTGGTGCCGAGGCGGACGCGCTGTCTGCCCGTGTCCTCAAGCCAGGTCGGACGGCGACCCTGACCTTCGTGCGTCGGTCGGAGCTTGGGGCTCTACTCGCGGCTGCACGACCGGAACCCTCGGACAGGTGGCCGGAGGATCTGGTCGATGGGAGCCGCGCAGTGGCCCAGGTCCTCGCTCGGCGAGGGGCATGCTTCTTTCCCGAGTTGGTCTCGGCGTCGGGGCAATCCATCGAGGCGGTGGAGGATGCGCTCTGGGACCTGCTCGGCCGTGGGCTCGTCACGGCCGACGCGGTAGACAACCTCCGGGTCCTCCTCAGCCCGAAGCGCCGCCGGCAGCAGCGAGCGCTGAAACGGGGAGGCCCGGGGCGCTGGTCGCTCCTCCGAGCGGAGGAAGTCGTGAGCGAGGAAGAGCGGCTCGCATCCGTCGGGCGGCTGCTGCTCTCGCGCTGGGGGATCGTCTTCCGCGACCTCGTCGTTCGAGAGCCGCTGTCGCCGCCCTGGCGCGAGCTGGTCAGGCACTACCGGAGGCTCGAGGCGCGTGGGGAAATTCGCGGCGGTCGCTTCCTGGCCGGAGTAGGCGGGGAGCAGTTCGCAGTTCCGGACGCGGTGGAGGTCGCGCGGACGATCCGGCGGGCACGACCCTCCGGACAGCGAATCGAGGTGGCAGCCGTCGACCCGCTGAACCTCACCGGCGTCGTCACGCCTGGTCCACGGGTCGCCTCGGTGCTGGGGCAAACGGTCATCTACCTGGACGGCGTACCCCAGCCTGCCGAGTCCACCCCGGTGGAGGCCGAAGGGGCACTCGCGTCCTGACCGTCGCCCGGCACGATGAGGTGCGCACGATGAAGTGCCAAACACCTCGTTTATCCCTCGTACATCGGTTGGCCCGGGTCCTGCTTGGGGCCCCCTCGACAGGGAGACGTCGCCATGCCGAGGCCAGTCCGGATGCTGAACGCTGGGGAGATCTTTCTCGCGACCGCGCGCTGCTTTCAGCGCCGGTTGCTCCTCTGTCCGTCTCCGGAGACGGTCGAGGTCCTCGGGGGTGTACTGGCTCGGGCGGTGCGTGTGCACGGCGTGGAACTCTATGCCTTCAGCTTCCTGTCGAACCACGTTCACCTGGTCGTCCGGGCGCCACGCGGAAACCTGCCGACGTTCATGCAGTACCTGCTCGCGAACATCTCGAAGAAGGTCGGGAAGCTCGTCGGATGGCGGGGCAGTTTCTGGGAACGTCGTTACTCGGCCGAACCGATTCTCGACGAGGCCGCGCTACTCGAGCGAGTGACGTACCTGCTTGCCCATGGGGTCAAGGAGGGCCTGGTTCGACACTGCCGTGACTGGCCGGGACTGAGCTGCTTGTCCCTGATGCTCGATGGCCAGGCGAGGAGCTTCCGATGGTACAACTGGACGCGTCGTTCGAGCGGGAATGCTCGTCGGGTGGTCCGAGCACTGCTCGACCTTCACTGGGCGGAGCCGGAAGAGCTCCAGCTGACGCCCCTCCCGAATCCTGACCTGAAGAAGCCCGGAGCGCTCCGCCGCTTCCTTCTGCGTGCAGTCAATGCCATCGAGAAGCGAGCGGCGCGCCAGCACCGGCAGTTCCTGGGACGGGACGGGGTGCTGAACCAGCGACCCCACTCGAAGCCCCGCCCCGCCGAGCGCACGCCACGACCTCCGTGCCACACCTCCGTCGCGGGAATGCTCGAGGCATTCCTCGAACGCTATCGGAGCTTTGCCGAGGCTTACCGGTCCGCCTCGATTCGTTGGAGGAACGGAGACCTCGCAGCCTCCTTCCCCGAGGGGGCGATCAAACCCTTCCTCTGGCCAAGCTCCACCGTGATGCCGCTGGCCGCGTGAGGCGTAACGTGTCCGGAGAAGAAGGCCGCCGGACAACCGAGTCAGCGTCCTGGTGGGCCCCGCCGTGCGTCGGAGCGGCTGACGACCGAAGAAGCCACGAGGCGTGACGCTGGCAATGGCTCGAGGCGCTCCTGATTCTCTGATGCGCCCGGGTTGATCGACGGTCGTTCCGCGGAAACGCCGCTTCGCTCTTCACGCCCAGGGACCAGGCTCCCCGATTGTCTCGGGCACTGACCTCGCCGACGGCAACAGTCATCTGCATGCCGCCCGCGATACTTCCCTGCGTCGAGTCTCGATCGAAGTGCCCCTCGATCGAAGTGCCAGACACTTTGCTAAGAGACAGTCGTTAAGGAGTCCTCGGTTGAGCGTTCCCGATCGAGGTGCCAGACAATGCCAGACACCTCGTTGTCGGGATCCGTCAGTGCCAGACACCTCGTTGTCGACACCTCGTTGTCGGGATCCGTCAGTGCCAGACACCTCGTTGTCCGGGCGAATGTCCCTGTCGTCCTCGATGAGCAGCACGGCGACCATGCATCCTGGCTAGCACGCCCCCCGAGCCCACACCCGGGCACGCATGCAGCCGCGCACCCGGAAGATGTTCCTGGTGGAAGCGGCAACCGGCTCAGCGCCCGTAGCTGCTGCGGAGCATGAAGAAGATCGCCACCCCGGTTACCGAGACGTACATCCAGATGGGCCAGAGCACGCGGGTCACTCGACGGTGCCGGCGGAACTCCCGACGCAGCGCGAACCAGAAGGCGGTGAGCGCCAGGGGAACCACCGTGGTCGACAGCAGCACGTGCGTGGCCAGCACCCCCAGGTACACCGAGCGCATCGTCCCGCTGCCCGCGTACCGAGTGTCCCCGTGCACCGCGTGGTACGCGAGGTAGCAGATCAGGAAGAGCGCCGAGGCCGCGAACGCGCCGACCATCAGGATGCGATGCACCCGCATCGAGCCACGCCGGATCGCCACCCAGCCAGCGAGCAAGAGAACCGCCGCCGTGGCGTTCAGGCTCGCGTTCACCGCCGGCAGGAACCGAAGGTCCGTCGCCCCCGATCCCCCTCCACGGCGCAGCAGGAGCAACCACCCGAGGAGCACCAGCGCCGCCAGCGACACCACGGCGTTGAAGACGAAGAACCGCCGATCCGCGGCCGGATCGGGAGCCCGTGACGCGGCGGAGGTCAGATCACGCATTCCGGAAGCGGCCGACTAGCACAGGCCCGGACCACCGGGGCCCCGCACGGCAAGCCTCCGGAATGGCTCCGTTCAGGCACGGAACTCGGGGAGCTGCTGCTTCCCGGCGAGGGCCGGCGCGAACAGGTCCCCCCGCTCCCGGAGCCGTCCGGGCACGGTGCGGATGTTAAACCTCCCCGGATCCAGCCGCTCGTCCAGCTCGTCCCACTCCAGCGGGGTCGACACCGGCGCCCCCTCGACGGCGCGGATCGAGTACGGGGCAACCATGGTCTTCAGTCGCCCGTTCTGGAAGGCATCGAGGTAGAGGCGTCCCCGCCGCTGCTTCAGGGCGCGCTCGGTGGTCGCCAGGTCGGGGAAACGGCCGGCGAGCGCTCCCGTCACCGCCTCGGCAAACGCGAGCGCCTGGGCGTGGGTGTGCCCCGGCCCTAGCGGGACGAAGACGTGGAGCCCGCGCTTCCCCGAGGTCTTCGGCACCGAGACCAGCTTCAGCTCGTCGAGCAATCCCTTCAGCGCCCTTGCCAGCGGGACGATCTGCGCCCACCCGGCCTCGGCAGGGTCGAAGTCGAACGCCACCCAGTCGGGGTTGTCCACGGTGGCGGCACGGCTCGACGTCATGTGCAGGGTGAGCGCCGACTGGTTGGCGAGCCACGACACCGTCTGGGGCCGGTCGACGACGATGTGCTCGAGCGGGTGATCGACGTGCTGCACCGTCACCCGGGGGATCCAGGGCGGCGCCGAGGTTGCGCCCTGCCGAAAGATGCCGGGCTTGCCGATGCCCTGGGGCCACTGCTGCATCGAGAGCGGTCGTCCGCGGAGCGCGGCGATGAGCGCCGGCGCGACCGCATCGTCGTACGCCCGGACGTCGGCCTTGGTGATCTTCGAGACCGGGAAGAGGACCTTCTCCGGATGGGTGATGGGCACCTCCGCCGGCGGAGGCTCTGCGGGGGTGTCCTCGGGCGCCGGCGGGCCTTCCGAGGACGCGTCGGCCTCGCCGCGGTTCGAGTGCCAGGTACCGAAGCCATCGGCCGGAGCACTCCCGAAGAACCCCGCCACTGGCTCGGCGTCCCGGTCGGTGCCATCCTTTCCGCTGCGCTTCGAGGACCGGGTCTTGCTCGCGCCCTTCACCGGCCTCGTGGTCTTGTCCGCCGCCGACGCTCCACGTTGTCCGGGGGTCGACCGCGCCCGCGCCGCCGACACCGATCTCCCGGCCGCCCGCCGCCCCGAGCCCGTGGGTCCCGACCTGCGCGACGTCTTCGGGGAGGCCGCGGTGTCCTGGCCGATCTCCAGTGGACCCTTGTCCTCCCGTAGCCCCTGAAACGAGGGGTGGCGCAGCTTCCCGTCGCGCGTCCACTCGGTGAACTGCAGCTCGGCCACGTGGCGCGGCGTCACCCAGTGGGCGTCGCGCATCCGCGGTGCGCCCTCGATGGCCGGGCGGGGGACCTCGTCCTTCTTCAGGAGGGTGAGGAGCCGCCGTCGCATCGTCCGGTCGAACCCCGTACCGACCTTGCCCGCGTACAGGAACTTCGACCCGCGTCGCGCCGCCACCAGGAGCGCCCCGATCTCGGCCGCGCCGTTGGAGATGGGGGTCCAGCCCGCGATCACCAGCTCGTCCGTGCCGAGCACCTTCAGCTTGAGCCAGTCGGTGCTGCGGGTCCCGGTGTACGGTGAGCCACGGAGCTTCGCCAGCAGCCCCTCCCACCCGCGGCGCTTGGCCTCGGCCAGCGCGGTCTCCTCGTCGCCCCTGACTCGCTGCGCCAGCTCGAGCGGGGGGTGGGTGTTGGCCATCACCGACTCGAGTAGCTCGCGTCGCTCCTCCAGCGGTCGTGACCGGAGGTCCTGCCCGTCGAGCCAGAGGAGGTCGAACACCGCGTACCGGTGCTCGGCCGCAGGATCGCCGAGCTTTTGGAAGCGCGACACCCCGGCCGCGTCGAGCGCCACCAGCTCGCCGTCGAGCACCGCCTCCCCGACCACGATCTGCGAGAGCGCGGGCAGGACCCAGGGGAACCGGGCGGCGAAGTCGAGGTCGTTCCGCGAGCGCACCGAGATCCTTCCCCCCGAGATGGCAGCGAGCGCCCGGTATCCGTCGTACTTCACCTCGTACACGAACCTGCTCGCCGGCGCGGGGGTGCCCTTGGCCAGCACGGCCAGCATCGGCGGCCAGACGCGGGCGAGCAGCGCCTCCGGCTCGGGGTGGACGCCCCGGAGCTGACGTTGCCGCTCGGGCCCGCGCGTCAGCCGGCGGCCGCTGACCACCGACTCGGGGCGCTCGGCCACCACGTCGTAGTCCGGCCGCTCGGTGCCGTCCTTCGCCTTGAAGAGGAGCCACTGGGCCTTGCCGCCCTGGGGGCGCGTCCGGACCAGGTGCCAGCCCCCCTTGAGCTTCTGCCCGTTGAAGGCGACGTGCAGGTGACCCTTCCTCCGCTGCTCCTGCACCTGGCCGGGCGGAACTGTGTCGTAGGTGCCGCGGTCCCAGATGACGCTGTCGCCGGCACCGTACTCGCCGTCGGGGATGCGGCCCTCGAAGTCGCCGTAGGCGAGCGGGTGGTCCTCGGTCTCGACGGCGAGCCGCTTCTGGGAGGGGTCGTAGCTCGGGCCCTTGGGACAGGCCCAGCTGGCGAGCACTCCGTCCATCTCGAGCCGGATGTCGTAGTGGAGCCGGGTCGCGTCGTGCTTGTGCACCATGAAGCGCAGCGCGCCGACGGGCGCAGGCGCAGGGCGCTCGGGGGCGGGCTCGGGCGTGACCGCGAAATCGCGCTTCTGTCGGTAGGTCTCGAGCGGGTCGTTGCGGCGGGCCATGGGCTCTCCTGCCTGCCGGGCAAGGTCAGCACGGCCCCCCCGGTCGCGCAAAGGCCCCGCGTGTCCCGGCCGCTGGTCATTCAACGTCGGCGGTGGGCGGGGTGCGCGCCGAGGCCCCCGGTCCCTGGCCTGCCCGGGGCATGGGCGGGGGACTCGAGCCCGCCTCGGGTGAGACGTGCTGCTAGCGGGTGCTTGCTAGCGAGTGCCAGACACCTCGTTACGGACACCTCGTTACGGCACCTCAGGGCGGGGACGCCCCTCGCACCAACCTGACGGGCCGACATCTTGTTCGGCGGGACCTCCCTCTTGGGAGACGTACTCCGGGCCGGACTCACAGTCCCGGGTGCGAGACGCGACCGCTGGACCCGATGAGGCGGGGGCCCGGACCCGGGGGGAACCCGGTGCGTGGAGCCCGGTGCCAGACACCTCGTTCGGGGACACCTCGTTCGGACGGACACCTCGTTCGGACAGTCTCCGTGGACCCTCCTCACGGGGGATTTCCTCGTCGTCGTTGGGCACCCCACGCGGTCCACGTCGCATCTCCGTTGACGCGTCGCGCTGGCCCCCTCGCTCCGGCCACGAGCGCGTTGCTAGGGTGCCCCGCCGGCCCATGGTTTCCCGCTGGCTCCAGCCCGAGGCCCTCGTCTGGGGGGGCCGCCTCCTGCGCGACGTGGCGCTCGGGCTCGCCGCCGACGGGACCTGTGAGACTGCCGGCACCCCACCCGCGGGCGCCATGGTCGAGCGCCTCCCCGGCAAGCTCTTGCTCCCCGGCCTGGTGAACGCGCACAGCCACGCGTTCCAGCGGCTCCTCCGCGGCCGCACCCAGGCCCCCGCCGCCGGCCGCGCCCAGGACGACTTCTGGACCTGGCGCGAAACGATGTACCGCGCCGCCGTCGCGCTCGACCCGGACGGCGTCGGCATCGCCTCCCGCCAGTGCTTCCTGGAGATGGCCCGCGCCGGCATCACCACGGTGGGCGAGTTCCACTACCTCCACCACGCACCCGACGGCCGCCCGTACACGGACCCGCTGGAGCTGGCGCTCCGGGTGATCACCGCCGCGCGCGAGGTCGGCCTCCGCATCCACCTCCTCCGCGTCGGCTATGCGCGGGCTGGCTTCAACGCGCCGCCCGACCCGCGGCAGCGCCGCTTCTACGACCCCGACCCGGCGACCTTCCTCGGCGCCGTGGCCGCGCTCGAGCAACGCGTGCGCCCCGATCTCCTGGTCACGGTCGGTGCCGCGCCACACAGCGTCCGCGCGGTTCCGCGCCCGTGGCTCGAGGCCGTCGCCCGGGCACGCCCGAGGACGGTCCACGTGCACGTCGCCGAGCAGCCGCGCGAGGTCGAAGCCTGCCTCACCGAGCACGGCCGGCGCCCCGTCGAGCTCCTCTCCGAGCTCGGCCTCCTCGACTCACGCTTCACCGCCGTCCACGCGGTGCACCTCGCGCCCCACGAGATCCCCCTCCTCGCGCCCACCAGCGTCTGCGCCTGCCCCCTCACCGAACGCGATCTCGGCGATGGCATCCTCCCCGCCGACGCGCTCGCCGCGGCCGGCGCCACGCTCTGCATCGGCACCGACGGGCAGAACGAGATCGACCCCTTCGGCGAGCTCCGCGCGCTCGAGGGAGATCTCCGCCTGCAGCGCGGCCGCCGCCTCGTCCTTCCGCCGACGGGCGAAGGCCTGGACGCCATCGCCCGCTCGCTGCTCGAGGCCGCAACCCACGGCGGGGCAAGGAGCCTCGGACTCGACGTGGGCCGGCTCGCCCCGGGCCGTCCGGCGGACCTGTGCGCCGTGGACCTCGGGCATCCCGCTCTGCTCGGCGCCCCCGAGGACGGCCTTCTCGCCGCGGTGGTGTTCTCCGCCCCCGCCTCGGCAGTGACCGACACCTGGGTCCAGGGCCGCCGGGTGGTGCAGGACGGGCGCCACCCGCTCGAGGAGGCGATGGCCCGCGAGTTCACAGCGCTGTGCCGGAGGACGTTCGCGTGAGCGAGGTGGAGGGACGGCTCGAGGAGACACTGCGAGCGCTGGTGGGGTTCGACACGACGAGCCGGCTCCCGAACCGGCCGCTCATCGACTGGCTGGAACCGCGGCTGACCGCGCTGGGGTTTCGCTGCGAACGGCAGCCCTATCCGGACGACGGCGGAGTGGAGAAGGTCAACCTCCTGGCCTTCACCCATGGCCCCGGCGAGGTCCCCGAGCTCGCGCTGGTGGGGCACACCGACTGCGTGCCCTACGACACCGGCTGGGCCGAGGCGCTGAAGCTCACCCGCGACGGTGACCGCCTCTACGGCCGCGGCGCCTGCGACACCAAGGCGTTCATCGCCTGCGCGCTCCTCGCCGCCGAGCGGAGCCGCAGCCGCGTGAAGAAGCCGCTGGGGCTGGTCTTCACCGCCGACGAGGAGGTCGGTTGTCTGGGGGCAAAGATGCTGCTCGAGGCCCGTCGCGGCGCCGCCCGCAACGCCATCGTCGGCGAGCCAACCTCGCTGCGCCCCATCCGCGCGAACAAGGGGTACTGCCTGGCGGAGATCGAGGTGTCGGGGAAGGAGGGCCACAGCGCCTACCCGGACACCGGCGCCTCGGCCATCTTCCGCGCCGCGCGCCTCCTCGGCCGCATCGAGGCCTACGCCCGGGGCCCGCTCCGCGGCGAGACCGACGCCTCCTTCGAGCCCCCCTACACCACGCTGAACGTGGGCATCATCCAGGGAGGCCGGGCGAAGAACGTCATCCCCGGCAGCTGCACCTTCACCCTCGAGTGGCGGCCCATCCCCGCGCAACCGGTCGAGGCGGTGCCGTACGCCATCGAGCAGCTCATGTTCCAGCTCCGCCGCGAGGAGCCCGGCTGCGAGGTCCGGCTGCGCATCCTCCGCACCGACCGCGGGGTGGAGACGCCGGCCTCCGCCGAGGTGGTGACGTTCCTCGAGCGGCAGAGCGGGCAACCCTCGGCCACCGTCAGCTTCGGCACCGAGGCGCCGCAGATGACCGCGCTCGGAGCACGCTCGGTGGTGTTCGGCCCGGGGAACATCCAGGTGGCGCACCAGACGGGCGAGTACGTGCCGGTGGCCGAGCTCATCCGCTGCGAGGAGATCCTCGAGGCGGCGATCCATCACTTCTGCGGATGAGCGAGCTCGTTCGCCAGGCCGACGGCCTCTGGACCGTTGCGGCGCCGCACCGGTTCTACGGTCTGCACCTCGGGACGCGGATGACCGTGCTCCGCCTGCCGGGAGGGGGCCTGTGGCTCCATTCGGTGGTGGCGATCGACGACCCGCTCGCCGACGAGATCCAGGCCCTCGGGTCGGTGGCGCACATCGTGGTGCCCAACCTCTACCACCACCTCTACGTGAGCGACGCCATCGAGCGGTGGCCAAACGCGCGGGTCCATGCGCCCGCGGGCATGCGCCGCAAGCGGCCCGAGCTGCGCATCGACGCCGAGCTCTCCCAGACGCCGGACCCGGACTGGGGCGGAGTGCTGAGGCCGGTCCACATCGACGGAACGATGCTCGACGAGATGGTGTTCGTGCATCGGCCGAGCCGGACGTTGATCTGCTCCGACCTGCTGGAGAACTTCGACACCAGCCCGCACCTGCCGACTCGCCTGTACCTCCGGGCGGCGGGGCTGCACGGGCGAGTGGGGTGGAGCCGGTTCCTGCGCTTGGTGTTCCGGGACCGTCGCGCGGCGCGGAGGAGCCTCGAGCAGCTGCTCGGGCTCGACTTCGACCGCGTCATCCTCGCGCACGGGCGGGTCCTCGAGCAGGGAGGACCCGCCGCAATGCGGGAGGCATACCGCTGGCTGGAGCCGGCGACGACTACAGGAGGTTGAACAGCTCCTTGTCGTCGTAGCTGCTCGGGTTGGTGCTCATTCGCCCCTTCTGCGGGTCGGTGTTGTCGGTGTCGATGTCGTCGGGCTCCTTGCTCGAGTGGGTCTGGTCGGTCCCGGCCTGGCCGCTCAGCTTGCCGGCGGTGGCCGGGCCCGAGCCACCCACGCCGGCCCGCTGCGCGGCCGGCAGCTGGTCACGGAGAGCGATCCAGCTGGTGCGGGCAGCGGCAGCATTGCTCTTCATCTGGGCGACCGTGGCCCGCTCCTGCTCGAGCGCGATGCGAGCGTCCTCGACCCGCTTGGCGATCGCCTGGCCGTCGATGTTCGCTGCCGCCGGATCACCGGAGGCCTGGAGCGCCTTGAACTTGGCCAGCTCCAGCCGCGTGTTGGCGAGCTCCACTGCCTTCTGGGCGCCGTTCGCGCGCTCCTGGGCGTAGTTCACCAGCTCGTTGGCGGCCTGGACGTGCGCCTCGGCCACCTGCTCCTTCTTGCGGGCAAGGCCCATCGCGCTCTGGGACTGGGTGGCGGCCTGGTCGTTCCGGGCATAGTTCGCGGCACTCTGCGCCGACTGCTCGCGGTCGAGCTCGGCCTTGGCCGCCTTGACCTCGTTGCTTGCGACGTCCACGTACTTCTTGGCCTGCTCCAGCCGCAGGTTCTCGCGCGCGAGGCCGTCCTTGGCCTTGGAGACATCCAGGCGCGCCTGGTTCACCGAGGCCATCTGCTCCGCCGGCACACGGGCGAGCGCCTCGTCGCTCACCGTGTCACTGCGGGCGCTGCCGTGCGCGCACGCGCCGGCGAAGGTGAGTGCCGCGGTCACCACCAAGACCCGAATCCTCATGTTCGCTCCTTCCCTTTCGTGGAAACAATCGTTGACGTCGCACAAGTTGGGTGCGGAGAAGGCGTGGCGCACGCCCTGTTCAACGCAAGAGAAGGCCCCCCGGCGACTCCCGTCCGTGTGCCGAGGAGGCGAGAGCACGGGCGCAGCCTCCACCTGGTCGGCCAGTCGGGCCAGTTGGTGGACCGATGAACGCGTCGAGGACGGGCGGCGAGGGGCGAGCGCGGGAAGCGCGGGAGGGCGGTGCCGGGAGGGCGGTGCCAGACACCTCGTTACCAGACACCTCGTTACCGGGGAGGGCGGTGCCCGACACCTCGTTAGCGGACACCTCGTTACCGGCCCGACGAGGAAGAAGGCCCCGAGGAAGTATCGTCGGGACCGAGGTGGCTTCGGCAGAGGTGCCTCTGCCTCGACGGAGCCTCGACGGAGGTGCCAGACACCTCGTTACGGACACCTCGTTACGGGAACCTCGTTACGGGTCCGTGCGGTCGGCAGGCGCAGAGACCGGCGCCCGTCCGGGCGGTCGGAGCTCGGGACGAGCGAGGAGCCCGAGGAGAGTGCCTGGACGGAGGTGCCGGGACGGAGGTGCCAGACACCTCGTTACAGACGGCCCGACGATTCCCGGCCGTGTGCCGAGGAAGCGGACCATAGTGAGAAGCAGCGCGTCGAGGGGGCCGGGAAGGCCAACCCAGGGAAGGGGTGCGAGGGAGCGGGTGCCAGACACCTCGTTACGGAGACACCTCGTTACGGGCCCAGGAAGCCGGGAGCACCCCCCAGAGACACGACGACCCGCGGCGCCAGTCCGGCACAGCGCGGGTCGAGGTGCTCTTGGCGGAGCCTGCGAGGTCAGGTGCCGGTGGCGACCTGGACGTTGTTGCAGCCGCTCCAGGTGAACTTCCAGCCAGCCTTGCTCGAGACGTGCTGGCCGTTGCTCGCCGAGCCCTCCACCGCCCGCGCGACCACCAGCGACCCGCCGCTGATGCAGTGGTTCGTCGAATCGACCTGGAGGTCCGCGTTCCACCCAGAGGTCGCCGCGATCTCGACGTGCTCCCCGTTCCCATCGGCCTTCAGCGCCAGCTGGCTCAGCCCGTTGCCGGTGACCGTGGTGGCGGTCCAGGCGAGCTGACCCGTCCAGTGGAACTCGCCGCTCCCGGAGACCCCCTGGGAGCTCGCGGTGAACGTGGCCTTGATGTCCCAGCTGATCGAGCTGGTGCTCGCCGAGATCGACCCATTCAGCGTCCAGCTGAACCCGTCCCCGCTATACGAGCAGTTGCTGTACGAGTAGCTGCTCCCCGAATGGGTGACGCAGCTGCTGTCGCCGACGCTCAGCCCTGCCCCCCGGACTGCCCGGGCCGCTGCCTCCGAGCTGGGGACCGGCAGGCTCTTCAGCGCGGCCTCCGGGGAGGGAGCAGTGAGCAGCCCGCTGTTCGGGAGGTTCCCTGCGAGCGCGTCGGCCAGCGCCGGAGCTGCAGTCGGGTCCGCGCTCTGACCATTCGTCCCCGACGCCCTGCCGACTCCGCTCTCCCCGATGTTCGCCGCGTTGCTCTGCTCGGCGCTGAGGTTGGAAGTTGGCGTACCGTAGCTGAACGTCGGGAGCGGCGGCGGGGTGGGCAGCCCATTGCCGCAGCCGACGAGTGCACCGGCAAACCCGGTGAGAAACAAAAGACGCTTCATCGTGAAGTTCCCCTTTGTCGTCCGTTCATTGACCGGACGCGACGCAGTGGAGTGTAGAGAACGCAACTTGGACCGGTACAGGCGAGTGACCGGCGACCCTCGGCGCGCATCGGGGCAGCCCTGCCACCCCGAGCGCCCGGCGCCGCCTCGCTCCCACCTCGGCGGGAGTGTCAGCCCACGGCGCAGGCCGCGAGATCGCGCAGCACCTTCTTCGCCTCGCCGAGCAGCGCCGCTGCCTGGTCGGGCCCATCCCGGCGCGCGACCAGCTTGAGGTCCGGCGTCAACCGGTACACTCCCTTGCTCTTCTGGACCAGGGCCGCGAGCCTCGCCCCATCGAGCAGCGCGTCCTGCCCCAGCGTCACCACCAGCCGGCCGGCGCCGCTCTCCAGCGCCCGCAACCGCAGCTCGCGCATCTGCTGCTTCAAGAGCATCAGCTCGCTGAGCGCGTCCACCTCGTCCGGCAGCTCGCCGAAGCGGTCCACCAGCTCGGCGCGGAGATCGCCCACCTCGTCCGCCAACCCGGCGCTACTGAACCGCTTGTAGAGCACCAGCCGCTGGTGCACGTCCGGCACGTAGTCGTCGGGGATCAGCGCGGGGATCGGCAAGGTTACCTCGGGCTCGATCTCCACCCGCGGCGGCTCGCCCCGCATCTCCGCCACCGCCTCCTCGAGCAGCTGGGTGTACAGGTCGAAGCCGATCTCGGCGATGGTCCCCGACTGGTCGTGCCCGAGCAGGTTGCCCGCTCCGCGGATCTCCAGATCGTGCGAGGCGATGCTGAACCCGGCCCCCAGCTCGGTGAACGCCTGGAGCACCTCGAGCCGCCGCTGCGCGTCCCGGGTCACCGCCCGCCGCGCCGGGACCAGGAGGTAGGCGTACGCCCGCTCCTTGGCGCGGCCCACCCGTCCGCGGAGCTGGTACAGCTGCGAGAGCCCGAAGGTGTCGGCGCGGTTCACCACCATGGTGTTCGCCGAGGCGATGTCGATCCCGCTCTCGATGATGGTGGTGGACAGGAGGACCTGGAACTTCCGGTCCACGAAGTCCGCCATCGCCTTCTCCAGCTGCCCCTCGCCCATCTGCCCGTGCGCGATGCCGATGGTCGCCTCCGGCACCAGCTCGCGCAGGAACCGCTCCATCGAGTGGATCGACTGGACCCGGTTGTGCACGAAGAACACCTGCCCCCCGCGCTGGATCTCCCGGACGATGGCCTCGCGGATGGTCGGCGGGTCGAACTTGGTGACGAAGGTCCGGATCGCCCGCCGGTCCTGTGGCGGGGTGGCGATGATGCTCATGTCCCTGAGCCCGGACATGCTCATGTGGAGCGTGCGCGGAATCGGCGTGGCGGTCAGGGTGAGCACGTCCACCTGGGTCCGCAGCTGCTTGATGCGCTCCTTGTGCTTCACCCCGAAGCGCTGCTCCTCGTCGACCACCAGCAGGCCCAGCTCCTTGAACCCCACCTCGGTGCCGAGGAGCTTGTGCGTGCCCATGAGGATGTCGACCTTCCCCTCCCGGGCGCGCTTCAGCACTTCGCGGACCTCGGCCGGTTTCCGCATCGAGGAGACGACCTCGATGCTCACCGGATAGTCGGCGAACCGCTTGCGGAAGGTGTGGAAGTGCTGCTGGGCCAGCACCGTGGTCGGCACCAGCACCGCCACCTGCTTCCGGTCCAGGGTGGCCTTGAACGCGGCCCGCATCGCCACCTCGGTCTTGCCGTAGCCCACGTCGCCACAGACCAGCCGGTCCATCGGCTCGGGCTTCTGCATGTCGGCCAGCACGTCCTCGATGGCCTTGGCCTGGTCCGGGGTCTCGTCGAACTCGAAGTCCGCCTCGAACTGCCTGAAGTAGCGGTCCGGCGGGGCGAAGGCGAAGCCCGGGTGGGCGTGCCGCGCGGCGTACAGCCGGAGCAGCTCCGCGGCCATCTTCAGCAGGGCCTCCTTGACCCGCTGCTTGGTCCGCAGCCATCCGGTGCCGCCCAGCTTGTCCAGCGCGACCTTGCTCGGGTCCCCGCCGGTGAACTTCTGGATGAGCCGCATCCGGCTCACCGGCAGGTAGATCTTGTCCCGCCCGGCGTACTCGAGGACCAGGAAGTCCCCGGGGATCCCCTGCACCTGCATCTTGGTCAGCCCGGCGTACCGGCCGATGCCGAAGTCGGTGTGGACGATGAGGTCGCCTTCCTTCAGCTCGCGGAACGCCGCCCCGAAGGGCTGCTCCGTCCGCCGCGCCTTCACCCGCCGGTGCGCACGGGCGCCGAAGATCTCCTCGTCGCTGAGGACCGCCAGCCCACCGGCGGTGTCCACGAACCCGTGACTCACCTCGCCGGTGAACAGGTGGGCCCAGATGCTGGGGTCGCGCAGCGCCGGCGAGTCCACGAACGGCTCACCGTGCGCCCGCACCATCACGTTCCGGTCGAGCAGCAGCCGCTTGACCCGATCCACCTGACCGGCGGAGCCGCAGGCGATGGCGGTGGCGACGCGCATCTCGCGCCAGCGCTCCAGCCGCTGGACGAGCGGGGTGAGGGCCCCCTCCTCCCCGTGGTGGCTCAGGATCGCCTGGCGGAGATCCGAGGTGGTTCCAAAGGAGAACGCCACCGTCGTCCCGCTCGCGGAGAGCGACAGGCCGCCGCCCTCGAGCACCGGATACCGGGCGATGCCGGCGAGCAGCTCGTCGTCCGAGGCGAAGTGCTGCTCGGGTGGAAGCGCGAGGTCCTTCCGCGAGGTGGCCTCGGCCCAGACCTGATCGATCTCGCTCCGGAGCTCCTCGGCGGCGCGACCGACGCCGAGGGGATCGTCGACGTAGACCAGTGGCTCACGGGCCCAGTGCGGCAGGTAGTCCAGCACCGTCGCCAGCCCGCCCCGGAAGAACCCCGGGAGCAGCGCCTCCATGCCGTACGCGGGGATGCCTTCCCGGATGCGGTCCAGCGTCTCGCGGAGCCGGCTGGTGGGGATGTCGATGCGCTCGGCGGCGGCGCGGGCCGCAGCCTCCGCCGCGCCCCGGGTCTCCTCGGTGAAGAGCACC
Source organism: Myxococcaceae bacterium (assembly GCA_035519675.1). Lineage (GTDB taxonomy): Bacteria > Myxococcota > Myxococcia > Myxococcales > Myxococcaceae > RPRB01. Next base: position 102,658 of record DATIWB010000133.1, read on the forward strand.
TCGCGCGCGGGGATGAGGGTCGCCTCCTTGAGGAGCTCGGCGGTCCGCTGGGTGGCGGGGTCGAAGAGCCGGAGCGACTCGACGGTGTCCCCGAACAGCTCGATGCGCAGGGGCCGGCTGTAGAGCGGACAGAAGACGTCGATGATTCCCCCTCGGGCCGAGAAAGTGCCCAGGTCCTCGACCAGCGGCGACGACTGGTACCCCATGTCAGCCAGGCGGCGGAGGAACGCGTCGCGGTCGAGCTCCTGCCCCACGCCGACCATCTCGCTCAGCCGGTCCAGCACATCTGGCGGGAGCACCCGCTTGTGGAGCGCGCGCCAGCTGAGCACCAGCGCCGGGAAGCGCGTGCCCTGCCGGAGGTGGAAGAGGGCCCCGAGCCGCTCGGCGACGACGGTGGCATCGGGCGTCAGCTCGTCCCAGGGGAGCACCTCGTCGCCTGGGAGCTGGAGCACGTTGGGCTCCACCAGCGAGCCCGGGCCGCCGAGGAAGAACGCCAGGTCCGCGGCCAGCTGCTCGGCCGAGTCCTCGTCCGCGGTGATGCAGAGCAGCGGCGCCCGGAGCTCGCGCGAGAGCCGGGCCAGGACGTGTCCCCGCGCCGCGCTCTGCAGTCCGGTGGTGCGGACCCGGGTCCCGGGACGGAGCTGCGCGCGCACCTGTCCCAGCGGATCGGCCGTGGGGGGCACCACCTCGGACGTGGGCTCGGGCAGCGAGGCGTGAGGCTCGGACATCGAGGGACGCGGAGCCTTTAAGACCCTGAGCTTCCTCGGTCAACCGCTCCTCGACGCACCGGGTCGGAATTGGCGGATGCGGCGCCTCGAGGCGGTGCCAGACACCTCGTTATCGGAGCTCGGAAGCGGTGCCAGACACCTCGTTACCCCGTGCCGGGAGCCGCCGTCCAAGCAGGCGTCACGCCTCGACCACCCGCTCGCGGATGAACTCCGGCACCTCCGCCTTGCTTGCCTCCCCCCCGGCGGTGCGCAGCACCAGCTCCGCGAGCTCGTCGGGGTCCGCCTCCAACCACAGCCCGTTGAGACCGAGAAAGGCGATCGCCGCCGCGAGACCGACTCGCTTGTTGCCGTCGACGAACGGGTGGTTCCCGGCGAGGTGGAACAGGTAGGCAGCCGCCATCTCGGGAAGGCTCGGGTGGAGGACGACGCGGCCGAACGTGGTGCGCGGCATGGCGAGCGCCGACACGAGCAACCGGGGGTCACGGAGGCATGGCCGGCCGCCATAGCCCAAGAGGTGGTGCCAGACACCTCGTGACGGACACGCCGTGACGGGCTCTCCGAGGAGCCGGCGTCAGCCCCGCGTGCGGTCGCGGATGACTTCAAGCTCGGCGATGGCCTCGAGGTCCTTGGGCCTGCCTGCCGCGCGCTTGACGGCGATCAGCGTGTCGAGGTCCAGCAGGCGACAGCGGATCCCGAACAGCTCGATCTCGAACGAGTGCGAAACCAGATCTTCGTACCCACCGCCGCCGGCGATCTCCCCGAGCAGGTCGAGGGCGCCGAGAGAGGTCTGGAGGGTGAAGTTCAGCCCGTTCCGGAGCGTGCGTTCGTCCCAGGCGAACGGGAGGCCCGGGGGCACTCCGCGGAGGTACGGCCGGGTCGGCGAGAGCGCGGACACGAGGCGGGTGAGGTTCTCGCGATCTCGAGCGTAGACGACATCCACGTCCTGCGTGAGCCGCGCCGAGCCGTGGGCGACCGCGGCAGCTCCGCCGACCAGGATGAAGCGCACCCCTTCGGCCCCAAGCACGCGCAGGAGAGCCGCGACGTCGGTCATCTCCGAGCGGCCTTCTCTGTCGCCCGCCGGAGCTCCTCGGCGAAGCGCTGCTGGTCCATCCACTTCAGCAACCGCTGCTCCACCGTGAGGCGGAGGTTCTCGTCGATCAGGGTGACGTCGATCCCGCTCCGGTACGCCTCCACGACCGGGTCGACGTCGCTGGTGCGAAGCGGGGCGCTCATCCTGTGAGGAATCTAGCACCGGGGCGGGGTGCCGCCTTCCGCGGGTGTCCGCTCCCGGGACGGGGCGTCCCGCGACCGCCCGCGTGGACCCGGAGAACGTTCTGCCCCTGCCCCGCGGATCCCTGAGCCCAGGTGCCTGAGCGCCTGGTGCCAGACACCTCGTTACCGGACACCTCGTTACCCGGCCCAGCCCGACGGCCCGACGAGGTGCCAGACACCTCGTTACCCGACGCCTCGTTACCCCCGGACACCTCGTTACCCCGTCTCCTCCGGATCGCGGTGCCAGACACCTCGTTACCGGACACCTCGTTACCCGACGCCTCGTTACCCCCGGACGCCTCGTTACCCCGTCTCCTCAGCCACCGAGCCGCCCCCGTCCCCGTCCTGGCACGCCCATTGAACCCTTCCCCCCTTCCATGAGCGCGCTGCTCCAGGACCTCCGGAACGCCCTCCGCCACCTCCGCAGCCGCCCTGGCTTCGCCGCCGTGGTCGTCCTCACCCTCTCCATGGGCATCGGCCTGAACGCCGCGGTCTTCACCGCCGTCGACGCCGCGCTCCTCCGCAGCCTCCCCTACGCCGAGCCCGACCGCCTGGTGCAGGTCCGGCAAGTCTCCGAGAGCCACGACCGGCCCGGCTTCGAGCTCGCCTGGCCCACCTTCCGCGACCTCCAGGACGACACCTCCCTCCTCGCCGCCGTGGGCGGCTACTTCCGCTCCGCGGTCACCTGGCAGGACGGCTCCGAGCGCTCACAGCTCCTCGCGCTCCAGGTCACCGCCAACTTCTTCGACGTCCTCGGCGTCCGTCCGCAGCTCGGCCGAACCTTCCTCCCCGGCGAGGACGTCTTCGGCGGCCCGCGCGCGGTGATGCTCACCGACGCGTTCTGGCGCACCCAGATGGGCGGCGACCCGGGCGTGCTCGGCCGGACCCTGACCCTCGACGACCGGCGGTACACCATCGTGGGCGTCCTGCCGCCGAGCTTCCCCTTCGCTCCCGGAGCCGGGGCGCGGGTCCTGCTGGCCGTCCAGCCGCACGACGACTTCGAGCAGCGCCGGAACCTCAACTGGCTCAACACCGTCGCCCGCCTCCGCGACGGGAGCACCGTGCCGCAGACCCAGCGCCGCCTCTCCGCCTTCGCCAGCGCCCTCCGCGAGCGCTTCCCCGCCGCCCAGCAAGGGCTCACCCTGGAGGTGGTCCCGCTCCGCGACGTGCTGGTGGGCAAGGTGGAGCCGGTGCTGGTGCTCCTCTTCGCCTGCGTGAGCCTGGTCCTCCTGGTGGCCTGCGCCAACGTGGCGAACCTCCTGCTGGCCCGGGCGCGCTCGCGCGAGCAGGAGATGGCGATCCGCGCCGCGCTCGGGGCCGGCCGCGGGCGCATCCTCCGCCAGCTGCTCACCGAGAGCCTCCTCCTCGCCACGGCGGGCGGCCTCCTGGGGCTCCTCGCCGCGCGCCTGTCGCTCCCGCTGCTCCTCGCTGGCATCCCCGGCCGCGAGCAGGCCGGCATGCCGTTCCTCGAGCACCTCGACGTCGACTCCCGCGTCCTCGCCTACGGCGCAGCCCTCATCCTCCTCACGACGGCCCTCTTCGGCCTGATGCCGGCCCTGCGTGCCTCGCGCCCCGACCTGCACGACGCCCTCAAGGACCCGGACGGACAGCTGCGCACCGGCGAGCTCCGCCACGGGCTCCGCGGGGCGCTGGTGGCGGTCGAGGTGGCGCTGGCGGTGATGCTCCTCGGCTCGGCCGGGCTGATGGGGAAGAGCCTGCTCCGGGTCCTCTCCACCGACCCGGGCTTCCGCCCCGAGGGAGCGCTCGGCGTCACCGTCGTCCTGCCCGCGGCCATGGTGGAGAAGGACGAGGTGGCCATCGCCCTGAACGCGCGAATGCTCGACGCCGTGGTCGCCGTGCCCGGGCTGACTGCCGTGACCCGGGTGAACGCGCTGCCCGGCACCGGGAACGGCGGCACGATGCGCTTTCTCCGCAAGGACCAGCCGCCACCCACCGGGCCCCAGCCCGAGGCGACCGTCCGCACCGTCGAGGCCTCGTACTTCCGCGTGCTGGGGATTCCCCTGCTCGGCGGACGTGGGTTCGGCCCGGAGGACACGCAGCACTCCGTCCCGGTGGCCATCGTCAACCGGGCGCTGCAGCGGCAGGTCTTCCCCGGGGAGGACGCGGTGGGTAAGCGCATCCAGCCCACCTATGCCCCCCAGGCACCGATGCTGACCATCGTGGGCGTGGTGGGGGACCAGACCTTCGGAGCGCTCGACGAGGCGGCGCCGCCCATCCTGTACTTCCCGGACACCCAGTCCCCCGGCAATCCAGTGAGCTTCGTGCTGCGCGCCAGCCGCTCCGGCGTGGGCACCGAGGTCCGCCGCGCGCTCCAGGCGGCCGTGCCCGAGGCCACGGTGCTCCCGGTGCGCTCGCTCACCGAGCTGCTCGACCAGGCGCCGTCGATGTTCCTCCGCCGCTACCCGGTGTTCCTGCTGGGCGTCTTCGCCGCCTTCGCCCTGCTGCTCGCCGCGGTGGGCATCTTCGGGGTGGTCTCGTACGCGGTGGTCCAGCGCACCCGCGAGTTCGGCATCCGGATGGCCGTGGGCGCGGCCAGAAGGGACATCATCCGCCTGGTGCTCCGGCGCAACCTGCCGCCCGTTCTCGCCGGGGCCGCCGCCGGGGTGCTGGGTTCGGTGGCGCTGGCCATCGTCTTCCGCGGCCTCCTGTTCGGCGTCGCCGCCTCGGACCCGGCGGTGCTCGCGGCAGTCGTCCTCGTCCTCGGCGTGGTGGCCGTGGCCAGCGCGCTGCTCCCGGCACTGCGGGCGGCGCGGGTCGACCCGGCGACCGCGCTCCGTTCCACCTGACGCCGGAACTCAGCCCCTCCGCCGCCGCAGTGCCCAGGGCAGCAGCCCGAGCAGCGCCCACAGCGCATCCCCGCCGGCCACGCTGCACCCGCCCGACGGGTCCAGCACTCCCGGTCCACCGTCCCGCACTCCGCCGTCCTGTCCGCTCACCCCGGCGTCCGGAACCCCCGAGTCCACCGGCGGCGGCGGCGGCAGCGGCGCATCCCCCACCCCGGTCAAGCTCACCGTCACCGCGCCGACCGAGTCGTTGGAGTTGATGATCCAGTGGTCCGAGACCGGCCCGCCCACCAGCGGCGAGAACGTCACCTCGAAGGTCAGCGCGTCCCCCGGGTTGAAGTTCTGTCCCTCGGGCAGGCTGTTGGTGGCGGTGAAGCCCACCCCCGCGGCCGGCGGCTTCGACTTGGTCACCGTCACCCGCGAGCCGCCCGAGTTCCACACCCGGAAGGTGCGCGACGCGCTCTCGCCCGGCGTCAAGCTCCCGAAGTCGAGCGTCACCGGGTCCACCTCGAGGCGGCCCGGCGGCCTCGCCGAGCCCGAGAGCGGCACGGTGGCCTGGCCCGCGGTGCTGTCCACCACCAGGCTCCCGGTGAAGTTGCCCTCGGCCGTCGGCGCGAAGGCCAGGGTGACGGTGACCGAGGCCCCGGGCTGGAGCACCGCCCCCGCCGCCGGCAGCCCGGTGGCCGAGAACGGCGCGGCCGGTGGCGTCACCCCGGTGACGGTCAGCGGCGCCCCGCCCACGTTGGAGAAGGTGACGGTGCCGTTGAGCGTCATGCCCACCGAGGTGCCGCCGAAGCTCACCGTGTTCGGCGAGTTGGTCAAGACCGGGTTGGGGTTCCGTCCGATGCCGGTCAGGCTGGTGGAGACCGGCCCCAGCGCCGTGGTGGCCACCAGCGCCCCGGCCCGGATGCCCGAGCGGCTGGGAGTGAAAGTGACCGTCGCCGACAGGACGTCGCCGGTCCGCAGCCTGGCGGGGAGGCTGGGCGTCACCCCGGAGAAGGTGAAGTCGCCGCTGGTCGAGCTGAGCCCGGTGACGATGACCGTGCGCTTGGCGGTGAAGCTGACCGGCGCGGTCGAGCTGCTGCCGAGGTCCACCGTCCCGAGATTGACCGGCACCGTGGCCAGCGGCTGATTCACCGGCGAGCCCCAGCCGACGACCTTCCCGTCGCGGGTGCCCACGTAGATGCGCCCGTCGCCCACCCCCGGCGGGTTGAACTTGGAGGCGATGCCTCCGCTGCCCAGGGGCGCGCTGTAGCGGAGCGACAGCACCCCGTTCTCCGGCACCGCGTCGTAGGCCCGGAGCTGCCCGCCCGAGCCGGTGCCGTCCGGCGACCACACCACCCACACCAGGGCCGAGCCGGGAGTCACCCCGTTCGAGGTGACGACCGGCGCGCTCGAGCCGAACCCGAACGCGTCCGTCGCCTGGCCCACCAGCGAGAGCGCCGGGACACCGCTCCCGTCCACGCCGGCGCCGAAGACGTTCAGCGTCCCGGTCGAGCCCCCGGAAGTGGTGCCGCCCGACGCGGTGGGCAGGTACACCCAGCCGCCGCTCCCGGGCCACGCCGCGGGACGCGACCAGACGCCGCCGTAGGGCCCGATGCGCTGCACCACCGCGTCCGCCCCGCCCGGGCCCTGGCCGATGCCGCCCAGGTTGTCGCGGTCGAGCAGGTACACGTAGCCCTGCTTCCCCGAGGCCACTGCGAGGTGCGGGTGCGCCGGGGTGCCGAAGCTGTCGGGCAGCCCCATCGGCCCGGACGAGCCGATGTCGGCGTCCCACACGTTGAGCTTGTCCGCGTCGTAGGGCGCCCAGAAGTCGGTGGGGGTCAGCTTCCCGTCGGCGCCGACCTTCAGCCGGACCCAGGCCTGGCCGAGGAGGAAGGGCGGCTGATGTCCGGGGCGTGGCTGGGGCGGATCCTCCCCGTTGCCGATGGTGCCGTTGCCGGTGGCGACGATGAGGGTGTCCGGCCCGTCGCTCACCGGCGCGCCGCCGCTCTGCCAGATGCCGCTGCCGGGGTTGAAGCCGTCCTCGCCGGCCCACATCGTGGTGATGGCGCCGGCGGTGGACACGCCCACCACCCAGCCGTTGAACGCGCCGTAGTCGCAGTGGCCGCCGAAGGTGGCGTAGACGGTGTCGCCGAGCATCACCAGCCCGGGCCGCTGCAGCTGCACGGTGGCGTCGAACGTCACGCCCTGCCGGTTGTCGGCGGCGCCCTGGATGAGGACGGGGAAGTTCGGGCGCTCGGCGAGCGACGGCACGTCCACCGCGTGCATGGAGATGGCGGCCGGCCCGGACGTCCCGCTGGCGTAGCTCTTGGTCGTGAAGTACGCGGTGTGGGTCCGGGTGTCGACGACAGGGGTGCCGGTGATGCCCACCGTCGGGACCAGGTCGCCGCAGCCGATGTCGGCCGGGTTCCAGGGCAGCTCGAGCATCCGGTCGGCGATGGCCGCCCCGCTGGTGGGGTCGAGCGCGTAGACGTGGTTGTTCTCGGTGGCCACCAGCAGCGCGCCGTTGGCCAGCAGCGGCTGGGCGTAGACCGACCCGTCGACGGTGACCTCGAACAGCTGGCCGAAGTCCGGAGCGGAGACGCTGGCTGGGGAGAGGGCGGCCTCGGCCGGGTACCACCCGGTCCGGAGGTCATCCCCGCTCGAGCCGATGCCCAGCGCTGACTGGCGCTGCCCCACCTGGGGGGCGAGCCTGCCCAGCGACGGTGCGCCGCCGCCCGGCACCGCCGATCCACACGCTGACAGCAGACACAGCCACGCCCAACCGCTCCGACCCATGCGAGAAGTCCACCCCTCCGTCTCCGACGGAAGGAGCACCCTGATGCCCGGAATGGGAAGTGGGGGTCGGCTCCCGGGAGTCCGGCAAGCGACGGAGCCGTCGTTCCCGAAGTCAAAGTCGGGCCGCTCGGCAGGCGAGCGGCTTGAGGCAACGTTGCACCTCGAACGCTCAGCGACCGTGCTTGATGCCGTGCTCGACCCGGATCGCGTCGAGTAGCGAGTCGAGCGAGCCCGCGTCGGCCGCCGTGGGAGCCGCGGCGGTGGGCCCGGAGGTCGACCCGGCGGGCGCAGGCTCCACGCGGACGCGGGTGGTCAGGCCAGTGACTGCGACGATTGCCAGGATCGCCAGGATGAGCAGCCCGATCAGCCCGGCCGATCTGCTCACCGGGATGTCTCCGCGGTCCGTGCGTCGTAGACGACACGACCCGCGACGACGGTCATCAGAACCTTTCGCTGCATGAGGTGCTCGGGCGTGTCGAGCGGCCCATCGAAGACCGTGAGGTCGGCGGCCTGTCCGGCCCTGAGCTCGCCACGCCAACCCTCCTCGAAGGCAGCGTACGCCGCTCCAGTCGTGAACGCGCGCAGTGCCTCCTCGACCGTGAGCCTCTGGTCGGGGAGCCAGCCGCCGGGCGGCTGACCCTGGAGATCGGTCCGGGTCACCGCGGCGAAGAGGCCGAGCCGGGGGTCGCTCAGCTCGACGGGGAAGTCGCTGCCGAACGCGAGGTGGACTCCGGCGTCGAGGAAGCGACGCCAGGCGTAGGCGCCTGCGAGCCGGGAGCGACCGAGCCTCTTCTCGGCCCACGGCATGTCGCTGGTCCCGTGGGTGGGCTGCATCGAGGCGATGACGCCGAGCTGCGCGAACCGTGGGATGTCCGCGACGTCGACGATCTGGGCGTGCTCGATGCGGAACCGGGCCGCAGGCGTGACGCCGGCCCGCGCGTAGGCCTCGAGGATGTCGTGGTTCGCGGCGTCGCCGATGGCGTGGGTGGAGACCTGGAAACCCGCCGCGAGCGCGCGCCGGGAGATCGCCTCGACGTCCTCTGCCGAGGTCAACACGAGCCCGGTGTTGTGGGGGTCGTCGGAATAGGGCGCCTTGAGGTGAGCTCCCCGCGAGCCGAGCGCTCCGTCCGCGTAGAGCTTGATGGACCGCAGGCTGAAGAGCTCGTCCGGACCGGCGCGCAGGGGGCCCCGCCGGAACGCCTCCTGGAGGGTGTCCGGGTCACCTGTCCAGTGCGCGTAGACGCGCATCTTGAGCCGGCCAGATCGGGCGAGCCGCAGGTAGACGTCCGCGACGTACGGCGAGATCCCCATCTCGTGGGCCGAGGTGAGCCCCTGGGAGAGGAGGAGGTCCTGAGCCCGGAGGATCGCCTGTTCGATCTCCAGCTCGGAGGGAGGCGGGATGACTTCGTCGACGAGGTCCTCGGCCCGGTCGACCAGCACTCCCGTGGGTTCGCCCTTCGCGTCGCGGAGAATCTTCCCGCCCGGAGGGTCCGGGGTGTCCCGGGTGATGTTGGCCCGTCGCAGCGCCTCGGAGTTCGCCCAGGCGGCGTGTCCGTCGACGCGCCGCACGTACACGGGCGTCCTGGGCGCGACCGCATCGAGGGCCGCGCGGGTGGGGAACTGCTGGTCCGGGTAGAGATTCTGGTCCCAGCCGCGGCCCTGGAGCCAGGCGCCCGGAGCGAGCTCGGGGAGAGCGGCCTGGACGCGGGCCGCGCAGTCCTCGGCGGAACGGCAGCTGCGAAGGTCCACCTTGACCAGTGACAGCCCGAGCCCGACGATGTGTCCGTGCGCGTCCGTCAGGCCGGCGACGACGACGGAGCTCGTCGGGGAGCTGGCTCGCTCGATCCGCTCGATGCGAGAGCCGGCGATGGAGATGGCCACCCCGTCGCCCTGGGACGTCCTGGCGAGCAGCGGGGTGGGGTGGAGCCCATCGGACTGAGCTGAAGGCACCGAGGCACAGCCTCCAAGGAGAAGGACGGTCAGGAGACGCAAGGCTGCGCAGCTTGCTCGGAAGGGCGGCCGTGCCTCAAGCTCGTGTTTGCCATGGACCTGCGAGGGCGGGGCAGCGTGCAGGTGGCGGTGGTCGCGGCGCTCGCCGCGGGTCTGGTGGCCGGCCTGGGCGCGTTCACCTTTCGCTACGCCGAGGGGCTCTCGTACTTCAGTGCCGACCCGCGGGCCTGCGTGAACTGCCACATCATGCGGGACGAGTACGCGTCCTGGCAGCACTCGCCCCACCACGCCGCGGCCACCTGTGTGCAGTGCCACCTGCCGCACGCCTTCGTGCCCAAGTGGTGGGCCAAGGCGGTGAACGGCTGGAACCATAGCAAGGCCTTCACCCTGCAAGACTTCCCGGAGCCGATCCGGATCGGCCCCCGGAACGCGCGCATCCTCCAGGAGAACTGTCTCTCCTGTCATGGAGGTCTCGTGTCGGAGCTGGTGCATGGGAGCACCACGGACCAGGACGCGGTGCTCTGCGTCCATTGCCACCGCGGCGTCGGGCACGGCGCGCGGAACTAGAGGGACTCAGGATGGAACCGACCGCTCCGAAGAAGCGCTGGCCGCTGCTGGTGACAGTGGCGCTCGTGGCCGCGGTGGTCGCGGCGGGCATCACCGCGCTGCTGGTGAGCATCATCCAGCGCAAGACCGAGGCCAAGCAGACGTTCGTCAGGCTGGTCGAGGTGGACGAGAACACGGTCGACCCCAAGGTCTGGGGGACGAACTGGCCGCGGGAGTACGACAGCTACTTGAAGACGGTGGAGCCGAGCCGGACGAACTTCGGCGGGGGGGATGCGAGCCCGGCGGAGAAGGCGGACCGGTTCCCGTGGCTCACGCGAATCTTCGCCGGGTACGCGTTCAGCCTGGACTACCGGGACCGGCGCGGGCACGGGTACATGCTCCTGGACCAGGAGAAGACGCGGCGGGTGACGGAGAAGCCGCAGCCCGGGGCGTGCCTCCACTGCCACGCGAGCATCATCCCGGCGTACCGCGACGTCGGGAAGGGTGACGTGATGAAGGGCTTCGAGGACGTGTGCGCGATGAAGTACCAGGATGCGCTCGCCCTCAAGGACGCCAGCGGGAAGCCGCTGGTGGACCACCCGGTGAGCTGCGTGGACTGCCACGACCCGAAGACGATGCAGCTCCGGGTGACGCGGCCGGGGTTCCTGGTGGGCATCAAGGTGCTCAAGGAGCACCAGGGGGTGAAGGACTACGACGTGAACCGCGACGCGAGCCGGCAGGAGATGCGCAGCTACGTCTGTGGCCAGTGCCACGTCGAGTACTACTTCCGTGGGGACCGGAAGACGGTGACCTACCCGTGGAAGAACGGGACGAAGGCGGACGAGATCGAGGCGTACTACGACGACGGGACGAACTTCCCGGACGGGAAGCCGTTCAAGGACTGGGTGCACGCGGAGTCGGGTGCGCCGGTGCTGAAGGCGCAGCACCCGGAGTTCGAGCTGTGGAACCAGGGCATCCACGCCCGGAGCGGGGTGGCGTGCGCGGACTGCCACATGCCCTACCTGCGCGAGGGGGCGCTGAAGGTGAGTGACCACTGGGTGCGGAGCCCGCTGTTGAACGTGAGCCGGGCGTGCCAGACGTGTCATCCGTACGCGGAGAGCGAGATCCAGGCGCGGGTCTCGCAGATCCAGGGGCGGAACTACGACCTGCTCCAGCGGGCGGGTGGGGCGATCGCGGAGATGCTGGACGCGCTGAAGGCGGCGAAGGCGGCGGGGGCGACGGATGCGCAGCTGGGACCCGCGCGGGCGCTCCAGCGGAGGGCCCAGTGGCGTCTGGACTTTGTGGCCGCGGAGAACAGCATGGGGTTCCACGCCCCGCAGGAGGCCGCGAGGCTCCTCGGAGAGGCGGTGGACTACGGGAGGCAGGCGCAGATCTCGGTGGAGAAGCTCCGGCTCGGCGAAACGGCGAAGCCGCCGACCGCAAAGAGCGGGCCGCAGTAGGCGGTCAGCGGCCGTGCGTCACGAGGTGCTCGACCTGAATGGTGTCGAGCAACGAGTCGAGCGAGCCTGCGTCTGTGGGTGCCGGGGCATGGAGGCCGTGGGCTCCGCCGGGGGGGCCGGCTCGACACGGACGGGACGGCTGAGCCCCACGACGGCGACGATCGCCAGGATGGCGACGGCGAGCAGAGCAACGAGCCCGATCGAACCCTTCACCGTGGGCGCTCGGCTGTCCGCGCGTCGAAGACCACGCGACCGGCGACGATGGTCATCAGGACCTTGCGCTTCACGATGTGCTCGGGCGTGTCGAGCGGGCCGTCGAAGACGGTGAGATCTGCAGCCTGTCCAGGTCGGAGCTCGCCGCGCCACTCCTCCTCGAAGGCAGCGTACGCCGCGCCGGTGGTGAAGGCGCGGAGAGTCTGTTCGACCGTGAGCCGCTGGTCGGGGAGCCAGCCGCCGGGCGGCTGACCTTGGAGGTCGGTCCGAGCGATCGCGGCGAAGAGGCCGAGACGCGGGTCACTGAGCTCCACCGGGAAGTCGCTCCCGAACGCCAGGTGAACCCCGGCGTCGAGAAAGCGATGCCAGGCGTAGGCGCCGACGAGGCGTGCGCGGCCCACGCGCTTCTCGGCCCAGGGCATGTCGCTCGTGGCGTGGGTGCTGCATGGAGGCGATGATGCCGAGCTGGGCGAAGCGGGGGATGTCCGCGAGGTCGACGATCTGGGCGTGCTCGATGCGGAACCGCGCCGCGGGGGTGACGCCGGCCCGGGCGTAGGCCTCGAGCACGTCGCGGTTGGCGGCGTCTCCGATGGCGTGAGTCGAGACCTGAAAGCCGGCGGCGAGCGCCTTCCGGGAGATCTCCTCGACGTCGCGCATCGCGGTCACGACGAGGCCGGTGTTGTGCGGGTCGTCGGAGTAGGGCGCCTTGAGGTGCGCTCCGCGGGAGCCGAGGGCGCCATCCGCGTAGATCTTGATGGCGCGAAGGGTGAAGAGGTCGTCGGGTCCTGCCTTGACCGGACCCCGGCGGAAGGCCTCCTCGAGGATG
>DATIWB010000134.1:0-4145 GCA_035519675.1 Myxococcaceae bacterium
CGGGTCCGCTACCTCGGCAAGAAGGGGGAGCTCTCCGCCGTGCTCGGAGGGATGGGCAAGCTGCCGCCCGACGAGCGCCGCCGGGTGGGCGAGGTGGCCAACCGGGTGAAGGCCGAGGTGGAGTCGATGCTCGGCGAGGCCCAGGAGCGCCTCGCCCGCGCCGCGCTGCAGGCCGAGCTGGACGCCGCGCCCATCGACGTGACGCTCCCCGGCCGGATGCGCCGCCCGGGCCGGCGGCACGTGGTGTCGCGCACGCTCGAGGAGGTGACCCGGACCTTCCAGCGGCTGGGCTTCGACGTGGTGCAGAGCCCGGAGGTGGAGCTCGACACCTACAACTTCGAGTCGCTGAACTTCCCACCGGACCACCCCGCCCGGGACATGCAGGACACGTTCTACGTTCACGGCGACTATCTGCAGCACGACCCGGGAAGCATCGTGCTCCGCACCCACACCTCGCCCGGGCAGGTGCGGACGATGCTCGCCCAGAAGCCGCCCATCCGGGTGGTGGTGCCGGGGAAGGTGTACCGCGCCGACTCGGACGCGACGCACACCCCGATGTTCCACCAGATCGAGGGGCTGCTGGTGGACCGGAAGGTCACCATGGCCGAGCTGAAGGGGACGCTCGATGCCTTCGTCCGCGCCTACTTCGGGCCGGATCGGAAGACGCGCTTCCGCCCCTCGTTCTTCCCCTTCACCGAGCCCTCGGGCGAGCTGGACGTGAGCTGCGGGGCCTGTGCCGGCAAAGGCTGCCGGCTGTGCAAGCAGAGCGGCTGGCTGGAGATCCTCGGGTGCGGGATGGTGCACCAGAACGTCTTCAAGGCGGTGGGCTACCCCGAGGGGAGCGTCACTGGCTTCGCCTTCGGGATGGGCATCGAGCGAGTGGCCATGCTGCGCTACGGCCTGGATGACCTGCGCAGCCTGTTCGACAACGACGTTCGACTCCTGGAGCAGTTCTAGCCATGAAGGTCTCCGTCGAGTGGTTGCACGACTTCGTCTCGCCGCTGCCGGCCCCGGAGGAGCTCGCCCGGCGTCTGACCCGGGCTGGCCTCGAGGTGGAGGGGATGCACCGGCCGGGTGAGGCGCTGGCCGGGGTGGTGGTGGCGAGGATCGCGGCCGCCGCGCCGCACCCCGACGCCGAGAAGCTCACCGTCACCCAGGTGGACACGGGGCGCGAGCGCCTCCAGGTCGTCTGCGGGGCGAAGAACTTCCAGGTGGGTGACCTCGTGCCGCTGGCCACCGTGGGGACGACCCTGCCAGGTGGGCCGACCATCCAGCGCGCCAGCCTCCGCGGCGTGGAGAGCCACGGGATGCTCTGCTCGGGCAAGGAGCTCGGTCTGTCCGACGACGCCAGCGGCCTGCTCATCCTTCCCAGGGAGCTCGTGCCGGGGAGCCCGCTGGCCGGCGCGCTCGGGCTCGACGACACGGTGCTGGAGGTGAACGTGACGCCAAACCGCGGCGACGCCCTCAGCCACCTCGGCGTGGCACGCGAGGCCGCGACGGTGCTCGGGGTGCCGCTGCAGCGGAAGCTCCGGGTGCCGGCCGAGTCGGGCGCTCCGGTCTCCGACGCCATCCGCATCGAGATCGCCGACCCGGCGGGCTGCCGGCGCTTCACCGCCCGGGTGCTCGAGGGGGTGCGCATCGGGCCGTCCCCGGCGTGGCTTCGGCGCCGGCTCGAGCACTGTGGGGTCCGGAGCATCAGCAACGTGGTCGACGTCACCAACTACGTGATGCTCGAGCTGGGGCAGCCGTTCCATGCCTTCGACCTCGACCGCATCCAGGGGGGCCTGCTCCGCGTGCGGCGGGCGCGGGACGGCGAGCCGCTCACCACCCTCGACGGCAAGCAGCGAACGCTGGTGGAGGACGACCTGGTCATCGAGGACACGCGGGGGGCGCAGTCCCTCGCCGGCACCATGGGCGGCGCGGACACCGAGGTCAGCGAGACAACGACTCGCGTGCTGCTCGAGGCGGCGAACTGGGACCCGGGCACCATCCGCCGGATGGCGCGGCGCCACCAGCTGCACAGCGAGGCGTCCTACCGCTTCGAGCGTGGCGTGGATCGCACCGTCCTGCCCGAGGTGCTGGACCACGCGGCGGCGCTGATGGCCGAGCTGTCGGGGGCCACCGTGCGGCGCGGGCGCATCGACGTGCACCCGCGCCCCGCCGAGCCGCGGCTGGTCGCCCTGACGAAGGGCGAGGTGGACGCGCTGCTCGGGGCACCGGTGCCGGACAAGGAGATCCAGTCCATCCTCTCCTCGCTGGGCTTCGTGGCCGAGGCGGGGGGCCGCTGGCAGGTACCGGGGTGGCGCCACGACGTCGAGCGGCCGGAGGACCTGGTCGAGGAGGTCGCCCGGGTGCGCGGCTACGAGCACATCCCCTCCGTTCTCCCGGCCAGCTCTGGCGAGCTGGTGCCCGAGCCTGCGTGGGTCGAGGTGGACCGGCGCATCCGGGGCGCCTTGTCCGGCGCCGGCTTCGACGAGGTGGTGAACTACAGCTTCGTCGACCCGGGCCTGCTCCCGTGGGTCACCGCGCGGGCGCTGGAGAAGCTCGGGACGCCCGTGGGGGCGGTCACCTTGAAGAACCCGCTCACCCCGCAGCAGGCGGTGATGCGCACGACGCTGCTGGCCTCGCTGCTCTCCAACGTGGCCTCGAACCTCCGCCAGCAGCCCGAGTCGCTCCGGCTCTACGAGGTCGGCCGCGCCTACCTGCGCGATCCGCACGGGGGGAAGGACCTCCGGCCGGTGGCCGAGGAGCGCCTCCACGTCGCGGGCGTTCTCTGGGGTCGGCGTGAGCCGCGGAGCTGGACCTCGAAGGACGCCCAGAACGACTTCGCCGATGCGCGGGGGGCGGTGGAGGCCATCGTCTCCGCGCTGTCGGCGGACGAGCTGTCCTGCCGGCTGGCCCGGGTGGCGCCGTTCCATCCGCGGGCGACGGCCGAGGCCAGGGTGGGGGAGGTGGTGCTGGGGTGGATCGGCGAGGTGCATCCGCTCGTCGCGCAGCACCTCGAGCTGCCGCCGGGCGTGTTCGCCTTCGAGCTCGAGGTCGCGGCGCTGGAGCGGGTGGCGCAGCTCTCCCCCCGTTTCCGACCGCTGCCGCGCTATCCGGCGGTGCTCCGCGACCTGGCGGTGGTGGTGCCGGTGTCGATGGAGGCGGCGGAGGTGCGCGCCGTCATCCGCGAGGTGGGCCAGCCGCTGGTCGAGGACGCGACCCTGTTCGACGTCTACACCGGCACACCTTTGCCCGAGGGACAGAAGAACCTGGCCTTCGCCCTCAGGTACCGGGCTCCGGACCGCACCCTCCGGGACGACGAGGTGCAGGAGGCCCACCGGCGCATCGTGGAGGAGGTCCACGGTCGCCTGGGCGGCCAGCTGAGGGGCCGCTAAAACCCTCAGCAACTCCGGTAAGTTGACACCCTCGGGAGCAGGCAGGCATGCTTCGGCTCCATGACGAAGGCCGACATCATCGAAGGCGTCTACGAGAAGGTGGGCTTCTCCAAGAAGGAGTCCGCGGAGATCGTCGAGCTGGTCTTCGACACGGTGAAGGAGACGCTCGAGCGCGGGGACAAGATCAAGATCTCCGGCTTCGGGAACTTCCAGGTGCGCCAGAAGAACGCGCGCGTCGGGCGAAATCCCCAGACCGGGAAGGAGATCGAGATCTCCGCGCGACGGGTGCTGACGTTTCGACCCAGCCAGGTGCTGAAGAGCGCCCTGAACGCCTCCGCCGAGGCCGCGGCTGCGGCGGCCGCCTCCGGCAGCGGCTCGGGGTCGGACGGAGCGGCTTGACCCGTCGGGGGCCGGCAGGTACACCCCCGCTTCCCCGCAGTTCGCCACATTGCCGAGCAGTTCCCGGGGCGTAGCGCAGCCTGGTAGCGCACCTGCTTGGGGTGCAGGTGGTCGCAGGTTCAAATCCTGTCGCCCCGACCATCTAAGGCCCCGGAATCAGAAAGGTCTGGTTCCGGGGCTTCTTCATGGGTTGGGTCGGAGTTGGGTCGCGCGGTGGCCGTGCAGGCGGACTCAGAACGTGACGCGGTAGAGGTGCACCGCGTAGTCGGCGGCGAAGTCGTCCTCGAACGAGCCGCCCACCACCGCTCGGGTGCGGGATTCGCCGATCACCGTGGCGGTCCCGCCATCGACTCCCCGCAGAGTGAA
>DATIWB010000135.1:0-7707 GCA_035519675.1 Myxococcaceae bacterium
GTCCGTGCCTCCTGGGGGTGGGCTTCACAGCATCGCGCCATCGCTCACGTGTCAATCTGTGTAGCGAATGACATGGCGCGCTGTAAAGCTGAAATCGCCCCAAGGAGTCGGCAAGTGGCAAGCGCGTCACGGCGGCCGCACCTGTCCTGCCAGCAGCATTAGCGTGACGCTCTGTTCGGTTTCTGTAAATTAGTCAAAGCCATGCGGCGACGGGGGAACCACCACTTCGATTCCTCGAAGGGTGACGGGGCGGCGGATCGCCGCGCCCGGACTCAGCCCTCGACGGCCGGGAGCGAGACGAGGTGCCCGGGCTCGGGCTCCGTCGCCGCTGCAGGCGGGTCCGCGCTGGCGGCCGGGGGGGTGGTGGGCTCCACGGACTCGGGGCGCTTCTTGGGCGTGGCCGCGCCGCGGCATCCCCGGCACCAGGGCTGGTTGCGGATGGCGCCGTCCGGCATCTTCCGCAGCCCGAACTGCGCCAGGGGCCTGACTTGCCGGCACTTGAGGCACATCAGGGTGATCAGGACCTCGTGCCCGTCGGAGTCGAAGACCGCGCTCGCCCGGCGTTTCTTGGGGCGCGACCCGTCCGCAGCGCGGGGCCGGCGCGGCGGCGGCGCGAGGGCGGGCGTCACCTTGTAGAGCATGGTGCCCTGGATCAAGCAGGAGCCCCTGACACCGCCTGGACCAGGCCAGTGGATCAGCGGCGTTGGCGGCGGCGCGGGGACACCAGGGCGAGCAGCGTGACGAGGGCGCCCAGGGCGGCGGCTCCGCCCGGCGCGCTGGCGCAACTCGAGGTGTCGGGGACCGGGACGTACGGCCCCGGGGGGACGGGGGGGATGGGGTTGCCCGAGGGTCCACAGCCTCCGGGTGTGGTGCAGCCTCCGTCGGTCGGCCCCGCATCCGAGGGTAACCCCCGGGGGTCGAAGCTGGTGTCGATCGCCAGCCCGGCGTCCTGGGCGAGAACGTCCCAGCGAACCAGCGCCAGACCTCTGTCGGTGGCGTCGCCCAGGGCAATGACCCCCGCGGGAAAGGCAGCGCCGGCCGGGAGGTTGGTGACCGCCACGCCCGTGGGGCCGCTCAGCTGGCCGGCGTCGTCGCGCGGGATGACCCGGAAGGCTCCAGGCAACGGGTCGGCTTGCAGCAAGTCGTAGACGGTGAGGCCCTGGGAGCTGGTGACCAGCAGATACGCAGCGACCGCTCCCTGGTAGAGCGCGAGTCCGGTCACCGGCGGGGCGAGACGGCCCTGGCTGAGGAGCGCACTGTCGATGAGCACTGGCCCCGCATCGAGCCGGGCGTCGAGGCGGTAGAGGTTCCCGAGCGTGTTCCCGCCCACGAGGACCTGGTTCCGGATGCCGTCGAGGAGGAGGCTGCGGGCCGGCTCGGTCAGCGCGGCGGCGGTGAGGCCCTTGACGGCGTCGGCCGTCCCGCTCGGCAGTCCCAGCTCCCAGCGGGTGAACTGGGTGGCGGTGGCGTCCGAGACGAGGAGCACGGCTCCGCCGTCGGCCGACACGGCGAGGGCGAGCGGCGGACCACCGGTCACGGTCTGGTTCGGCCCGCGGGAGACGAAGGCACCGGATTCGATGGTTCCGACGAGCACCTGCCCCGACGACGCCACCGCGATGAGCGTCCGGTCGGTGCCCTGCACCAGGACGCCGGGGGCGGTGGCGATCCCGTCGATGGTGGCCGGCAAGTTCGGGACCCCTGCTGCCGACAGCGTTCCGAGGGTGAAGGAGGTGGTGGCGCTCTGCGGCGTCGTGGCAAAGAGGATCGACTCCCCCACATCCACTCCCGGATCCGACAGCCAGAGCGTGACGCCGACCGCGCCGGTCCCCAGCAGAGGCGGGGACGTTCGGGCAGCGATCGGGGGGAAGTACGTCACGGGCTGCGCGGAGGCGATCGCCCCGAACAGCACACCGATGGCGAGGACCGAGCGGGACACGGACCCCGCCGAGCGTACCACGCGCCTCGACGAAGGGCCGGGGAGCAATCAGGACGCTCCGAGGGAGCGGTACACCTCCACCAGGTGCGCGGCCACGGTGTCCCAGCGGAACGCGCGGGCATGGGCGCGGCCGGCCTCGCCGCGGCGGGTGCGCTCGGCAGGGTCGTCGAGGAGCCGCTGAAGGGCAGTGGCGAGCATGGGCGCCTCGTCGGGCGGGACCTGGATGGCCGTCTCGCCGCAGACCTCGGGCAGCGCGGCGGCGGTGCTCACCACCACCGGCGTCCCGAGCGCCATCGCCTCCAGCGGGGGGAGCCCGAATCCCTCGTCGCGCGAAGGAAAGACGAACACCGGCGCGGCGGCCATCAGCGTCCAGAGCAGCGGCTCCGCCAGGAACCCCAGCGGGCGAATGTCGAGGCCGCGTGCCCGCAGCGTCCCGATGCGGCGCTCGACCGGCCCGGCGCCGTACCAGCGCTGCCCGGCGAGCACCAGCGCCGGGGCGCGTGGGCCGAGCTGCTCGAGGGCGTCCAGGACCAGATCGACGTTCTTCCGGGCATCCAGCGCGCCGGCGAAGAGCACCCACCGTTCCGGGAGCCCCAGGCTCCGCAGCCACGCCCGCGAGACGGCGTCGAGCGGCGCAGGCTGGACGTGGTCGACGCCGTTGTGCACCACCGAGACCCGCTCCGGGTCCAGCTCCGGGAAACGGGCCAGCAGCTGCCCCCGCGTCCAGGCGCTGACGCACACCACGTGGTCCGCCACCCGGACGCTCCTCCCCAGCCAGAGGCGGAACTGCCAGCGGAACGCTGCGGAGACGGTGTCCGGCGAGGTGAGCGGGATGAGGTCATGCACGGTGAGCACGAAGGGGATGCCGGGGATGCGGAGCAGCGGCAGGTCGACGTTTCCCACCGCGTGGAACAGCGACGCCCCGCTCCGGGCAAGCATCCCCGGCAGCTCGCCCAGGGTGTGGAGGGTGCGGCTGCGCACCCGGCGCGGCAGCTCGCCGGAGTGACGGGCGCCCACCCGGAGCACCCGGACCCCGCGTGCCTCCAGCGCCCCGGCCACCGCGTGGCTGTACCGGGCGATGCCGGTCGTCGGCTCGTCCCACAGGGTCGCGTCGAGGGCCACGGTGAGCTCCACGGGCGGGCGCACCGTGACACATGTGCTAGAGCCCCCGCGAGCTTCATGGTCGTCCACCAGCTCGTCCCACACTTTCGCCTCGGCGATGCGACCGCGCAGGCGGCGATCCACTTCCGGGTGCTGCTCCGGCGGCTGGGGCACTGGGGCGGGCTGTTCAGCGCGAGCCAGGAGCCGGGCGCCGAGGCGCTGGTCCAGCCGCTCGAGGCGCTGCGTGCCCACCCGGACGATCTGGTGCTCCTCCACCATGCGCTGGGCAGCGTGCTCCCCGGCCGCCTGCTGCACGGCCCTTCCCGGCGGGCGGTGGTGTTCCACGGGCTTCCGCCGCTGCGCTTCTATCGCGGGACGTCGCTCGAGCCCTCGTTGCTGTCCGGGCGCGCGCAGCTCTCCGGCATGGCCCCCCACGTCGCGCTGGGCATCGGGCTGTCGGAGTTCGGTTCGGCCGAGCTGCGCCGCACCGGGTACGGCAACGTGCACACCGTTCCCCTCTTCGTCGAGCCCGAGCGCTTCGCTTCCGACCGGGTGGACCCGGCGACGCAGGCCCGGCTGGGATCGACGGCGTTCAGCGTGGTCAGCGTCGGTCCGGTGACGCCGCACGCGCGCCTCGAGGACCTGCTCGCGCTCCACCGGGAGGTGCTCCGCATCCGTCCGGACGCCCGGCTGGTGGTCGCCGGCGAGGTGGACCGCCGTTTCGCCGCGGTGCGGGCGCTGGAGGCGGAGGCGGCGCGCACGCGCGGAGTGACGTTGCTCGGGCCCGTCGACCACGCCGAGCGGGTGGCGGTGTACCGGAGCGGCTCGGTCCTGGTCTCGATGAGCGAGCACGAGAGCTCGGGAGCTCTGCTCCTCGAGGCGATGGCGGCGGAGGTCCCGGTGCTGGCCTACGCCGCCGGGGCGGTGCCGGAGACGCTGGCCGGCGCCGGCATCGGCTTCGACGAGAAGCGGTTCGCGCTGCTGGCCGAGCTGGCGGTGCGGCTCGGAACCGACGCTCCGCTGCGGGCCCGCGTCCTCGCCGGGCAACGGCGAAGGCTCGAGGCGTCCGGACCGGGCCACAGCGAGGAGCTGCTCGGGGCGGCGCTGGAGAGCGTGGGTCTGCGTCGGCCGCCGAGGACGCGCGCCCGGCGGCGCCGTCCCCGGGTGGGCATCGTGGTGCAGCGTTATGGCCCGGAGATCACCGGAGGCGCCGAGGCGCACGCCGCGCAGGTGGTGGCGAGGATGCTCCCCCACTGGGACCTCCGGGTCTTGACCAGCTGCGCGACCGACCACCTCACCTGGGCCAACGCGCTGCCGCCCGGGCAGTCGAGGGTGGACGGAGTGCCGGTCCTGCGCTTCGCCAACCCGCGGCCCCGTTCGATGGCCGAGCTGAACGCGCGCTCGCGCCGTCTCTTCGGCCGATCGCTGGGGCGCGACGAGGAGGAGGCCTGGATGGCGCTCCAGGGGCCCTTGCTGCCCGGTCTGTGGCGGCACCTCGCCGAGCACGCCGGGGAGTACGACGGATTCGTCGCCTTCACCTACCTCTACGTGTCGACGGCCTGGTCGGTACCGCTGGTGGCAGACCGGACCCTGCTGGTGCCCACGGCGCATGACGACGAGGCCCTGGCGTTCGACGCCTACGCCGAGGTGTTCGAGCGGCCGCGGGCCCTGTTGGTGAACACGCCCGAGGAGCTGGACCTCATCCACCGCCGATTCCCGCGGCACGCTCGCGCCCGCGTGGTAGGCGTGGGGGTGGACCCGTCGCCGGTGGAGGCCGGACGGTTCCGGGCACGCTTCCAGCTTCCCGGGGACTACCTGCTCTACGTGGGCCGGGTGGAGCGGGGGAAGGGAATTCCCGAGCTGCTCCGAGCGTACGGGCGGCTCCGGGCGGCGGTGACGGAGGCGCCGACGCTGGTCCTGGCGGGCGAGGCGAGCATGGACATCCAGGCGGAAGGAGTACGGGTGCTGGGTCGGGTGAGCGAGCAGGAGAAGTGGGACGGTCTGGCCGGGGCGCTGGCGGCGGTGGTGCCCTCGGCGAAGGAGAGCCTGTCGCTGCTCGCGCTCGAGGCCTTCGCGGTGGGCACGCCGGTGGTGGGGAACGCGGCGAGCGCGGTGGTGAAGGGTCATCTGGAGCGGAGCCGCGCCGGCGCGCCGTTCGCGAATGGGCCGGCGTTCGTCGAGGCAGTGGCGAGGGTCCGGCAGGAGCGTGCGGCGATGGCCCGGGCGGCGCACCGCTACGCCTCGCGGTACGGGTGGGCCCGGGTGGTGGACGCCTACCGCGAAGAGATGGATGCGATCGTGAGGCCCGGATGAAGCTTCTCGGACGCGACATCAACGCCCGTTCGCTGCTCCAGGCCGCGCGGGAGCGGCTCGAGGCGCGCGGCATCCGCGAGGAGGCGATGGTGGTGGACACCGAGCCCGAACCGGTGCTCGAGCCGCTGTCCTTCCTGGTGCGCGCGCTGGAGGAGAACGAGGACCCCACCTTGCCGGTCCCGGCGAGCGAGCGCGGAGAGCAGGTCTCGGTGGTTCGACGGGCATTCCGGCTCGCCTGCCAGTCGCTCATCGACGAGGTGCTCGAGCGGCAGCGCCTGTTCAACGCCCGGGTCCGTGAGGCGGATGCCCAGCTCGCGGCCGAGGTGCTCCAGCTCCGCGCCCGGGTGGAGGCGCTGGAGGCCGGGCCGCGAAAGCAGGCCCGGGGCGCGCTGCCCGCTCCGCGGCGCAAGTCGAGGAAGCGCCGCACATGATCCGGAACCTCCGGGAGCTGTGGCAGTACCGGGCCCTCCTCTGGAACCTGACGCAGCGCGAGCTGAAGGCCCGCTACCGGGGCTCGGCGCTGGGGTTCCTGTGGACCTTCGTCAACCCGCTGCTCCTGATGGCGGTGTACGGGCTGGTCTTCGGGATCATCCAGAAGAGCAACATCCCCCACTACACCTACTTCATCTTCGTCGGGCTGCTTCCCTGGCTCTGGTTCGCGTCGTCGGTGGGGAGCGGGGCGAGCACCATCAGCGACCGGCGCGATCTGTTGACCAAGGTGCGCTTCCCTGCCCAGGTGCTGCCCACGACCGTGGTGGGGACGAACCTCATCAACTACCTGCTCTCGCTGCCGCTGATGGTGGGCCTCGGGGGGTTGGTGGGCATCTGGCCCGACGTGCACGCCCTCGCCTTCCCCCTGGTCCTTCTGGTGCAGCTGGTGTTCACCCTCGGGGTGACCTTCGTGGTCTCGGCGCTCAACGTGCGCTTCCGGGATCTGCAGCACATCGTGGCCAACGTGCTGACCCTCTGGTTCTTCGTCACCCCCGTGCTCTACATCCCCAACGCGGTGCCGGAGGCGGTGCGCCGCCTGTACCTGATCGCCAACCCCATGGCGGTGATCATCACCTCGTACCAGGGCATCTTCTACGAGCACCGCTGGCCCCACTGGCGGGGTCTGACCATCGTGGCATTCGGGTCGGTGGTGTTGCTCGCGCTCGCGGCGCAGGTGTTCGAGAGTCGCCGCGAGGAGTTCGCGGAGCTGATCTGATGAGTGCCTCCGAGGCCATCGTCCTCACCGACGTGAGCAAGAGCTTCCGGAAGAGCACCATCCGGAAGGAGCACACCACGCTGAAGAGCGAGCTGGTGCGCTGGCTGAAGCGGCAGAAGCGGCCGGAGGCTCCGTCGGCGGTCATCCCCGCGCTGCGGAACGTCTCCCTGTCGGTGCCCCGGGGGAAGACCTTCGGGCTGGTGGGGCGGAACGGCTCGGGGAAGTCCACGTTGCTGAAGCTGGTCACCGGCATTTACGCCCCGACCAGCGGGACGGTGGAGGTGCATGGCCGCATCTCGGCCCTGCTCGAGCTGGGGGCCGGTTTCCACCCTGACTTCTCGGGGCGGGAGAACATCTTCGTCAATGGGATCATCCTCGGGATGTCGCGGCGGGAGATCCGCGCCCGGCTGGAGGAGATCATCGAGTTCTCGGAGCTCGGAGACTTCATCGACGAGCCGGTGCGGACCTACTCCAGCGGGATGTACGCCCGGCTGGCGTTCGCGGTGGCCACCCACGTCGATCCGGAGATCCTCCTGATCGACGAGATCCTCAGCGTGGGCGACGAGCATTTCGGCCGGAAGAGCACGGCAAAGATGGAGGAGTTCCGGAACGCGGGGAAGACCATCCTCCTGGTCACCCATGACCTGAACACCCTCCAGCGCCGGTGCGACCAGGCGGCGTGGCTGGACGCCGGCGTGCTCCGGGCGCTGGGAAATCCGGTGGACGTCGTGGCCGCGTACCGGGCGGCGGTGGCCGAGGCCGAGGTGGTGGCGATGGAGCAGCACGTGGCCCGGGCCCCGGTGGCCGTCCAGCCGCGCTCCGGCCCGCCGGCCGAGCCGGGGCGGCGCTGGGGGAGCTTCGAGGCGGAGCTGAGCGGGGTGGAGATTCATGGGCCCAACGGCGCGCAGCACGTCTTCTCCTCCGACGCCCCGTTCCGGCTGCTGGCGCGCTACCACCGCTATGGACCGGTGGAGGCCCCTCAGCTCGAGCTGAGCATCCGCACCGATGGAGGCACTCTGGTGTGGAGCACCTCGGAGAAGCTGCCCGAGGCGGAGGCGGCGTCGCTGGCGCTCGAGCTGCCGCGGCTGGGCCTCGGCGACGGGAACTACCTGGTGGACCTCTCGCTGGGGAACGCCGCCGGCGCGGTGTA
>DATIWB010000136.1:0-5041 GCA_035519675.1 Myxococcaceae bacterium
TGCGGTGCGGCCTGCTGGGGCGCGTAGGTCTGCTGGGGCGGCGGCTGCTGCGGGGCATAGCCTTGCGGTGCGGCCTGCTGGGGCGCGTAGGTCTGCTGGGGCGGCGCCTGCTGCGGGGCGTAGCCTTGCGGCGCGGCCTGCTGGGGGGCGTAGGTCTGCTGCGGGGCCGGCTGGGGCGGCGCGTAGGTCGGCGGCGGCGGGACCGACTGGACCGGAACGTACTGCCCCGGTGCGCCCTGATCGGCGAGCGCCCGGACCGGATACCCGCCGAGCGCGGCGACCAGCAGGGATGCCATCGCCTGGTGGACGATGGGGGTGCGGCGCGCAGTCACGGGGAGCCCTCCTCTGCCTGTTCCGGCCGGAGACCACGGGACGTCCCCGGCCACGGGAATATTCACCCCACGGGAGGCAATGACACCTCGAACGCCGCTCCGGTGCCAGGTGGACTCTGGACCCATCCCGGCCCTGGACCCGGATGCGCTTCGCCGGGCCGCCTTCGCCCACACCGCCCGGTGTTGCAGTCCACCTGCACCTCGCTCATTGTCCGAACAGGCCCTGGAGCTTCTTCACGGCCTCCTCGGCGGCCTGCTGCCGGAGCTTCTCCGCCTCGGACTGGGCCTTCTGCTCGCCCTGCGTCTGGTCGGTGCCGACCGCCCCCGACCCGCCCATCGCGCCCGCCGCGGCCTTTCCGAGGTCCGACTGGCCGAAGAGCGATTTGAGGGCCCCCGCCCCTGCCAGCCTGGCGATGGTGAGCGCCGCTGGCCTCACGTCGAGCCCGGTGATCTCCGGCGCCCACGCCGGGCCGCTCAAGCTCAGCGCCACCGGGATGGGCTCGGACGGCGTCACCTTCCCGCCGGTGAGCGTCTTGATGGTGGCGGGGGTCAGGGCCACGGTGCCGGCCAGCGCCAGCTTCCCCGACAGTCCGATGCCGCCACCGAGAGTGATGTCCGCCTGGGGCAGCTTCAGGGCGAGGGGCTTGGTCAGCTTCGCCACCCCGTTGTCGACCGTGAAGGCGACGGCGACGTTGTCACCGAGCGGAGTGCGCCCGGTCTCCCCCAGCCCCTTGGTGGCGAAGGGCAACGCCCTGGCCAGGGGTCCGGCGACCGATGCGACCAGGTCCGCCCCGAGGAAGGCGCCGTTCCTGAGGTTTCCCTGGACGTTTCCGTCGAGCGTCTTCTCCACCGCGGTGAGCGTGGTGCCCTTTCCGGCCAGGGCGATGTTTCCATCGAAGACCCCGGCGAACGCCTTTCCCTTGCCTCCGAAGGTCAGCGCCTGGGCGAGGTCGAGGCTCTTCACCGCCAGCTTGAGGTCCCAGGGCCGCTCGACGGGGGCGAGCCGGACGCTCGTGCCGTCGAGCCGCACCTGGCCGCCGGCGGCGTCCATCTGAAGCCGCTCCACCTTGAAGAGGTCGTCCTGCATCGTGGCCTCGAGCAGGACGTTCCTCCAGGGCACCTTGTGGAAGACGAGCGAGGCGACCTCGGCGTGGATCTTCCCCCGCATCCCGTCGAAGCGATACAGGTCGCCCGGCGGAGGCTGGGCCTTCGAGGAGTCGGCCTCGAGGAGCAGCGCGTCCGCGTCGAGCTTCGGGGCGCGAGCGTCGAAGGCGAAGGTGGTGGTGGCGTGCTTGCCCTCGCCCTGCATCTCCACCGAGGCGGTGCCGCTCACCGTGTCCTCGAGCACCCGGAGCGTCCACTGATCGAGCTTCACCCGGGTGGTCGCGCCGCGACTCGCGTTGCCCTTGAGCGAGAGCACCATCGGCTTCCCCGGTGGCTTGTCCAGCAGCTGCCCCGGTCGGAGGTCCGCTCCGCCGAGGTCGAGGTCGGCATCGAACCGGTAGCTGTTCTTCCCCGCGCCCCGGAGATGGGTGACGAGCGTCATCGGCGCCCCCGCGGCCTTGGTCAGCTGCTGGGGGATGGCCAGCCGCACCGGGCTGAAGTCGAGGCTGATGGCGAGCATGGGTGCGGCCTGGGTGCCGGCACCACGGATGGTGAGCCCGATGGGTCCGGCGACCTGGCCCCCGAGCGCCTTGGCCAGCGCGGGGAGCGAGCGGCCCATCACCGCGGGGTCCAGGTCGTGGCCGACGATCTCGAAGTTCTCGATGCTCGGCGTCTCGCTGGCCAGATTGCGCACCCGCCCGTGCCCGGTGATGCCCGCCTGGCCCAGCGCGATGGCGAGCGTCCGGATGTCCAGGTCGCCCGTCTCGGCGTTCCCGTCGAGGTCGGTGTCCACGGTGAGGTCGACCGGGGCTGC
This sequence comes from Myxococcaceae bacterium, assembly GCA_035519675.1. GTDB lineage: Bacteria > Myxococcota > Myxococcia > Myxococcales > Myxococcaceae > RPRB01. The sequence continues at coordinate 2,251 of DATIWB010000136.1, forward strand.
TCCCGTTCCGGCGAAGCGGAGCCCACGGGCATGAATGCCACCCTTGGCCCGGGTGGGCCCCTTGCCACCGGGCACGGCCGCGCCGAGCTCCGCGGTCCAGTCGGCGTCCAGCCGCCCCGCTTCGAGCCGCGTGTCCTTGGGGAGGAAGGGACCGAGCGGGGCGAGGTCCACCGGCTGAATCTTGAGCATCACCCGCTCGGGCGTGGGCTGCAGGCTGTTCGGCAGCGGCGCGGTGTGGAGCCGTAGCTCCAGATTCTGCTTCTCGGTCAGAAGCGCGGCCTTCACCACCACGTCGAGCGGCTTGCCGGCGCGCAGGTCGTCCAGCGTGAGGTCCAGGTCCGAGATGCCGAGCTCGCGGGTCTGGCCGGTACTCCGGTCCACCAGGTGCACCCGTCCGTCAGTCACCTCGGCGTGGTCCACGCGCACCGCCGACAGGTCCCTGGGCTCGTTGCTCGCGGGCTCGGAGGGCTTCGTCTTCTCCTGCTCGGTGAGCCGGGACTGGAGCCGCTCGAGGTTGGTCGTTCCGTCCGGGAGGCGGACCACGTTCACCATCGGCTCGGCCACCTCGACCGAGCGGACCACGATGTCCTTCCCCAGCGAGAACAGAGCGCGGAGCGCCGCGACCTTGACCCCCACCGCCTTCACCTGGGCCAGCGGCACACCTTCGCCGGCCGCGGCGCCGATCTCGATGCCCGAGACGGTGGCTCCCAGGCCGGTGAGGACACTGGTGGACACCCGGCCGATGGAGACCGGGCGGCCGAGCTGCTGCGAGAGCGTGGCTGCCTCCGCCTGGGCCCGCTTGGTGAGGATGGAGTCGAGGACGAGGGAGACGACGAAGACGACGGCCACCAGGACCGCGACCACGATGGCGAGGACGCGGACCGAGCGCTTCTGGAATGGTGAGGCCATGGGTGGTGACCACGGTAGGCATGCCCCCCGGTCCGATGAAACCGTCCGGACGGCGTTTGTGGCCGCCGGGTGACGGGAGGGCCAGGGCCCCGAAGGATGGGCCCTACTTGAAGTGCACTGCCGTCGACGAGACGTTGGTGCCCTTGTTCCCGTTGGAGACCGCGATGTTCCAGTGCTCGGTCGAGGTGTCGGTGTTGAAGACGTGCGCCCGGTAGTCGGCGTTGTCCATGGTGTCGAGGTCGGTCTCGCCCGTGTAGTAGACGAGGTCGAAGATCGCCGCCGCCGGGCATCCGGAGGCGAGGCCACTCGATGGCCCTTGCCCGAGGCTGGTGGCGGTGATGGTGAGCCCCGGCGCGCTCGCCGGGGTGATGACCGGTGAGTCGAAGACGTCGCTTCCGGTCGGGTCGTCGTACTGGGTCTTGAAGGCGAACCCGTCGTACGAGGAGGCCGAGGCTCCGGCGACGTCGTAGAGCAGGTAGGTGACCCCCAGGCCGAAGCCGCCGGTGAGGTTCATCGTCAGCTCCAGGGTGGGGCTGGTGGTCGCCGGTCCCTGCGCGTACCAGAACTGGGGGACGCTGTCGTCCGGGGCCACCAGTCGGTAGGTGTTCCCGACGTTGTCGCTGACCGAGGCGACCGGGATGATGTTCTGCTCCTGGAGCGTCACCACGATCAGGTTCCCGCTGGAGGGGAACTGCAGGCGCCACGCCCCCACGTTCGGAGCCTCGTTGGTCAGGTGCGAGAGGTGGACGATGCGCATGCCCGGCGGCGGAGGGGTCCCAGCGCCGGCGGATGCCTTCAGGGCCACCGCCACGCCGAGGTAGACGTCGCCGCCCCCGTCGTTGTGGGTGACGTTCATGCCCGGCGTGACCGGGGCGGCGGTGGTCTGGACCAGGTACTGCGAGGCGTGCGGAAAGGGCGGGGAGCCGGTGGGCCAGGCGATGTCCGCATCGAGCAGGGTGAAGCCGGTGCCCGCGGTGAAGCGGGTGGCCTCGGTGGCGAAGGCGGTCGCCCCGTAGACGTCGGCGAAGTAGGACCAGATCAGGTTGCCGCCGCCGGCGTCGTTGTTCGCCGGAGTGAAGGTGCCGGCGGAGATCGCGGGCTGCGCTCCCGAGCTCTTGCTCGTCCCGCTCACCGGGGCTGCGGTCGCCACCCCGTGGAACTCGGAGACCGTGTACTGGAAGATGGTCTCCGCGATGGCCGAGCTGAAGGAGACGGTGACGGTGGTGATCCCCGACCGCGCGTTGGGGAGGACGAAGATGGCCGAGGTGAGGTAGCCGTCGGGATCGGTCGCGCTGACCGCGGGTGCCGCCGGCCAGCTGTTTCCCAGGTTGTCCCGGATGGTCACCACCTGGCCCGCGGGCAGGCCGTAGGAAATGCCCAGGACGAGCACGTTCCCTGCCCTGACGGGATTGGGCAGGGTGAACCGGAAGTCGTTGGCGATGAGGCCGCGGCCGAGCAGGTTGGTCGAGGACGAGAGGTGCTGCACCAGCGTTGGCGGGCTCGGTGGATTCGCGGCGCAGCTCACCGCGACGCTGGTGACGTTGGCGGTGCCGACCGTGCCGGAGCCGCTGGACACGGTGCAGGTCTGGCCGGCGGGCTGGGTCCTGACGGTGACCGCGTAGGGGCTTCCGGTGGTGAGGGCGGTGGCGAAGGTGAAGGGCCCGCTCGAGGCGACCGAGAGGTCGTCGCCGCCGTTGTTGCGGAGGACGAGGCCAGTCCCGGTGAGGCCGGAGACGGTGCCACCGATGGTGTAGGTCGGCGGGGGATTGGTGGTGCAGCTCACCGCGACGCTGGTGACGTTGGCGGTGCCGACGGTGCCGGAGCCGCTGGACACGGTGCAGGTCTGGCCGGCGGGCTGGGTCCTGACGGTGACCGCGTAGGG
>DATIWB010000137.1:0-34264 GCA_035519675.1 Myxococcaceae bacterium
CCGGGACCGGCCGAGCCGCCGGTCCGGCCAGTCCGCGTACACCTTGAGGAGATCCGCGCCGCCGCGGATCTGCTCCCGTGCCGCCCGGCGGGCGTCCTCGACTCCGCTCACCATCTGCGCGCCGGTCAGCAGCTCGGCGACCTCCGGGTTCAGCCCCATCGGGAGATAGCCGCCGACGGCGGCGATGCCGCGCGTGGCCACCAGCATCCTCGGGCCGTCGACCAGGCCGGCGGCGATGGCATTCCGGAGCGCGACGTCGGCGAATCCGCTGCCCTCGCTCTCGACGTCGCGCACGGTGGTGATGCCCGCCAGCAGCGTGGCCCGGGCGTGGGCCGCACCCTCGAGCGCGCGGTACGCCGGCTCGCGCGTGGCCAGGACCAGCGTGTAGCCACCGGCGGTGTCCGGGATGTTCGCGAGCAGATGGGTGTGCGCATCGATGAGGCCGGGCAGCACGACGGCCGATGAGAGGTCCAGCACCCGGCCGGCCGACCGGCCCCGGAGACCTTCCCAGGGGCCAACGGCGACGATGCGGCCCTCGGAGACCAGGATGCCCTGATCGCTCAGCGAGCGGCCGGCCTTCACGTCCAGGAGCTTGCCGGCGCGCAGGAGCAGGCTCGAGGCGCTGGAGACGCCCCCGTCCTGCGCCAGCGCGTAGCCGCCCCACAGCAGGGCGACGGACAGGAGCAGCCGGATGGCCGAGCACACCTGGGCGAGGTTCCGCGCTTCGTCGGGGTGATGCAACGGGAGAATCGCTCGCTGCCGGGGCCCGAGACGGCAGCGTCTCGAGGCCCGAGGTGTCCAGGCCCGAGGTGTCCAGGCCCGAGGTGTCAAACACCTCCGACGGGCCAGGCTCGAGGTGTCCCAGGCTCGAGGTGTCAAACACCTCCGACGGGACTTCCCGAAGGTGTCAAGACCTTCGGCGGCCCCTCGACCGGTCCCGAGCCGGAGACGAGGTGTCCACCGGAGTGGACCACCACGTTGCGCGCGCGCCTGCGCCGCCGGCATCCTTCCCCGGTCATGCGATACCCCGCCCGGCTCGCTCACCTCGCCACGCGCGCCATCGTGGTCGCCAAGCTCGCCCCCACCTTCGCCGAGGCGCACCACCTCGAGCACGAGGAGGCCGCCGCGCGGCTGAACAGCGCTCTGTCCGGACCGCTGCTCGAGGAGCTGCTCGCCGCCACCTGGCAAGCGCTGCTCGGCGGCACGAAGAAGCTGGACGAGGAAGGATTGCTGGAGAAGGTGGCCAAGAGCCTCCGGGACCGGCCGCTCCGCCCCGGTCGTGCGGTGCCGGTCACCCCCGACCTGGGCGCCTTCCTCCTCCTCGCCGACCTGGCAGCGGGGACGGCGAGCGACGCGGCGGGGCGGGTGATGGAGACCGACGCCGGGAAGGCGCGGGCCCGGGCCGGCCTGGCGGTCGCCGGTCAGCTCCTCGCCCGAGAGCTGACGCGCTGACGGCCGCACCGAGATGCTCGAGGAGCGGGGCTGTGCCTGGCCGCCCCCTCGGGCGTTCTTCCCACCATGAGCGCAGGTGTGTCCGGAACCCGGAGCGCCGCCGAGGTGTCACCGGGGCGCGTGGCGGCCACACCGGGTGTATCGTTATCTCCGCCCCACCGTGACGGGGCAGCCCGAACCGATGTCGCAGTCCCTTCCCACCCAGCTCAAGGTCCACCGGGGCATCTCCGAGGTCCCGGAGGTTGCCTGGAACGCGCTGGTCGACGGCGACGCCGCGCCGTTCCTCGAGTGGCGGTGGCTGGAGGCGCTGGAGACGAGCGGGAGCGTGGCCCCGTCCTCGGGCTGGGAGCCCCGCCACCTCACCTTGTGGCGCGGGAACCGCCTCGTTGCCGCCGCCCCGGCCTACCTCAAGACCGACAGCAGCGGCGAGTTCGTCTTCGACTTCTCCTGGGCCACCGCCTCGGAGCGCGCGGGGGTGCCCTACTACCCCAAGCTGGTCATCGCCGCGCCGCTGACACCCGCGACCGGGAGCCGCTTCCTGGTCGCTCCGGGGGAGGACCGAGCAGCGCGGAGGCTGGAGCTCGCCCGCGGTGCCCTGGAGCTGGCGCGCGAGGAGCGGCTGTCCAGCGTGCACGTGCTGTTCCCCACCGAGGCCGAGGCGCTGGCACTCGAGCCACTGGGTTTCGCCCTGCGCCAGGGCGTGCAGTACCACTTCCTGAACGAGGGCTACCGTGCGCCCGAGGACGTGCTGCAGCGCTTCAACAGCAAGCGGCGCAACCAGCTGAGGCGCGAGCGCCGCGCCCCCCGCGAGCAGGGCCTGGAGATCCGGGTACTCCGGGGGGACGCTCTGGCCGACGCCGACCCGAAGGAGACGTTCCGGCTCTACGCCAGCACCGTGGACAAGTTCGCCTGGGGACGTCGCTACCTCAGTCCCCGCTTCTTCGCCCGGATCCTGGAGCGGTTCCGGCACCGGGTGGAGCTGGTGCAGGCGCGGGCCGGGGACCGGGTGGTGGCCGGCGCCTTCAACCTCTCGAGCGACCGGGTTCTCTACGGACGCTACTGGGGATGCTTCGAGGAGCTTCCCTTCCTGCACTTCAACGTCTGCCTCTACGCCGGGATGGACGAGGTGGTCCGGCGCGGGCTCCTCCGGTTCGAGCCGGGCGCCGGCGGCGAGCACAAGCTGGTCCGCGGCTTCACCCCCAGCCTCACCTACAGCGCCCACGCCCTGTTCCACCGGGGGCTGGACCGGGCGGTGCGCGAGTTCCTGGCCCATGAGCGGGCTGCCATCCAGACCGGCCTGCCGGCGTGGCGGGCGGAGACCGGGTTCAAGGACTAGAAGGTAGGCCGATGCCCGAGCGCGTGGATCCGGACAGCGGAGTCGTCACCGAGAGCAAGAGCGAGCGAAAGCTCAAGCGTCCGCAGCTCTACAAGGTCCTCTTTCACAACGACAACTACACCACCCGCGATTTCGTGGTGGCGGTGCTCCGCGAGGTGTTCCACAAGTCGGAGTCCGAAGCGGTGGCGATCATGCTCCACGTGCACAACTCGGGCATCGGAGTGGCAGGCGTTTATACCTATGATGTGGCACGAACGAAGATAGAGGTCGTGGAGGCGCTGGCCCGTGAGCACGAGTTTCCGCTCCGCCTGACGATGGAACCGGAGGAGATCTAGAACCGTGGCAACGCCGCTCATCGCCAAGGAGCTGCAGGCCAGCTTCCGGGACGCCATCTCGGACGCGAAGAAGATGCGTCACGAGTACCTGACGCTCGAGCACCTCCTCCTCGCGCTCACCCGCGAGCCAAAGACCCAGAAGATCCTCCTTGCCTGCGGAGCCAACGTGAAGCGGCTTCGCCAGCGGCTGGAGAAGTTCCTCGCCGAGACGGTGGAGCGGCTCCCGGACAGCGTCAGCGCCGAGCCGCAGCAGACCATCGGCATCGAGCGGGTGCTCCAGCGGGCCGCCATCCACGCCCTCTCCGCCGAGCAGAAGGTCATCGAGGGCGGCGACGTGCTGGTGGCCATGTTCCGCGAGGATGAGAGCCATGCGCTCTTCCTCCTCCAGCAGGAGGGCATCACCCGGCTGGATCTCCTGAACTACCTCTCGCACGGCATCTCCAAGGGCCCGGACGGCGAGGAGGAGGGCGACGGCTCGGGCGGGCTCGGCGGAGAGGAGGACGGCGGGACCCAGAAGGACCCTCTCCGGGCCTACACCGTCAACCTCTCGGTGGAGGCCGAGGAAGGGCGCATCGATCCGCTCATCGGCCGGGAGAAGGAGCTGGAGCGCACCATCCAGGTCCTCTGCCGCCGCCGGAAGAACAACCCCATCTACGTGGGCGAGACCGGGGTGGGGAAGACCGCGATCGCCGAGGGGCTGGCGCTGCGCATTCACGAGGAGAAGGTTCCCGAGCCGCTCCAGGGCGCGGTCATCTACTCCCTGGACATGGGCGCCCTGCTCGCCGGGACCAAGTTCCGTGGCCAGTTCGAGGAGCGGCTGAAGGCGGTGCTCAAGGCGCTGCAGAAGCAGCCCGGGTCCATCCTCTTCATCGACGAGATCCACACCATCGTCGGCGCCGGAGCCACCACCGGCGGGAGCATGGACGCCTCCAATCTCTTGAAGCCGGTGCTCGCCTCCGGCAGGCTGCGCTGCATCGGGAGCACCACCTACCAGGAGTACAAGGCAAGCTTCGAGCGGGACCGGGCGCTATCGCGCCGCTTCCAGAAGATCGAGGTCGGCGAGCCGAGCGTCGAGGACACCGTGCTCATCCTCCAGGGGCTGAAGTCCCGGTACGAGGAGCACCACGGCGTGAAGTACGACGAGGACGCGATTCGCGCCGCCGCCGAGCTTTCCGCCAAGTACATCAACGACCGCTTCCTCCCCGACAAGGCCATCGACGTGGTCGACGAGACCGGCGCCGCCGACCGGCTCCGCGGTGAGAAGGAGCGGACTCACCGGGTGACCGCCACCGACGTGGAGGCGGTGGTCGCCAAGATCGCCAAGATTCCGCAGAAGAGCGTCTCGCACTCCGACCGCGAGGCGCTGGCCAACCTCGAGCCGGCACTGAAGAGCGTCATCTTCGGGCAGGACCCGGCAATCCACGAGCTGGTCTCGGCCATCAAGCTGTCGCGGAGCGGGCTCCGCAGCCCCGAGAAGCCCATCGGCAGCTTCCTCTTCAGCGGCCCCACCGGCGTGGGAAAGACCGAGCTGGCCAAGCAGATTGCCCGGGTGCTCGGGGTGGAGTTCCTCCGCTTCGACATGAGCGAGTACTCGGAGAAGCACACCGTGTCCCGGCTCATCGGCGCGCCGCCGGGGTACGTGGGCTTCGACCAGGGCGGGCTCCTCACCGACGCGGTCCGGAAGCACCCCTACTCGGTGGTGGTGCTGGACGAGATCGAGAAGGCCCACCCCGACCTGTTCAACATCCTCCTTCAAGTCATGGATCACGCCACGCTCACCGACAACAACGGTCGGAAGGCGGATTTCCGGAACGTGGTGCTCATCCTCACCACCAATGCCGGGGCGCGGGAGATGAGCAGCAAGACCATCGGCTTCGGGGGTGGGGAGCAGCTCATCGACACCTCCAAGGCCAAGGAAGCCATCGAGCGGACCTTCACCCCCGAGTTCCGCAACCGGCTCGACGGGTGGATTCTCTTCTCCGGCCTCGGCCCCGAGACCATCCTCAAGGTGGTCGACAAGGAAGTCGGGCTGCTCCAGGCGCAGCTCTCGGACAAGAAGGTCACCCTCGAGCTGACGCCGGCCGCGCGCGCCTGGCTTGCGGAGAACGGCTACGACCCGGCGTTCGGCGCCCGGCCGATGGCGCGGCTCGTGGACCAGGCGCTGAAGAAGCCGCTGGCGGAGGCAGTGCTGTTCGGAGCGCTCCAGGCGGGCGGCGTGGCGAAGTTCGACGTCACGCCGGACGGCCGGGGTCTCGCGCTCCAGACCGACTCGGTCGCGCCAGCCACGGTCTAGACCCGAACGCCTGGCCGGGGATGGACCCCTAAGACCGGCCGGGCTTGGGAGCGGGCGCCGCTGGCACCTTCTCGGTGATGGGCTCGTCCTCGCCCTCCGCGGAGCGGTCCAGCGGCTCGTCGGCTTCGGGCACCGCGGCCTGCGCTGGCAACGGCCATGCGTCGAGCACCCGCTCCCGCTCGATCCGCTTCTTCCGGGGATCCTGCTGCTCTGCCAGCCGCATCGGGGTCGCACCCTAGCGCCCGCCTGCCCCAGAGGCAAGCAGTCCAGACGGAACATTTCATAGCTGTGGGAATCCTTGTGGAAAGGCTGGGTAAACCTGCACCCGCCCCTGTGGGAACGGGTGGAGATCCCCAGGCCGAGCGGCGGCCGACAGAGGTGTTTGACACCTCCGGCGGACACCTCCGACGGGTCAGAATCGGCCGGCGAGCGCGAGCGTCATGCCGCCCTGCCCGTTCGGGCTCACGCCCGCCACCACGTCTGCGTAGCGGTTCGGGTCCTTCCCGCTGAGCCACAGCCAGGTGGCAACCCCTGCCGAGGCCACGCCGATCACCCCCGCCCCAATGGCCACCCACTGCTTCACCTGCACGCTGCTCTTCGCGTCCTCTGCCGCCTGCTTGCACGCGGCTGCTCCGGTGGTCGTGCAGCTGTCCCAGGCGGCGCTGGCGGCAGGGTTGTTGGCGATCTCCGGCGGCTTGGTCTGAGGCCCGGTGCCGGCCGCACCCTGGAGCCACGCCTGGCGCGGCTTGAACTCGTCGTCGTACTGACTCGAGGCCGAGGCATTCATCACCACCGCCGTGGTGATGCCGGCGACGGCCACGCCCGTGGCAATCCACGCCCCGACCCGCATCTTCCCGTACTTGTCCTTGTAGACCTTCGCGTAGTCGGACGAGGGCGCCAGCTCGACCTCCTCGACGGTGGTTTGCTTGGGCTCGATGCGCACCGAGCGCGTCTGGGCGATGAAGCCGTCCTTGCGCACGGTGAGCCGGTGCACGCCCCGGGACAGGTCGATCGATCCCTTGAGGGGGATGCTTCCCACCAGCGTATCGTCGACCAGGACCTCCGCCGCCTCCTCCCGCGACCTCACCACCAGGAAGCCCTGCTGCTCGCGGAGCAGCGGCGCCATCAGCTCCTGCGCCAGCCCCGGCAGCTGCGCGGCCACCTGCTCCACGGTGGCCTGGTTGAGGCTCTTCTGGCTGAGGACCTTCTGCGTCGGCGAGTCGATCAGACGGATCTCCACCTGCAGCTTCCCGCCCACCCGGGTCACGCTGCCCACCACCGCGTTGGGGGCATTCAGCGCCGCGCCGAGCTGACCCACGCTGCTCTCCGCCTTCGCGCCCGAGAGCTGCCGGGTCCGCTCCAGGGCGAGCAGCTGCCGCACGTCGTCCGAGCTGAGCACCTGGAACACCTCGAGCTGCCGGAGCCCGCGCACCACGCTCCCGGTCGCCGCCTGCGACTCGGGGAGGCCGACGCCCCTGGGCTCGAGGTCGAGGACCAGGAGGTTTGGACGGTTGTCCGCCGCCATCGCCGCGGAGGAAGCGAGCGCGACCAGCAGCGCCACCCGAAGTGACATCACGGTCAACCCCCTGGTGGAGCGCCGCCCCTCGAGAGCGCCTCGCCCCGACGCGAACGGACCCGACTCTGCGACTCTACAGAACCCCCCGGAGGTGGCGCCACGTCGGCCGTCGCCCCCCGGGTCCCGGTTGACCGGGCACCTTTCCTCGCCGGGGGAGCGGCGCCCTCGCTAGAGTGCGGCGGCGCGGTCGGAGCAGGGGGTGTCCGTGACCGTGGCGACACGGAGTGCCCTCGCGCTGTCCGCCCTGGCCGGCCTCCTCGGGGCCTGCCGCGACCTCGCCTTGCCCGAGGTGGCCGCCGACGGCGGCGTGGGCCCGGACCTCACCATCCGCTCCCCGCGGGAGGGGCAGACCATCCCCCTCAACGCCCCGGTGAACGTCGACGCCGTCTCGGTGAACGGCGTGGCGTCGGTGACCGTCGTCTGTGGCGCTGCACCGGGGACCGGGGTCTTCACCTGGAACGTCGCCCCGTACACCGGCATCGTCGACTTCACCCGCTGCAGCCTGGTGACCAGCGCCTCGGCAGACGGCGGGTTCGGTCAGCTCGAGCTGACCTTCATCGCCGTAGATCGCCTGGGCCACGTGAGCAGCAAGAGCATCGGCGTGCTCCTCGACACCACCACCGCCGCGCTCTCCGCGGTGCTACCCGAGCGCGTGGTACCGCTCGCCCCGCTGCAACTCGCGGTCGGCAGCGACCGGCCCTTGCTGCTTCCACCGACGGTGCGGCTCGCCGGGCGGGAGGCCGACGGGATCGTCCAGCGCGCCAACCCCGACGGCGGGGCGCCCCTGTACGACGTGACCTTCCTCACCACGCCCGGTCTGGGCATCGACACCTACGCCGGCGACCCGTTCAACGTTCCGTTCGAGGTGCTCTCCCAGGTGGAGCGCTCGGTGAGCATCACGGTGGACGCCCGGGCCACCAACGGGAACGCCAGTCACCTCGAGCAGGGTGTGCTGCTCAGCCGCGTGCTCTGGAGCCGCTCGGTTCCCGGGCGAATCGCGACCGCCGCCGCCAACCCGGTCGCCACGCCCGCGGGGGTCCAGCTCCCGCTCGGCACCCGCGACGCGGTGCCCGGCGCCACCGCCGACTGGCTCCCCGGCTTCTTCCGCAGCTCGGACGGCACCTACGTCCCGTTCGATGCGCCGAAGGTCCGGGTGGTCGGCCCCGTGCTCCCCCCGGGCGGCGTGGCCGCGGACGCCGGAACCGCCTTCCCCGCCGACGCCGGGTACTTCGCTTTGGAGTTCGACACCCGCGGTCGGGTCCTCCTGGCCCGTCCGAGCACGGTCCAGCGCGGCGGAAGCGACGTCCTCGCGCTCGGGGAGCCGGAGGGCCAGGTGCGGGCCGCGGCCAGCTACACGGTCCCCTTCCCGCTGGTGGCTCCCCTCACCGACGGCGGGGTCCAGGGTCAGATCCTCACCCGCCTGGACGACCTGCTCTGTCTCCCCGACACCTTCACCGGCTCTCAGGACGGGTGCTTCTATGCGGCCCCGACCGCGACCCAGACGGTCAGCTGTCTGTCGCTGGTCGACGGCGCACCGACCACCGCCGTCGGCACCAGCACCACCCTCGCGCTCGGTCCGCCCACCCCGGGAGGGACCGCGGGCTCGCACGGCAGCGCGCGGACCTATCTCGCCCCCAATGACATCTCGACCAGCTGCGGTCCAGCCTGGGCGTTCTTCGGCTTCCCCGCCAACCTCTTCGTCCCCCAGGACCGCGTCGCCGACCCGATCTTCGGGGCGGGCTGCTTCGCCGGCAGCGTGCAGCGGCTGCTGCCCTTCCCGGACGGGAGCTTCGCGGTGCTCCTCGACGTCTTCTGCGGCAACAGCACCGGGCAGGAGGTCCTGCAGATCAACGCCAACGGCGCAGTCACCGGGAGCTACCTCGCGGCCCAGGCCGTTCCACTCACCGCCCCTCCGCTGGTGCTCGCCGCACTCGCCGACGGGAAGGTGGTCACCATGCGGAACGACCCGCCCAACAGCGTATTCGAGGCCTGGCCGCCCGACGGATCGGGGCCGGCGGCCACGGCCCGGGTGCCGGGGCTCTACGTCTACAACCCAGCGCCGACCCCGCGGCTTGGGAGGAACCTGGCGGCCGGGGCGAACGGCAGCCTCACCGTGCTGCTGAACAGCGCCACGCTCGGCGACGTGGTGCTCCACTTCGGACCGGGCCTGAAGCCGCGGTGGATCTACCGCTATCCGCTGCTCGCCACGACCTCGGCTCTGGTCGCGGCCGACGCCGAGCCCACGGTGTACTACGTGGACCCGCTCAACAACGCCCTGGTGGCACTCGATCGCCGGGGCGGCAGCGCGGGCGGGGCGAGCTGCACCGTGACCGGCGTCTCGGTCGCGGCGAACCCTGCCACCGTGGCCATCGGGGCGCAGTCCAGCCTCACCGCCAGCGTCACCTTCAGCGGCCCTTGCTCCCAGGCGGTGTCCTGGAGCGTGTCTCCCTCCGGCGGGACACTGGTGCCCAACGGCAACGTCGCGACCTTCACCGCTGCCTCGCCCGGGACATACACCGTCACCGCCACCAGCCTGGCCGATCCATCCCGCTCCGGCAGCGCCACTGTGAGCGTCACCGGGGCGGCGAGCTGCGGGGCGCCGACCGGCACGGTGGTCACCCACAGCGCGAACATCACCGCCAGCGAGACCTGGGCGGGAGCCGGAGTCACCCACGTCGTCCCCAACAGCATCTCCGTCAACGGGACGGCCACCGTCACCATCCAGCCCTGCGCCATCGTCTCGCTGGCCGGGGGCGCGGTGATCAACGTGAACGCCGGAGCATCGCTGGTCGCCGCCGGCACCGGGCCGGGGGGCTCCGTCTCCTTCGGCCCGACCAGCAGCACGCAGCCGTGGGGGATGCTCCGGGCGACCACCGCCACCTCACTGGTCGACCTGAGCTGGACCACGCTGCGGGGCGGAGGGGCCCTCGGCGGCTCCTACGCCAACTCTCCCCTGGTCGGGGTGGGATCGGGTTACGGCGCGGCTCCCCCCGCGGGAAACGTCCGGGTGAGGGACGTCACCATCGACTCGCCGCAGGGCGGAGGGGTGTACTTCGACGCCGGAGCGGCCTTCACCTCGGACTCGGCCAACCTCACCGTGCAGAACGCGCCGGGATATGTGCTCAGCATGGGGATGATGGCGCTGGGCACCGTCCCCGTCGGAAGCTACGCCGCGGCGAGCAACGGGCTTCCGATGGTGAACGTGGTCGGGACCATCAACGTGACGACCGACACCACGATCCACAAGCACCTGCCGGTGCGGATCCAGACCTCCGGGCTGAGGGTCGCCCCGGCCACCGGGACCACACCGGTGAAGCTCACCGTCGAGGCCGGCGCGCGGATTCTCCTTCCGCGGCTGGTGGCCGCGCCGGGCGCGATGATCACCTTCGGAACCAACGGAAACTCACCCAACAACCTGGTGGGCGTGCTTCTCGCGCAGGGCACCGCGGCCGACCCCATCCTGTTCACCTCGGGCGAGGCGGCCCCCGCGGCCGGCGACTGGGGAGGACTGTGGCTGGACACTGCCACTGGCTCGCAGCTCGACCACGTGGTCATCGAGTACGCCGGAGGCCTCAACGGGATCAGCTCGAACAACTGCAAGGACCCGGCGACCCAGGACCAGGGCGGCCTCCTGGTGGGAGACTTCGAGACCCAGTACGTCCCGCCGGCGAACCTGCTCACCAACAGCACCATCCGGTTCAGCGCCGGCTACGGCATCGTCGCGATGTGGCAGACGACCTCGGCGAACAACACGCCCAACCTGACCGCCACCAACACCTTCAACAACAACGCCCTCTGCGCCCAGAGCTTCAACGGCACCACCAGCGGCTGCACCTCCACCGGCTGCACCGCCCCTTGAAGACCTGGGGGCTGCGGCGCACCCCGCTCTCGGCCGTGGGCATACATCCCCGGGGTCGATCCGACCACCCCGGGCAGGCCTTTCGTTGTCTCCGCCCCTGGCAGTGGTCTGGTACCCTCGGGATGCGTCTGCCCTGCCTCGGGAGGGTCGCCCTCTTGTCCGTGACTTCGGTGAGGTGCCGGGAAGTGCTCCTCGCCGCGTCGTGCCTGCTGCTCCCAGCCTGCTTCGACCTGGAGCTCCCCGAGGTGCCCGGGGACGGAGGCGTGGGGCCGACGCTCACCATCAACTCCCCACGCGAGGGGGAGACCATCTCGCTGAACGCTCCGGTCAGCGTGGATGCGGTCTCGGTGAACGGCGTCGCCTCGGTGACGGTGACCTGCGGCGGCGCGCCGAGCACCGGCGTCTTCACCTGGAACGTGCCCCCGTACACCGGCGTGGTCGATTTCACCCGCTGCACCCTGGTGACCAGCGGCGTGGCCGACTCGGGCGTGGGGCAGCTGCAGCTCACCTTCATCGGCGTGGATTCCCTCGGGCACGTGAGCACCAAACCGCTCAACGTCCTGCTGGACACCACCACCGCCTCGCTCTCGGCGGTGCTGCCCGAGCGCGTGGCGCCGCTCGCCCCGCTCAACCTCACCGTGGGCAGTGACCGCCCGCTCCTCCTGCCGCCGACCGTCAGACTCGCCGGCCGCGAGGCCGACGGCATCGTCCAGCGGGCCAACCCCGATGGGGGCGCGCCGTTCTTCGACGTCACCTTCCTCCAGGCCCCGGGCCTGGGGATCGACAACTACGGCGGGGACCCGTTCAACGTCCCGTTCGAGGTGCTGGTGGACGTGGAGCGGTCGGTCGGCCTCACCGTCGACGCGCGGGCCACCAACGGGAACGCGAGCCATCTCGAGCAGGGGGTGCTCCTCAGCCGCGTGCTCTGGGACCGCATCGTCCCCGGCCGCATCGCCATCGACGCCGCCGAGCCGGTGGCCACCGCGCGTGGCATCCAGGTGGCGCTGGCGAAGAACACGGTGGTGAACGCGAGCTCGGACTGGCTCCCCGGCTTCTTCCGTGCCCCGGACGGCACCTACTTCGCCTTCGACCCCTCCAGCATCGTCGTCTCCTCCCAGCCCCTGCCTGACCCGGCCGACGCCGGAGGCACGGGGAGCGACGGTGGAACCGCCGACGGCGGGCCGATCCTCAACGACGCCGGGGTCGCGAACGCGCTCGCCGTCGTCGACGGCGGCAGCATTCCCTTCCCCGTCGACGCAGGCTTCGTCGCCGCGGACTTCGATGGGCACGGCAACGTGCTCTTCACCCGGCCCAGCACCTCTCAGCGCACCGGCAGCGACGTCATCGCGCTCGGAGAGCCGATCAACGGGCCGCGTCCGGCCACCGGCTTCACGGTGCCCTTCTTCCTCGACGCGCTCCAGACCGATGGCGGAGTGACGGGCCCCCCCCTCACCCGGATGGACGACCTGGTCTGCCCGCCCGACATCCTGACCGGCGCGCAGGCGGGCTGCTACTTCGGCGCGGCCACCCACGAGGTGGACTGCCTCCAGGCCGCCACTGGGAAGCTCTTCAACGCGCTCGGCAGCAGCTCGACCGTCCCGCTCGCGCCGCCCAACCCCGGCGGAACCGCCGGGGCCTTCAACGCGGTGCGGACCTATCTCTCGCCGAACGACGTCTCCTCGACCTGTGGCCCGGCGTGGACCTTCTTCTCCTTCCCGCAGAACGGCTTCGTCCTGCAGCTGCAGAGCGACCCGGCCCTGGCCGGGTGCATCGTCCAGTCGGTGACGCGCTTGCTTCCCGTCGTCGACGGCAGCTACGCGCTCGGGGTGACGGTGGACTGCAGCGGGGGATTCGGCATCTTCGGCTTCCAGGTGCTCCGCGTCGGTCCCACCGGGACTCTCGCCGGCAGCTACCTGGCCAAGGCCGGCCTTCCCTTGCCCACCCAGCCGCTGGTGCTCGGGGCCCTCCAGGGCGGCACCTTCTCCGGTGGCGCCCCGGCGCTCGGCGCGGTGGTCACCATGCGGAACGACCCGCCGTACACCACCTTCGAGGCCTGGCTGCCTGACGGGGCCGGACCGGTCGCGACCGCACGCGTCCCCGGCCTCTACGTGTACGGCTCGGCCACCGCCCGGCTGGCGAAGAACGTGCGGTCCGCGACCGATGGGAGCCTGAGCGCCCTCCTCAACAGCGCCACCCTGGGCGACGTCGTGCTGCACTTCGGTCCGGGCCTGAAGCCGCAGTGGCTGTACCGCTACCCCCGTCTGGCGCAGAACTCGTCGCTCGTCGGCGGGGTGGATCAGGGCAACGTCTACTACGTCGACCCCTTCAACAACGACATCGTCGCGCTGAAGCGGTTCTGAGCCCGATCGGCGGCGCGGCCCTGCGCGCTTCCACACCGTCGCTGGGGTTCGGGGGGGTGACGCTCGGCGGTGCGGCGGGCGGGGGCCGCCTGGGTGCCCGCCTCACTCCTTCGGGCCGCGCTCGTCGTCCGCCGCAGCGGCTGTCATCCGCTCCATGACGTCCACCGGCGGCGAGCCGATGGCATGCCGCCCACCGTCCACGTGCACCACCTCGCCGGTGGTCCCGGGGAACCAGTCCGACAGGAGCGCCACGACCGTCTTCGCGACCATCGGATGGCGGTCGCGCGCGTTCCAGCCGAGCGGCGCGGACAGGGTCCAGGTGTCGGCGAGCTGCTTGAACCCAGGAATCCCCTTCGCGGCGATGGTGATCAGCGGCCCGGACGCCACCGCGTTCACCCGGATGTTCTTCGGTCCCAAGTCGCGCGCGAGGTAGCGGATGACCGAGATCATCCCGGCCTTGCACACCCCCATCCAGTCGTAGACCGGCCAGGCCTGGGAGGAGTTGTCGAAGTCCAGGGCGACGACGCTCCCCCCGTCGGTCATCACCGGGGCCACCGCCACCGCCAGCTCCTTGAGCGAGAAGGTCGAGACCCGGAACGCGGTCGAGACGCTCTCCCACGGGGTGTTGAGGAAGTTGCCTCCGAGCGCGTCCTCGGGAGCGTAGGCCACCGCGTGCAGCACCCCGTGGAGGGGCTTCCCCGATGCCTTCAGCGTCTGGGTGAGCCGGGTGAAGTGTTCGGCATTGGTGACGTCGAGCTCCAGGACCTCGGGGACCGGATCGAGCCGCCTCGCCGAGCGCTCGGTCAAGGACATGCCGCGGCCGAACGAGGTGAGCAGGATCTCCGCTCCCTCCGACTGGGCCAGCTCGGCGATGCCATACGCCAGCGACTGCGGGGTGAGCACGCCGGTGATGAGCAGGCGCTTGCCTTGGAGCAGCATGGCGGCGGGGTCTACCACGGCTGCCCGGCGCCTCTGGGCCCGAAACCGACCGGTGGCGCGGCGCGTAGTCCCCCGGTAGGTCCCTCCCCCGAAGGCTGCCCCCTGTGTCTCCCTCGCTCCCCCTGCTGGCCCTTCTCGCCACCGCGCCAACCCCGGGCCCCACCCCCCAGGAGCCGTCGATGTCCATCCGTTCGCTCCTGGGCAGAGGACACCCACGGGCCCCCGACCTGGACCGGGTGGGGACCTGGCTCGGGACCGACCGGCCGCTCCTGCTCCGCGGTGCGCTCAAGGGCCGGGTGGTGCTGCTCGATTTCTGGACCTCGGGGTGCGTGAACTGCCTCCACGGCCTCCCGGTCCTTCGCGCCCTCGAGGAGCGCTTCGCCGGCCAGCCATTCCAGGTCCTGGGCATCCACTCGGGGAAGTTCGACGCCGAGAAGGAAGTCTCGGCCGTGGCCGAGGCCATGGCCCGACACGGCGTCCAGCACCCCGTCGGCACCGACTCGGACCTGGTGGTCTGGGAGCAGTACGCCATCCACGGCTGGCCCACCTCGGTCCTGGTGGACGCCCGCGGCTACGCCGTTGCCTGGTTCCGCGGCGAGCCCGAGCTGGCGCGGCTCACCGCATGGGTCCAGGCGGCGCTGGACGACGGACGGGAGCGCGGGGTGCTGGCTGCGGGGCCGCCCGAGTTCCGGCGCCCGGCGCTGCCGGCCACCGGGCCGCTCGCCTTCCCGGGCAAGGTGCTCGCCCTCGGCGGAGGCGGGCTGGCCGTCGCCGACTCGGGACACCACCGGGTGCTGCTCCTCGACGCCGCGGCACGGCTCACCCGCACCGTGGGCTCGGGGCTGGAGGGCTTCTCCGACGGGGCGCCGGACACGGCGTCGTTCAGCTCCCCGCAGGGGCTCGCCGAGCACGACGGCGCACTCTACGTCGCCGACACCGGGAACCACTCCATCCGCCGGGTGGACCTCGCCACCGCTCGCGTCGAGACCCTCGCCGGGACCGGGCGGAAGGCCGAGGGCGCCATCCACCCTGCGGCCGACGCGCGCACCACCGCGCTCCGGAGTCCCTGGGACGTGGCCTTCCTCGGCGACACCCTGTGGATCGCCATGGCCGGGGCGCATCAGCTGTGGCAGCTCGATCCGAGGACCGGCGCGCTCGCCGTGGGCGCAGGGGACGGCCGCGAGGGGCTCGAGGACGGCACGCTCGCCGACGCCACCTTCGCCCAGCCGTCCGGCCTGGCCACCGACGGGAAGGTGCTCTACGTCGCCGACAGCGAGGGGAGCGCGCTCCGGCGGGTGGATCCGCGCGCGGGGACGGTGAAGACGCTCGCCGGCGAGGGGCTGTTCGACTTCGGCCTGCGCGACGGCGCCCTCGGCCAGGCGCGGTTCCAGCATCCGCTGGGGCTCGCGCTCGCCGGACACCTGCTCTGGGTGTCAGACACCTTCAACGGGGCGGTGCGCCGGGTCTCCCTCGCCGACGGACAGGTGACCACCGTGGCGCGCGGGCTCGCCCAGCCGGGGGGCCTCACCGTCCAGGGAGCACGGCTGGTGGTGGCCGACACCGACCACCACCGGCTCGTCGCCGTCGATGCGGCGACCGGCGCGGTCTCTCCGCTCGTACCCTCGGGGGTCGCTCCTCCGTCTGTCCGGGGGATGGTGGAACGCCCGGTCCTTGCCACCCGGGCGTTGCCAGTCCAGCACCTCGAGGATGCGCCGGTCGCATCGAACGGAGCGACGCTGGTACTCGAGGTGCGCCTTGCTGAGGGTCACACCTTCACCGCGGGAGCACCGCAGCGCATCGAGCTCTCCGTCGCCGGTCGGTCCGCGCCGGTCCAGCTCGAGGCGTCCGGGGCAGTCCTCCGGGCCACGGCGTCGATTCTTCCTCTGGAAACACCGTCCGACGCCGCGTTCTCGGTGGCGCTGTTCTACTGCCGCGACGCTCATGGCTCGGTGTGCCTCGTCGACCGCCGTCGCCTGGTCACCCGCCTGGTCCCCGCAGGCGGAGGGCCAGCAGCGGCAATCGTGCACTACCGACCCACACCGCCCGGCCCCCGTTCCTGAAGGCTCCCCGAGGGGACAAAGTTCCGCCTTGCAGGGGGTTCGAGGTTAAAACCCCCAGGCGAACCCCCCCATGTCGAACCCCACGGACACGTTTCTCTCGGGCTCCAACATCGACTTCATCGAGGGCCTGTACGCCCGCTGGCTCGAGGACCCTGGCTCGGTCGACCCGAGCTGGCAGCAGCTCTTCGCCGGGACGCGCACCGACGGCCGCCCCCTGCTCGGATCCGGCGATGGACGGGCGCAGCCCACCAACGGACACGGGACTGGAAACGGCTCGGCGGCCACCGCGAAGCCCATGAACGGCAACGGGGCGACGGTGGCCACGGCGCCTGCCCGCATCCAGGCGGTCTCCGTCGGTGACGTGCCGGCGGCGCTCGCCGCCATGCAGCTGCAGGCCCGGGTGGACCAGACGCTGTACGCATTCCGGCTTCGCGGGCACCTGCTGGCCCAGCTGGATCCGCTCGGGCGTCCCCGGCCGCAGATGCACCACATCGCAGATCTGGCGATGGCCAGCGACGGGGAGTTCCGGCCGGAGGAGCTGGAGCAGCTGGTGGACAGTTCCGAGGTCTTCGCCGACCGGAAGCGGGTGAAGCTCCGCGAGCTGCTGGCCCGGCTCCGCCGCACCTACTGCGGGCACCTCGGCGTCGAGTACATGACCCTGCTCGACTCCGACCGCCGGCGCTGGCTGATGCCGCGGATGGAGCACAGTGAGAACCAGCTGAACCCCGGCCCCGCCGAGCAGCGGCGCATTCTGGAGAAGCTGACCTACGCCGACACCTTCGAGGCCTTCATCCACACCAAGTACCAGGGCGCGAAGCGGTTCAGCGTGGACGGCGGCGAGTCGCTGCTCCCGATGCTGGACACCATGCTCGAACTCGGCGGCGAGCTGGGCGTGGAGGAGGTGGTCATCGGCATGGCCCACCGGGGCCGGCTGAACGTCCTCACCAACGTGCTGGGGAAGAGCCCGGATCAGATCTTCAGCGAGTTCAACGGTCCGGTGGACCCGCGGGCGTTCATGGGCCGGGGCGACGTGAAGTACCACATGGGCTTCTCGTCGGACGTGACCACCTCGGGCGGCAAGCGCATCCACCTGAGCCTGGCCTTCAATCCCAGCCACCTCGAGTTCGTGCACCCGGTGGTCGAGGGCCGCGCCCGCGCCAAGCAGCAGCGCCTCGAGGATCAGGACCGCCGCAAGGTGCTCCCGCTGGTCATCCACGGCGACGCGGCCATGGCCGGCCAGGGCGTCGTCGCCGAGACGCTGAACCTCTCGAGGCTCCGCGGCTACGACACCGGCGGCACGGTCCACCTGGTCATCAACAACCAGCTTGGCTACACCACCGACCCCGAGGACGGGCGCTCGAGCATCTACTGCACCGCCGTGGCGCAGATGCTGGACATCCCCATCTTCCACGTGAATGGGGACGATCCCGAGGCCTGCGTCCACGCGATGCGGCTGGCCACCGAGTACCGGCAGCGGTTCCAGAGCGACGTGGTCCTCGACCTGGTCTGCTTCCGCCGCTACGGCCACAACGAGGGCGACGAGCCGAGCTACACCCAGCCCCTGATGTACGAGGCGATCCGGCACCACCCGCCGGTCTCCGAGATCTACGCCAGGGCGCTCGCCGGGCAGGGGCGGGTCAGCACCGAGGAGGCCGAGGCGCTCCGCGAGGAGGCCAAGCGCCACTTCCTCCAGGCCTACAACCAGGCCAAGGAGACGCCGGCGCTGCGCGAGCCGAGCGCCCACGAGGGCCTGTGGAAGGGCTACCGCGGCGGGCCCGAGGACGGCATCCCCGATCCCGAGACCGGGGTGCCGGCGACGTCGCTGGCGCCGTTGCTCGAGCACCTCGCGCACGTGCCCCAGGGCTTCACCCCCTTGCGCCAGATGGGAAAGATCCTCGAGCGCCGCGCGGCGATGGCCCGGGGCGAGATCCCCCTCGACTGGTCGGCGGGCGAGAACCTGGCCTACGCCACCCTCTTGAAGTCGGGGACCCACGTCCGGCTCACCGGGCAGGACACCGAGCGCGGCACCTTCGGCCACCGCAACGCCGTGCTGCACGACGTGAAGACCGGCATCAGCTACGTCCCGCTGAAGGACCTGGGTCCTGGCGCCGCGCCCTTCGAAATCTACAACAGCCCGCTCTCCGAGACCGGGTGCATGGGATTCGAGTTCGGCTACTCGCTCGATTACCCGGACGCGCTGGTGCTCTGGGAGGCGCAGTTCGGCGACTTCGCCAACGGGGCGCAGGTCATCATCGATCAGTTCATCGTCGCCGCCGAGGACAAGTGGCGGCGGCTCAGCGGCCTCACCCTGCTCCTGCCCCACGGGTACGAGGGCGCCGGCCCCGAGCATTCCAGCGCGCGGCTGGAGCGGTTTCTGGCCATGTCCGCCGAGGACAACATCCAGGTCTGCTACCCCACCAGCAGCGCGCAGGTCTTCCACCTGCTCCGCCGTCAGGCCATCCGGCCCTGGCGGAAGCCGCTGGTGGTGATGACCCCCAAGAGCCTGCTCCGGCGCGAGGAGGCCAGCGCGCCGCTCTCCGCCTTCACCTCCGGCAAGTTCCAGCGGCTCGTCTCCGATCCGCCGCCGGGGGGCGAGGCCAAGGTGACGCGGCTGCTTCTGTGCACCGGCAAGGTGGCCTACGACCTGCTGGCCGCGCGGGCGAAGGCTGCCGACGACACCGTGGCCATCGCCCGGCTGGAGCAGCTGTACCCGTTCCCCGAGGCGCAGCTCGCCCGGGAGATCGCCCGCTACCCGGAGCTGGAGCAGCTGGTCTGGGTCCAGGAGGAGCCGGAGAACATGGGGGCCTGGTCCTTCGTGCTCCCCAGGCTCTCGGGCCGGGTGTCGGCGAAGGCCCGGAGGCTCCCGCTTCGATTCGCGGGCCGCGAGGCGAGCGCCAGCCCGGCCACCGGATTCCAGAAGACCCACGAGCTGGAGCAGGTGCTCCTGATCGACGCCGCACTGTCACGAGGGCAGCCCGATGGCCGTTGAGCTCACCGTTCCCGCGCTGGGGGAGTCCATCACCGAGGCGGTGGTGGGCAAGTGGCACAAGAAGGTCGGCGACCCGGTGGCGGTGGACGAGCCCCTCGTCGTGCTCGAGACCGACAAGGTCACCATCGACGTGCCCGCCCCCGCAGCGGGCACGCTCGCCACCATCGCCCACCCCGAGGGCGACACGGTGAAGATCGGCGACGTGCTGGCCACCATCGCCGCCGGCGCGGGGGCCGGTGCCTCCGCCCCCGCCAGGCCGGCCCAGCCAGCGCCCACAGCCCCGCCGGCACCCGCCCCCGCGCGGCCCCCGCCCGCGGCACAGGCTGCACCATCTCCCGATGCGGTCCGGCAGGCCCCCATGACCCCGGTGGCCCGGGCGATCGCCGACGCCAACGGGCTCGACCCGGCGACGCTGCGCGGGAGCGGCGCGGCCGGGCGAGTGATGAAGGACGACGTGCTCACGGTGCTGGAGGGTGGGCGGGGGAGTGCGGCCGTCGCCGCGGCTCCGGCGGCGGCCCCTGCGCCCGTCGCGTCAGCGTCGCCGGCTCCCGTGCCGCGCACCCCCGGCGCCCGCGAGGAGCGGGTGAAGATGACCCCGCTGCGCAAGCGCGTGGCGGAGCGGCTGCTCGCCGCCCAGAACAACGCCGCCATCCTGACCACCTTCAACGAGGTGGACATGCAGGCGGTGATGGCGCTGCGGAAGCAGTACGCCGAGAAGTTCCAGCAGCGCCACGGCGTCAAGCTCGGGTTCATGAGCTTCTTCGTCCGCGCGGCGGTGGACGCGCTGAAGGCGTTTCCGCTGGTGAACGCCTCGATCGAGGGCGACGAGGTCGTCCTCAAGCACTACTACGACATCGGGGTGGCGGTGTCCGGGAGCCGCGGCCTGGTGGTGCCCGTGCTGCGCGACGCGGACGCGCTGTCGATGGCGGAGATCGAGAAGCAGGTCGCGGAGCTGGGGCAGAAGGCACGGTCGGACAAGCTGACCCTGGCCGATCTGCAGGGCGGCACGTTCAGCATCAGCAACGGCGGCATCTTCGGCTCGATGCTGAGCACGCCCATCCTCAATCCGCCGCAGACCGCCATCCTCGGGATGCACAACATCGTCGAGCGACCGGTGGTCCGGGACGGGCAGATCGTCATCCGGCCGGTGATGTACCTGGCCCTCAGCTACGACCACCGCCTCATCGACGGGCGGGAGGCCGTGCAGTTCCTGGTCCGCATCAAGGAGTGCATCGAGGACCCGGAACGGCTGCTGCTCGAGGTCTGAGAGTCCCGGAGCCGACTCGATTTCCGGCAGCAGTTCCGGGTGCTTGTGGCCGACGGCGGTGCAACAGAGGTGTTTGACACCTCCTCCGGAGTGGGCGACGGGCCGTCAGCGTCTCGGCTGCCAGAGGTGTTTGACACCTCCTCGAGACACCTCGTCGACGCCGCGGCGCGTCAACGCTGGAAGGCCGCTCGGACGATGTCCGTGCTTGCGAGCAGGTTTGAGCCTGCGGCAAATTTCCCGGCGTCCTCCGCCCCTGGGACAGGAGACCGCGCGGCGCTTCCTGCCGACGCGAGCACAGCAAAGCGAGACGCATGGCAACCGGTACCGTGAAGTGGTTCAACGATGCGAAGGGTTTTGGCTTCATCACCCAGGACGGCGGAGGTGAGGACGTCTTCTGTCATCACACCGCGATCCAGAGCGAGGGGTTCCGCACCCTCGCCGAGGGTCAGAAGGTCCAGTTCGACGTGACCCGCGGCCCCAAGGGTCTGCAAGCGCAGAACGTCAAGCCGCTGTAACCTTCGCGTCGTTCACGACAGGCCCGGGCCCGGCTCCAAGCGGTGTCCCGGGCCTTCGTGTCAGCGGGGCTCGCCGCCGCCCCCCAGCGCCTGCCGGAAGAAGTCGGCGGCCCGCCGCGAGAGCGACTCCAGCATCGCCGGGTCCGCCACCATGTGGGTGTACCCGCCGAGCGGAAGGAACTGGTGCACCCGGGCCGCCCGGAACAGCCGGTCCGACAGCTGGAGCGAGTGGAGGAAGTACACGTTGTCGTCCGTCGTCCCATGCACCAGGAGCAGCGGACGCTCGAGCCCCGGCGCCATCGGCAACAGCGAGCTCTTCTCGTAGGCGTCGCCCGGAGCGTCCGGCAGCCCGAGGTACCGCTCGGTGTAGAAGGTGTCGTAGTTGCGCCAGTCGGTCACCGGCGCACCGGCCACCGCCGCCTTGAACACGTCCGGGCGCTTCAGCACCCCCAGCGCCGCGGCGTAGCCGCCGAAGGACCAGCCGGTGATGCCCACCCGGGCGAGGTCCACCTCCGGCACCTGCTGGGCGAGCAGCTGCAGCGCGGCGACCTGGTCCTCGAGGACCGGCCCGGCGAAGTTCCCGCGGATGGCGCGCTCCCACTCGCGGCCACGGCGCGGCGTGCCCCGGTTGTCGAAGCCCACCACCAGGAAACCCTGGTCGGCGAGCCACTGGTCGTCGACGAGCGAGGCAGCGCTGGATTCGACCTGGTTCCAGTGCGGGCCGCCGTAGACCGAGACGATGGTGGGGAGCTTCTGCCCCGGCCGTGCGTCGCGCGGGCGCAGCACGTAGGACCAGAAACCCTGCGTCCCGAGCTTGCGGTACTCGGGCGCCGGCGAACGCAGCGGTGTGGCCCGGGTCGCGGGGATGCGCCCGATGAAACGGCCGCCGCGGTCGAAGACCGACCAGTCCGGGAACGAGGTGGGGGTCTCGATCGAGACCAGCCGGGTGGGTCCGTCCTCGGCAAGCATTCCGGTGACCATCACCCGCTCGCCCGGCTGCCCCACCACCCGCTCCGCGCTCCCGCCGTCGCGCACCCGCATCACGACCACGTCCGGGGACTCGGGGCTGGCCTGGTAGTACAGCGCGCGCTCGGCAACGTCGTACCCGAGCACCCCGACCAGCTGCTGGTCCGGCCGCACCCAGCTGCCGAGCCGCCGACCGTCGGCGGAGCGGATCTCCGCCTCCGGGGCGCCATTGCGCTCGGTGACCCAGAAGAACGCCGACCCATCCGGGAGCCACAGCGGCAGCGGCTCCGCGTCGCGGCCGCGTCCGATGAACTGGAGGTTGATCCACGCCGGGTCCTGCTCCTCGAGCAAGGTCCGGGTCGCGCCGGTCTTCGGGTCCACCGCGAGCAGCAGCGCGTGCTGCTGCGCCCGGTCCATCACGTAGACGGTGAGCGCGCCGCGGCGCGGCCACCTCACCTGGGTGAGGTACGGGTACTTCTCCGCGTCCCACTTCACCCAGACCGTCTTCGGGGCCGTGCCCACGACGGGGACGATGCCCAGCCGCACCTTCGCGTTCGCCTTGCCCGGACGCGGGTAGGGCAGGTGCTCGAAGGCCGATTCGGGGTGCGCCGGGTCGCCGAGGGTGAAGGTCTCGACCCCACGGGTGTCCGCCTCCTCGAAGGCGATCTGCTTGCCGTCCGGGCTCCACCATGCGCCCTCGAAGCGGCCCATCTCCTCCTGGGCGACGAACTCGGCGAGGCCGTGGGTCACCCGCTCCGAGCCGCCGGTGGTGAGACGGCGCTCCTTCCCGCTGGCAAGCTCGAGCACGTACAGGTCCCAGCTCTTGACGTAGGCGAGCAGCTTCCCGTCGCGAGACAGCCGGGGGTCGAGGGCGCCGGTGGGCGGAAGCGGCTTCACCGACTGCTCCACTGTCCGCCCGGCCAGCAGTCCGGCCACGTCCACCCGGTAGAGGCGACCGGAGAGGGGAGTGACCAGCGTCTTCCCGTCGTCGGAGAGCACGTAGCCGACGAGGCCGCGGGCGGCCACCCGCTGCCGCTCGAGCTGCGCCGTCTCCGCCGCGCTGAGCTGCTGCGCCGCCCCGCGGAGGAGCGACTCGGCCGAGAGCAGCTCCCGTGCCTGCCCCGCATCGACGTCGAAGACGTGGAGCGACTGCACCGCCGAATCCGCCGGCGAGCGGAGGAAGAAGACGTGCGCGCCGCTCCGGTCCATCCGGAAGGTGTTCGGCGTGCCGTTCCGGAATTTCCGCGTCTCGGAGAGCTGGCGAAGGACCGGGTCTGGCGGCGGTGGAGCGGGGGTGGCGGCGAGCATGAGGAGGGTGGAGGCGAGGACCATGGGCTGCTCGTCCCCTTAGCCGAGCACCGTGCTCGGGGGTAGGGTGCGTTGCGTCATGCCGCGCCCGTGGATCTTCGGTCTTCCGCTGGTGGCTCTGCTGCTCGGGCTGTTCGCCGGGACGGTGCTCGGGCCCCGTCTGCAGCTGCAGCGCCAGCTCCGCGAACGTGAACGTCAGGAAAGGGAGCACCTCGCACAGCTCGGGGCGTGCCTCCAGCTGGAGCGCTGGAGTCTCGAGCGGCAGAGCGACGGCGGGGTGGTGGTGCGCGCCGCGGTGCGCGCCGGACGCGAGGGGCGGCTCGCGCTCGACGCCCACGCCGACCTCGGCAGCGACGAGGTGCTGGTTCCCGACGTGCAGACCTCGCCCCTCCTCCCCGCCCTGGTGCGCCAGGGGGAGCAGGTCCTGCTCGAGCGCCACCTGCGCCGGGTGCGCCCCGGAGACCCCGACGCGATCAGCCTGCGCTTCAGCTGCCGGCCCCCGGGACCGAAGGGCATCTTCGGGGTGGTGGAGTACGCGACCGGGGTCGCGGGCGAGGGCTCCGACGGCTTCGGCAACGTCGTCCGCCCGCTGCCTCCCGCCAGCTAGAGCTCTCTAGGGCTCCACGGTGGCCACGGCCGTCACCCGCCCCGGCCCCAGCAGCCGGAACACGATGGGTGGCCGAGCCCGGGCGTCGCGGATGAGATCGCTGGCCTCCTTCGCCGAGTGCACCGGATGCCCGGCGACCTCCACGATGACCAGCCCCGGCTGGAACCCCGCGCGCTCCGCCGGTGAGCCCGGCTCGACCGAGAGCACCAGCGCGCCCGGTCCACGCACCCCGATGGCCTCCTCGACCTCGGGGGTGACCTCGCCGATCTCCACCCCCAGGCGCATGGGGACCATCTGCTCCGGCCCGGCCCGGTCCTCTCCGGACGGCGGGCGGAGCGGCCCGGTGCCCTCGAGGTCACTTCGCTCGCCGAGCCGGACGCTGATCGAGCCCGCCGCGCCGCCGTGCACCACGCCCAGCTTCACCTGCTCACCCGGGCGGTGCAGACCCACCAGCCGGGTGAGCGCGCGCGCCGACTCGATGGGCCGGCCGTCGAGCGAGACGATGACGTCGTCCACTGCCAGCCCCGCGGCGCGGGCGGAGGAGCCAGGAACGAAGCCGTTCACCACCGCTCCATGCCGCACCTCCAGGCCGAGCGCCGTCGCCAGCTGGGGGGTGAGGTCCTGGGTGTACACGCCGAGGGCCCCCCGCACCACGCCGCCGCGCCCCTGCAGCTGCGGGAGGAGCGCCCGGACCAGCGACGAGGGGATGGCGAAGCCGATCCGGCTCCCGCTCCCGTTGTTGACGATGGCGGTGTTCACCCCCACCACCTCGCCGGCCATGTCGAACAGCGGTCCGCCGGAGTTGCCGGGATTGATGGCGGCATCGGTCTGGAGGAACTCGTCGAAGGGGCCGTTTCCGAGATCGCGGGCGGTGGCGCTGAGGATGCCCAGCGACACGCTGGTGGACAGGCCGAAGGGGTTGCCGATGGCCAGGAGCCAGTCGCCCACCCGGAGCCGGTCGGAGTCACCGAGCCGCGCCGCGGGGAGATCCTCCGGCGGCGAGCGGAGGCGAACCAGGGCGAGGTCGGTGGGCGCGTCGCGGCCGACCAGCTCGCCGTCGAATCGACGACCGTCGGCGAGCTGCACCGAGATGGCGCTGGCGCCTTCCACCACGTGGTTGTTGGTCAGGACCAGCCCCGATCGGTCGACGATGAAACCAGAGCCGCCACGCTCTTGCCGCGGCAGGGACCGGTTCCCCAGGAAGCGCTCGTGCCCGGGGGGCAGCGTCGGCGACGCCATGACTGCGAGGCTGACGACGCTGGCGCCGACCCGTTCGACCAGCGGTGCGAGCGAGGGCAGCTCCACCTCGCGGACGCTGACCGCGCCCTGCGCGAGGTCCACCCCGCCGTCGGCCAGGACGGGAAGCGATGCCTGCGGCTGCGGAGCCGGTGCCCCGCCGCGCTTGCAGGCGGCGAGCGCGAGAGCCACGAGCAGCAGGGTCCAGCGGCGCATCGGCGTGCAGGGCCTCCGTCCCTGGTATGCGGACTGACCCGGGAATTGTCCAGTGAACCGTTCCCCGGCGTCAGGCGTAGGGAAATTCTCGGTAGAACCGGGGGGGCGATGCTCATCCGTCCAGCCACCGCGACCGACGGCGACGCCATCTGGTCCATCCTCGAACCCATCGCCCGCGCCGGCGAGACCTTCGCCCTGCCGCGTGACATGTCCCGCGACGCCGCCCTCGCCTGGTGGAGGGCGCCCGGACACGAGGTGTTCGTCGCCGAGGACGAGGGCAGCGTGCCCGGCACCTACTTCATCCATCCCAACCAGCTGGGGCCCGGAAGCCACGTCGCCAACTGCGGCTACGCCACCGCGCCCTGGGCCGCCGGCCGCGGCATCGCCCGGGCGATGTGCGCCCACTCACTGGAGCACGCCCGAGTCCGGGGCTACCACGCGATGCAGTTCAACATCGTGGTCAGCACCAACGCGCCGGCCGTCCACCTCTGGACCTCGATGGGATTCGAGACGCTCTGCCGGGTTCCAGGGGCGTTCCGCCATCCGACGCTCGGCTTCGTGGACACCCTGGTGATGTTCCGGAGCCTCTAGCGAAGGCTAGGCCAGCCGCTTCAGCACCCCGCCGAGCAGGTCCACCAGCTGCTCGATCTCGGCGCGCTCGATGATCAGCGGCGGCGACAGGGCGATGATGTCTCCGGTCACGCGGATCAGCAGTCCGGCGCGGAACGACTCCACCAGCGCGTCGTAGCCGCGGCCGCCCGCCTTCCCCGGCCGAGGCTCGAGCTCGATGCCCGCCACCAGGCCGAGGTTCCGGACGTCGATGACCCGGGGCAGCCCCTTCAGCGAGTGGACCGCGTCCTCCCAGAACGGGGCCAGCTCGGCCGCACGCTGGAACAACCCCTCGCGGCGGTACAGCTCGAGCGTCGCCAGCCCCGCCGCGCAGGCCAGCGGATGCCCGGAGTAGGTGTAGCCGTGGAAGAACTCGATGCCCGACTCGGTCGCCTCCACCACCGCCTGGTAGATGCCGCGCCGCACCACCACCGCCCCCATCGGCACCGCACCGTTGGTGATGCCCTTGGCCACCGTCAGCATGTCGGGCTGGATGCGGAAGTAATCCGCGCCGAACGGTGTCCCCAGCCGGCCGAATCCGGTGATGACCTCGTCGAAGACGAGGAGGATGCCGTGCGCGTCGCAGATCGCCCGGAGCCGCTCCAGGTAGCCCTTCGGCGGCACCAGCACGCCGGTCGAGCCGGCCATCGGCTCGACGATGACCGCGGCGATGGACTGCGCGCCCCGCTGGGCCACGATCTGCTCCAGCGCGTCCGCCAGCTGCGCGCCCCACGCCGGCTGACCGCGGCTGAAGGCGTTGTGCGGCAGGTCGTGGGTGTGCGGCAGGTGGTCGACCTTGGGCAGCAGCTGCGCGGCGAAGGCCTTCCGGTTCGGCTCGATGCCGCCCACGCTGATCCCCCCGAAGCCCACGCCGTGGTAGCCGCGCATCCGGCCCACGAAGCGCACCCGCTCCGGCTCGCCCCGAGCCTGGTGGTAGGCGAGCGCGATCTTCAGTGCCGAGTCGACCGCCTCCGAGCCCGAGTTGGCGAAGAAGACGTGGTCCAGGTCGCCGGGGGCGAGCGCCGCCACCTCGTGGGCCAGGGCGAAGCTCGCCGGGTGCCCCATCTGGAACCCGGGCGCGAAGTCCAGCGTCGCCGCCGAGCGCTGGATGGCCTCGACGATCGCCGGCCGGCAGTGCCCGGCGTTCACGCACCACAGGCCCGCGGTGCCGTCCAGCACCGCCCGCCCGTCCACGTCGCGGTAGTGCATCCCCGAGGCGCTGGCGAGCAGCCGTGGCGCGCGCTTGAACGCCCGGTTCGCAGTGAACGGCATCCAGAGCTCTTCCAGCGAGAGCTCCCCGGCTGCGGCGGTGGGTGGCGGAGGCATGCGACGCGCAGACTCGCCGCTCGCCATCCCGGGAGCAACCCCCACCGGCGAGCTCACGCGCTCACGGAAGGATGACCAGCCGGATGCCTCCCATCAGCCACTCGTGAATGGCCTTCTGGTTGATGTCTCCGCCGGTGAATCCCCCGTTCCCGCCGGTGGCAGTCAGAGAGCCGTACTGGCCAATCGAGAAGCTCACCCACGGTCCGACCCGGAAGAATCCCCCCAGCGGGAAGTCGATCCCCAGCTGGAGGTTGGCGAACTCCCAGCCGCTGAAGGCGAGGGTCCCCGTGGCGTCGCCGCTGACGCTGATGCTCAGCTTCTCGTACCCCGAGCCGAGTCCGATCCAGGGGTCCGTTCCCGTGCTCCCCAGCGGATGCCAGTGAACCTCCCCCCCGAACCGGAGCGTGCTCGGAGAGCAGTTGAAGCCGGTGCCGCAGGTCGCCGCGTCGGTGGACCCTGCGAATCCGTAGGAGAAGTACGCGCCGAGGAACACCGTGCCCGAGAGCCGGACACCCACGTCCGCGATCACCGGGATGGTGAACGAGGAGTAGTCGCTCATGTTCGTGCTGCCGCTGAAGGCCGAGTCGGATGCATCGAGAACGGAGCCCAGGGGGATCCCGAACCCCACCCGCAGCGAGGCCTCGAAGTGCGTCCCGTTCGGGTCATAGGCGGTGCTCGCCGCTGCCGGGGTGGGCGCAGCGCTCGCCGCCGGGGTCCCCGCCGCCGCTGCTCCCGCTGCCCCGGCCGCCGCGCCCGCCGCGACGACTGGTGCCACAGGGAGCGGCTTCGCCCCCGGCCCCCGCGTCACCTCCACCGGCGGAGCCGCCTCCCCGCCCGTCACCGCCCAGTCTGCGAGCAGCCCCAGCGCCTCGGTGGTGGGCGCGCCGGGCTGCACCTTCACCCGAGCCTCGCGCACGTCCTGCCCCTGCGCGTTGGCCGAGGTCACCACCACGAAGCTGTCCTCACCCGCCGACTCGGGATGCACGCCGACGATCCGCCCACCCCCGATGAGCCGCGCCGCGCGGGCGAGCGCCGCCACCGGCTCCGACGCCTCCACGCACGGCCCACCGTCCGGGAACACCGCGCCCTCCACCGCCGCGCTCAGCTCGACCGGCGCCGAGGGCACGCTGATGGTCCGCACCGCACCGCGGTGGCCCCAGTCCGCCTCCACCCGGTACTCTCCGGGCGGTACGCGCACGCTCACTGGGCCCACCCCGACCTTGCGCCCGCCGACGTACACCGCCTTGCCCGCCGGAGAGGTGGTGACGTCGAGGCGCGAGGTGCCCTTCTTCTTTGCCGCCTTGCGGATGCCGTTCACCCACTTCTGGAACGAGGGCGGGTAGTTGCTGGTGTCCGGCTGGTAGTCCGGCTCGACGCGGAACACCCGGCCGAGCGCCGCCTCCGCCCCCTTGGGGTCGGTCTTCTGGAGCATCTGCGACAGCAGGGTGAGCCCGTCGCGCTCGGCGGCCCACCGTTCCGTCGAAGGCGGCAGCCGGGCGACGTCGTCCAGCGCGCTCTGCAGCGTGCTCCTGGCCTGGGCGGACTGGCCTCCGTAGAAATCGCTCCGGGCCGAGGCGATGCCGGAGGTCACCGCGGACAGCGTGCGCTCCGTCGTCCCGCCGAACGGCTGCGCGGTCTCCGCCTCCGAGGCCACCTTCGCCCCGGGCTTCGCGGCGAGTGCCGAGCGGAAGCTCCGGGCGGCGATGGCGCTCGCCTCGTCGCACTTGCCCACCGCCATGACCGTGTTCCGATCTCCGTCGGCACCCAGCGCTCCGGTGCTCGCGAGCAGCAGGACCGTTCCGACGAACCGCCGCGCTTCGCTCATCTGTCCCCTCTCCTCTCGTGCGCCCGGCGCCGGATGCTACCCCGGTCCCCCGTCCGCCCGGCCGAGGAACGACGGCCGAACCCCGGGTCTGGCCTGACTTGACGCGCAAACGTCGTGCTTGCCGGTGCCTCCACCGTGGCATGCTCCGCCCGCCGATGCGCTCCCCACTCCTGCGCTCGCTGCTCGCCTTGCCGGTTCTGCTCGCCGCCTGCGGTGGCTGCCCCGGCAGCAAGCCCGCCCCCTCCGCGCCGGGAAAGAGCCCGGGGAGGCCTGGCGCCGAGCCGGTCATCGTCACCATGGCCTACGGAAGCGAGAAGCGGACGTGGCTCGAGGAGCAGCTCAAGCTCTTCGCTGCCACCTCGCCCCGCACCGCCTCCGGCCGTCCCATTCGCGTCGAGGCCAAGGCGATGGGCAGCGGCGAGGCCCAGCAGGCGGTGCTCTCCGGAAGCTACCGCCCCACCATCTATAGCCCTGCCTCGGGCGCTTATGTGTCGCTGCTCAACGAGGCCTGGCTCCGCGAGCCGGGGCGAACGAAGCCCGTCTCCCCGGCGGGAGAACCGCTGGTCCTCTCGCCTGTGGTCATCGCCATGTGGAAGCCGATGGCCGAGGCGCTGGGCTGGCCCGAGAAGCAGCTCGGCTGGGCGGACGTCCTCCGGGTCAGCGCCGGGGACAAGGGCTGGGGCGCGTTCGGCCACCCGGAGTGGGGGCCCTTCAAGCTCGGGCACACCCACCCCGAGTTCTCCTCCTCCGGGCTGCTCTCGGTGCTGGCCGAGGCGTACGCCGGGGCGAAGAAGACGCGCGGCCTCACCCGCGAGGACCTGGCGTCACCCGGGGTGGGCAAGCTCATGTCCGCCGTCGAGGCCTCGGTGGTGCACTACGGCAAGTCCACCGGCTTCTTCGCCGACAAGCTCATCGAGCGCGGACCGGGCTACCTCTCCGCAGCGGTCCTCTACGAGAATCTGGTCATCGAATCCTACGCCAGGCCGTCCGGGAACCCGCCGCTGGTGGCGCTGTACCCGGTCGAGGGCACGTTCTGGGCCGACCATCCGTTCTGCATCCTCGACGGGGACTGGGTCACCGCCGAGCAGCGCGAGGGCGCCGGACAGCTCCTCGGCTTCCTGAAGAAGAGACCTGCGCAGGAGCGCGCGCTGGTCCACGGCTTCCGGCCGGCCGACACGCAGATCGCCATCGGGGCCCCGGTGGACGCCGCGCACGGCGCCGACCCCAAGCAGCCGCAGACGCTCCTCGACGTGCCGGAGGGGGCGACGCTGCTGACGCTGGTCGAGGTGTGGAAGCAGTACAAGCGGCCGGCAGACGTGACGCTGGTGTTCGACACCTCGGGCAGCATGCGGGGCGAGCCCATCACCCAGGCCAAGGCCGGGGCGAAGTCGTTCCTGGACAACCTCGGCAAGCGCGACTCGGTGGGTCTGCTCTTCTTCGACAGCCAGGCCTACCCGGTCTTCGGACCGTTCACCCTCGGCGAGGGGAAGGAGAAGCTGCAGGCGCGCGTCGACCAGGCCTTCGCCAAGGGCGGCACCGCGCTCTACGACGCGGTGGCCCAGGCCTACCAGCTCCAGAAGGAGCGAGCGCGGAAGGACCCCCGCCGCATCCATGCGCTGCTGGTGCTCACCGACGGGGTGGACGAGAACAGCACCCGCCACACGCTCCCCCAGCTGCGAGAGATCCTCGGGCACGACGAGGAGGGCGCCGGGGTGAAGGTCTTCACCATCGCCTACGGCGCCGGCGCCGACCCCAAGGTGCTGGCGGAGATCGCCGAGGCCGGTCGCGGCACCTCGGCCAGGGGCACCGCGGCGAACATCGTTCAGGTGTACCAGGACATGGCCTCGTTCTTCTGAAGCCAACCAGATGCCCAGCCGACTCGAGAGAGCGACGCGCGAGCGCCCGGTGGGCAAGGTGATCGCCCGCGCGGTGGCCGGCCCGGTGAACCTCGCCGTCGGCGCGGCGGGGGCAGTGGGTGGCCTCCTGCTCCATGCCTGGCCGGTGGCGGCGCTGGGTGGCCTGGCCTACGCGGCAATGGTGGCCTGGGACCTGGTCACCCCCGAGTTCTGGGCGAAGATCTCGGCCGGGGAGGTGCTCCCGCCTTCTCGGCTCCCACAGCCCGACGAGGTGAAGGACCCGGCGGTGCGCTCCATGGTGCGCGAGCTGTGGATCGCCCGCAACGAGCTGGCGCGGGTGGTCGGGGAGGCCAACCCGCAGGTCCGCGGCTACGTGGGAATCATCATCTCCTCGCTGGGGCAGCTCGAGTCGCACGCCGCGGAGCTGGTGGGGCGGGCCGACCTCCTCGGACGCTACCTGGCCACGGTGAGCCCGTCGCTGGTGGAGACCGAGGTGGCCCGGCTCCGTGCGGAATCGGTGGCCACCGACGATCCCGAGGCCCGCGGTCAGTTCGAGCAGGCGCTGACCTCGCGGCAGGAGCAGCTGAAGGCGCTCGAGGACATCAAGGACGCGCGTGACCGGGTGAACGGCACGCTCTCCAAGGTGGTGGCCGCGCTGCAGGCGCTCCCCGCCAAGGTGGTGCGGATGCAGGTGATGGACGCCGAGTCGCTGACCGCCGTCTCCGGCGACGTGAACCGCGAGCTGGACACGCTGAACAACGAGGTCTCCGCCTTCGAGGAGACGCTGCGGATGCCGGCGCTGGAACCGGTACGCACCCCGTCGTGAGGACTCCATGCGCGGCAAGCTGCTGATCGTCATCCTCTTCGTGGTCGGGGTGGCCGCCGTCCTCTGGCTGGCCCAGAGCCGCGGAGCGCTGAGCCTGCCGGGCATCAAGGGGGGCCCGGGCGGGCCCGCCACCGCCTCGGGGACCCAGGTCACGGTGACCTTCGTCTACGGGACGGAGAAGCGCGACTGGGTCGAGGCGGCGGCCGAGTCCTTCCGGGCGAAGCACCGCGACGTGGAGCTCAAGCTGGTGGGCCAGGGCTCGCTCGAGGCGGCCCAGGCCATCCTGGAGGGAAAGCTGCAGCCCACCGCCTGGGCTCCGGCGGACTCGCTGGTGCTCTCGCTGCTGGAGGCCGACTGGCGCACCAAGAACGGGACCGCGCTCTTCGGCACCGGCGAGGACGCGCCCGCGCCGCTGGTCATCTCCCCTCTGGTCTTCGTCGCCTGGGAGGACCGGGCCGAGGTGCTGGCGAAGCTCGGCGCCGGTCACATCACCTGGAAGGCGCTCCACCAGGCGCTGTCCGCGGACCAGGGCTGGCCGGCCATCGGGGGCAAGGCCGAGTGGGGCTTCGTGAAGTTCGGCCACACCGACCCCACCCGGAGCAACTCCGGGCTCCAGGCGCTGGTCTCGATGACCTACGACTACTACGGGCGGACCCAGCTCACGGTGGCCGACCTCCTCGACCCGAAGTACCAGGCCTGGGTGAAGGCCATCGAGCGCGGCGTGACCCGGTTCGAGTCGTCCACCGGGACCTTCATGACCGACATGGTCCGCTTCGGTCCGTCCCGCTACGACCTGGCGCTGGTCTACGAGAGCCTCGCCGTTTCCCAGCTGGAGAACGCGCAGGGCCGCTGGGGCAACCTCAAGCTCTACTACCTGCCGACGACGCTCTGGAGCGACCACCCCGCCGCCGTCCTCCAGGGCACGTGGGTCACGCCCGAGCAGCGGAAGGCGGCGCGAGGCTGGCTCCAGCATCTGCGCTCGCGCGAGGTGCAGGAGCAGGCGCTCCGGCTCGGCTTCCGTCCGGCGGACCCGGCGGTGCCGCTGAAGAACCAGGACCCGTCCAACCCGTTCAACCGGCTCGGACCCTACGGGCTCCAGCTGGACCTCCCGCCGGCGGCGCCTTCTCCGGACGGAGCCATCGTGCGCAACCTGCTCTCGATGTGGAGCCGCATCGTCCCCCGCTCGCCGTAGGAGGGCTCTCCGTGGTGTCTCGTCGCTTCTTCCTCTCCTCCGCCGCGCTCGCTCCGTTCGCCGCCGCCGGTGGCTCCGCCGGAACCGGAGGCAGCTCCCCCGGAGACCGGCCGGTGGTCATCGGCTCGTCGAACGGGCTCAAGGCGGCCGAGCTCGCCCTGGCCCGGATCCGGGCAGGGGCGGACCCGCTGGATGCGGTCGTCGCCGGGGTGAACCTGGTCGAGGACGACCCGAAGGACATGAGCGTCGGGTACGGCGGCATCCCCAACGAGGAGGGCGTGGTGCAGCTCGACAGCTGCGTGATGCACGGGCCGACCGCGCGGGCCGGTGCAGTGGCGGCGCTGGAGGGGATCAAGAACCCGAGCCGGGTGGCAAAGGCGGTCATGGAGACCACCGACCACATCCTCCTGGTCGGCGCCGGGGCCCGCCGCTTCGCGGAGATGAACGGCTTTCCGGTGGAGAACCTCCTCACCGACAAGGCGCGCAAGGTCTGGCTGTACTGGAAGCAGAACCTCTCCGGGAAGGACAAGTGGCTCGAGCCGGACCCGGCGAAGCTCGACCCCGAGGTGCAGGAGTTCATCCGCGACTACGGGCGCGATCCGTTCCGCGATCCGCGCAGCCAGGGGACCATCCACCTCTCGGCGTGTGACGGGCGGGGGGACCTGGCCGGCTGCACCAGCACCAGCGGGCTGTTCTTCAAGATGCCGGGCCGGGTCGGTGACTCGGCGCTCATCGGAGCCGGCTGCTTCGTGGACAACGCCGTCGGTGCGGCCGGGAGCACCGGGCGGGGCGAGGCGAACATCCTGATCTCCGGCGGCCACTTCCTCGTCGAGCGGATGCGCGCCGGTCGCTCGCCCAAGGACGCCTGCCTGGACGCGCTGAAGCGCATCGCCGAGACGACGAAGGAGAAGCGGCTGCTCGACGATCGGGGCCGGCCAGGGTTCCCGATCAGCTTCTACGCGGTCTCGAAGTCCGGGGCCTACGG
Organism: Myxococcaceae bacterium; assembly: GCA_035519675.1. Lineage (GTDB taxonomy): Bacteria > Myxococcota > Myxococcia > Myxococcales > Myxococcaceae > RPRB01. The sequence continues at coordinate 33,934 of DATIWB010000137.1, forward strand.
GATGGCCGCGATGTGGAGCCTCCGCCCCTCGGGCAAGCCCTCGCAGTTCGTGGTGGCGGACGGCAAGGGCGCGCGGCTGGAGAACGCGGCCTACCTCTACGAGGGTGCGCCGACGATCTAGAATCGCGTTCGGACGCCAGGTCCAGGCCGCCCACGATGACCCCTGGATGGCGGAGCACTTCGGCACTCCGGGTTGCCGGCGCGGGCGACTTCTGGTGTGAGGGTGGGCCCGTGAAGCGCTCGCCGCTCCTCCCCATCTTCCTGATCGTCCTGGCCGACATCCTCGGCCTGACCATCATCATGCCGCTGCTCCCCTTCTACGCGGAGCACT
>DATIWB010000138.1:0-27734 GCA_035519675.1 Myxococcaceae bacterium
GTCACCGTCCTTGTCGGCCTGGTCGCGGTTGGCGACGAAGGGGCAGTTGTCGAAGCCGTCGGACTTGCCGTCGCCGTCGGCGTCGTCGGTGTACGACAGCGTCTTGCCGTCGTCGGTGTAGCTCACCCACACCGAGCAGCCGCAGCCACAGCCACACCCGCAGCCACAGCCGCCGCCCTCTTCCTTGGGGGCGCCGCACTGGGTGCCGAGACATTCCGGGTTGTCGGCGTTCTGCGCCGATGCAGGCCGAGCCCAGGCGAAGACCAACCCCAGCAGGAGCAATCCAGCAGTCCGCGTGCGCATCCCCGACCTCCGTCTCCAGCCCCTCCCGCGCACGACCCGCCGCACAGCAAGAGGCATTCCGGAAACACGATTCGTCGACAGGGACGCGCGGTTCCGCCGGTTTCCGGATCGGAGCCACCGCGTCGCGCTCATCAGATGGGGTCCGCGCTCCTCGCTTTCGTGAGGGGCATGCCCCACGCTCGTCACCAGAGCGCGAGCGTGCAGAGCCCGGCCACGCTCGGCCGGCTGCTCACACTCTGGCGACAGTATTCCGCCCTGCTGGTTCGATCGTCCCAAGCTCGCGATGGCGTCGACCTCAGTGGCCGGCCGAGCCGTCGTCCACCGGGAACGTCACCCAGGGGGCCACCGCGAAGCACACCGCCATCACTGCGTACCCCACGGTCCAGGGCCACGCCGGAGCGAGCCAGAGCACGGTGTCGGCTGGCGTCCACCGGTAGGAATGGATCAACCCCACCGCCGAGAGCACCGCGCCGGCGAGACTCCACCCGGCGGCCTGCCGGAAGCGCCGCTCGATGACACAGACCGTCGCCGCGGCGAGGAGCACGCTGCTCAGGATGAAGCCCTGCTCGAGCCGCAGCGCCCCGTCCATCCACAGGTCCGAGCGGAGGAAGGTCGCCAGCAGGTCCGCGGAGAATGGCCGGCCCCCGGGGACACCGAGACCGGCAGCGTGCAGCCCGGACTTGGCCATGTAGACCCCCCAGGCTGCGAGGCTCGGGAGCAGACCCACCACCACCGCCGGCGCGTGGGCTCGCGGGGTCGCCTGGAACGCCTGCGCCCCCATCACGATGCCGATCCACAGGACGATCGCCATCCCGGCATCGATGGGCACCGCCCAGGCGATCCACTGCACCGTCCCGGTGAGGCAGATGAAGGTCATGAACACGCCGTTCAGCACCGAGTACCCGGCACGGGCGCCGAGCGCCTTCCAGCCGGGATGGCCGATGTAGAGGGTGGTGGGGAAGCACGAGCCGAAGGCGCAGGCGGCGAGGGTCCCCACGCCGTTGACCGCCAGCGAGATGCCGGCCGGGTACTCGTCCCCCGCGGCCCGGGCGGACTCGATGTTCTCGATCGAGCCCACGGTGGCGAAGAGCCCCATGGGGAGGATGACCGAGAAGTACGCCGTCCAGAACCCGCCCCCGAACGCCCCCGCCAGCGCGCCCAGCACCGGCACGGGGGGGTGGAACGCGGGCCCGGGGGGGGCGGCGCCGGAAGGAGAAAGCCCGCTGAGCCAGGCGAAGCAGGTCCCCAGGGCGATCGCCACCAGCCCTCCGGGGAGCCCGCCGCGGAAGCGGACCCGGCCGAAGTAGACCAGGAGGATGATGGCCAGCGTGCCGAGCCCGATGATCGGCCGGCTGTAGGCACGGAACAGGAACCCGATGGCGATGAAGGTCAAGGCGATGCCCGCCAGGGTCGAGAGCAGCGCGGCACGCGGGGTGGAGCTCCGCACCCGCTCGGACACGGTGCTGCCCAGCAGCTCGATCGCCCCCGAGCCGAAGCAGGCCACCAGGCCCGCCTGCCACGCCACCCGCGATGGATCTGCCACGCCCGCCGCCTCCGCCGCCAGCTTGGCGGGCAACATCACCAGGAAGACGTGGGCGAAGAGGGAGACGGTGTTGATGCCGTAGGGGAGCGCGCAGACGTCCTGACGGCCAGTGGCGCGGGCGAGCCGGATCGCCTGCCAGGCGTAGAAGAGATTGCCGACCAGGAGCGAGACCGCGGCGCCAGGAAGGATGCGCCCGTAGACCAGCGCGTCAGGGAACCCGAGCACCGCCCGGCACAGCTCGGAGAGCACCAGCAGCTGCACCAGGTTGTCCAGCGCCAGGCCGAAGAACCCGTCGATGTCCCCGCGCACGAACCAGCGCATCCGGCCCACGGCGGGTGACCATCGCACGTACCGGGGTCAACGGCCCATCGCCTTTCCCACTCACCTCGCCGTCGCCGGGCCGCCTTCGGCCCCGGTGAGCCGGGGCAGCACCTCGTCGGCGACCGCCGTCACCCGCGCCGCCAGCGCCTGCGCCTCGGCGAGCAGCTGCTGCTTTCGGGCCGAGCGATTGCCGAGGACGAGGAAGAGCCGCGCGTCCCGGATGGCCTCGGCCCGCCGGGCGAGGAACCGGCGGGTGAAGAGCGCCAGCGGCAGGGCGCCAGCCGCGAGGGCAACGGCCCACCACGGTCCGAACCAGAACCCGACACCCACCGCGAGCGCGGCCACGTAGAGCGGTCCGAGCATCAGCGCGGTCAGCAGCTTCACCGTGGCCACCATGTCCGGCTCGGTCCCCGCCAGCCGCAGCGCGAACCGGGTGCCGAGCACGGGAAGGCCGAAGACCAGCACCCCGAGCACGGCGAGCGGCAGCCCGAGCACCAGGGCGAGGAGGTTGCGCATGACGAACCGGAGCACCGTCCAGGGCCGGTAGCGGATGCCGAGGTCGGTGGCGTCGGCGCGGGTGAGCGCCAGCCGGCGCTGGAGGGCGAGCACCTGGCGGGCGAGCTCCGCGGCGCGCTCGGGCTGCTCCGCTCTCAGCAGCGCGAGCCCCCGGGCGAAGAGCCGCTGCCGCTCGGCATCCCGTGCCGGGGCGGCGGTGGCGAGGACGTAGAGCGCGTCGGCGGCGGCGATGAGCGGAAGGTCCTCCCACCCGGCGAGATCCAGGGTCAGCAGGCGGAGCGCCGCGGCGATGCGCTCGGTCAGCGCCCGGACCCGCTCCGGCTCGGCCGGAGCCGGGGCCACCTCGAGCGCCGGGCCGAACTCCACCCGCACCGGGCTGCGGAAGCGGCCCTTCTCGGCATAGGTGAGACCCACCGGGACGATGCGCACCGGAACGCCCGCCTGGAGCGCCAGCCGCGCCGCGCCGGTCTTCAACGCCCCGAGCGACGGCTCGGAGTGGCTCCGGCCCTCGGGGAAGAGCGCGATGGCCCGTCCCTCGGCGAGCCCCCGGGCGGCGACCCCGAGCGCCTCGAGGTTCTCGCGCATCCGGGACGGATCGTCCTGCACCCGCACCACCGGCAGCGCTCCCAGCGCACGGACCAGCGAGCCCAGCACCGGCATCCGGAAGATGGGCTCCTTGGCCAGAAAGGTCAGCCGGCGCGACGACACGGCGATCATCAGCCCCGGATCGACCAGCGCGTTGGGATGGTTGCCCACCAGCAGCAGCGGGCCCTCCGGCAGCGGCGGGCCGGCGCGCTCGATGCGGTAGAAGCAGCGAACCGCGAAGGACACCACGCTTCGAACGGCGGGGTAGATGCGTTGACTGGGGGCCATCCGGAGCGAGAGCCTGACCTTCGCGGCTCACCCCGCCGCGCGCGGACCGGCGGCCCGGGCCCGGCCGGTCCGGACCGCCTCGGCCAGCCCGTCCAGGACGGCCTCGGTCGCGTCCCAGCCGAGGCAGGCATCGGTGATGCTCTGGCCGTACGTCAGCTGGGCGCGTGGACCGGGCGCCTGCCGTCCCTCGACCAAGTGGCTCTCCAGCATCACCCCGAACACCGCGGCGTCGCCTCCCGCGCGGCGGTGGGCCAGCTCGGCGGCCACCGCAATCTGCCGATGCGGATCCTTCCCGCTGTTGCCGTGCGAGCAGTCCACCATCAGCCGTGGCCGCTGCCCTGCCTCGCGCAGGCCGGCGCAGGCGGCGGCGACCGACGCGGCGTCGTAGTTGGGCCCACTGGTCGCGCCGCGGAGGATGAGGTGAGTGTCGGGGTTGCCCTTCGTCTCCACGATCGCCGCCAGCCCCTGCTTGGTGACCGAGAGGAAGCAGTGCGGATTGGCGGAGGCGGTCACCGCATCGATGGCGATCTTCACGTTCCCGTCGGTGCCGTTCTTGAACCCCACCGGCATCGAGAGGCCCGAGGCGAGCTCGCGGTGCACCTGGCTCTCGGTGGTGCGTGCGCCGATCGCCCCCCAGGAGACGGTGTCGGCCAGGAACTGGGGGGTGATGGTGTCCAGGAACTCGCAGCCGGCACGCACCCGCTGCTCGGCGAGCCCGACCAGCAGGCCCCGCGCCAGGGTGAGGCCCTCGTTGATCCGGAAGCTGCCGTCGAGGTGCGGGTCGTTGATCAGCCCCTTCCAGCCCACCCGGGTCCGCGGCTTCTCGAAGTAGACCCGCATCACCAGCAGCAGCGCATCGGAGAGCCGCCGCTCCACCGCCGCGAGCCGCGTGGCGTACGCCCGGGCGGCATCGACGTCGTGGATCGAGCACGGGCCAACGACGACCAGCATCCGGTCGTCGAGCCCATGGAGGATGGCGCTCACCTCCCGGCGAGCCGAGTAGACGAAGGCCTCGGCCTCCGGCCCGAGCGGGAGCTGCTCGATGAGGATGGCCGGGGGCAGGACCGGGCGCAGGCGCTCGATCCGGACGTCGTCGATTCGGTTGTGCGGCAGGTCGGACATGCGGGCGGTGAGGGAGAGGATGCCAGACACCTTCGACGCGATGCCAGACCCTCCGGTGGCCCAGGGCGGCTTCTCCGGGCAACCACCGGGTATGCTCCCCGCCCCCCGGGTCCGCCCAAGGAGGCAACTCTTGCTGCGTCGCATCCGTCTTGCCCTGCTCACCGCCACGCTCGCCTCCGGCGCCGCGCTGTCCCAGTCCACCACCAGCCTCGATCTGCCCCGCCCGAGCCCGAAGGGGTCGGTGACCCAGAACGTGGGCCTCACCGAGGTGTCGGTCGCCTACTCGAGCCCGGCGGTGAAGGGACGGAGGATCTGGGGCGAGGTGGTGCCGTTCGACCAGGTCTGGCGCGCGGGCGCGAACGAGTGCACCAGGGTGAGCTTCTCCACGCCGGTCTCCATCGAGGGGAAGCCGGTCGCCGCCGGCTCCTATTGCCTGTTCCTCCTGCCCCAGAAGTCCGGCTGGACCTTCATCCTCAGCAAGAACACCGATCAGGCGGGGTCGGGCGACTACAAGCAGAGCGAGGACGCGCTCCGGGTTCCCGCCGCCGCGAGCGCCATCCCCCATCGCGAGCGGATGGCCTTCACCCTCCTCGACTTCGACGACGAGAAGGGCACCCTGGCGATGGAGTGGGAGACCCAGCGGGTGGCGGTGAAGTTCACCACCGGCACCCGGGAGAAGGTCCTGGCGCAGATCCGCGCGCTCAAGGGCGACGACTGGAGGCCCTACAACGCCGCGGCCCGGTACCTGCTCGGCGCCGGCATCGAGCCCGCCCTGGCGATGCAGCTCGCGGACCGCTCGATCCAGCTCAAGGAAGAGTGGAACAACGTCTGGACCCGCGCCGAGCTCCTCCACGCCGCCGGGAAGAACGCCGAAGCGCTCGCCGCCGCCCAGCGAGCCCAGACGCTGGGGAAGGCGTCGAAGAACTTCTTCGCCGCGGACGACGTCGCCAAGGCGCTGGTCAGCTGGAAGAAGTAGGCGTCCAGGCCCAGCCGGCGTACCGCTCGCGCAGCTCGGACTTGCGGAACTTGCCCGCCGAGGTTCGGGGGATGGCGTCGGCGAAGACGATCGCCTCGGGGACCCAGAACTTCGGGAACTTCGAGCGGAGCCAGTCCTGGAGCTCGGGGGCGGTCGCCGAGGCGCCTGCCCTCAGCACCACCGTGGCGACCGGCCGCTCGCCCCATCGTGGATGCGGCACCGCCACCACCGCCGCCTCCCTCACCGCGGGGTGCCCCATCAGCGCGTTCTCCAGATCGACCGAGGAGATCCACTCCCCCCCGGACTTGACCAGATCCTTGGTGCGGTCGCTGAGCTTGATGCACCCGGTCGCATCGAGGGTGACCACGTCACCGGTGCGAAACCATCCGTCCGCCGTCCAGCGGTCCTTCGCCTCCTCGTTGTCGTGGTAGCGGGCAGCCACCCAGGGCCCACGCACTTGAAGCTCGCCCATCGTCCGGTCGTCCCACGGCACCTCACCGGCCTCGTTCACCGCGCGGATCTCGACCAGCGGTGAGGCCCGGCCCTGGCGCGCGCGCTGCGCGTAGCGGCCGTCCTCGTCGAGCGCCCGGGCCTCGGGCCCGAGGTGGCACACCGACCCGAGCGGCGACATCTCGGTCATCCCCCAGGCGTGCACCACGGTGATCCCGTGCCGATCGAAGCCGCGGAGGAGCGACTCGGGAGCGGCGGAGCCCCCGACGATCAGGCGCAGACCGGGCGCCAGGGCCCAGCGCCCCGGCTCCCTGTCCAGCGCCTCGAGCACCGCGATCCAGACCGTCGGCACGCCGGCGGACATCGTCACCTGCTCCCGGGTCATGAGGTCGAGCAGGCTCTCCGCGTCGAGCGCCGGCCCGGGGAACACCGCCTTGCTGCCCAACATCACCGAGGCGTACGGGAGGCCCCAGGCGTTGGCGTGGAACATCGGGACCACCGGCATGACCGAGTCGGCGTGCCGGAGCGACAGCATGTCCGGGAGCGCGCCGGCCAGCGTGTGCAGCAGGGTGCTGCGGTGGGTGTACACCACGCCCTTGGACTGCCCGGTGGTCCCGGAGGTGTAACACATGCCGCAGGCGTCACTCTCCGCCAGCCTCGGCGGCGTCCACTGGCCGCTCGCCGTCGCCAGCAGCGCCTCGTACTCCCCGCCCTGCGCCGCGGACACCACCACCACCCGCTCGATGGATACCCGGGGGCGGACCTTCTCCCAGAGCGGGAGCAGCGCCTCGTCCACCAGGAGGAACCGGTCGGCGGCGTGTCCGACGATGAAGGCCAGCTCCTCCGGAGCGAGGCGAAGGTTCAGGGTGTGGACCACCCCGCCTGCGAGCGGAACGCCGAGGTAGGTCTCGAGGTGCGCGGCGTGGTTCCACATCAACGTCGCCACCCGCTCACCCCGACGGAGCCCCGCCAGGGCGAGCGCCTCGGCCAGCGCGCGGGCGCGCCGCGCCACCTGCCCATACGTCGTTCGGTGCAGGGTGCGGTCGGGCAGGCGGGAGACCACCGGCACCGCAGGGAACATCCGCTCCGCCCGGACCAGCAGATGGTCCAGGGTGAGCGGGAGCTCCATCATCGTTCCGAGCGAGGACAAGGGGCCCCTCCTGCGAACGGCCGGGGACCGAGACCCTGTCATCCTCCACGGTGCCGATCCACGGTCCTCATCGCCCTGGGCTCGAGCCGGCGGCAGGGCGGGCGAGCACCTCGCGGTAGAGCGCCTCCGTTCGGGAGACGAGCGGGCCTGGCTGGAAGCGCGCGACGGCGGACGCCCGGGCTGCCCGGCCCATGGCCATCCGTCGCGCCGGCTCGGCGAGGAGCTCGAGCACCGCCCCCGCCATGGCGATGGGGTCCTTCGCCGGCACCAGCCAACCGGTCTCTCCGTGGGTCACCACCTCCGACACCCCGCCCACGTCGCTCGCCACCACCGGGACTCCGGAGGCGAGCGACTCGAGCGCCGCCAGCCCGAAGCTCTCCTGCTCGCTCGGAAGCAGGAAGAGGTCGGCGTGGGCGAAGAGGTCTCCGAGCGAGCTCCGCTCCCCGGCGAAGGCCACCGCGCCGCGCACTCCGAGCGAGGTCGCGAGCGCCTCCACCGCGCCGCGCTCCGGACCATCGCCCACCAGGACCAAGACCGCCACCCGAGCCCGGCGCACCTCGGCGAGCGCCCGGACCGCATCGCCCACTCGCTTCACCGGCCGGAAGTTCGAGGCGTGGAGCAGCACCGCCGGCCGGCGCCCCGGGCTCCAGTCCAGGTCCGGGAAGAGTGCCGGCACCTCGCCCGCGCCGTCATCGAGCGGATGGAAGGTCTGGGGGTCGACGAAGTTGGGCAGCACCTCCACCCGGGCGCTGGGGGGCAATCCGAGCGTCTCCACCGCCACCCGCCGCAGCCAGGCCGAGGGGGTCAGGACCGCGTCGCTCCCCAGCACCGTCTCCCGGACCTGCGCGCGCATCGCCGGCTCGCCACTCACCCCGGTGACGTCGGTGCCGTGCAGGGTGGTGACCAGCGCCGGAGCGCGTCGCCCCAGACGGCGCAACCGCTCACGGGCGAGCAGTGCCGCTGGCCCGTGCGGCAGCGCGTAATGGACGTGCAGGAGGTCGAGCGACTCGCCCACCGCCACCTCGGCCATCGCCCGCGCCAGCGCCTGGGGGCGGATCACCGGTCCTGCCGGAGGACGGGGCGTGCTCTCGACCAGGTGTACCGTCCACGGCCCGTCTCCGGCGAGCCGCACCGGCACCGCCGAGGAGAAGACGTGGACCCGGTGACCGCGCGCCGCCAGCTGCATCGCCAGCTGGGAAGCCGCCACCCCGCTTCCGCCCACCGTGGGGAAGCAGGCGATGCCCACCCCGAGCGCGGTCACGGCCTCACCGTCCGGAGCTCGGGCGAGAGCGACGCCGCGGCGGACACCAGGCTGCAGACGAGGGCGCGCGGGCCGACCTCCGCGGCGATGGCCCAGAACCCGTGCACCCGCTCCTGGGGACGGCCGGCCGGATGGAGCGCCGTCGTCACCTGGGCGAGGGCCTCCAGAGTGCCCGTCCCCGCCCCACTGGAGACCAGCGCCGCGCGCTGCAACCGGGCGATGAACCGGTCCACCCCGCGCCCGACGTGGGCCCTGGTCTTCTCCACCGCGCGGACCAGCGCCGGGTCGAGCGCGGTGACCTCGGGCCCGAGCGCGTCCAGCTGCCGCTCGATGGGCCCGAGCAGCCGCTCGCGGAGCGAGCCATCCATCCACGCCGGCCAGGCGTGGAGCCGCGCGGCGAGCGCGTGGACCGGCTGGCCGGTGTCCTCGGGCGAAAGGCCGAGCCGGTCGAGGAGCGAGGCGGTCCACGGGTCCACCACCCGGAAGCGCGCCCGGGGAGCGATCATCGGCAGCTCGAGCCCGGCGCGGGCGTACACCGGCGGGAGCTGCGCGAAGTACGTGCACTCGGCCGGACCGCCCAGGTACGCCGCGGTGGGCAAGAGGGTGTCCTGGACCAGCGGGCGGAGCAGCGCCGAGGTGCTGAACGAGAGCGGGTCGTCCGCCAGGCGGGCGCGCAGCTCGGCGAGCGAGATGCGCCCGAGCGGTGTCCGGAAGCCGTTGCCGTCGCGGTCCGGCCGGAAGCGCGGGCCAGCCGGCCCCGCAGGGTGGAAGAAGGCGAGGCAGGCATCCGCCCGGGTGTGCACCTGCTCCTCGAATCCGCGCCGGGCGAGCGCAGCACCTCGCTCCTCCAGCAGCGCGCCGATGGCCTCCTCCTCCTCCAGCGCGAAACGCACCAGCGGCGCGGCACCGGTCGCCATCGCTGGCGTCCGCGGGTCCAGGAGCACCAGGCCCTCGTCGGCGAACAGCTCGGACAGCACCCCGGCGAATGCCGCGCCGGGCGAGCGGCCGGCGACGTAGTGGCGCCCGAGGAGCGCCATCACCTCGGCGCCGTGCGGAAGCGGCGCCAGCGAGCGCGAGAGCGAGGCGAGGTGGACCTCCACCTCGGCCGGCAGCCGGCGGTGGGCCAGCGAGACCCGCGCCTCGGCCGGACCCTCCGCCGCGAACCGGCCCGAGAGCCATCTGCCGCGGACACAGCCGTCGAAGCGAGCCACCTCGGTCCAGTCGTGGTCCTCGGTCTGCAGCCAGAAGATCGGAATGCAGGGCCGCCCCGTGCGTTCGCCGAGCCACCGGGCCCGCGCCACCGCGGTCGCCGCCTTGTGCACCGTGTACAGCGGACCGAGGAAGACACCCAGCTGTTGGCCGGTGACGACGCAGGTCACTCCAGGCCGTGCGAGCGCGCTGAGCGCTGCGTGGCGCGCCGGTGACGACGGGAGCGACGCCGCCTGTCGCTGCAGCTCCTCGACCACTCCCTGCACCGGCCTGCGTCGCGCCGCCCGCGCCGCGGCCTCCTCCCAGGCTCTCGGCTCCATCGGTTGCGCCGGCAGCAGCGTGGTGGCGTCGGCATCCCCGGCGATGAACTGCTCGAAGAAATCCAAAGCCATGCCAGATTGCACCGTACCAGTGCCCATGCACCCATCCAAACGCGCGCGCCGCGCCGTGCTTGCCCCGATGGCCCTCACCCTGCTGCTCTCGACCGCGACCGCTGCGCCCACCCTGCGCCCCTCCCAGCCCGATGGAGCGCGGCTGGAACGCTGGCTCGACCGGCTGCTGGTGGTGGGAGGTGTCCTGTACGTCGCCGCCCACCCGGACGACGAGAACACCCGGCTCCTGGCCTACCTTTCCAACCATTCGCTGCTTCGGACGGGCTATCTGTCGGTGACGCGGGGCGACGGCGGCCAGAACCTCATCGGGCCCGAGCTGGGTCCCGGGCTCGGTCTCATCCGCACCCAGGAACTGCTCGCTGCCCGGGCCGTCGACGGGGCCGAGCAGCTGTTCACCCGCGCACGCGACTTCGGCTACTCGAAGAGCCCCGAGGAGTCGCTGTCCATCTGGGGCCACGACCCGGTGCTGGCCGACGTGGTGCTGGCCATCCGCCGCCTCCGTCCGGACGTCATCATCACCCGCTTCCCGGTGGAGGCCGGCGAGACTCACGGGCAGCACACCGCCTCCGCCCGGCTCGCGGTCGAGGCCTTCGCCCGGGCGGCCGACCCGGCGTACATGCCGGACGCCGAGCACCGCCGGCTGGGCCCGTGGAAGGCGCGACGGGTGGTGTGGAACGAGAGCAACTTCTTCGGGAAGAGCGACGCGGAGCTGATGAGGCTTCCGCACCTGGACGTGGGCGGGTACGACCCCTGGCTGGGGCTGTCTTACCCGGAGCTCGCCGCCGACAGCCGCAGCAACCACAAGAGCCAGGGCTTCGGCGCCGCGCGACGCCGCGGGCCGACGCCCGAGGGCTTCCATCTGCTCGCCGGCGAGCCGATGAAGCAGAGCCCGCTGGACGGGGTGACGCTGGACTGGTCGCGCGTGCCCGGGACGGCGCGCCTGGTCTCCGAGCTGAAGCGGGCCCGCCAGGCCTACCGGACGGGCACTCCCGAGGCGGCGATTCCCGCGCTCCTCGCTGCCCGCGCCGAGCTGCGGAAGCTGCCCGACCACCCGTGGAAGGAGGCGAAGCTCGCCGAGCTCGAGGCCACGGTGTTCGCCTGCGCCGGGCTCTTCGCCGAGGTGACGACCGACCGCCCGAGCACCTCGCCGGGCGGGACGGTGACCGCCACTGCCAGCGTCCTGCTCCGCCGTCCCGTGCCGGTGTCGCTCACCTCGGCGCGGGTGGGCACGCGCACCTTGCTCGGACCGTCCCCGCTGAAGGCCGGCGCCCCGCTGGAGGGGAAGGGCACGCTCGAGGTCCCCCCCGACACGCGCCTCTCCAACCCCGCCTGGCTGGAGGCGCCGGAGGCAGGACTCTACCCGGTGCGGGACCCTGCCTGGGTCGGGCTGCCCGAGGAGCCCGCACCCGTCGAGGCCGAGTGGGTCTTCGCCTTCGGGAGCGAGTCCCTCTCCCTGCGCCGGCCGGTGGCCTACAAGTGGACCGACCCGGTGCTCGGTGAGCGCTACCGCCGGCTGGAGGTGCTGCCGCTGGTGACGGTGGACCCCTCGCGCGGGCTGGTCCTCTTCCCCGACGCGTCGCCACGCACGCTGGAGGTCACCCTCCGGAGCGTGCGCGGCGCGTCGGGCACGCTGGCCCTCGAGCTGCCGCCCGGCTTCTCCGCCCAGCCCGCGACCACGCCTTTCACCGTGGCCGCGGGTGGCGAGTCGACCTTGCGCTTCACCGTCGTCCCCCCCCGCACCACGGCCCGGGGAACGCTCCGCGCCGTCGCCACCGTGGGCGGGCAGCAGTTCGATCGGGGGCTGCGGCGGATCGACGCCGGCCACATTCCCATCCAGACCTGGCTCCCGCCGGCCACGGTGCAGCTCACCCGCGCCGACGTGGCTCACGCCAGGCGGCGCATCGGCTACGTGCCGGGCCCCGGCGACGAGGTCCCCGAGGCGCTGCGGCAGGCGGGCTACGAGGTGACGCCGCTCTCGGTGGAAGACCTGCGTGAAGGGGGACTGGGGCGCTTCGACGCGGTGGTCTTCGGCATCCGGGCGTTCAACGTCGAGCCGCAGCTGGAGGCGCTGCACGGCAAGCTCATGGAGTACGTCGCCTCGGGTGGGACGGTGCTGGTCCAGTACGTCACCAGCAACTTCATCTCCAAGGCCCCGCCGGATCTCGGCCCCTTCCCCTTCACCATCGGGCACGGCCGGGTCACCGACGAGACCGCGGCGGTGGAAGCGGCGGCACACCCGGTCCTCGCCTCGCCGAACCGAATCGGCCCGGAGGACTGGGCGGGCTGGGTCCAGGAGCGGGGACTCTACTTCGCCGAGTCCTGGGACTCGCGCTACGCCACGCCGCTGGCAATGCACGACCCGGGTGAGGCCCCGCTGAAGGGCGCGGTCCTCGTCGCCCGCTCCGGCAAGGGCGCGTTCGTCTACACCGGGCTGTCGTTCTTCCGGCAGCTCCCTGCCGGTGTTCCAGGCGCGTTTCGACTCTTCGCCAACCTGGTCGACGCGGGTGGCTGAGACCGAGCCCGAGGTCGAGCAAGGCCGCTGGGGGCGGCTCTACTTCCTGGTCCTGGCGGTGCTCGCCATGGAGATCGCCGGGCTCTGGGTGGTGGAGCAGGTCTTCCGGTGAGCGGACTCGACTGGGCGGTGCTCGTCCTCACCCTGGTGGGAATCGTCGCCTTCGGGGCCTGGCGGAGCCGCGGGGTGCACACCACCGAGTCGTACCTCCGCGCGGGGAAGGACATCCGCTGGTGGACCATCGGCCTGTCGGTCATCGCCACCCAGGCCAGCGCCATCACCTTCCTCTCGGTGCCCGGGCAGGCGTACCAGGACGGAATCGGCTTCGTGCAGTTCTACTTCGGGCTGCCGATCGCCATGGTGCTGCTCTCGGCCATCGCCCTGCCGGTCTACCACCGGCTGCGCGTCTACACCGCCTACCAGTACCTCGAGCAGCGCTTCGATAGCCGGACCCGGCAATTCACCGCGCTGCTCTTCCTGGTCTCGCGCGGGCTGGCCTCCGGGCTGGCCATCTACGCTCCGGCGCTGGTGCTCTCCGCGGTCCTGGGGTGGCCCGTCCTGTGGACCAACCTCTTCCTCGGCGCCGTGACCATCGTTTACACCGTCGCGGGCGGGAGCCGGGCGGTGAGCCGGACCCAGACCGCGCAGATGGCGGTCATCCTCGTCGGGCTGATCGTCGCCTTCTGGGTGGCGGTCGCCCAGCTGCCGCCGGGTGTCTCCTTCGGCCAGGGGGTGGCACTGGCCGGGGCGCTGGGGAAGCTCCAGGGGGTGGACACCTCGCTGCGGCTCGACACCCGGTACACACTCTGGTCGGGGCTGCTCGGGGGCCTCTTCGTGCAGCTGGCCTACTTCGGCACCGACCAGTCGCAGGTGCAGCGCTACCTCGCCGGAGGTCCGCTGGCCGAGAGCCGGCGGGGCCTGTTGATGAACGGGCTGCTCAAGGTGCCGATGCAGCTCTTCATCCTCTTCATCGGGGTGATGGTCTTCGTCGTCTACCAGCTGAGCCCACCGCCCCTGTTCTTCAACCGGGCCGAGCTGGAGCGGGTGCGGGCCAGCCACCCCGCGGAGGTGGCCGCGCTCGAGGCCACCCACGCGCGGCTATTCTCCGAGAAGCGCCGGGCGATCGACGCCTGGTTCGCCAACCACGCGGACACCGCCGAGCTGCGCGCCGCCGAGGCGCGGGTCCAGGCGCTGCGCAAGGACACCGGCGCGCTGGTGGCACGGGCCCGGCCAGGCGCCGACCCGAAGGACGCGGATTTCATCTTCCTCCGCTTCGTGCTCGACCACTTCCCGCGCGGCCTCATCGGGTTGCTGGTCGCGGTGATTCTCTCGGCGGCGATGTCCGCCAACTCGGCGGCGCTGTCCTCGCTGGGGGCGACCACCGTGGTCGACTTCTATCGCCCACGCCATCCGGATGCGTCTGACGCACGGACCTTGGCGGTGGCGCGCTGGTCGACTGCCGGGTGGGGTCTGGTGGCGGTGGGGTTCGCCACCTTCGCCTCGTTGCTGGACAACCTCATCCAGGCGGTGAACGTGCTGGGCTCGCTGTTCTACGGGCCGATGCTTGGCGTGTTCCTGGTGGGCTTCTTCCTCGCCCGGGTCGGTGGACGCGCGGCGTTCTGGGCCACGGTGGCGGGGGAAATCGCGGTGCTCGCTGCAGCGCGGTTCGTGAGCCTGGGGTTCCTCTGGTACAACGTGCTCGGATGCGCCGTGGTGGTCGGGCTCGCCCCGGTGCTGCAGCGCATCTGGTCCCGTCCCTCGCCGACTCCGACTGGAGAGCCCTGATGACCCTCACGCGAAACGTCGTGCTCGCAGGCTGTCTCGCCCTCTCGCTGCCCGCCTTCGCCCAGGGAACCGCGCCGGTCGCGCAGGCCCCCGCGGCTCCGACCTCCACCTTCCAGTCCGACACCGCGGGGGTGCTCGCCCACGTCCAGGAGGAGATGGTCTCGCTCGAGCAGGCCATGCCGCAGTCGAAGTTCACCTGGCGACCGGCCAAGGGCGTGCGTTCGGTGGCCGAGGTGTACCTTCACGCGGCCGGGGGCGGGTACTTCTTCGGAAAGCTGATCGGGTTCGAGATCCCGGCGGAGATCGCCTCGCAGATGAAGGATCTGGAAAAGAGCACCACCGACAAGGCGAAGATCCAGAAGATCCTTGCCGACTCGTTCACCTGGTTCGGGAACCAGGTGAAGACGCTGCCCGACGCGGAGCTGGGCAAGACGGTGGACTTCTTCGGACGCCCGATGACCAAGCGCGCGCTGATCATCGCCGCGGTGGGCCACTACCAGGAGCACCTCGGGCAGTCGATCGCCTACGCTCGCTCCAACGGCGTCGTCCCGCCCTGGAGCAAGGGCGGGAAGTAGCGCACCGGCGGCGCCGGAGGTCGGCCGGGGTGCGCTGAATGCGCCGCCCGTCACCTCCGTCCCAGTGGCAGCCCTCACCGAAGGAGGACTGCCCGATGAAGACGCTTCTGCTCGCCGCCGTGCTCCTGCCGCTCACCGCGCTGGCCCATCCCTGGACCCCGCCGCTCGAGCCGCTCGCCCCCGGACCCGCACCGGTCGTCGAGCTCCGCGCGCCGCCGCCCTTCGAGGTGCGTCCGCCTCCGGTCGCCCGGCGCCCTGACCGGGAAGATGATGCCCGCGACCTCTGGTCGGTCGACGGAACGCTCGCCCAGCTGGACCGTGCCGCGGCCACCCGTGACCTGCGCCTGCTCCGCTGGGTCGACGCCCGCGCCCGTGGGCTCCTCGGGGACGAGGTGCGCGAGAGCCAGCGCGAGGTCGAGCGCGCCCGCTTCGAGGCGAGCCGGGGCAACGGATGGGCCCTCCGCCGGGCGGAGTGGAAGCTCGCCCAGATCGCTCGCCTCGACGACGGCTACCGGACCCTGGCCTGGCGCCTGGACCCGTGGAGCGTGGCACAGCGCCGGGCCATCCTGGTGGACCTGGACCGACTGAACCGCCGCGAGCTCGCGGCGCGCTGAGCTGGTCCCGAGGTGAACGGGACGAGGGCGGGCTCGTCTCGGGACCGCCCTCGACGTGCCCCTGGCGCCGAGGCGGTGCCGGGTCCCGAGCTGAGGTAGCTTGCCGGGCCTTCCGACGCCGCACCCCGCGGAGGCCCCGTTGAGGCACTGGTCGACCATCGCCCCGCTCCTCGCCGCCGCGCTGCTCGGGGCGGCCGCCGTCCTCCCGGCGAGTGCGGCCCTCTCCGCGCTCTGCGGGCTTGCCCTGGTGGGCGCCGTGCTCGCCGCCGTGCACCACGCCGAGGTGGTGGCCCACAAGGTCGGAGAGCCCCTGGGTACCCTGGTCCTCGCTCTGGCGGTGACGATCATCGAGACCTCGCTGATCCTCTCGATGATGCTCGCCGGCGGTCCGGACAAGGCCGTCCTGGCCCGCGACACCGTCTACGCGGCGGTGATGATCATCTGCAACGGGGTCATCGGGCTGTGCATCCTGGTCGGGGGCCTCCGCCACCGCGAGCAGTCCTTCCGCATCGAGGGTGCGGGGCCGGCGTTCGCCGCGCTGGTGGCGCTGGCCACGCTGGTGCTGGTGCTTCCCGGGTTCACCACCAGCGCACCCGGGCCGGCCTACAGCCCCTCGCAGCTGGCCTTCGCCGGGCTCGCCTCGCTGGTCCTGTGGGGCGTGTTCGTCTTCGTCCAGACCGTCCGCCACCGCGACTACTTCCTTCCGACTGACGCAGCGGCGAGCGAGGGTGTGCACCTGCCCCCACCGACCGCCCTCGCCGCATGGGTGAGCGGGGGGCTGCTGCTGGTCTCGCTGGTGGGGGTGGTGGGCCTGGCCAAGGTGCTCTCGCCGCGCATCGAGGCGGCGGTGCTCGCCGCCGGGGCCCCGGACGCGGTGATCGGCATCGCCATCGCGATGCTGGTGCTGCTCCCCGAGACCGTGGCCGCGGTGCGCGCTGCCCGCGCCAACCGGCTCCAGACCAGCATGAACCTGGCCCTGGGCTCGGCGCTGGCCACCATCGGCCTCACCATCCCGGCAGTGGTCGCGGCCTCGCAGCTGTTCCACCTCCCGGTCGTCCTCGGCCTGGACCCCAAGGACCTGGTCCTCCTCAGCCTCACCTTCATCGTCGGCGCGGTCACGCTCGGCCCGGGACGAACCAGCATCATGCAGGGCGCGGTGCACCTGGTGGTCTTTGCCGCGTTCCTCTTCCTCTCCCTCGTTCCCTAGCCGGGAGCGCGGGTGCCGAAGCGGCGCGGATCCACGTCGCAGAGGTGACGAGGCCTGCGCTCTCAGCGTCATCGGAACGCAACACGACCGGGGTACCTCGCGGGACCGCGGCCGTCCGCCGCCCGGGATCCGCACCAGGATTGATCCTCTGCTCCGTTGACTTCGGGCGGTGGTTCCGGTGACGTTGTGGGCATCCCCAGCGCCAGCACCCCGGAACCAGCGGTCCCTCCTCCTCCCTCCGAGCCCGCGGCGCCCCGCGACTCAGGCCACCGGCTGGTCGGGCTGCTCCGGAGACGGCGGCGCCTCCTCCTCATCTTCGCGGCACTGCTGGTGCTCTACACCGCGTTCGGGTTCCTGGTCCTTCCGTGGATCCTCCATCGCCAGCTGGAGAAGCGCCTCACCGCGGCGCTGCACCGGCAGACCACCATCACCCGGGTGCGGACCAATCCCTACGCGCTCTCGGTCACCATCGACGGGCTCCTGGTGAAGGCGACGGACGGCAGTCCCTTCATCTCCTGGGACCGGCTGTACCTGAACCTGGGAGCCTGGCGCATCGTCCGGCGCGAGGTCTCGCTCGACGAGGTCCAGCTGGTGCGCTTCCACGCCCGGGTGTCCATGGACGAGCGAGGCCGGCTCAACTTTCAGGACCTGGTGGACGAGAACACTTCGTCCGAGCCCGCCGCGCCGGCGGCACCGCCCGAGGCGAAGAAGCGGCCGCTGGTCTTCGCGGTGCAGAAGCTCTCCATCGAGCAGGCGCAGCTCGACTTCCACGACCGCTCGCGCCGCCGGCCCTTCGACTCCACCATCGGCCCGTTCGACATCCGCCTCCAGGGCTTCCGGACCCTCCCGGACTCCACCAGCCCCTATTCGTTCGCCGGGACCACCGAGTCGGGAGAGACGTTCTCCTGGGCAGGGAACGTGCTCACCGAGCCGCTCCGCTCCACCGGCACCGTCTCCTTCGACGGGCTGCGGCTCTCGAAGTACAGCCCGTACTACGAGCAGGAGGTGGGTTTCGAGATCCGCGACGGGCGCCTCGGCCTGAAGACCGGCTACACGCTGGAGTGGGGAGCCGAGCGTCACGTGCTCCGGGTCTCCGAGGGTTCGGTCGCGGTGCGCAGCCTGGTCCTGGGCATCCCGGGAACGCCGCAGCCCAAGGTCGAGCTGCCGGAGGTGGACGTCGGCAGCATCTCGGCCGACGCCATTGGCCGGACCGCCCGGGTCGAGGCGGTCACCCTGAGGAACGGCGTGATCCGGGCGCACCGGAACCCCGATGGCCGCTTCGACGTCGAGCAGATGAAGCCCCCACCGAAGAGCGGCCCTCGGTCGAAGGAGAAGAGCGCGCCGTTCCACTGGGCGGTGGGGAAGATCGAGCTGGCCGGATGGCGCATCGAGTTCCAGGACGACCTGCCGGCCCGGCCCGCAAGCCTCACCCTCGCTCCGGTGGACGTCCGGCTCGAGGACCTGGCCGATGCCGCGCAGCAGACCTCGCGGCTGTCGGCGAGCGTGGGCTTCGGCGGCAAGGGGAAGGTAGGCGTCGAGGGCCCGGTGAGGCTCCTCCGTCCGGCCGCCGACCTGGCGATCACCATCGACGCGCTCGAGCTGCCTCCGTTCGACCCCTACCTCGACCTGTACGGCGATCTGGCGGCACGCCTCGGGAGCGGGCAGCTGGGGCTGAAGGGCCATGCCCGCTTCGACGGGGCCGTCGAGCCGGCCGCCTGGAGCTTCGAGGGCGACACCCGGGTGGACGGGCTCACCCTGCTCGACTCCGAACGCAACCAGGAGCTGGTGCGCTGGAAGGAGCTGCAGATCTCGGGGATCAAGAGCTCCTCCACCCCGCTCGGCCTGGCGGTCCACTCGGTGCGGTGGGTCCAGCCCCGGGTCCGCGTGGTGCTGGCCGAGGACGGCTCGTCCAACCTGCGCCGGCTGCTCAAGGCCCCGCCGCCGCCGCCGGCGGGCGCCGAGACCAAGGCGCCGGTGGCCCGGCCGGCTCCGAAGCCGGAGAAGCCGCAGCCGCCGGTCTCCCTCGCCAGCTTCCAGATCGTCCGGGGGACGGCGACGTTCGTGGACCGCTCGGTGACGCCACCGGCGACGCTGGCCGTGACCGACCTCGACGTCCGGCTTCGCGGGCTGTCCAACGCGCTGAACGCTCGCTCCCAGGTGCAGATCAAGGGGCTGGTGGCCGGCGGGCCTCTGGAGGTCACCGGGACGCTCAGCCCCCGGCTGGTGAACGACGCCACCGACGTGAAGGTCACCTCCAAGGGCATCGACCTCACCCCGCTCAGCCCGTACTGCGGGAAGCACGCCGGGTATCTGCTGGAAAAAGGCAAGCTGGACCTCGACCTCGAGTACAAGGTGGCCAAGCGTCAGCTCGCGGCCACCAACCTCATCAAGGTGGACCAGTTCACCTTCGGCGAGGCGACCAACAGCAAGGACGCCACCAAGCTCCCGGTGAAGCTCGGTCTGGCCGTGCTCCAGGACCCCAGCGGGCTGATCGAGCTGGACGTCCCCGTCGAGGGCAACGTGGACGACCCCGACTTCCGGCTGAGCCGGGTGGTCTGGCGGGCCATCGGGAACGTGCTGCTCAAGGCGGTCATCTCGCCCTTCGCCCTGCTGGGAAAGCTGTTCGGCGGTGGGGCGGAGAAGCTGGACGTCGTGGACTTCCAGGCAGGCGCTCCCGTCCTGACCCCCGGCGCGGACAAGTCGCTCCAGGGTCTCTCCAAGGCCCTGGCCAGCCGGCCCGCGCTCAAGGTGGACATCGAGGGCACCACCGATCCGGTGGCGGACGTGAAGACCCTCAAGCTCCAGGAGCTGAAGCGACAGGCGGCGGCGAAGGGGGGAAAGGGACAGAAGTCCGAGCTCACCGACGAGGAGTACCTGCGCTTCGTCGAGAAGCGGTGGCGCGCGCTCTCGCCCGCTGAGCCTGCCGGCGCACCGCCCGACCCGGGCGCGATGGAGGCTGCGGCGCTCGCCGCGGTGGAGCTGGCGCCCGAGGTGCTGGGGACTCTGCGCCAGGAACGGGCCGAGGCCGCCCGGGCCAGGCTGGTCGCGCTCGGAGTCGATCCCGGCCGTCTGTTCCTGACCGAGGGCGGTGAGCGGGCGAAGAAGGAGGCGGGGGCGCGGGTCTACTTCACGCTCAAGTAGCGCGGGCGAGCGATCACCACGAGTCGCGGGTGAAGCTCCAGGCCCAGGCGATGAGCACCGCCTGGAGCGGCAAGCGCGCCCAGAGCGCCCAGGTGGGGACGGGCTGCCGCCCGAACGGGAGGTGGTTCAGCGCCATGTTCACGTTGGCGGGGAACACCGCGATCAGCAGGGCGATCAGCCCCCACGCCGCCAGGCGCCGGGTCAGGGGGACGAGCAGCCCCACCCCGCAGAGGATCTCGCAGGCACCGCTGATCGACACCAGCGCGGCGGGCGCGGGGAGCCACCGGGGGACGATGCGGACGAAGACCGCGGGAGTGACGAAATGCATGACGCCCGCGAACATCATCAGCCCGGCGAGGAGGACGAGGAGGGCGAACTGCACCGTTCCATCGTAGGCCGGCAGGGCCGATGCGTCAGCCGTCGCGCTTCCGTCAGGCGATGGCGCGCTCGACCGGGACGGAGTAGGTGCAGGATCGATGCATCGAGCCCCGCGCGTCCTCGCCGCCGCCTGTGTCCTCGCGCTGCTCTGGCGGCCACCGCCCGCCCACGCCTGAGGCATCGCCCCGCCCGTGGGTCTCACGGGCACCTGTGGCGCGGCGCTGGACGAGGAGCGGCATTTCCAGCTGGCGATCAGCGGCGGCGGGTTGCGCACGGACCTGACCTTCGACGGCAACCGGCAGCACCTCGAGGAGGCCAGCGCGGCGGTGGCCTTCACCTACCGCCCCTCCGCACTGTCGTTCCAGGTATCGCTGGGGGCCATCGTCGCCGGGAGCGTGACCGGACCGCTGGGGGACTACGACCTGAAGCCGGGCATCGTCGGCAGCGCCTCGGTCGGGTACACCCTGCTCGACGGGACCGGCCCCCGCCCGTTCCTCGCCCTGAGCGGAAGCGTCAGCATCTCCATCGCCCCCACGCGGTCGAGGTCCAGCTCCGCCGACCGGCCCGACTTCACTGCCTCCGACCTCCGGGCCTCGGTCGTGTTCGGCAAGCGGCTGTTCGACGTCTGGATGCCGTACGTGGGTGCAGCGGCCTTCGGAGGTCCGGTGTGGTTCGCGCCGGGCGGTCAGTCCCGCACCGGCAGCGACGTGTACCACTACCGGCTCAGCGCGGGGTCGAGCTTCAGCTTGCCCGCGAATCTCGAGGCCTTCGTCGAGGTGGGCTTCCTCGGCGAGCAGGCGGTGCTCGGCGGGCTCGGCTGGGCGTTCTGAGGCGTGACGGGGCCGGTGGCTGGACGCTGGCCGCGTGGGGCCGCGCCGGCGCCACGACAGCCTGCGTCTGCACCAACGTGCAGGATCCGAGGGGCGGGTCGGCCCTGGCTCGGCACCAAGGTGCACACTCGGCCGCACCGCCGGCGTTGTAGGACCGGCCCGACGACGTCGCGAGAGAAGGTCCGGCATGGGCAGCTCGATCCGGGTGTGGTTCCTGGGTGTCCTCGCCTTCTGCGGGGTCTTCCTGCTCTGCCTGCAGCGGCACTGGGCAGCCATCGCGCCGGCGACGGCCTCGGCCTGGGGAACTCGCGCCGCTGCTGCCGGAGCAGCCCTGGAGGCCCCAGCGATGCTCGCGCTGATTGCTCAGCTGCTCCTCTGTCTCCTGGCCGCAGCGGTGGTTGGATTCCTGGTCGCCTGGTTCTTGCGCCGGGGGCAGGTCGCGGAGCTGACCTCCGAGGCGCAGCGCCTTCGGGCCCTCGTGCCCACCGGGGTGCTCCCCTCGGCACTGTCGACCCGGCTGGAGCTCCTCGCCCGCTTGATGGAGGAGGTGAGGCTCAAGCCAGCCACCGAGCTTGCGGCCACCGAGCTGCACCGGCTGCTCGAGGCACAGCAGGCGCTCCAGGGGACCGTGACCGAGCTGGCGCGGCGCTCCCCGCCGACGCCACCTGCTCTCGACCTCACTCCCATCGTACAGAAGCTGGAGAGCCTGTCCGGTGACGGCGAGCTCAGCTCCCGGCTCGCCAGCGTGACCGCGACCTTGGCCGGCCTGGCGGAGGAGATCGCCGCGCTGCGCTCGCGGCCCGCCGCACCCCCGGTCCCCCGGGCGCCGCCGCCCCGGAAGGAGGAGCGCGACGACCTGATCCTCATCCACGGCGTCGGGCCGGTGCTGCAGCGGCTGCTCCACCGGATGGGCATCTACCGCTTCGAGCAGGTGATGAGCTGGGACGCGAACGACGTCGCGGCGGTGACCGCGCGGCTACCCGGCTTCAAGGGCCGCATCGAGCGGGAGGGCTGGGTGGAGAGCGCGCGGCGCGAGCACCGGAAGAAGTACGGGTGGCCCAGCCCGGACGCACCGAGCCCGGCCCACTCGCACTGAGCCTCAGGCCTCGGCCCACGGTCGCTCCGCAGGTGCCGGCCGGGCGCGCTGCGGCGCCTCGAACAGCTCCTGGTGCAGCTCTCCGCAGATGGCGGCGGTCTCCTCCACCACGTGGGTGAGGAGCGCGTGGAGGTCCTCGTCCTCCACCTTCCGGGAGGCGAGGAACCTCTCCAGCGCCGCCAGCCGGGCCTGGCAGCGCAGCGGAGGAAACGACTGGTCTCCCGGCGTGCGGATGCTGGCCAGGCGCTGGTCCGCCTCGCGGAGACAGAAGACCAGCGAGCGCGGGAAGCGCGGCTCGAGCATCAGGAAGGTGGCGACCTCCCCGGGGGACACCCGGCCCGCCTTGCGCTTCATGAATGGCTCGAAGCCAGCGCAGGCCCGGAGCAGCGACAGCCACAGCGTCTCCTCCCGCACCAGGTCCGGCGGGAGCTGCATCAGCGCGTGGTGGTGCACGTCGAGGATGCGCGCGGTCTGGCCCACCCGCTCGAGCAACACCCCGAGGACGATGAAGTCGAAGGCGTTGTCGTGGAGCATGGTGTGCTCCACCGCGCCGAGGATCAGCTGCGTCCCGGTGCGCACCTGGCGGTAGAACGCGTCGGGCCGGGCCTCCCACTCGCGCCGGCCGCCGCCGTCGCTCAGCCAGAGGTGCAGCTCGTTGATCGCCTCCCAGGCCTCGAGCGAGACCACCTCGCGGATGCTGCGGGCGTTCTCCCGCGCGGCGTACACCGAGTTGACCAGGCTCGAGGGCACCGTGGTGTCCCAGGTGAGGAACTCGGTGACCCTCAGCCCGTCGGCGGTGGCCGCGCTCCCGTGCAGAGCGAGGAACGGCTCGTCCTCGCCGCACACCGCCAGCGCCGAGGTCCAGACCTGCGCCGGAGGGAGGATGGCGTCGAGCACCAGGCTGGAGGTGACCCGCAGCACGCGGGAGGTGCTCTCCGCACGTTCCAGGTAGCGGCCCATCCAGAAGCAGTGGTCCGCCACCCGGGAGATCATCCGTCTCCCTTGAGGACCCAGGTGTCCTTGCTGCCGCCGCCCTGGCTGGAGTTGACCACGTAGCTCCCCTCGCGGAGCGCGACCCGAGTCAGGCCGCCGGGAAGCACCCAGGGACCGGCCGCGGAGTTGAGGACGTAGGGGCGGAAGTCCACCCGCCGCGGGGCGACGCACCGACCCTGCGAGACCCAGGTGGGGCAGGTGGACAGCTCGATGCGAGGCTGGGCGATGTAGCGGCGCGGGTCGGCGAGGATGCGCCGGCGGAACTCCTCGCGCTCCTCGGCGGTGGACGTCGGCCCCATGAGCATCCCGTAGCCTCCGGCCTCGTCGACCACCTTCACCACCAGCTCGGCGAGGTGCTCCAGCACGTAGGTCCGATCCTCGGGCCGCGCGCACTGGTAGGTGGGCACCTGCTCGAGGAGCGGCTCCTCACCGAGGTAGAAGCGAATCATCTCCGGGACGAACGGATACACCCCCTTGTCGTCCGCCACCCCGTTCCCCGGTGCGTTGGCCAGCGCGACGTTCCCCTTCGCCCAGGCGCGCATCACTCCGCGTACGCCGAGGAGGGAGTCGGGGCGGAACACCTCCGGGTCCAGGAACGCGTCGTCGGTCCGGCGGTAGACGACGTGCACCCGCTTCGGCCCACGGATGGTGTGGAGGAACAGCCGGTCGTCGTCGACGAAGAGGTCCGCCGCCTCCACCAGCTCCACGCCCATCTGCCGCGCCAGGAAGCTGTGCTCGAAGAAGGCCGAGTTGTACGGGCCCGGGGTGAGGACGACGATGGTCGTCTCCTCTGGGGCGACCGGGGAGACGCTGCGGAGCGCCCCCGCGAGCCGGGCGGGGTACTGGTTCACCGGACGCACCCGCGCCGCCTCGAAGGCCCGCGCCAGGAGCCGCTTGGAGAGCAGCCGGTTCTCGAGCACGTACGAGACGCCGGACGGCGTCCGGAGGTTGTCCTCCAGGACGCGGAACACGCCGCCACCGTCCCGGATGAGGTCGATGCCCGAGATGTGGATGCGCACGCCCGCGGGCGGCCGCAGGCCACGGAGGGCGGGCAGGTACTGCGCCGAGCCGAGCACCACCTCGGGTGGCACCGCCCCGGCCGCGAGAATGCGCTGCTCGGCGTACACGTCCTCGACGAAGGCCTCGAGCGCCAGCACCCGCTGCTGGAGCCCGCGCTCGAGCCGCGCCCACTCGTGCGCCGAGATGACCCGTGGGAGCAGGCAGACCGGGAAGATCTTCTCCACCCCTCGGCTGTCCGAGTAGACCGAAAAGGTCACCCCCTGGTTCAGGAGCGCCGCCTCGGCCAGCGCCTGGGTCCGGGCGAAGTCCTCGGCCGAGCCGCCCGCGAGCATCGCCTCGACGGTGGCCCGGAGCTTGTCGGTCGCCCCGAGCAGCTCGTCGAAGGCACCGGGGAGCGCCCGATAGTCCGACAGCATCGACTGTTGACTGGCGATCACTGACACGGTGCGCGAAAACGTACCCCTACCGGTCGGTCGGTGGGAAGGATTGCTCAACCCCTCGTTTCGACAGGGGTCGCGAGTCGACAGGGGGCTCGCGTAGGGTTCCTGCTCGTGCCGAATCTGCTGGCCATGTCCTTCGAGGGCGCGCTGTGCCCGGCCTTCGACCTGCGCTGCCTCCACCCCGGAGCAGCGCGCCCGGACGGGTGGGGCCTGGGGTACTACCCCCCGGGGGAGCAGTCGGTGACGGTGCACAAGGAGGCGGCGCCGATCCACGCCAGCCCGCAGTCGGAGCTCGTCCGCCGGTCCGACCACAAGGAGTCGTCCACCTTCGTGCTGCACCTGCGCACCGCGCTCTGGGGAGCGCTGACCGACGCCAACACCCAGCCCTTCGCCCGTGCGTGGGGGGGACGGGAGTGGCTCTTCGCGCACAGTGGAAGCCTGGAGCGGCGGCCAATCCTGCTCCCCGAGCCGCTGTTCGAGCCGGTGGGGGCGACCGACAGCGAGTTCGTCTTCTGCGACCTCCTGAACCGCATGGTCGCCCGGCGCTGGCGCTCGCTGGGCGAGGCCGATCCGCAAGTGCTGGCCGACTGGCTCCTGGACCTGAACACCCTCGGCACGCTCGACGTGGTGCTCACCGACGGCCTGGACCTCCTGGTCTGGGCCGACCGCGAGCGAAGTGGGCTCACCAGCTGGCTCCTCCGCCCGCCGTACGGACCGATCGCCCTCGGCGACTCGCAGGTCGGCGTGGAGCTCGGCCGGGACGGGGCGCGAAACCGGAAAGGGGTCATCATCTCCAGCGCACCGCTGGAGATCAGCGGCTCAGGGCCAGCCGCGGAGTGGACGGCGGTGCCAGCGGGGACCCTGTGGCTGGTACGACAGGGCGAGCTGCGGTCCGAGGCGCGGTCGAGCGCCGCACCGATGGCCGGGGCGATTCCACGACGGCTCCGCAAGCTGGACCGGCCTCCTCAGGGAGAGCCACGCCGGCTGGACGTGGTGCACCGCACCGTCTACCGCTACGCCGAGCCGGTGGAGCGGAGCACCCACGTCTTCCGGCTCAGCCCGATCCACGACCGGAAGCAGACGCTCCTCTCGCACGCGCTCGCGGTGTCGGTGGAGGGGCAGGCTCGCGAGTACGACGACGTCTTCGGCAACCGGGTGCGCCGGCTCAACGTGAACACCCCGTTCAGCGAGATGGTCATCGAGGCCAGGAGCCGGGTGGACCTGCTCGACACCGCGCCCCTGCCCTCCCGTCCGCTGCGCTCGCACTCGACCTTTCCGCTGGTCTGGCTCCCCTGGCAGCGCAACCAGCTCGCCCCGTACCTCCTGCCTCCGGAGCTGCCGGAGAGCGAGCTCTCGGACCTCACCGACTACGCGATGACCTTCGTCCGCCGGAACGACGACGACCTCTTCGACACCTTGATGGACGTCAACCAGACCATCTTCGACGAGTACCGCTACGTTCCGGGGAGCACCCACCTCGGCACCACCGCCTACCAGGTGCACGCCACCCGGCAGGGCGTGTGTCAGGACTTCGCCAACCTCTTCATCTGCATGATGCGGCTGCTGGGAGTGCCAGCCCGGTACGTGTGCGGCTACGTCTACACCGGCCCCCGGAGCTCCCCGCCCCATCCGCACGCCGAGGCCAGCCACGCCTGGGTGCAGGTGTACCTCCCGGAGGTCGGCTGGGTCGGCTTCGATCCGACCAACGGCATCCTCACCCAGACCGACCACGTGCGGGTCGCGTGCGGTCGGGCCTTCTCCGACGCCACGCCCACCTCCGGCACGCTCTTCGTCGGCGGTCGGGGCGAGGAGCTCGAGGTGTCGGTGCGGGTGGAGCTGGCCGAG
The DNA here is from genome assembly GCA_035519675.1 of Myxococcaceae bacterium. GTDB lineage: Bacteria > Myxococcota > Myxococcia > Myxococcales > Myxococcaceae > RPRB01. The sequence continues at coordinate 26,553 of DATIWB010000138.1, forward strand.
GAGAGCTGACCCAGAGCCTCACCGAGTGCGGCCCGCCGTCAGGCGTACTGCGCCTCGCCGTTGCCGAAGGACCAGTTCTCCTTCTTCACCTCGACCAGGCTGATGAAGACGTCCTGCCTCCTGAGGCCGAGGCGCTGGTGCAGCCCGTCGGCCACCGCGCGGTAGAAGGCCTTCTTCAGCTCCGTCGTCCGGCCCTCGTTGAGGAAGAGCTGGATCACCACGCAGTCGGCGGTGCGCTCGATGCCCAGGTACGTCGGGTCGATGATCAGGCTCTCCGGGGCGTGTTCGGTGATGACCTCGAACCGGTCGTTCGCCGGGACGTTGATGCTCTGGATCATCGCCTCGTAGACGACGTCCGCGAGGGTACGGCGGTACTCCGGGCTCTTTCCGCGAGGGAGGTCGATGCGAACGAGGGGCATGCCCGGCAGGGTGCACCGGTGGATTGCGTCGGGGCCAGCACAGTCGAGGCATTCATCGCGGATCAGACAGCGGGGCACGGGAGTCCGGTCCTATGGTTCTCCGGATGCGGCTTCGCCGCCTCACCCTCGCCGACGTCCCGGTTGCGGCCCAGCTCGCCGCGGAGGCCTTCGGGGGCGGCGCGCGCGAGGCACGACTCCGGCGGTACCTGACGCTCGAGCCGGAAGGATGGTTCGCGGTCGAGGACGCGGGCACGCTGCTCGCCACGGGCGGCGTGGTTCGCTACCCCGGCTTCGCCTGGCTCGGGCTGATGGCCGTCCGGCCAGGCCGGCAACGCGAGGGGCTCGGGCGCACCGTCGCCGGAGCCGCGATCGACTGGGCCCGTGCCCGGGGGTGCCCCACCGTGTGTCTCATCGCCACGCCGGCAGGCATCCCGCTGTACCAGCACCTGGGCTTCGCGCCGGACGGTGACTCGAGCGAGCTGGCCGGAGTGCCGCACCTCGCGACCCCGACCGAGGGTCCGTACGAGGTCCATCCGTGGAGACCCGCAGACACGACCGGCGTCGCTCGCTTCGACGCACCGGCCTTCGGCGCAGACCGCTCGCACCTGCTCGATGCGTACGTCCGCGACTTCTCCCGCTCGGCCTGGGTGGCCCGCGACGGCGCCGGCGCGCTGCGAGGGTTCCTGGTGGTCCAGGACGAGTCGATCGGCCCGTGGGCGGCCAGCGACGAGACGGCGGCTGGCCAGCTGCTGGACGTCGGGCT
>DATIWB010000139.1:0-4951 GCA_035519675.1 Myxococcaceae bacterium
GACGTCTCGGAGCCCAGGGGAGGAGTCCGGAGGTTACTCCTGCGGCCCGGTGAGGAGGTCGGGTGACGCTTCTGAGCTTCGGGTGGGATGGCCTCGGAGTTCGCAATTCTAGCCAAGCCACTGGAACGGGCCGGGCGGCGCCAAGATCGTGCCCGCAATCGATTGCGGGCAGCGGCTTTTCCGCATCGAACTGGCCCTCGAATACGCCCGAAGATGCGCCCGGAAACATGCTCTCGAATCGGGCGTATTTCCGGGCCACTTCTGGCGCCGAATGAAGAGCGAAATCGCGGACCCATCTTCGGAAGACTCGGGCTCTTTGATGCCTTGCCCACCCCTGCTCGGGCGCAGCAGCGGGAGCACCCCCAAGTTTCCCGTCCACGCCCTCACAACCATGAAACTGAGGGCGTGGACGGAAAACTTGGGGGTACCCCTGAATTCGAAAGCGGGTGGGCGAGGGCGGGAACACCCTCAGTGGTGCAGTCGTGATGAGGAGAGAGAAGTGTACATGGAGTGATCGAGAGGGGGAGGGCAGTGAAGGAGGGGTAGGAACAGATGGAGCACGCATCCCCGGGAGCAGCTCTAACAGGGCGGGTCGCGGGCGCCTGAGGCGAAAGGACCAACAGCTGGTCGGCGCACTTGGACTCTGTCGGTACCTGAGTGTCCGGCAAGTGATCGAACTCGGAGTGAGGCCTAGAGACGGAGAAGGCAACGGGAGTACAGAGTCCGCGGACTGGCCGGCGTGGAGACTGGAGCTGCGCCGCAACCAGGAAAAGACGAAGGCGAGGGCCTCAGGCCCGCTGAGATGACGCAGGTGACACACGCTCTCGTGTCGCCACCCTTCACGAGGAGAACTCCAGTCCCCCCCACCGACACCGGAGGCCAACCCCTCGGCGCTCGCGCTTCGATACCGGCCGCGGCTCGCCGCTACGGTCGTCGTCCGGGGCGCCGCGCTTCGCGATCCGGTCCCTCTTCTCTTCTCGCCGAAGCGCTCCGCCACCGGGCACTCTCCTCGACTCCCTGGACACCTCGCCTGAGCGTCGGAAGCAGCCGGGTCGAGTTGAGGATGAAGACCAGCTCCGAGCTGACGTGGATGAACGCCGCGAACAGCGGATTCAGCCGGTCCAAGGCGGCAAGTGCCATGCCGGCGCTGTCCACGCCGAGGGTTCCCCAGAAATTCTGGAGGATGACTCCGCGGCATCGGCGGGCAATCCTGATGGCCTCCACCAAGACCTGCGGATTGTCCCCAAGGAGGAGCACGCCAGCGCTCTCCCGGGCAACTTCGGTCCCACCGCCCATGGCGATTCCGACGTCTGCCTCCGCGAGGGCAGGAGCGTCGTTGATGCCGTCACCCACCATGGCGATGCGGTGCCCCTCGGCGCGAAGCTGTCGCACGCGCTCGAGCTTCTGCTCAGGCAGGACCTCGGCCACGACGTCATCGACGCCGAGTTCCTGGCCGACGCTTGCGGCAATCGCCGCTCCGTCCCCGGTGAGAAGTATCGTGCGGAGCCCCAGCGCCTTCAGGCCAGCCACTGCCTGTCGGGCCTCGGGCCGGAGCACGTCGGCCAGGTGCAGAGCGCCGAGAAGCTGGCCCGCCCGGGAGACGTCGACCTCCGTCAGGTGTGGTGGAGCCCGGGGCAGCTGCGACAGGTCGACGCCAGCTGCCCCGAGGAAGGCTCGGCTCCCGACCCGAATCTCACAACCGTCCTGAGCGAGGCAGGCGATTCCGCCGCCCGGCGTGTACGTGAAGCGCTTCGGCAACGGGGGTCGGATGCCCGCGTGCTCCGCACGGGTGAGGATGGCTCGCGCGAGCGGGTGCTCACTGGGCCGCTCCGCAATTGCCGCAGCCTCGAGCAGCTGAGACTCCTCCACGCCCTGAACCGGGACGACGGCGATGATGTCCGGTCGACCGAGGGTCATCGTTCCAGTCTTGTCCAGCACGACGGTGTCGATGGACCCGAGCGCCTCGAGCGGAAGGCCGCCTTTGACGATGGCCCCCGCCCGCGCCGCACGTCCGATGGCACCCAGGATGGCGAGCGGCGTGCCGGCGGCGATGCCGCACGCCCCGGCGACGATGACCACGGAAATAGTGGCCCGAGCGTCTCGGGTGACGACGAATGTCAATGCTGCGGCACCGAGAGCGAAGTAGACCAAGTAACCGGCAAGACGGTCCGCGATGCGCTGGATGGGCGCTCGATTCTCCTCGGCACGCTCGACGGCCTCGAGGATTCGGCCGAACGTCGTCGCCCGGCCCACGCTCGTCGTCTTGACCTCCAGGACACCGGTCTGGTTCACCGTCCCCGCGAAGACGCGAGCGCCCGGGAGCTTCTCGACGGGGAGCGACTCGCCCGTCACGCTGGATTGGTTGACGAAGGACGTCCCTGTCTGGACGAGGCCGTCGACTGGAATCCGTGCGCCGGGCCGAACGAGGACGAGGTCCCCGCCTCGCAAGTCGTTGATGGAGACCTCGACCGTTCGTCCTCCGCGCTGCAGGGCCGCCTGCTGCGGCATGAGGTGGAGCAGGGCCTCGATGGCGTGCCTTCCCCGCGCCACCGTCATGTGCTCGAGCACTTCTGCCACGAGGACGAAGAGGACGATGACGCACGCCGTGAAGGCTTCGCCGATGCCCAAGGCCGCAAGAATGGCGATGGTCATCGACAGCTCCATCGTCATCCGACGCTTCAGAAGGGACTCGAGGGCCTCCCGGTAGATGGGGTAGCCGCCCGCCACGGCCGCCACAACGGCGACGACGTCGACGCGGCGGGACGGAACCCAAAGATGGAAGCCACTCACGAGCGCCGCAGCCGCAACGAGGCCAATTCGCGCCAGTTCCACCACGCTGACGTGGTGGTCGCCTTCTGCGTCGTCCGAAGCCGCCGGTGCGATCGTCCGGCGCTCGGCTTCGTCCTCGAGTAGCTGTCGCTGGACCTCAGGATGCATGACCAGGCACGCCCGTCACCGCAAATAGGTGCGCAGCGCGTCGACGAGCTGCTCCACTGCCTGCGCGCGCTCCGACTGGCCCTTCGCCTCGAGCACGTGCAGCCGAAGGTGGTCCTCCAGGAGCTCCGCCATCAGGCCGGCGGTCGCTCCTCGGACTGCTGCGACAAGCTGGAGAACCTCCTCGCACGTACGTTCCTCTTCGAGCGCACGCTCGATGGCGCCCACCTGTCCCGCGATGCGCCTAACTCGGAGCAGCACCTTGTTCCTCTCTCGCTGGAGATGAGCCATGGAGGTTACCTATACCGGGGTATGGTATTGGCACAACCTCGAGTGACGCAGGGCAGGTGGACTGGAACTTCAGGATCGAGACGCTGACCAGCGCCGCCTCGAGAGCCTGGCGCAGCCTCCGAGGCTGCGCCGCACGCAGTCCATCAGAAAGTCGCCGACCACAAGATGTCCAGCCCGCGCGTAGCGCTGGAGCAGCGCTGGGTTCCAGTCTCGCCCCGGTGCGCAGCTGTAATCGGTCAGTGGACGGCGTACAGCGCCAGGAGTCCTGCCAGGAGCATCGCCGGAACCAGCCACGCCGCCATCCGGACGACCTCGATCGGCGGCAGATCGGCCCCCCGCCGCGCGGCGGCGGACAGCACCAGCATCGTTGCCAGCGTGCCGTGGGGGGTGAGGCAACTCCCGATGTTGGTACCGAGCAGCGCGGCGTGGGTCCAGGAGTCAGGCGCGTGCGACGCGCCGAGCACCGAGCGGATCAGGAGCGTAGCCGGAAGGTTGTTCAGTGCGCTCGAGCTCACTGTCGCTACGCCGGCAATGGCGCCCAGGCCTGCCCAGGCAGGACGCGGCTCGGCAAGCCAGGCCACCAGCGGACGCTCCATACCGAGATTCTCCACCGCCTGCACCAAGGCGAAGAGACCGATGACGAACGGGAAGACTCCGAGCGACAGGTGCGTCGTCCCCGGCCGTCCGAGGCGCTGACGGGCGAGTCCCACCGCGCCCAGGAGCGCCACCCCGGCGAAGGTCGTCGCCCACAGCGGGACGCCGACCACCGGGCCCAGAAAGTAGCCGACCACGAGGAGCGCCAGCACCGCGCAGGCGGCGAAGAAGAACGGCCGGTCCACGACGATCCGCGAGGCAGGCGGAAGCCGGGCGGTGTCCAGCGTCGACCTGAGCTCCTCGCGGCACGCCCAACGGAGTCCCCCCCAGAGTACGCCCAGGGTCACCAGCTGCGGCAGCCACATCGCGGCGGCGAAGCGGGCTGCCGGCACGTGGGCGGCGAGCAAGAGGTTGGTCAGGTTGCTCACTGGGAGAAGCAGCGATGCGACGTTGGAGACGAAGACGCAGCCCAGGATGTAGGGTCGCGGCGGCACCTCCAGCCGCTGCACCGCCACCACCACCAGCGGGGTGAGGATAACCGCGGTGGTGTCGAGCGAGAGCACGATGGTGATCAGCGCGCCCAGGAGGAGTACGTTCCGGAGGAGCACGGCGCCATTGCTTGCCGAGCGCGCGGCGAGCACCGCCGCCCACTCGAAGAAGCCGCTCGCCTCGAGCAGGGCCGAGAGGAGGAGCAGCCCCAGGAGGAAGAGGAGGGCCTCGCGGGCGACGAGGATCAGCGCCCACACCTGATCCGGATGGACCAGCCGCAGCCCGAAGGCGATCGCGGCGGCGGCACAGGTGAACCAGCCTGCGGCGATGCCCAGGGGACGGACCGCCACCGCCACTAGGGTCGAGGCGAAGAGGGCGAGGGTGAGGGCGGTCCGCACAGGATCCAGAACGGCCAGCGCACCCTAGCCTCGACGAGGGCCCTCGCGGTACGAGCCGGAGGCTGGCTCAGCCCCGCGGAGGGCTGGACCGGTTCCGCTCCCTCCGTGCCCTCAACCAGCTGCGAAGGACCGATCCCCACCTTCCGCTGGACAGGCGGGTGCTCGGGGTGGCCCTGGAGTTCGAGATTGCAGCCGCGGTGAAGGATCGGCGGCTGCGGAGCGCCGGCGAGCGTCTGGGGATCGCC
>DATIWB010000140.1:0-93190 GCA_035519675.1 Myxococcaceae bacterium
CACTAGACGTGCCTGGAGCTGCGGGCCCAGCACCCGCCTGGGCACCGTACCGAGGTGTCTGACACCTCACGAACCGTGATGGCGAACTGGACTCGCCGCTGCGCCATCGGCACTTGGGGTTCCGAAGTTCAGGCGGTACGTCTGGAGTTCATCCGGAGAGCTTGACCGGGACCTCGGCCGGGCGTCCTCCGGATGCGGGGCACGAGGTGGCGTGGGAAGGCTATGAGGGAGACGCTGGGCTCGATGCGCTGAACTGGCTGCTCGCGCAGTCGAAGCCGTAAGGAACGGCCCAGCCCTCGCCAAGCGGGTCAGAGGTGCGTGGGCTTCTTCATCAGCGACGGGATGCCGCTGCGCCAGGCGTCCGAGAGGCGAGCCACCGGCAGGTCGAGCAGTCCGGAGATGACCAGGCGGTCTCCACCCACCGAGCCGATGCTCGTGAACGGGACGCCTGCCGCCTTGCTCGCCGCGGCGATCTCCGCCTCGTGCTCGGGCGCGTAGGAGACGATGACCCGCGAGGCGTCCTCTCCGAAGAGGACCGCGTGCGGCGCCACCGACCCGAGGGGCAGCGAGACCTGAGCGCCGATCGGGGCCTCGGCGCTCGCCATGCAGCACTCGGCCAGCGCCACCGCAAGACCACCCTCGCTGGTGTCGTGCGCGGAGGTGACCTTCCGGCTCCGGACCAGCTCACGGACCATCGACTGGAGTGCCTTCTCCCGCGCCGCATCCAGCACCGGCGGCCGGCCGGCGATCTTCCCCGCGGTCATCAGCAGCCACTCGGAGCCGCCGAGCTGCCCGAGCGTCTCGCCGAGCACCGCCACCTTGTCCCCGGCGCGATGGAACACGCCGGTGCAGGTCGCGCTCACGTCGGGAAGAAGGCCCACCACGGCGACGGTCGGCGTCGGGAGGATCGCCCGCCCTTCCGTCTCGTTGTAGAGGCTCACGTTTCCGCTGACCACCGGAACGCCCAGCTCGCGGCAGGCCGCGGAAATTCCCCGCGTCGCCTCGGCGAACTGCCACATGATCTCCGGGCGCTCGGGGTTGCCGAAGTTCAGGCAGTCGGTCAGGCCCAGCGGCTCGCCGCCCACGCACGAGACGTTCCGCGCGCACTCGGCCACCGCCAGCCGGGCGCCCTCGAACGGGTCGAGGTAGACGAAGCGGGCGTTGCAGTCGACCGCCAGGGCGAGGCCCTTCTTCGTCCGCTCGACGCGCACCACCGCCGCGTCCGCCGGACCGGGCCGCACCACCGCGCCGAGGCGCACGGTGTGGTCGTACTGACGGATGAGCCACTCCTTGCTGGCGATGGTCGGCCGCGCCAGCAGCGCGAGCAGCGTCTCGCCGTGATCCTTCCCCGGCGGCACCGACAGCGGATCGAACTGCTGGAGCGCGTCCTGGCCCGCTGGTCGTGCCGTCGGCCGGTCGTACACCGGCGCGCCGTCGGTCAGGGGAGTCACCGGGAGGTTCGCGACCTCTTTCCCGCCGTCGAGAATTCGCACCCGGCCGTCGTCGGTGACGCGCCCGATGACCGCCGCGTCCAGGTCCCACTTGTGGAAGATGCGGAGCACCTCATCCTCGCGGCCCCGCTTGGCCACGATCAGCATCCGCTCCTGGCTCTCGGAGAGCATGACCTCGTACGGCGTCATCCCCTCCTCGCGCCGGGGAACCTTCGCCACGTCGATCTCGATGCCGCTCCCCGCCCGGCCCGCCATCTCGATCGACGAGCTGGTGAGACCCGCCGCGCCCATGTCCTGGATGCCCACCAGGGCATCGGTCTGGAACAGCTCCAGACAGGCCTCGAGCAGCAGCTTCTCGGTGAACGGGTCGCCCACCTGCACCGTGGGGCGCTTGCTCTCGCTGTCCTCGTCGAACTCCGCCGAGGCCATCGTCGCCCCGTGGATGCCGTCGCGGCCGGTCTTGCTCCCCACGTAGAGGATGGGGTTCCCGACGCCGGAGGCCGTGCCCTTGAAGATGCGGTTCGACTCCAGCACCCCCACCGTGAAGGCGTTCACCAGGCAGTTGCCGTTGTAGCTCTCGTCGAAGGCGACCTCGCCGCCGACGGTGGGCACGCCGATGCAGTTGCCGTAGCCGCCGATTCCACGGACCACCCCGTCGAGCAGCCATGCCGTCTTGGGATGCGAGGGATCGCCGAAGCGCAGCGAGTTCAGCGAGGCGATGGGCCGCGCCCCCATGGTGAAGACATCGCGGAGGATGCCGCCCACCCCGGTTGCCGCGCCCTGGTAGGGCTCGATGTAGCTGGGGTGGTTGTGGCTCTCCATCTTGAAGGCCGCGGCCAGCCCCTCGCCGAGGTCCACCACGCCGGCGTTCTCCCCCGGACCCACGAGCACTCGAGGACCGGTCGTCGGGAACCCGCGGAGGTAGCGGCGCGAGGACTTGTAGGAGCAGTGCTCGCTCCACAGCACGCTGAAGATGCCGAGCTCGAGAAGGTTCGGCTCCCGGCCCAGGTGCTCGAGGATGTGGGCGTACTCCGACTCGCTGAGCCCGTGCTGCGCGATGACGTCCTTGCTCAGGGCCATGTCAGTGGAGGAGCGAGGCCAGCACCCGGCGGCCGTCGGCATTGCCGAGCAGCGGCTCGGCGTTCCGCTCGGGGTGGGGCATCATGCCCAGCACGTTCCCCGAGGAGTTCACGATGCCGGCGATGTCCGCCCGGCTTCCGTTGGGATTCCCGACGTAGCGGAAGACCACCTGGCCCTCGCCCTCGAGCCGCTTCAGGCCCTCGTCGTCGATGAAGTAGTTCCCGTCCCCGTGGGCGATGGGGATCTTGAATCGCTCGCCCGGCGTCAGCCCGCCGGTGAACCGGGTCCGCGCCTTCTGCGCCTCGAGCACCACGTCCTGGCAGATGTACTGGCGGTTGGCGTTCTGGAGCAGCGCGCCGGGGAGCAGCCCCGCCTCGGTGAGAATCTGGAAGCCGTTGCAGATGCCGATGACCGGGCCGCCCTTCCTGGCGAAGGCAGCGACCTCCTCCATCACCGGCGCGAACCGGGCGATGGCACCGCAGCGCAGGTAGTCGCCGTAGCTGAAGCCACCGGGGAGGATCACCAGCTCGCTCCCGCGGAGGTCGTGGTCCTTGTGCCAGAGCATCTGGGGGTGGTGCCCCAGGACCTGCCCGGCCACGTGAAAGGCGTCCTCGTCGCAGTTGCTGCCGGGGAAGACGACGATCCCGACCTTCATCCGATCTCCACCCGGAAGTTCTCCACCACCGTGTTGGCGAGGAGCTTCCGGCACATCTCCTCCACCTGGGCCCGGGCCTCCGCGCCGTTGCCGTCGGGGAGGTGCAGCTCGATGTACTTGCCCAGCCGGACACCGGACACCTGGCCGAAGCCGAGCGCGTGCAGGCTGCCCTCCACGGCCTTCCCGGCCGGGTCCAGGACCCCCGGCTTCAGCGTCACGTACACCCGTGCGACCATGTCACCTCCGGTACGACAGCCGCGGACTGCTGCGGGGGGTCGGCGCCGCCTCTATCAGCCGTCCGAGGAGGCGTCTACCCGTGTCTTAATGCACGGTTAGAGTGTCGGCCAGCACAGTTGGGACCGGCGTGCTAACGGTTCCAAGATGCCGTCCTGGGCGCTGTGGCCCTGGTGCGTCGCGCTCCTGATCGTCCGTGCCCTCATGGCCGCGGCGGAGTCGGCGCTCTCGGGCGTCTCCGACTTGAAGGCCAAGGAGCTCGCGACCCAGCACGGGCGGGCCGGGCGACGTGTGCTCCGGCTTCGCACCCAGCGGGAGATGACGGCCGCCTCGTTGCGCATTGGCATGGTGCTCAGCGGATTCCTGGCGGCCGGGGTCGGGGCGCTCGCGCCGCCGGCGATGGTGCAGTTCGACGTCTCCCGGCTGGGCGGTTTCTGGGGAGCGCTCGCGGCGCCCCTGGCTGGCGTGCTCTTCGTGGGGTTGCTCGCCGCGCTGGCCGACGTCACTGCGCGCGCCATCGCCAGCACCGACCCGGAGAATGCCGCGCTCCGCCTCTCCTGGCTGGCCGCGTTGCTCTCGGCGGTGCTCGGACCCTTCGCCCGCGTGCTGCTCGCGGGGGTCAACCTCGTCCTGAGGCCCTTCAAGATCCGGGCGCGGTTCGAACCGCCTCCGCCGCCGCTCGAGGAGCTGGAGCGCATGCTCGCCGCCCAAGCGGCGAACCAGAAGGTGGACGCCAGCGCGCCCGAGCTGATCCGCAGCGTGTTCGAGCTCTCGGACAAGCGCTGCCGGGACGTGATGGTGCCGCGGACCGAGGTCATCGCGGTGGAGATCTCCACCCCTCCGACGGAGCTGCTGCGCATCCTCGCCGAGGAGAGCCACAGCCGCATCCCGGTCTACCGGGAAGACATCGACCACATCGTGGGAGTGCTCCACGCCCGCGACCTGATCCCGCTCCTGCAGCACCCGGAGCTGATCGTCCTCCAGGATCTGGTCCGGCCGGCGGTGTTCGTCCCGTGGATCAAGCCGGTGGGCGACCTGCTCCGCGAGATGCAGCGGCGCCGGATCCACATGGCGATGGTCACCGACGAGTACGGCGGGTTCATGGGGGTGGTGACGCTCGAGGACATCCTCAGGGAGATCGTGGGGGACATCGCCGACGAGTTCGAGCAGCCCGAGTCGCTCATCGAGAAGCAGCCCGACGGCTCGTACCTGGTCGACGCCATGCTCGAGGTGGACGAGTTCGCCGATGCCTTCGGGCTTCCCCTGCCCGAGGGGGAGTACGAGACCCTCGGCGGGTACCTGAGCTCGCTGTCCGGGAGCATCCCGGAGGTGGGCGACAAGTTCACCTACGACGGCTGGCAGTTCACCATCGCCTCGAAGCAGGGCCCGCGCCTCGGTCGCGTCCGGATGACCCGGCTCAAGGCCCCGCCCGCCTCGACGCGCGAGGGCGGAACCCAGCCGAGCACCGCCACGTCCTGACGCACGGCGGCGACTGCAGAGGTGTCCGACTGCAGAGGTGTCTGACACCTCGCCGGCTGCAGAGGTGTCGACTGCAGAGGTGTCTGACACCTCGCCGCCGGACACCTCGCCGCCGACACCTCGCCGCCGGACACCTCGCCGCCGCCGCCGCAGAGGTGTCTGACACCTTGCCGGCTCCGCAGAGGTGTCCGCCGCAGAGGTGTCTGACACCTTGCCGGCTCCGCAGAGGTGTCTGACACCTTGCCGGCTGACACCTTGCCGGCTGACACCTTGCCGGCTGACACCTTTGCCGGCTGACACCTTTGCCGGCTGACACCTTGCCGGCTAGCGGCCGAGGAGTGGGTTGAGCGCATCGACGGTGAGCGGCCAGCCGTTCCGCTGTGCGACCAGCTGGAGGGCCCGCGCGAACTCGGGCGCGCTCTGGAACCGCCGCTCCCGGTCGGCGAACGTGGCCTGACGTACCACCCGGGCGAGGTACTCGGGAACTCCGGTGCGGAGCGGCTCGAGGAGCGGGACCTGGGCGTCGCGGACGCGTTCCAGCAGGTCCAGATCGCTGGCCTGGGGGAACAGCCGCCGGTTGGCGATGAGCTCCCAGAGAATTACCCCCACCGAGTAGAGGTCGCTCCGGGCGTCGACCACGTCGCCCACCACCTGTTCGGGGCTCATGTAGGCGACGGTCCCGCGCAGCGCCCCCTGCTCGGCGCGCGGGAAGCCGTCGAACTCGGCGATCCCGAAGTCGGTCAGCTTCACGTCGCCGGTCACCGAGAGCAGCACGTTCGAGGGATTCACGTCGCGGTGCACCAGCGGGACCGGCGGGCTCGCGCCGATGCCCCCGTGCAGGTACGAGAGCGCGTCGAGCAGGCACCAGCCGATGTAGTTCGCCGCAGGCAGCGGCATCGGTGTCCCGGCCTGGACGAGCAGCTCCTGGAAGTAGGCCAGCGTCCGGCCGGGGACGAGCTCCTGGACCATCAGGTAGTCCGCCCCCGACTTGAAGCAGCGGAAGGTCTTCACCACATGTCGGTGCTGGAGGCGGACGGCGATCTTCGCCTCGTCGATGAAGTGCTTCACCTGCCCGCCGTCGTTCCGGTACGTCGGGAGCAGCCGCTTGAGGACCACCTCCGGGCCCTCGCCCGCCGCGGGGGTCGTCGTGGGCAGCGGACGGGCCTGGTACACCTCTGCCATCCCGCCCACCGCGAGCCGGCCGACGATCTCGTACCCTCCGAGCTCCCGCTCCAGCGGCACGGGCCCGGAGTCTACCGCGGGGGCCGCCTCCCGGACGGATCCTGTGGAAATCCGACCAGGACCGACGCATTGTGCGCGCCACCTCAGAGGGAGATCGATGGTCTTCAACCCGAATCTGGTGTCTGGCGTCGGGGCGCTTCTCTTCACCGCGATCGGCGGCGTCGTCGGGTTGCTCGGCCCGGTGCTTCTGTTCCCGCTCTGGCGGCTCTTCGGCGCGAGGACGGTGCCGCTCTCGGTCTTCGCCTCGGCGGGCCTGGGGCTCTTCGGCGGCGTGGTCGCGGGAATGCTCACGCCCTTCTTCGCCCCGGCGGCGGAGATGTTCTACCCGGTGTGGTGGGGATTCCTGCTCGCCGCGGCGAACGCCGGGGGAGTGGTCTTCACCGGGGCGATGATCGCCTCGGTGCCCGCACGGAACGCCGGCTACTAGGGGCCTGTCGGGCAAGCCCGGCTGCCTGGCGTCAGCCCGTGGACCGCTCGGTGGCGGGCGCGGTCGCCAGCGGATCATCCCAGCCGCCCAGGTCCGCCGCCAGGCGCTCGGCATCCCGCGGACCCCAGCTGCCTTCCTCGTAGAAGTGCAGCGGGGTGACGTTTCCCAGGACGGGCTCGACGATGGCCCACGCCGCCTCGACCGCGTCCTGGCGGACGAACAGGGTCGCGTCCCCGTTCATCGCGTCGGTGAGGAGCCGCTCGTAGGCATCCGCCTCGTCGCTGCTCTGCTGCTTCACCGCCGCCAGCTCCACCGTCTCCCCCACCAGCTCCGCCCCGGGCTTCTTCACCCGCGCGCTCAGCGACAGCTTCACGTCCGGACCGAGCCGGAAGCAGAAGGTGTTTGCATCACGGCGGGTCAGCTTCCGGAGCGGCGGTCGGCGCAGCTTCACCCGCACCTCGGTGGCCGTCACCGGCATGCACTTCCCCGAGCGGATGAGGAACGGCACTCCGTCCCACCGCCAGGACGAGACCTGGAGCCGGACCGCAGCGTAGGTCTCCACCTGCGAGTGGGGCGCCACCCCGGGCTCCTGCCGGTAGCCCACGAACTGCCCCCGCACCACGTCCTCGGGACGGATGGGCGGAATCGCCCGGAAGACGTCCGCCACCTCGTTTCGCACCGATTCCCAGTACAGATCCGAGGGCGGCTCCATCGCCAGGAAGCCGATGACCTGGAGGAGATGATTCTGCACCACGTCCCGGATGCACCCCGTCTCGTCGTAGAACTTCCCGCGCCCTTGCACCCCGAAGTTCTCGGCCATGGTGATCTGGACGCTCTCCACGTAGTTCCGGTTCCAGATCGGCTCGAGGAAGGTGTTGGAGAAACGGAAGAAGAGGAGATTCTCCACCGCCTCTTTGCCCAGGTAGTGATCGATCCGGAAGACCAAATGCTCGGGGAACACCTGGTGGAGGATCCGGTTCAGCTCCTCGGCCGACTTGAGGTCGCGCCCGAACGGCTTCTCCACCACCACCCGGGCGCCGCTCGCACAGCCGGAGCTGTTCAGCGCCTCGACCACCGCGGGGAACAGCATGGGGGGGATGGCCAGGTAGTGGGTGGCCGCACGCGCCCCGTCGAGAAGCGACCTCAGCTGGGTGAACGTCGCGGGGTCGCCGTAGTCGCCGTCCACGTAGCGCAGCTCCGCCATCAGCTTGGAGAAGGCCGGCTCGCGCACTCCGGGCCCGTGCTTCTCCACGCTCTCTCGCGCCCTCGCCTTCAGCTGCTCCAGCGTCCACCCTGCCTTGGCCACGCCGATGACCGGGCAGTCGAGCGTGCCTCTCTCCACCATCGACTGGAGCGCGGGGAAGATCTTCTTGTAGGCGAGATCACCGGTCGCGCCGAAGAACACCAGGGCGTCCGACCGGGTCGACCTCGGGCCCTGCCAGAACGCGTCGGCACTGCTCATGTCGGCCTCGTATCAGCCACCGAGCGAGGCGTACAGCCGTTCGTACGCCTCGGCCGAGCTCTCCCATGACCAGTCCTGGGCCATGCCCCGTCGCCGGAGCGCATCCAGCGCGTCACGCCGGTGCCACCACCAGTCCATCGCCCGACCGCTCGCCCAGAGCAGCCCCCCCACGTCGAAGTCATGGAACTTGAAGCCGGTACCGTCGGGGAGGTCGGCGTCCCGCACGGTGTCCTCCAGCCCCCCGGTCGCCCGCACCACCGGCACCGTCCCGTACCGCAGCGAGTACATCTGGTTCAGCCCGCAGGGCTCGTAGAGCGACGGCATGAGGAAGAAGTCGGCCCCGGCTTCCACCAGGTGCGAGAGCGCCGGATCGAACCCGATGAATGCGCGGAACCCGTCGGGGCGCGCTGCGGCCATCGCCCGGAGCCCGTCCTCGTACCAGCGCTCGCCGTTGCCCAGCACCAACAGCTCGGCACCGGCGTCGAGCAGGATGGGGACCGCCTCCAGCAGCAGCGAGATGCCCTTCTGCCCGGCGAGCCGGGTGACGACGCCGAACAGCGGCGCGTCCGAGACCTGGTCCGGATCCGGCAGACCGAAGCGATGCCGCAGCTCGGCCTTGCAGACCGCCTTCCCCGAGAGGTCGTTCGGGTCGTATGGCGCCGGGAGGTAGGGGTCGGCCCGGGGGTCCCACTCGTGCACGTCGATGCCGTTGAGGATGCCGTGCAGGTCCTGGGCCCGCGCCTGGAGCATCCCCTCGAGCATGCAGCCGTAGCCCTCGGTCTGGATCTCCTTGGCGTAGGTGGGGCTCACCGTGCTCAGCGCGTCGGCGAAGGCCAGACCCGCCTTCATGAAGTTCACCTCGTCGTAGAACTCCAGGCCCGAAGGAGTGAAGACGTCCCAGGGCAGGCCCAGGTCCCCCATCACCTCCTTGGGGAAGAGCCCCTGGTAGGCGAGGTTGTGGATGGTGAAGAGGCTGCTCGCCTCTCCCACCGCCGTGCCGCGGAATCCGCGCGCCAGGGCCAGCGCGGCGAGACCGGTCTGCCAGTCGTTGAGGTGCACCACGTCCGGGGCGAACTGCATCGCTTGCGCCGCGGAGAGCGCGCCCACCGAGAGGAAGGCAAAGCGCCGGTGGTTGTCCCCGTACTCGCCGCCCCCGTCGCCGTAGAGGCCCGGGCGGGCGAAGAAGCCCGGATGATCCAGGAACCAGACCTCGTGGCGGGGTGCCGGACGGGCCACCCGGAGGGCTGCGCGCTGCTCGCCGAAGGGGAAGCGCAGGCGAACGGAGCGACCGGAGTCCTCGGCGTTGGTGACCCGGGCCGACGCGTAGAGCGGCGTCACCACCCGGACCTCGTGACCCCGCGCCGCCAGCGCCCGCGGGAGCGCGTGCGCCACGTCGCCCAGGCCGCCCGATTTGCTGTAGGGCGCGACCTCGGAGGCCACGTAGAGAATCTTCATCGGCCCACCATGCCCACTGCTGGCGGGGCGTCAACGCCCGAGTGCGGCGCGGCTCTGTTATGGAAGGCCCCATGAGGGACCCGTTCGAGCAGTTCGGAGAGTGGTTCCGTGAGGCCGAGGTCGCAGTCCCGGTGGACCCCAACGCGATGGTGCTCTCCACCGTGGGGCCCGAGGGGCGACCCAGCTCGCGGGTGGTGCTCCTCAAGGGCTTCGACCACCAGGGGTTCGTCTTCTACGGGAATCTCGAGTCGCGGAAGTTTCGCGAGCTGCGGGCGAATCCCTGGGCTGCGCTCAGCTTCCATTGGAAGCCGCTGGAGCGGCAGGTGCGCATCGAGGGGCGGGTGACGCAGGTCTCGGATCAGGAGGCCGATGCGTACTTCGCCACCCGCCCGCGCGGAAGCCAGATCGGCGCCTGGGCCTCGAGACAGAGCGAGCCGCTCCCCAGCCGCGCGGTGCTCGAGGCGGCGGTGAAGGAGGTCGAGGCGCGTTACGCCGGTCGGGACGTTCCCCGGCCCCCGCACTGGTCGGGGTTTCGCCTCGAGCCCGACCAGATCGAGTTCTGGAAGGCCGGCCAGTTCCGCCTGCACGACCGGCACGTGTTCCGCCGTGGCTCGCGCGAGGGGGCGTGGACCGAGGAGCGGCTCTACCCCTGAGCCCGGACGCGCGGCGCCCCCGCGCCGCTCCGCAGGCGTCCCCCTGGTGCGGGGGGCTGAGCTGGGGACCGGGTCACCAGGGAATCTCCCGTCCCTGGAAATCGAAGGTGCGCCCGCTCTTCTCGGCGGTGAGCCCGTCGATGATCTGGAGCATCCCGCGGACGGACTGCTCGGGTGGCACCGGCGCGGCACTCCCGCCCATGCGCGTCTGAACCCAGCCGGGGTGAAGCGCCACGGTGCGGAACCCCTCGCCGCGGAGATCCTCGGCCAGCAACCGGGTGGCCATGTTCAGCGCCGCCTTGCTCATCCGGTACGCATACCGCCCGCCCGAGGCCTCGGCGATGCTGCCCAGCTGGCTGGTGAGGTTGACGATCTTCTTCGCCTCTCCCGCCCGCAACCGCGGAAGGAGCGCGCGCACCACCCGGAGCGAGCCCACCGCGTTCACGTCGAAGACGCGGAGGATGTCGCCCGGGTCGATGGGCTCCCCACCCTTCACCCCCGATACCCCGGCGTTGTTGACCAGCACGTCGACCGGACCGGGTGGGAGCTGCCCTGCAAACCGGGCGACGCTTGCGTCGTCGGTGACGTCGAGGCGGTGGACCCGGAGGCGGACCCCCGGCTGCACCAGCGCCCGCAGCTCCGGGGCACCCTCGGTGTCGCGGGCGCCCGCGTCGACCTCCTCGCCGCGCGCTGTCAGTTGCCTGACGAACTCGAGCCCGATACCTCGGTTTGCACCGGTGACGACGAAGCGCATGACGGTGAATTAAGCACCGGGTGCCCGGCGCGCGAGAAAAGCGCGCGGCCCACGGGAAACGAGGAGAGTCCGTGCCGCATCTGCGCACCGCCGTCGTCGGAGCTGGGATCTCCGGGCTCACGCTCGCCTGGGCCCTGCGCGCCCGCGGCACCCCGGTGACGGTGCTCGAGGCCTCGGACCGCGTCGGCGGGCAGATTCGCTCGTGGCTCGAGGACGGCTTCGTGCT
Organism: Myxococcaceae bacterium; assembly: GCA_035519675.1. Lineage (GTDB taxonomy): Bacteria > Myxococcota > Myxococcia > Myxococcales > Myxococcaceae > RPRB01. The sequence continues at coordinate 11,119 of DATIWB010000140.1, forward strand.
CGAGGCCGGACCGAACGGGTTGCTCGACCGGGACGGGGCGGTGGCCCGGGTCGCCGAGCGCCTGGGGATCGCCGACCGCCTTCGCCCCGCCTCGGCCGCGGCCGACCGCCGTGCGCTCTTCGTCCGGGGCAAGGTCCGGTTCCTGCCGGCGAAGCCGCCCGAGCTCCTGGGCTCGGACATCGTGCCCCTCGGCGCCAAGCTGCGGCTCTTGCTCGAGCCGTTCACCCGGCGCGGACCGGCGGGCGTCGACGAGAGCCTGGCCCACTTCGGGCGCAGGCACTTCGGTCGCCACGTCACCGAGACGCTGCTCGACGCGGTGCAGACCGGCATCTTCGCCGGCGACTCGGAGCGGCTGAGCGTCCGGGCGGCATTCCCCCGCCTGCACGAGATGGAGAAGAGCCACCGGAGCCTGCTCCTCGCGGCCCGGGCGATGCGCCGTGGTGGCGCACGGGGCGCGCCACCTCGGCTCGCCTCGTTCGACGGGGGGCTGGAGACGCTGCCGCGGGCGCTCGCCGCGGCGCTGGGCGACGCGGTCCGGCTCGGGGTCCGGGTTCGCACGCTGGAGGCCGCGGCGGGGGGCTGGCAGGTGCACTGGGACGGGGGAGGTGAGCGGTTCGAGCGGGTGGTCCTCGCCGTCCCGCCCCGGGTCTCCGCCGAGCTCCTGAGGCCGCTGGACCCGAGCATCGCCACCGCCCTCGAGGCGATCCACGCCGTGCCCATCTCGGTGGTGCACCTCGGGTGGCGGCCCGCGCTCGACCCGGACCCGCAAGGGTTCGGGGTGCTGGTGCCAGCCCGCGAGCGGCGGCGGGTGCTGGGAGTCATCTTCGCCTCCTCGGCCTACCCCTTCCGTGCACCGGGTGGGGGAACCCTGCTCACCGTCCTGGTCGGCGGAGCGCACGGGGTGGAGTGGGCGGCGCTGCCCGACGCCGAGCTGGTCGGTCTCGTCCGTGCGGAGCTCGCGGCGCTCCTCGGCATCGCCCGGGCGCCCGACCTAGTGCGCATCGTGCGCTGGCCGCAGGCGATTCCCCAGTACGAGGTGGGACACCAGGCCCGGCTGGATGCGATCGCCACGGTCCTGCGAAGCCATCCGAGGCTGATGGTCGCCGGGAACGCCTTCCGCGGGCCCGGAATCGCCGACTGCGTGCGCGAGGCGCTCGCGCTCGCCCAGAGCATCGCCGGGGCACCGCCAACCACCGGGCCATCGGCAGCGGCCGTGGCCGGCTGAGGCGGACGGACCTCCCACCGCCTGCCTCGCGGCGCCAGGGCGCTCTTCTCCCGAGAGGCGCGGCCGGAACCCGCGCAGTCTCTCGAGGCGGCGTGCTCGCCTCGTCGCCGGAAGGAACGAGGCTCAGGCGGCGGCCAGGCTTCGCTTCTCGCAATGGGCGATGCGACCGCCCGAGGTCTCGATGAGCCAGTAGCCCTCGTGCCCCGCCTCGGTGGACGAGCCGGCGCCGAAGATGTGCGGCCGGTGCTCGGTGGCCGGGAAGTGGTACCGCTGGTGGATGTGTCCGTGGAGCACCGCGAACCGCTCGCCCGGGAGCAGCGCCAGCAGCGCGGGCGCGTCGACGAGGCCGTGGAGCAGCCGGTCGGGCTTCCCCAGCGCCCCGAACGGCGCATGGTGGACGGCCACCAGCACCGCCCGGCCGTCGAGCTCGGGACGGCGAAGCAGCGCGGTCAGGGCCTCCCGCTGCTTCCGGCCGACGATGCCGTACGACAGCCCGGGGAAGTAGGGCACCCGCGCGGACTGCAGCCCGACGACCGCGTCGTGCTCCCCGAGGAGCCGCACGAAGGGGAAGCCCTCCTCGACCGCCACGTCAGGCAGGTCGGAGACGAGGAGATTGCCGAAGCTCTGCTCGAAGCGGCGAGTGCGGTGGGCGCCGGGCGTGTACCGGTCGTGGTTCCCGGGGATGACGGTGCAGCGACGCGGATCCTCCGCCCACGGGCCCAGGGCCTTACGCGCCCCTTCGAACTCGGCGGGCATCGCGTACGCGGTCAGGTCTCCGGAGAGGATGACGTGGTCCACCTCGAGCGTGCGGGCGTCCTCGAGGATGCGGGCGATGGTCTCCGGGGCGCGGGCGAAGGCCCGGGCCCTCCCACCGAAGGTGAGCTCCCCCAGGGCGATCCACCGGCGCCACCCCAGCCGCAGGAGCGAGTGGCGTCCGTAGTCGGAGGTGACGTGGACGTCCGAGAAGTGGAGGAAGCGCATCGGGCGCCGGGCTCTTAGCAAAGAGGCTGTGGCACGTCTGCCCACCAGCGTGACGGCACCCCATCGCGGCCGGTTCGCCCCCAGTCCCACCGGGCGGCTCCACCTCGGCAATGCCTGGGCGGCGATGCTCGGCTGGCTCTGGGCGCGCTCCGAGGGCGGTGCGTTCCTCCTCCGTGTCGAGGACCTGGACACCGCACGGTCCCGGCCCGAGCTCACCGACGCCCTCCTCGCCGACCTCGACTGGCTGGGGCTCACCTTCGACGGCGCTCCGGTGGTGCAGAGCCAGCGGCTCGACCTCTACCGGGCCGCGTTCGACCGCCTCCGCGCCGCAGGCCGGGTCTACCCCTGTCACTGCACGCGGGGGGAGATCGCCCGCGTCGTCGCCGCTCCGCACGGCCCGGCCGACGAGGGGCCGCGCTATCCAGGGACCTGCCTCGGCCTCTCCGCGGAACAGAGCGCCGAGCGCGCGCGACGGCGTCCTCCGGCGTGGCGGTTCCGGCCGCGCGAGGGCACGACCGAGGTCCAGGACCTGCTCCACGGCACCTTCGTCCAGGACGTGGCGCTGGAGGTCGGCGACTTCGTCGTGCTCCGCAACGACGGCGTCCCGAGCTACCAGCTGGCGGTGGTGGTCGACGACGCGGAGATGGGAATCACCCACGTGCTCCGGGGCGATGACCTGCTCGGCTCGACGCCGCGGCAGATCCAGCTCTGCGAGTCGCTCGGGCTTCCGGTCCCGGTGTACGCGCACGTCCCGCTCCTCCTCGGCCCGGACGGAAAGCGGCTGGCGAAGCGCGCCGGGACGCCGAGCCTCGGCGAGCTCCGGGAGCGGGGTGTGGCTCCCGGGCGCCTCATCGGCCTGCTCGCCGGCTGGGCTGGGTTGAGCGACGGCGACCCCACCACCCTCGATGCGCTCCTGCCCCGGTTCGTGCTGGAACGCCTGCCGCGCGCTCCGGTGGCGGTGGACCCGGCCGAGGTTCGCCGGATCCTCTTCGAGGAGGACGCTCCGGGGTGACGCCTGGACCCCGGGCGCGGTAGGACGCCCGGGCGATGAGCTCCCGGCTTCCGCCCGACGGCGCCCGCATCACGCTTCGCTGCGCGACGGATCCGCGCTGGCTCCCGAACGCGCTCGAGCACCTCGACCAGGTGCTGATCGACCATGCTCACTGCGAAAAGAAGGCGGCAGCGAACGCGCTGTCGCTTCTGCAGGCCTACCCCGAGGTGCCCGGGCTCCCGGGACACATGGCGCGGCTGGCCAGGGAGGAGAGCGGTCACCTGGCGCGGGTGCTCCAGCTGCTGGAGCGGCGGGGGCTCGCGCTCGGCCGCGACCCCGGAGATCCTTACGCGCAGGGGCTCCAGGAGCTGGTCCGGACGCCCGCGGCGCAGCGGCAGCTGGACCGGTTTCTGGTGGCCGCGGTCATCGAGGCCCGGAGCTGCGAGCGACTGGCGCTGCTCGCCGAGGGTCTCCCCGAGGCCGAGCTCCGCCGGTTCTACGGCGAGCTCGCGCGCAGCGAGGACGGGCACCAGAAGCTGTTTCTTCGCCTCGCCTCGCGCGTGCACGGCGAGGCGGTGGCGCCGCGGCTGGGGCAGCTGCTCGCGGCGGAGGCAGAGCTCGTCCGGCGGCTGCCGATCCGCGCCGCCATTCACTGAGCCCGGGGCGGACGGCGCCTCTACGCTTCCGGCGGGACGAGGTGGACGCCGCTCGGGGGGCGGAGCTGCGGCCCGGTGGGCTCGCGGGCGGGGTACGGACCGGTCCCGGAACCGGCGGCGCCCCTGCGCACCTCGGCCCAGATGCGCGTCCTCGCCGTCTCCGGCAGGAAGAGCGCGCCGAGCACGGCGGTGAGCAGCGCCACGCTGCAGGGGAAGGCCAGACCGACGAACTTGTTGTTCGCGCTCACCGCGATCGACGAGGCGAGGTACCCGGTGAGCCCGCCGAAGATGCCGTTGCCGAGGTGGTAGGGGATGGAGAGCGAGACGTACCGCGAGCGCGCCGGGAAGAACTCCACCAGGAACGCGGCGATGGGCCCGTAGGTCATGGTGACCAGGAGCACCTGGACGAAGACCAGACCGGTCATCGCCACCTCGTTCAGCGGGTTGGAGACGAGCTGCATCCCCCGGTAGATGGGGAAGAACCCGATCGCCGCCAGCAGATTTCCGACCACCATCAGCCTCTTGCGTCCGATGACGTCCGAGAGCGCGCCGAACACCACGAAGAAGGGCATGGCGCAGAGCAACGCCACCGCGGCGATCAGCGTGGCCTTCTGGCCGGGGATCCCCAGCAGCTTGGTCATGAACAGCACCGAGAAGAACTGCGCGGTGTACCAGATGACGCCCTGGCCGGCGGTGGCGGCGAAGAGGGCCAGCGCCAGCTTCTTCCAGTTCCGGGCGGCCTCGACCAGCGGCTCTCGCGACAGTCGGTTCTCGCGCCGGAGCCGTTCCCAGAGCGGTGACTCGCCGAGCTGGGCCCGCACCCAGCCGGCGATGCCGAGCAGGAACATCGAGAACACGAACGGCAGCCTCCATCCCCAGGCCGCGAAGTCCGCCGGGCCCAGGTAGTTGCGCACCGCCATGACCACGACCATGGAGACGAACAGGCCGAAGGTCGCGGTGATCTGCACGTAGCTGGTGTAGTAGCCGCGCTCGCCGTCCGGGACGTTCTCCGCGACGCAGATCACCGCGCCGCCGTACTCGCCGCCCAGGGCGAACCCCTGCAGCAGGCGCATCAGCACCAGGAGCGCGGGGGCTGCCACGCCGACCCGCTCGTAGCTCGGGAGCAGGCCGATGGCAGTGGTGGCCCCACCCATCAGCAGGAGCGTGGCCAGGAAGGCGCTCTTCCGGCCGGCGAGATCGCCCATCCGGCCGAAGTACACCGCCCCCACAGGTCGGATGATGAACCCGGTCGCGTACAGGGCCAGGCCGACCAGCCACCCGGCGAGCGCATTGCTCGTCGGGAAGAAGTGCGGCTGCATCACCGTGAAGAGCGTTCCGTACAGGTAGAAGTCGTACCACTCGACGGTGGTGCCGGTGATGACCGAGGCGATCACCGTGCGGCGCTTCGAGCGGTCACGGGTGTAGGTCAGAGCCTCGGAACCGTTGGACGCGGCGGGGAGAGCCATGCGGGGCGCCGGATGTTAGCAGTCCCCGCCTGACGAGCCGTCCCGGCGCACCGGCACGCACACCGCCAGGCGCCCACCAGACACCGACGAGACGTCTCGCTCCTCGACGCCGCCGCGGCCTTCCACTCGACCTGGCGGAGGTGTCTGGCGGAGGTGTCTGACACCTCGCCGCGGGCACCCGGTGCCGGCACCGGGGACTCGACCTCGCTCGAAGCCGTCAGAGGTGTCCGTCAGAGGTGTCTGACACCTCGCCGAGTGACAACGCGCCGAGCCGCGTCGCTGCAGGCATCTCATGCGACGTCGACCGGGCGACTGTCGGGGGCCCACGCCACGCTCGTCCGGCCGCTGCACCTGCTGAGCGCCGCACGCCGGGCGGGCGTTGGATGCACTGCGCTTTCGCGCCGCGTCAGCACGCGCGGGCCTTGCTAATCCGCCGGATGAGCGCACAAGGTGTCCCCCCCGATGCGCCGCCCAGGATCAGCGACACATTGGGACAACCCGCTGAGGCCTGTATTAGAAGCACCTCTCCGCAAGGATTCGTTCGGGAGATGAACTGATGGCGAGCCAGATTGACGGGAGCGCGACCACGCTGACTCGAAACAAGGCCCTGCTCGACTGGGTGCGGGACTCCGCGGCGCTCGTCAAGCCGGACCGCATCGTGTGGTGCGACGGGTCGGAGGCCGAGAAGGAGCGCCTCACCAAGCACGCCGTCGACACCGGGGTGCTGATCCCGCTCAATCCCCAGAAGCGGCCAGGCTGCTACCTCCATCGCTCGAACCCGAACGACGTCGCGCGGGTCGAGCACCTGACGTTCATCTGCACCAGGACGCAGGAGGCCGCAGGGCCGACCAACAACTGGATGGCTCCCCAGGAGGCCTACGGAAAGCTGACCAAGCTCTTCGACGGCTCGATGAAGGGCCGGACCATGTACGTCCTCCCGTACGTCATGGGCCCGATCGGCTCGCCGCTGTCCAAGGTGGGCATCGAGATCACCGACAGCGTGTACGTGGTCCTCAACATGCGGATCATGACCCGCATGGGGAAGCCGGCCCTGGACATGCTCGGCGACTCCGACGACTTCAACCGCGGCCTGCACTGCACCGGTGACCTGAGTCCCGAGCGCCGCTACATCTGTCACTTCCCCGAGGACAACACCATCTGGAGCTTCGGCTCGGGCTACGGGGGCAACGCCCTCCTGGGGAAGAAGTGCCTCGCGCTCCGCATCGGGAGCTGGCTGGGCAAGGACGAGGGCTGGTTCGCCGAGCACATGCTGATCCTCGGCGTGGAGAGCCCCGACGGGCAGATGACCTACGTCACCGGCGCGTTCCCCTCGGCGTGCGGCAAGACGAACTTCGCGATGATGATTCCCCCCAAGCGGTTCGGGGGGTGGAAGGTCTGGACCGTCGGCGACGACATCGCCTGGATGCGCGTGGGGAAGGACGGCCGGCTCTGGGCGGTCAACCCCGAGAACGGGTACTTCGGCGTGGCGCCGGGCACCAACTTCGCCTCCAACCCGAACGCGATGAAGACCGTCGCCAAGGACACCATCTTCACCAACGTCGCCATGACCAAGGACGGCGACGTGTGGTGGGAGGGGATGGACGGCGAGGTCCCCGACGAGCTCACCGACTGGCAGGGCCGGCCCTGGAAGAAGGGCTCGAGCGAGAAGGCGGCGCACCCCAACTCGCGCTTCACCTCGCCGATGACCAACAACCCGGTGCTGAGCAAGCACGTCAACGACCCCGAGGGCGTGCCGATCAGCGCGATCATCTTCGGCGGGCGCCGGGCGACGACGATTCCCCTGGTGCTCCAGAGCTTCAACTGGGCGCACGGAGTGTTCCTCGGCGCAACGCTCGGTTCCGAGACCACCGCCGCGGCCACCGGGAAGGTCGGCGTCGTGCGCCGCGACCCGATGGCCATGCTGCCCTTCTGCGGCTACAACATGGGCCAGTACCTCCAGCACTGGCTGGACATGCAGGACAAGATTCCCTACCCCCCCAAGCTCTTCCAGGTGAACTGGTTCCGGAAGGGGAAGGACGGCAAGTTCCTCTGGCCAGGCTTCGGCGAGAACATGCGGGTGCTGAAGTGGATCGTCGATCGCGCGCATGTCCGCGTCGGCGGCCAGGAGACGTTGTTCGGGTGGGTTCCCAAGGCCGGTGACCTGGACCTCTCGGGGCTGGACATCCCGCATGAGAAGGTGGACGAGGCCACGGCGATCCACGTGGACGAGTGGAAGAAGGAGCTCACCGAGGAGGGCGAGTTCTTCGAGATGCTGGGGAAGACCGCCCCCGAGACGCTCCAGCTCCAGCGCAAGCTGCTGCTCTCCCGCCTGAAGTGAGTCGCGGCTCCGCTGGCCATGACCAGCGTCGGCCCCTGGTGGGAGCAGTTCTTCGACGAGGACTACCTGCGCCTCTGGGCCGAGGCCTTCCCGATGGGACCCTGCTCATCGAGCAGCCGCGGTTCGACCCGGTCGCGGGGAGGGTCGAGTCCACCTGGTTCTGGGCGGGTCCCCGCGGCTCGGGCCGGAAGACGGCCTCGATCCGGGTGTACACCATCACCGAGCTGGTGCGGCTGATGGAGGGCGTGGGGCTGCGGTTCCAGGCCGCGCTCCATCCTGGATCGGGGGCGCCCTTCAGCCCTGCCGGCCCGTCGCTCGGTGGGCGCGTCCTGCTGATCTCCGAGGCGACCAGCGCCGGCGGGCCGGCCGGACCCTGAGCGATTCGCAGTCTCCGGGGAATCGGCCCGGCGACCGGCGCGTTTTCGTTGCCGGCGCGGGCCGGGCCGGGCATCACCAGCCCACCGAGGCTCGCTGGGGCCCGAGGGCTCCGCAGGCGGGAGAGGGGTGAGCGTGTCGAGGCGGGCTGGGGCCTGGTGGGTGACCGCGCTGGTGTGTGCCCCGGCACTCGCGCTCGCCCAGACCTCGGCCGAGCCACCGCCCCAGCCGGGCGCGGGGCCGACGCTGACCAGGCCCCCCGCCGTGGAGCGCTTCGTGGAGGCCGCTTACCCGCCCGAGGCGGAGGCCCAGAAGCTCGAGGGGCGGGTCGTCATGAGCATCGACCTCTCGGCGACCGGCGAGGTGACCCGTGCCGTGGTCGTGGAGCCCGCGGGGCACGGCTTCGACGAGGCCGCGCTGGCGGCGATCCGCCAGTTCCGCTTCACGCCCGCGGAGATCGACGGCAAGCCGAGCCCGGTCCGGATCACCTACGCCTACGACTTCGTGCTGCGGCCTGTGGCCGCCCAGGCCCAGGTCGCCCGGGAGGGGCCGGTGAACTTCACCGGCCGGGTCCTCGAGCGCGGGAACCGCAAGCCGCTCGCCGGCGCGGAGGTGGCCCTCCCCGCGCCGGGGATGAGCACCGTCACCGACGCGCGGGGGCAGTTCAGCTTCCGCGACGTGCCCCCGGGCGAGGTGCAGGTGGTCATCACCGCGAGCGAGTTCCAGCGCTTCGAGACCACCGAGCGCGTCGACGCAGGGAAGCAGACCCAGGCCACCTACCACGTGCTCCGCACCTTCTTCTCCCCCTACGAGACGGTGGTGCGGGGCGCCCGGGAGAAGAAGGAGGTCAGCCAGACCACCATCTCGCTCCAGGAGATCCAGCGCATCCCCGGCACCACCGGCGATGCGCTGAAGGTCATCCAGAACCTCCCCGGCGTCGCCCGGCCCCCGCTGAACGGCGGGCTCATCGTCATCCGTGGCACCAGCCCGCGCGACTCCGGCATCTTCCTGGACGGCGAGCGCATCCCCCTGCTCTTCCACTTCGGCGGTCTGACCGCGGTCTACAACAGCGAGCTGCTCGAGGCGGTGGACTACCTGCCCGGCAACTTCTCCACCTACTACGGCGGCGTCGTCGGCGGGGTGGTGGACGTGAAGAGCCGCAATCCCAAGACCGACGGCTTCCACGGAGTGCTCGAGGTCAACGCCTACAACGCCAACGTCGTCCTCGAGACGCCGATCACCGACACCTTGAGCATCGCCGGGGCGTACCGGCGCTCGTACATCGACCTCATCCTCCCGCTGTTCCTCAAGCCCGACTCGCCCAGCTTCACCGTCGCCCCCCGCTACGACGACGCGCAGCTCAAGCTCACCTGGAAGCCGAACGGGAAGAACACGGTCCAGCTGCTGGGGCTCCACAGCCAGGACGCGCTGGAGCTGATCACCAAGAGCTCGTTCTCCGGCGACCCCACGCTGGGCCGCGACTTCAAGAACGAGACCGGGTTCAACCAGTTCCGGCTCCGGCACACCCTCGTCGACGGAGCGTGGCGCGCGGACACCATCGGCGGCTTCGACCGGACCGACGTGAACCTCAACATCGGCGGACAGCGCGGGCTCACCCTCGGGGCGAGCACCTGGGCGCTGCGGAGCACCGTCGAGCTGCGGCTCGCGGAGTGGATCACCCCCGCGGTGGGGGTGGACTGGACGACCACCCACGGAACGATCCGCGCCGCGCTCGGCCAGCCGCCGCGCGAGGGCGAGCCGTCCTACTTCGGGCCGACCCGCGAGATCTTCTACGCGGATTCACCGTTCTGGCAGAACCAGCTCGGGCTGTGGACCGAGCTGCGCCTGCACCCCTTCCCCTCGCTGCTGGTCGTCCCCGGGGTGCGGATGGACATCGTCACCATCCGGCTCCAGCGGACCCCACTGCTGACCGCGGATCCGCGGCTCGCGGTACGGTGGGCGGTGGCGCCTGAGGTGACGCTCAAGGCGGGGGTCGGGCTCTACCACTCCCCGCCCTCGCTCCAGGTCGGCGAGGCGGACCCGGTGTTCGGCAACCCGGATCTGGGGAGCCGCTACGCGCTGCAGAACAGCCTGGGCGTCGAGTGGAACATCCGCCCCGACCTCTTCCTGAGCGTGGAGGGCTTCTACAACCGGCTGTGGGACATCCCGGTCAGCACCAGCGCGCTGGTCGAGCGGAACGGCCAGCTGGTGCCGCAGAATCTGGTGAACGAGGGCCGAGGGCGCATCTACGGCTTCGAGGTGCTCTTCCGGCAGGCGCTGACCAAGCGGCTGTTCGGGTGGATCGCCTACACCTTCTCCAAGAGCGAGCGCATCGACCGCCCGGGGGCGACCTGGCGGCTCTTCGACTTCGACCAGACCCACGTGCTGACCGCGATCGCCAGCTACAAGCTCGGCGCCGGCTGGGAGATCGGCGGCCGGTTCCGCTACGCGACGGGCAATCCACGCACGCCGGTGGTGGGGGCGGTGAAGGACGACCTCACCGACACCTACGTGCCCCTGTTCGGACCGGTCAACTCGTACCGGCTGCCGAACTTCGCGCAGCTCGACGTGCGGATCGACAAGATCTGGGTCTTCGACAACTGGTCGCTCGACCTGTACCTGGACATCCAGAACGTGACCAACACCCGGAGCATCGAGGGCACGCAGTACAACTACAACTACGCGCAGAGCGCCCAGTTCGAGGGACTTCCGATCGTGCCGATCCTGGGCGTGAAGGGGACGTGGTGATGGGGCGCGCGGGGGTGGCCGTCGGGGTGGGCGCGCTGGGGCTCGTGCTCGCGGCGAGCTGCGGGCCGGACCTCGAGAAGCAGAGCCAGCTGTTGGACCGCGTGCGACTGCTCGCGCTCCGGGCAGATCCGCCCGAGGTGGACCTGCGCGATGGCGGGCTGCCGCCGCCGATCCTCTTCTCGCCTCTGGCATACCCTGACGGCGGGCTGACCTTCCGGCTCGCGCTCTGCGGGCCCGGGAACCCGTTCGCCGCAGACTTCGACTGTCCCGGCAGCGACGGAGTGGACCTCCCCGACCTGGTGCTCGACGCCTCGCGGCCGGAGCTGCAGGGGTTCCTCCAGGCGGCGTTCGGGACCGTGGGGGCGATCGACGGAGGCATCAACGTCGGCGAGCCAGGGGTGGCACAGATCGCCATCGGCTATGAGCTGGCGCGGACGGATGCGGGGACGGACCCCTCGAACCGCGAGCGAGGCATCTACCGGCTCGCGGTGCGCTTCTCCGGCGCACCGAACCACAACCCCGAGCTGCTCGACGTCACCCTGCCCGACGGAGGCCCGCTCCAGGGCTCGGTGCTGCCGCTGGACCAGGAGATCCGTTTGTACCCGCACATCCCCGACGGTGGTCCTGGAGGGATCGAGACCTACGTCGGTCTGGACGGTGGCATCCAGCACGAGCGGTTCAGCTACAGCTGGGAATCGACCGCGGGGGAGGTGGTGGACTTCCGTTCCGCCGAGCCCATCCCCGAGGACCCGAATGCCACCAGCGACGTGCGCTTCCGCACCCACGCCACTCCGATCCCGGTCCGCTTCTACGTCGTGCTCCGGGACCTGCGCGGGGGCGCCTCGTGGAAGGTGTTCGACGCGACGATCGGACCCTGAGTCGCCCCTCACCGAGGGCTTGCGTCACGAGCGACCTGGCGTCACGAGGTGTCTGGCACCTCCCGTAACGAGGTGTCTGGCACCTCACAAAAGTACGTGAATCCAAGTAGTTAGGCTCTGTCGGTCGATCAGAGCCCGGCAACGAAGGTCAGGAGCAGCTCCTGCTCGGCCGGAGCGAGCGCCTGGAAGCGCTGGATCGTGCCGGCCGCCTCGGATCCAGGACCCCCGTGGCCGAGCACCGCCTCGCGAAGCGTGGTGGCCCGGCCGTCGTGGAGGAACGCCCGGAGATACCCGAGCCCGATGAGTGGCGCGGTCCGGAACTCGCTCGGCCCCGCGCCCTCCTCCACCTGCCCGTCGGCGAGGTCAGCGCCCATGTCGTGGAGGAGGAGATCGGTGAAGACCGGCGCATCGATGCCGGCAAGCTGGGGCGTCGGCCAGTCGGCGCGGGTCCGGAGGCTCGGGACGTGGCACACCGCACAGCCCACCGAGTCGAAGAGCGCAGCGCCCCGGACATCGGGCGCAGGACGCGGGGGGATGTCGAGGAGCCGCGTGTACTCCACCAGCGCGGCCAGCGGCGTGTCGGGGACATCGACGCCCGGCAGCAGGTCGTCCACCAGCCCGTCGGGGTTGGGAAGCTCGGACGGCCGGAGGTTGGTGGTGAGCCCGAGGTCGCCCTGGAGCGCGTCGGCCACCACGTCGTCGAGCGTCGCCAGGCGCGCCTTCACCCCGAAGCGTCCGATGAGCCCGGCTTCGCCTGCGCCATGCGAGGGAAACCGCGGGTCGATCGACGCCTGAGAGTGGAACGACACCCGGTGCACCCGGCCGCGGATGCCGTCGGTTCGGAGCGCCTGCTCCGCGGCCACCCGCTCGATCTCCGGGTCGGCGATCGCCTCGAGGTACGCCCGGCCGAACACCGGGGCGGCCAACCGGGTGGTCAGGCGGAGGACGGCACCCTCCGGTAACCCTCCGTCGGGCGGAAGCACCGGGGTCACCGCGCCTGCGGTCAGCAGCGGGCGCACCAGCGCGCCGAACGGCAGGACCTCGACCGGTCGTCCCGTGGTGGGCGACACCACAGCCATCCGCTGCGTCTGCACCGGTCCGCGGCCCCCGCGCAGGTGACAGGCAACACAGGAGGGCGCGACGTAAACCGGCCCGAGCCCGTCGAGGGGATCGAACGGCTGCTCGAAGACCTCATCGCCCGCCCGGAAGGCGCGCACCTGCTCGACGGAGGCACCGTGGATCGGCAGGTCGGGCGTTCCCGGGGAGGGCGCGAGCTCCACACCCGCCGGTCCGGCATCCGGGCCACCGGCCGCTCCTCCCCCTCCGCAGGCGACGAGCAGAGCGACGAGGACGGACAGACGGGCCACGGAGCGTTCATCCAACCACCGGTCGGCAGCGCCTGGCGACGCCGCTCAGGTCCCCAGCAGTGCCACCAGCATGGTCACCACCACCACCAGCGAGGAGATGACCAGATCCAGGAAGCCGAGGGCCAGCGTCTTCAGTACCGTCGTCACCCACCCGCTCCGGTAGAAGCGGTGGACCGCCACCAGGAACCACCCCACTGGTCCCAGGGCGCCGAGCAACGCCAGGGGCGGCCATCCGCTGAGCCCGAGACCCAGGCCCAGGAAGAGAACGGTGTGCGCGTGCAGCGCGAAGACCAGGTGGTCCACGTACGGCCGCTTCCACCACAGCATCCGGAGCAGGAGCGCGAAGACGGGCAGAAGGAGGAAGATCGCCTTCGGCAGCCGGGACAGGAACTCGGTCCGCAGCCGCTCCTGCGCCACGGAGTGGCCCTCGGTGATGTCCACCATCCGCTTCCCCGACCCGTCCTCCGCCCCCGGAACCTCGGTCAGGCCTTGCAGCTTCTGCTGCAGCCGACGCTCGAGCTCCGGAGCGAAGGGGATGCGGACGCGGTCCTGCCGGTCCACCTTGACCGCCACGAAGTGCAGCGGCCGGAGCGCCAGCGCCGAGAAGAACAGCACGCTCACCCAGAAGTAGAGCCGGAGCGGCCGGATGTACCTGCTTCGCTTCCCCTCGGTGTAGGCCTCGCTCAGCGCTCCCGGGTGCCGGAGCAGCGTCGCCAGCGTCCACCACAGCTTCGACTCCAGCAGGACCGCCGGTCCCACCGCGTCCTTGACCAGCTGCCACAGGCTCCGGTGCTCAGGCTCGCTCTTCTGGCCACACGACGCGCAGAAGGGCCCGAGCATGAGCGCCCCGCAGTCCAGGCAGTGATCGGGGAGCCGCTCCCCTCGCCGCGAGTAGCGCCAGGGCTCGGACTCGTCCTCCCGCTGCACCACGCCTCTCCCCAAGAGGAGGACGATATCCGAAGCGGGGCGCCGCTCACCTTCGGACACGTCCACGCCCCCCGCCACTGACGCCGCCAGGCCCGGCCCGTCCTGCCCGGCGAGTTCCCGTCCTGAAGGGCCTCAGCCCGCCAGCGGCTTCTTCGCCACCCGGAACAGCACCACCCCCATGAAGACGAAGAATGCCACGCCGAGCATGTCGAACCCGCGCTTCCCCAGCGCTCCCACCAGTGGTCCGCTCACGTCGAGCTTGCCGAGGAGTGCCTCGACGCTGGGAAAGATGGACAGGAGCGCCACCGCCACCCCGAGCAGTGTGCCGCCCGCCACCAGGCCGGTGGCAAAGAGGCTGCCCGAGCCGATCTCGTCGTCGTGCGACTTTCCGCTGGTTCGGTCCACGATGGCCTTCACCACCCCACCGCAGAAGATGGGAAGCGTGGTGGACAGCGGCAGGTAGGCGCCGACCGCGAACGACAGCGGTGAGACGCCGCAGAGCTCCACGGTGAGGGCGAGGAACACGCCGACCAGCACGAACTGCCAGTCCAGATTCGCCGAGAGCAGACCGCGGATGAGCGTGGCCATCAGTGTGCCCTGCGGCGCGGGGTAGCGGGTGGTGCCGATCTGGTGGAGCACCGTGCCGGTGGCCGCGTCCACGGTGGGCTTGTCCAGCACGGTAATGGTGATGCCGATGATGAGCGACGCGGCGACGACGCCGATGATGAGTCCGAGCTGCTGGTACCTCGGTGTCGCGCCCACCAGGAAGCCGGTCTTGAGGTCCTGCGACGTGGCGCCGGCGTTGGCCGCTGCCACGCAGACGATGCCACCCACGCAGAGCGCCATCGGCTGGTACGGGTCCGAGGTCCAGCCCAGGCCGATGAAGAGAAGACAGGTCGCCATCAGCGTGGCGATGGTCATTCCCGAGACGGGACTGCTGCTGGTCCCGATGATTCCCACGATGCGCGAGGCCACGGTCACGAAGAAGAAGCCGAAGACGATGATCAGAACGCCCAGCACCAGCCGTCCGAAGAACGTGCCCGGGATGAACGGAAGGAAGGCCATGATCAGCACCAGGGCGATGCTGCCGCCCACGGTGACAGTGAGAGGCAGGTCGTTCTCGGTCCTGCGGGCCGTCACGCCCTCACGACCGGCCTTGAGCGCGGCGATGCTGCTCTTGAAGCTGCTGATGATGGTCGGGAGCGTCTTGAGCAGGGTCATGAAGCCGCCCGCCGCCACCGCGCCGGCGCCGATCTGCCGGACGTAGGCGTAGTAGATGGCGGTGTTCAGCTCCGCGAAGCTGTGGGTCACCGGGTCCCAGCCGTAGCGGCCCGCCTTCATGAGGTCCGGCAGATAGCCGAGCTTGTGCAGCTGGACGGCGACGACCTGTGGCGGCACCAGCGAGGCGAGGAGCGGGATGAGACCAAGCCACGCCAGCACGCCACCCGCGACCAGGACGCCGGCGATGCGCGGGCCAATGATGTAACCGACGCCGAGGTACTCGGGGGTGATGCTCGCGTTGACCGTCGCCGCGGGGAATACCCGACTCGTCGCCCGGGTCACGTACCCCGGCGTTTCGGCGATCACCTTGAACACCTGCTGCAGCAGCGCGTACACCACCGCGAGGCCGAGGCCGCGGTAGGCGGTTGCCGCCATGGACCCGCCCTTCTCGCCGGCGATGAGCACCTGGGCGCAGGCGGTGCCCTCGGGGTACGGCAGGTTTCCGTGCTCGTTGACGATGAGCGCTCGACGAAGCGGGATCATCATCAGCACCCCCAGGATGCCGCCCAGCACCGCCAGGGTGAAGATGACCGGGTAGCTGAAGTAGGGAGCCCCGACGCTCTGGTGGGTTCGCGCATCGGCGGCCAGGAAGAGGAAGCCGGGCAAGGTGAAGACCACGCCGGAGGCGATGCTTTCGCCCGCCGAGCCGATGGTCTGGACGATGTTGTTCTCGAGGATGGTCGAGCCGCCGAGCTTCTTCAGCACCGAGATGGAGAGCACCGCGATCGGGATGGACGCCGAGACTGTCAGGCCCGCCTTCAGCGCCAGATACACGGTGGACATGCCAAACAGGAGACCGAAGAAGACACCGACGCCGATCGCCTTGGGGGTGAACTCCTTGAGCTGCGTGTCGTCCGGGACGTAGGGCTGGAAGTCGGACCCGGCGGCGGCTGCCGACGGCGCGGCGGTGGCGGAATGTGGCGCGGCGGGGTCGACTGCCATCTGGGTGAGCCTCCCTCCCTCGGAGAAGGGTGGGCATTGAGGCAGGGCGCTCCCCCCCGCTGTCAAGGAATTCCGGGGCGGGCACGCACTCCACTCGCGGTGGGCGGATGCGCGACCCCGCGGATGCTCCGGCCGACGAGGGCGCTCGACCCCGGCAGCTGCTCCTCGGTGCACGGCACGAGCTCGAACCCGGCCGCCTCGAGCAGCGGTCCGGTCTGGCGGGTCAGGTGGCAGTTGCTGGAGAGCCGCTTCCAGACCGGCTCGAGCAGCCCTTGCAGGCGACGGGTCCAGGTCCCGG
The DNA here is from genome assembly GCA_035519675.1 of Myxococcaceae bacterium. Lineage (GTDB taxonomy): Bacteria > Myxococcota > Myxococcia > Myxococcales > Myxococcaceae > RPRB01. The sequence continues at coordinate 27,592 of DATIWB010000140.1, forward strand.
CAGGCGCCGCGACGTGCTCCAGGAAGAGGAACGTCCCGCCCGGGCGGAGGACGCGGCGGATCTCCGACAGGACGCGCGCGGGGTCGTGCACCGAGCAGAGGACGAGGGTGGCCACCACGGTGTCGAAGCTCTGCGCCGGCAGCGGCAAAGCCTCCGCGGGGGCGTCGACGAGCTCGACGTTCGGCCTGCCGGCGAGCTTGCGCTGGAGGACCTGGCGCATGTGCCGGTCGGGCTCGGTGAGCACCAGGCGGGTGACCGCCGGCGGATAGAGGGCGAGGTTGCCTCCGGTGCCGGCACCGAGCTCGAGCACCTCACCCCGGGCGTGCTCGAGCAGCGCGCGCCGCCAGTCCCGGAGCCCGGCTCGCTCGGCGCCCTCCAGGAAGCGGTCGTACATCCGGGACATCAGCCAGGCCACGGGGAGCTCCTCGCGTCGATTCCCGGGTGAAGCAGAGCCGAGCCTGCGCTAGACAGCGCCCCCTAGGAAAGATGCCCAAGTCCATCGTCATCTGGCCCGACAGGGTGCTGTCGACCCGGACCCGTGCGGTGACCGAGTTCGGCCCCGCGCTCGACCCGCTGCTCGAGGAGATGATGGACTCGCTGCGTGCCGCGGAGGGGATTGGCATCGCCGCCAATCAGATCGGCGTCCCGCTCGCCATCGCCTGGGTGGGCCGCGAGGACGGGACGTTCTTCGAGATCGCGAATCCGGTGGTGCTGGAGAAGAGCGAGCCGGTGAGCCTCGAGGAGGGCTGCCTGTCGGTCCCGCACGAGTGGGAGCAGACTCCGCGGTTCGCCAAGGTGCGGGTGCGGTACCGCGACCGGACCGGCGCCCAGCACGAGCTGTCGGCGGAGGGGCGGCTGGCCCACGTCCTGCAGCACGAGATCGACCACCTCGAGGGGACGACCTTCGTGGACCACCTGTCGCAGCTCAAGCGCGGGCTGATCCGCAAGCGGATGCAGAAGCTGCAGAAGGAGCGAGCGGCCGAGCAGGACGGTGGGCACGTTCACTCCGACGAGTGCGACCACGACTGAGCGGGGCCGGCCGTCCGGCCCGCGACGCCGCCGGCGAACTCGACGCGGGTGCCTCGACAGAGCGACAGAGGTGTCAGCGACAGAGGTGTCTGACACCTGGAGCGACAGAGGTGTCTGACACCTGGCGGCCGGACACCTGGCGGCCGACAGCCCGCCGGCCGCGGAAGAGGTGTTGGGCGAGGTGAGGTCCCGAGCGAGCTGGCGCAACGCGTTGGGCCTCTGCCCAGCTGGCCGCCGGTGGAGGGTCACCCGGTCGACGGCAGCGCCCGGAACCGGAGCACCCGGTGCCGATTCGTGGCCTCCCGGGGGGCCCGGCCGTGCGAGTCTCCGGGCCCTGTGACGACCGACGACCGCAACTTCCGCCTCTCCAGGGACGTCCTTCCGCGGCGTACCCAGGCGACCCTCGCCCTGGACCTGGACGCCCGCACCTTCACCGGAGACGCCGAGCTGACCCTCTCGGTCGAGCAACCGGTCCGGAGCATCGTGCTGCACGCGGTGGAGCTGCAGGTCTCCGATGCCGAGGTGCAGGCCGCCGGCCGCGTCTTCCGCGCCAGCGTCCAGGTGCGGCCGGTGAGCGAGACCGTGGTGCTCGAGCTCGATGCCGAGCTCCCCAAGGGCGAGGCCCGGCTCATCCTGCGCTGGAACGGACGCTTCACCGATGGGCTCCGCGGGCTCTACCTCGCGGGGTCGGTCGCGGCGACCCAGTTCGAGGCCGCCGACGCCCGCCGGGTGTTCCCCTGCTTCGACGAGCCGGCCTTCAAGTGCACCTGGGCCCTGACGGTGAAGGTTCCTCCCAAGCTCGTCGCGCTGAGCAACGGCCGGGCGCTGGCCGAGGAGCTCGACGGCCCGCACCGCAGGGTCCGCTTCGCGGAGACGGAGGTGCTCCCGAGCTACCTGGTCGCCCTGGTCGTCGGCCCGCTGGTCTCCAGCGCCGAGGAGATGGCGGCCGGCGTCCCCGTCCGGACCTGGTGCCTGGAGGAGAAGCGCGCGCTCCTCGGGTTCGGGCAGCAGACCGCACTCGCGGTGTTGCCGATGCTCCAGGACTACTTCGGGCTCCCGTACGCCTTCGGCAAGCTGGACCAGGTCGGCATCCCCGACTTCGAGGCCGGGGCCATGGAGAACGCCGGGCTCATCACCTACCGCGAGCTGGCGCTGCTGCTCGACCCGGCGACGGCGCCGCTCTCGGTCCAGAAGCGCGTCGCCGAGGTGGTGACGCACGAGCTGGCCCATCAGTGGTTCGGGAACTGGGTGACGATGGTCTGGTGGGACGACCTCTGGCTGAACGAGGCGTTCGCCACCTGGATGGCCTACAAAATCGTCGACCGCTGGCGACCCGACTGGCGGGTGTGGCTCGACTTCGACGCCGGCAAGGCGACCGCGCTGCACCTGGACGCGCTCCGCTCCACCCACCCCATCCGGGGCACGGTGGCCAACGCCGCCGAGGCCACCGAGAGCTTCGACGCCATCACCTACGAGAAGGGCGGTGCGGTCCTCCGCATGATCGAGGGCTTCCTCGGCGAGGACCCGTTCCGAGCCGGGATCCGCGACTACATGCGCAAGCACGCGCGGGCCAACGCGGTCGCCGACGACCTCTGGGGCGCGCTGGCCAGGGCCTCGAAGGCTCCGGTGGTCGAGCTGGCGAACGCCTGGATTCGCCAGAGCGGCTACCCGGTGGTGAGCGTCACGCTCGATGGCCACCGGGCGCGCTTCTCGCAGGAGCGCTTCTTCTCCGAGCCAGGCCTCAGCGGCCCGGAGACCTGGCCCGTCCCGTTGGTCCTGGCCTGGGGCGACGACCGCGGCCGGCACACCCGGACGTTTCTCATGGAGGGACGGACCGGAGAGGCCACCCTCGAGGCCGCCGGCACCGTGCGCTGGCTGAACGCCAATGCAGGGTCCACCGGCTTCTACCGCGCGGCGTACTCGGCCGAGCTGCTCGCCGCGCTCGGCAAGTCCCTGGGCGCGTTGCAGCCGGCCGAGCGCATCGGGCTGCTCGCCGACCAGTGGGCCCTGGTGCGTGCCGGGCGCGCGCGGATCGCCGACTTCCTCGACCTGGTGCTCGCGTTCGAGGACGAGGGCGACCATGCCGTGCTCGACGACCTGGTGGGCCGTCTGGGCTACGTCGAGGCGAGGCTCGTAGATGGGGAGGACGTGGAGCGTCTCCGGCGGCTCGTCGAGCGGCTGTTCCTGCCCAGGTTCCGGGCGATGGGCTGGGATCCCGTGGCCGGCGAGACCGATCAGGACCGGCTGCGGCGTGCCGCGCTGCTCCGGGCAGTGGCCGGCGTGGCACGCGCGCGCTCGGTGCTCACCGAGGCCGGGCCCCGGGTGGACCGGGTGCTCAACGGGCAACGCACCGCGCTCGACCCGAACCTGGTGGACACCGCGGCGGCCGTCGCCGCCCGTGACGGCGACCTCGACCTCTTCGACCGCTTCCGCGCTGCCTTCCCTCGCGAGGCCGACCCGGCAGTGAAGCGGCGATACCTGATCGCGCTGACCGCCTTCGAGAAGCCTGGGCCGGTGGAGCGCGCCCAGGCGACGATGTTCGACCCGGTGGTGCCGCTCCAGGACTTCCACTCCTTCGTGCACGGGCTGCTGGCGAACCGCGCCGCGCGTGAGGGAAGCTGGAAGCTGCTCCGCGACCGCTGGCCGACGGTGATCGAAAAGACCGCGCAGGCCCCGATGCTGCTCCGCCGGGTGGTCGAGGCGCTGGGGAACCTGCGCGAGCGGCGGCATCTCGACGAGGCCCGTGCGTTCCTCGAGGCGCACCCGGTGCCCGAGGCGCAGCAGGCCATCGCCCAGACGCTGGAGCGGCTCGCCCAGGACGTGGCGCTGCGCGAGCGGCTGGTCCCAGAGGTCTCGGTGTGGCTCCGCGGGCGGTGAAGCGGTCCGGGGGACGTGGAGGGGCGCGGGGCTCCGCGACGGCACGGCGCTCCGCTGCGCCGGGCCGTCGACCCTCGGGAGGCGCGAACGGCCCGACGACGTCGACCGCTCGTGGGTCCCGCCCGTCACCGCAGGCCCGGGACGGCGGACGGAGAGTCTCCCGCTCCCTCGGGAAGGACGCTCGCCCGGGCAGTGGACGCGCCAGGGTGGGCAGACCAGCCGGTGCGGCCGCGTCGATCGACGCGGCGAAGACCGTGCACGGCGTGCCGAGGACCTCGAACGGGAGCAAGCGTTTCGCCGGGGACAGCCTCGAGCGGCTGTGGGTGCCCGACCGGGCGGCGTGGCGTGCCTGGCTCGAGGAGAACCACGGACGAGACGTCGGGGTCTGGCTGGTCTCCTTCAAGAAGGCCACCGGAAAGCCGCGCGTCGAGTACGACGACGCCGTCGAGGAGGCGCTCTGCTTCGGGTGGATCGACAGCCTGGTCCGGACGCTGGACGCCGGGCGGGCGATGCAGCTCTTCAGCCCCCGCAAGCCGCGGAGCCCGTGGTCGAGGTCGAACAAGCTCCGGGTCGAGAAGCTCATCGCCGCGGGGCTGATGCGCCCCGCGGGCCTCGCGAAGATCGAGCAGGCCAAGCGCGACGGCGCATGGGACGTGTACGCGGTCGCCGAATCGCTGGAGGAGCCGGCCGACCTTGTCGCGTCGTTCGCCGCCGGACCGCGCGGCGCGAAGGCCAACTGGGACGCGTTCAGCCCGTCCTCGCGCCGGGCGATCCTCTGGTGGGTGCACAGCGCGAAGCGGCCTGAGACTCGCGCGGCGCGAATCGCACAGGTGGTCAGCGCGGCCGCACTCAACCGCCGCGCGAATTTCCCCGTCGACCGCGAGCGGTGACCCCGTCCGGGGCTCCATCCCAGCTCAGCGAGACCGAGGCAGCGCCTCCAACATCCAGCGAGCCCGGGGACGACCATCTGGATCGTCGGCGGCCGTGAGGAGCATGAGCGAGTCCTCCAGTTCCTTCGCGGCGACCACGCGGGCGAGCTGACAGCAGGCCCGGAACTCGAGGCGAGCGCGGCCACGGACCACCTCGATCAGAACTCCCCGGAGTCGGCCCTGCGGCCTTCGGTGGAGCGGAAGGCGAATGATTTCAACGGCTCGAGCTCGACTCCGCCGTGGGCCGCAGCGCCGCGCGGGTCGCCTCGGTCCCGAAGCGGAGCGCCTCGAGCAGACCCGGGCCGAAGAGCTGCCGCCGGGACTCCCCGGCCGCGCGCTCCACCCGGTCCGCCGGTTCGACGTACCCGAGGTAGCCGTTGACCAGCGACACGGCACGGGCTCCCCCGCCTGCCCCCTCGAGTACCTTCCCCGACGCGGCGGTCGTCTCCACCGGCACCCCCAGCAACCGCACCGAGCCGATGCGCAGCTCGGACAGCTCCGCCCACCCCGGTGCCCAGAGCCAGAGCGCCACGTTGTCGACCAGCGTCGCGAGCCCCCAGGGCACGAGCCGGGAGGCGTCCGGCCCGGGCAAGGCGACCTCGATGCGCGCGTGAGACAGGCCGGTCCCCGCCGGCTGGAGGGCCACCGAGCGCAGCGCCGCCTCCACCCCGCGAGCGTAGGCCTCCGCGGGCTCCCCCGGGCCCGTCGGCACCCGCTGGACGCTGACGTTGCCGACGTTTCCCTGGAGCACCAGCGTGACTCCCTGGCCTTCACGCTCCTCCGCCATCGCCAGCCGCCCCGGCCAGTCCGGATCCAGCCCCGGCGGAGGCCTCGCCACCAGCGTCGGGTGCGCGGCGAGCACCACGAGCTGCGCGACCGTTCCGCGCTCGCCCCGGAGCTGGATGCGGGTGAGCCGGCGGTCCACCTCCGGAAACTCGTCCCGGCTCGCGGTCCCGTCGGCGAGCTCGGACACCCCGGCCAGCGCCTCGACCGGCTGCAGGGAGGACGCCGCCCCGGTCAGCGCGCGCGCGGCCGCCTCCACCACCCGGGAACGGACGTCGGGACGGACTCGCCCCGTGGCGGCCACCTGGGCCACCGGATTCCAGGCGAACCCACCCGCCGACGAGTGGGTGTGCGTGGCCGCGACCCACAGCGCCGACATCCCGAGCCCGGACACGCGTTGCCGGATGGCGTCCACCAGCCCTTGGTCGGCGAGGAGCAGGTCCAAGGTGACGAGCCCCACCCGCTCGTCGTCCGAGGCCAGCACCACCGCCCGGGCGGACACCGGGATCACCGCCCGGTCCACCTCGGGCCGGACCAGCCCGTAGCCCACCGCGGGGACCGGGAACGGAGGGGCCATCTCCGCCCTGGCCGCACCCGCCCGCAGCGCACCGGCCCCGGCGCCGTGACCCACCGCCCGCACCCTCGGCCCGCGCCCGAGCCGCGAGAACGGGACCACCGCCAGGAGCACCAGCGCCCCCAGCATCCACGGCGGCCACCGCGGGCGTCGCCGCACGCCCCGCGCCTTCCTCATGCAGCAGCGGCGGCCGGGCCAGCGAGGCGCACGCTCACCTCCCAGAGCCGGCGCGCCACCTCCATGTCCTGGGCCTCGGGGCTCGTCCGGCGTTCGCGCTCGTCGAAGAAGTACTTCCCCGTCACGCCCTCCACCTCGGGCGAGGTCGCCAGGTACACGAGCGTCCGGGCCCCGTGCTCGGGGGTGCGGGCGAACAGCGCCTGACCCCACTTCACCAGCGTCCCCAGCAGCCCGGGGTTGTTGTGGCCGAAGCCCGTGCTGACGAAGCCCGGATGCATCACGTTCACCGTGACGCCCGTCCCCTCCAGCCGGCGAGCCAGCTCCCGGGTGAAGAGGATGTTCATCAGCTTCGTGCGCCCGTACACCGAGAACGGGCGGTACCGCCCACGGGCAGACATGAGGTCCTCGAAGTCGATGCGCATCCGGAGGTGCGCGTCCGAGCTGACGTTCACGATGCGCGCCGGAGCGGAGGATTTCAGCAGGGGCAGCAGCTCCTCCGTCAGGACGAAGTAGGCCAAATGGTTCAGCGCCAGCGTGCGCTCCAGGCCGTCGGGGGTCAGCTCGCGCCGGGCGAACAGCGCGCCGGCGTTGTTGAGCAGCACGTGCAGCCGGTCGTGCGTTGCCCGGAACTCCCGGGCGATGCGGCGCACCTCGGACATCCGGGAGAGGTCTCCGGAGAGAACACCCACCTTCGCCCCGGGGTTCCTCCGCTGCAGCTCGGCGGCCAGGGCATCCAGCCGGGCCCGGTCCCGGGCCACCAGGACCAGCTCCATCCCCATGGGCGCCAGCGCCTCCGCCGCCGCCCGGCCAATTCCCAGGGTGGCTCCGGTCAGCAGACAGACCCGTGGGCGAGACTCGACCCGCATGAGGGCACAGTAGCAGCCGTCCGGTCCGGCAGGGATGCGAGACGGTCACTTCCCGTGTATGTGAGGCGTTCGACCCAAGCCATGTGCGGCATCTTCGGCATCTACGGACATTCCGAGGCATCGAACATCACCTACCTCGGGCTGCACGCGCTCCAGCACCGCGGCCAGGAGTCCGCGGGCATCGTCAGCGCGGACGGCCGGACTCTGCACGCCCGCCGGGAGATGGGCCTCGTCCAGGAGGTGTTCGGTGCCCGGGAGCTGGAGGCGCTGGCCGGGAACTCTGCCATCGGGCACGTCCGCTACTCCACCGCGGGGGTGAGCCAGGCCAAGAACGCCCAGCCGCTGACCATGCAGTATTCCGGCGGCAAGGTCGCCGTCGCCCACAACGGCAACCTGGTCAACGCCCAGACGCTGAGGGCGCGCCTCGAGGCCGAGGGGGCGATCTTCGCCGGCGACTCGGACACCGAGGTCATCGTCCATCTGATGGCCCGCAGCCGGGCGAAGAAGATCGAGGACCAGATCGTCGAGGCGCTGCGGCAGTGTGTCGGCGCGTACAGCCTCATCTTCGAGACACCGAGCGCGGTCATCGGCGTGCGTGACGCGTACGGGTTCCGTCCCCTGGTGCTGGGACGGCTCCGAGAGGCGTACGTGCTGGCCAGCGAGACCACCGCGCTGGACCTGGTCGAGGCCGAGTATGTCCGGGAGATCGAACCCGGCGAGATGGTGGTCATCGACGGCACCGGCCTGCGCTCGACCAAGCCCTTCCAGCAGGTGCGGCCTGCCCGGTGCGTCTTCGAGCACGTGTACTTCGCCAAGCCCGACTCGGTGCTCTTCGGGAGCAGCGTCTACGAGACCCGCAAGGCGCTCGGGCGGCAGCTGGCCAAGGAGCAGCCGGCGCGGGCTGACCTGGTCATCGCCGTTCCCGACTCGGGGGTGCCCGCCGCCATCGGGTTCAGCCAGGTCTCCGGAATCCCCTACGACGTGGGCCTCATCCGCAGCCACTACGTGGGCCGCACCTTCATCGAGCCCCAGCAGTCCATCCGCCACTTCGGGGTGAAGCTGAAGCTCTCCGCGGTGCGCGCGGTGCTGCGCGGGAAGCGGGTGGTGGTGGTGGACGACTCGATCGTCCGCGGCACCACCTCCCGGAAGATCGTGAAGATGATCAAGGCGGCCGGCGCCTCCGAGGTGCATCTGCGCATCTCCAGCCCGGCCACCCGCTGGCCCTGCTACTACGGCATCGACACCCCGGTGCGGCAGGACCTCATCGCCGCCACCCACTCCACCGAGGAGATCGCCTCCTACGTGACCGCCGACAGCCTCGGCTACCTGTCGGTGGAAGGACTGGCGCAGGCGGTGGGAGACCCGACCTGGAAGTCGTACTGCAACGCCTGCTTCACCGGGAATTACCTGACGCCGCTCGAGACGCCGCAGGCGGTACCCGCCGCGGGGTAGTCTCCGGTGGCGGTGTTGGAGAACGTGACGGCTGCGGAACCCGGGCGCTCACCGGCCGGGAGCGAGGCGGACCAGCGCCTGGGGCGCTCGGTGCTCATCGGCCTGGTGGTGGTGGGAATCATCGCCCTGGTGGGGCCGCTGCTGACCTACCTCAACGAGGTGCGGGAGACCCAGCGGCTGCTCCGGGCCCGGGTGGCCCGCGAGGCGTCGGTGTACGCCGAGGCGCTGGCGCTGCACTTCGGCACCCTGGAGCACGAGATGGAGCGGCTGGCCTCGCGCCCCCAGGTGGACCTGCTCGACGAGAACCTCCAGCCCGAGCGCGAGCTGCTCGAGTTCACCCACCACAACTCGCCCTTCTTCTCCGCGGTGCTCTTCCTCGACGGCTCGGGCCTGCCGGTGTGGAGCGAGCCGCACGGAGTGCTTCCCCCCCTCAGCCGCGCCCAGGACCGATGGTTCCAGCGGCTGCTCCGCACTGACCACCCGGTGGTGGACGCGCTCGAGCCCGGGAGCCGGAGCTTCGTGGTGGCCGCCCCGGTGATGCGTGCCGGGCGCCTCTCGGGCGCGGTGGTGGGCCTGGTCGATGCCGGCAAGCGCGGTCTGCCGGGAGGGCGAGCCACCATCGAGGGGTCGACGCTGGTCGTCGCCACCGACCGCGGCGACGTGCTCCTCCCGGCCACACCCCCGGTATGGACCGGCGCCGCGGACTTCCCGCAGCGCGTCGCGGATCTCCTGGCCCATGGCCGGCCGGCGACGACCGATCTCTCCGGAAAGCCCGAGTACGCCGCCGCCGCCCGCGTCGGTGACACCGGGCTGCGCCTGCTGCTGGTGGCCGAGGAGACGCCGATGCTGGCCCCGGTCCGGTGGCGCTTCTTCTGGCAGATGCTGCTGGTGCTGGTGGCCCAGACCGTCACCGTGGTGCTCTTCAGCTGGTTCCTCCGGCGGACCTACCTGCACTACCGGGAGATGGAGGAGGCGCTCGCCCAGCGGGAGAAGCTGGCGGCGCTCGGACAGGCGGCCTCGCTCATCGCCCACGAGGTGAAGAACTCGCTCAACGGCATGAAGGCCGCGGCCTCGATGCTCTCCGGGGATGGCGACCGCACGCTCCCGGTGAAGACGATGCGCGGGCAGATCGACCGGCTGAGTCATCTCGCCACCTCGCTGCTCAACTTCGGCCGGCCGGCCAACGCCCAGCTCTCGCTCATGCCGGTGGGTCAGCTGGTCTCCGAGGCGGTGGAGTCCCTCCGCGTGCTGCCCGAGGCGGAGGAGGTCGAGGTGACGTCGGAGCTCGACACCTCCCTTCAGATTTACTGCGATCCGCTGCTCCTGGTGACCGCCCTGGACAACCTGCTCCGCAATGCGATGGAGGCTGCGGTGGCGGCCAAGGACCTGGGGAGACAGGCCCACCCCCGCGTCCGCATCACCACCCGCCGGGTCGATGGTGTGGTTCGGGTCGAGGTGGAGGATAATGCTGGAGGACCACCGCCGGGGTTCGAGGCGGGCCTGTTCCAGCCCTTCGTGACCACGAAGCCGCGGGGTATCGGGCTCGGGCTCTCCATGGCCCGTCAGGCGGTGGAACGACAGGGCGGGTCGCTGGCGTTCGAGCGAACGGCGACGGGGAGCCGCTTCACGGTGCAGCTCGGGCTGGGAACGACTCCCTCATGAGCAGGTCCATCCTTCTGGTCGATGATGATCGTGGTTTCTCCTCGCTGGCCCAGGCGGCGCTGGCACGGGAGGGGCACCCGGTGGTGCTGGCGCGCTCCCTCCACGAGGCGCGCGAGGCGGTGGAGCGGGCCGCCCCCGAGCTGGTGGTGCTGGACCGCCGGCTGCCCGATGGCGACGGGCTGGACTACCTCCCGGAGCTGAAGGCCCAGCTGCCCGGCACCCCGGTGGTGATGGTGACCGCTCACGGCGACATCCAGAGCGCGGTGGACGCCATCCGCGCCGGCGCGTCCGACTACGTCGCCAAGCCGGTGGACCTCACCGATCTGGTGATGCGGGCCCAGCGGGCGATGGGCGAGCAGAACCTCCGCGAGCGCCTGAGTCGGGTGGAGGCCGAGCTGTCGGGGCGTCGCCGCCTGGTGCCGCCTCGGTCGGCGGCGATGCGCCAGGTGCTGGAGATGCTCGAGCGCATCGCCACCTCACCCCGGAGCCCCATGTTCCTGCTCGGGCCCACCGGGGCCGGCAAGGAGGTGCTCGCCCGGCACGTCCACGCGCAGGGGGCGGGTGAGGACGCACCCTTCGTCCACGTGAACTGCGCCGCGCTCCCCGAGAGCACTGTCGAGTCGGAGCTCTTCGGCCACGAGAAGGGCGCCTTCACCGACGCCAAGCAGGCGCGCCGCGGGCTGGTGGAGGTGGCCAGCGGGGGCACCCTCTTCCTCGACGAGGTGGGCGAGCTGCCGCTCCAGCTGCAGGCCAAGCTGCTCACCTTCCTCGACTCGGGGCGCTTCCGGCGGGTGGGGAGCAGCAGCGAGGAGAGCAGCACCGCGCGGGTGGTCGCGGCGACCAACCGGAACCTCGAGCTGGAGATCCGCGACGGGCGCTTCCGCGAGGACCTCTGGTTCCGGCTGAGCGTCTTCGCCATCCACGTGCCTGCGCTGCGGGACCGACCGGAGGACGTGATTCCGCTGGCCGAGGCGCTCCTCGCAGAGCTGGGCCAGGAGCTGGGGCGCAAGGGGTTCCGGCTCGGGGACCAGGGCCGGGCGCGGCTGCAGAACTACCCCTTCCCCGGCAACGTCCGCGAGCTGCGCAACGTGCTCGAGCGCGCCCTGGTGCTGGAGCCGGGACCGGAGCTGACGCTCTCGCTGCTCCAGACGATGCGCGAGCCGGTGGACGGCACGGCGCCTGCGGGCAGCTTCGTGGTGACCGGAGACCCCCGGCCGCTGGACGAGATCGAGAAGCGGTACGTCCGCCACGTGCTCGGCCAGCTCGGCGGGCGACGGGTGGAGGCGGCGCGGGTGCTGGGGCTGAGCTATCCGACGTTCCTGAAACGCCTGGAGGACTGACCCGGACCCTCCCCGCCGGTGCCTCGCTCCTGCGCCCGGCGCGATCCTCGATGTCATTCCGCTGAACCCGCCGCTGCAGCGGAATTGCAGGGACAGTCCCGCCGGCCCAGTCGGTGCGCAGGGCGACGGGTGGCAGGGGCATTGCACGAACAGGCGTCGTGAACGTGGTCGCACCTTTGGCGCTTCTCGCCACCCTCTCGGCCTCCCCCGAGGCGCTCGATCTCTCGGCGCTCCCGGACGAGCGCACGCTGGTCCAGACGCTCTGGCTCCACGCCCCGGAGCTGACCGCCGCCCGGGCCCGCCTGGGTCAGGCGGCGGCGGAGGTCATCCGGGCGGAGCAGCTGCCCAATCCGGGCTTCGACTTCCAGTGGGGCACGCTGGCCCTTGGGACAACGAATCCGCCGGGCCTCGACAAGCTCCGGGACGTCCCCAACTACACCTTCACCCTCAACCAGCCGATCGAGATCGGCAAGCGCGGTCCCCGCCAGGCAGCCAGCCGCTCCGCCCGGGACGCGGCGCTGTTCGACGCCATCGAGACGTTGCGCCAGCGGTGGTTCGACCTCCTGGAGCGAATCTCGGAGGTGGCCACGGCGGAGATCCGCGTCCGCGCGCTCGAAGAGACGGTGGGCGATGCCCAGCGCCTGGCCGACCTCCAGCAAGAGCGGCAGAGGCGCGGGGACATCGCCGGGCTCGACGTGGACCGCGCCGTGCTCGAGGCCGAGAAGTACGCCTCCAACCTCGGCCAGGAGCGCGAGAAGCTCGCCGCCGCGCTCCTCCTCTGCGCGCAGACGGCGGGCCTCCAATGCCTCCCCTTCGGGAGCCCGGAGGCGGCGGGCACGTTCCTCGCCGGCCGGCTCGCGGCCAGCCACCCCGTGGCGAACCTCGAGCAGCGGCCCGACCTGCGCTCGCTCCAGGCGCAGGAGACCGCCGCCCGGAACAGCCTCACCCTCGCCAAGAACCGGTGGATCCCCGACCCCACCTTCCGCATCGGCTACGTGCTCGATCAGTTCATCGTCGCGGGCAATCAGCACCAGAGCCTGATGGTTGGGGTGAGCATGCCGCTGCCGTTCTTCGACCACGGCCAGGCGGATGCCAGGGCCGCCTCCGCCCTCGCCGAGGCCGCCGGGCAGGCCCAGCTGCTGCTCCGGGCGGCGAGCATCCGCGACCTGTCATCGCTCGAGCAGCAGCGCGACGCCGCGCTCGCCCGCCGGAGCCGCCTGATGGAGCGCACCCTGCCGCTGGCCCGCGACGTGGTGCAGCGGCTGGAGAGCGCCGTGACCCGAGGCGGCGCCCCTCTTCCGGACCTCCTCCTCGCGCGGCGAACGCTGGGTGACCTCCGGCTCGACGCCGCCGACCTCGACCTCTTCGCCTTCCACCTCACGGTGGCGCAGGCCCGCGCCGCCGGGGAGCTGCCCCCCTTGCCCCAGAGCGTGCCCCATGTCCCCTGACGCAGGCTCCGGCGCCCTCGCCGGATTCCGCCGCGCCGCCCGTCCCTCGCTCCTGGTGGGCGGCGGCATCACCCTGATTGTCCTGGTGTTCGCCAGCTGGTTCCTGCTCCGCGAACGCGAGACGACGTCCCAGTCCGTCCACCGCATCACCGTCCAGGGCAACACCCTCCACATCCCGGACCAGGCGCCGCAGTGGCGATACGTCGAGCTGGCGACCGCTGTCGAGGCCCCTCCGCTCCCACCGCCCCCCGTCCCGGGACGGGTGAGCTTCGACGAGAAGCGGACCGCCTCCCTGAGCGCGCCGCTGCCCGGCCGGGTGGAGCGGGTGCAGGTCCGCATCGGCGACCGGGTGCAGGAGGGAGACCGGCTGTTCAACGTCCGCTCCGCGGCGTGGGCGGATCTCGAGCGGGAGATGGCCTCCGGCCGGGCCAACGTGGAGGTGAAGCGGCGCATCGCCGCCCGCGCGCGCGAGCTGGTGGAGATCCGCGCCGCCCCGGAGAAGGACGCGCTCGCCGCCGAGGCGGACCTCCACGAGGCCGAGCTGGCCGCCCGCGCCTCGGCCGCCAAGCGCGCCTCGCTCCGCATCGCCCCCGAGGGCGACAACCTGTTCTGGGTGGTCGCCCCGCGCTCGGGGACCATCGTCGACCTCGACGTGGTCGCCAGCCAGGAGGTCCAGCCCTCCGGGGACCACCCGCTGGTGCGCATCTCCGAGCTGTCCGAGGTGCTGGTCCTGGCCGACGTGCAGGAGAGCGACGCCTATGACCTCCACACTGGCGGAGAGGTCACCATCCGCACCCGCGCCGGCAGCGTCACCCGAGCCGGCACCATCGACCGCATCTCCGAGGTGGTGGACCCCAAGCGGCGCACCGTCGAGCTGCGCATCCGCGCGGCCAACCAGGACCGGGCGCTCCGACCCAACTCCTTCGTCGACGTCGAGCTCCAGTCCGACCCGTCCCAGAAACGGGTGCGGGTCCCCGCCGAGGCGGTGGTCACCGATGGGCAGAGCTCGGTGGTCTTCGTCTCCCGCGGCGAGGGAAAGCTCGAGCGGGTGACCGTCACCCCGGGTCGCCAGCGCAGCGGGGAGATCGAGCTCCGGGCCGGCCTCGAGCCCGGGGCGCGGTACGTGAGCAAGGGCGCCATCCTCCTCTTGAACCAGCTCGAGCTCGAGCAATAGGGCCGTGTTCCAGCACCTGGTCGACTTCTCGCTGAAGAACAAGGCGGCGGTTCTGGCCCTCACCGCCATCGTCGCGGCGTGGGGCTGGCTGTCGTTCCGCGACCTCACCGTCGAGGCATTCCCCGACCCGACCGAGACCCAGGTCCAGGTCATCACCCTCTACCCGGGCCAGCCGGCCGAGGAGGTGGAGCGCCAGCTGGGTCTGCCGCTCGAGCGGGCGCTGAACGGCATCCCGCAGCTGTCGCGGCTGCGGAACCTGTCGCTGTTCGGCCTCTCCTACGTCACCCTCACCTTCAACGACGGGACCGACGGGCTCTGGGCCCGGCAGCAAGTCCTGGAGCGGCTCCGCGAGGCCGACCTGCCCGAGGGCATCGTCCCCCAGCTGGGGCCCTACGCCACGCCCATCGGGGAGGTGTACCGCTACACGCTGGTCGGCGCGGGCGGGGATCCGATGAAGCTCCGGACCCTCCAGGACTGGGTGGTGCGCCCGGCATTCCTCCGGGTGAACGGGGTGGCCGACGTGGTGAGCATCGGCGGGCTCCAGCGGGAGATCCACGTCCAGCCCGACCCATCGCGCCTGGCCGCGCACGGGCTGACGCTGGCCTCGCTCGAGCAGGGCATCAAGGGCGGAAGCGTGAACGCCTCGGGCGGGGTGCTGGAGCGCGGGGCCGAGCAGCTCGTCATCCGCAGCGAAGGGCTGTTCACCAGCGTCGAGGACCTCAAGGCGGTCCGCCTCGCGACCGAGGAGGGCACGCCGGTCTTCCTCAAGGACGTGGCCACCGTCACCGAGGGCTGGTCCCCGCGCCAGGGCGTGGTCAGCCGCAACGAGTCGATGGACACCGTGCAGGGCGTGGTGCTGATGCGGCGGGGGGAGAACCCCTCGCAGGTGCTGACGCGGATCCGGAACGCGGTGCTGGACATCGACCGCCGGCTCGCGCCCGACGGCGTGAAGCTGGACCCGTTCTACGACCGCACCGACCTGGTGGGCACCACCTTGCGGACGGTGGGCCACAACCTGCTCGAGGGAGCAGCGCTGGTGACCCTGGTCCTCTTCGTGTTCCTGCTCGACCTGCGCGCCGCGCTGGTGGTGGGCACGCTCATCCCGCTCTCGCTGCTCACCTCGTTCATCTACCTCCACCTCCGAGGGATGAGCGCCAACCTCCTCTCGATGGGGGCGGTGGACTTCGGGGTCATCGTCGATGGCGGGGTGGTGATCATCGAGGCCATCCTCGCCCGCATGGCCCTGTCCCGGGGCTCGGCCGAGACGGTGGAGGAGAAGATCCGGCAGGCCACCACCGCGGTGGTGAGGCCCACGGTGTTCGCGCTGCTGATCATCATCGCCGCCTACCTTCCCATCTTCCTCCTCCAGCGGGTGGAGGGGAGAATCTTCTCCCCGATGGCGAACACCGTGGTCTCGGCACTGGCCGGGGCGCTGTTCTTCTCGGTGACGCTGGTGCCGGTCCTCGCCGCGCTGGTGTGGCGAAAGCCGGTGACCCACGGCGAGTCGCCGCTCCTCTCCTGGGTGGCGAGGCGGTACGAGCCCACCTTGCGTTTCTGCCTCCGCCACCCTGCCCTGCTCATCGGCTCGGTCGGCGTGCTCCTCGCCGGCGCGGCGATGGTCCTGCCGAGGCTGGGCAGCGAGTTCCTCCCCGAGTTGAACGAGGGCGCGCTGTACATGACCTTCACCCTGCCGGCGAACAGCTCGCTCACCGAGGGCCGGAAGCTGGTGCCGCGCATCACCCAGCTGCTCCAGGGCGTACCTCAAGTGGAAGCCGTGCTCTCGCAGCTCGGGCGCCCCGAGGACGGCACCGACGCGAAGCTGGCCAACAACCTCGAGTTCTTCGTGAAGCTGACGCCACCGCACCGCTGGCCCCGCGAGACGCCGACCCTGGGCAGCGTGCTCGACGTGCTGCAGTCCCGCATCGCGGAGATCCCCGGCATCGAGGCAAACTTCAGCCAGCCCATCCGCGACAACGTCAACGAGAGCATCAGCGGCCAGCAGGGGCAGATCGCGGTGAAGCTCTACGGCGACGACCTGGGCGCACTCCAGGCCCAGGCGGAGAAGGTGAAGGCGGCCATCGCCAAGGTGCCCGGAGCGGCGGACCTGGCGCTGGTAAAGAGCGCCTCGGTGCTTCAAGTGAGGGTCAAGCCGAACCGGGTGGCACTGGCCCGCTACGGAATGGACCTCGGCGACTTCCAGCACGTGTTCCAGACCGCGCTGGGAGGGCGCCCGGTGGCCGACTTCTGGGAGGGCGAGCGCAAGTTCGACGTGGTGCTGCGGCTTCCCCCGGCCGACCGCGACGACGTGGAGAAGATCCGCTCGCTGCGCGTCCCGGTGGACGGAGGCCTCACCATCCCGCTCTCGGCGCTGGCCGAGGTGGAGACCGGCGTGGGCCGGGCGAGCGTCAACCGGGAGAACGGCCGGCGCTACATCGGCATCCGGATGAACGTCCGGGGCCGGGACATGGGCGGCTTCGTGAACGAGGCCCGCGAGCGCGTGGAGCGGGACGCCTCCCTGGCCAAGGGCATGTCGATCGAGTGGGGCGGCGAGTTCGAGAACAAGGAGCGGGCGATGGCCCGGCTGGCGACGGTGGTGCCGGTGGCCCTGCTGATCACCCTGGTCCTGCTGTTCAAGGCCTTCGACTCGCTGTCGCTGGCGGTCCTCACCTTGCTCAACGTGCCCTTCGCTCTGCTGGGCGGGGTGTTCGGGCTGTGGGCGGCCGGCTTCCCGCTCAGCGTCTCGGCGGCGGTGGGCTTCATCGCCCTCATCGGACAGGCGTCGCTCAACGGCGTGCTGGTGCTGTCGGCCATCGCCGGGCGCCGGGAGCGGGGCGAGTCGCTGGACGAGGCCATCGTCGCCGGGGCGCGGGAGCGGCTCAGACCGGTGCTCATGACCGCCAGCCTGGCGGCGCTGGGACTGGTCCCGGCGGCGCTCTCCCGTGGCATCGGGAGCGAGACCCAGCGTCCGCTGGCGGTGGTCATCGTGGCCGGGACGCTCTCGGCCTGTGCGCTGACCCTGCTGCTGCTGCCGGTGATGTACCGGATCTGGGAGCAGCTGGTGGAGCGTTCACGCCCCGCCGGCTCGCGCACCGCCGCCGAGCCCGTGGTCGGGCCCATCTGACACCGCCAGTGTGGTTGTCAGATCCGCCCGCGGAAGTTTGATTGACGCCCATCGCCCGCGCGATCAGGGTGCGCGCCGCACATGGTCGAGGTCCGAGCGCTTCCGGCGCGCGAGCGGGTGATGATCGTCCTTCGGGGACAGGTGCTGGCGGAGGAGCTGGAGGAGGCGGAGCGGAAGCTGCGACAGGCGCTCCCGGGGCTCGGGCCCGCGTTCGACGTCATCGCCGACATCTCGGGCGCCGAGCCGCTCGGCCCGGAGGCGATGGCGGGAGCGCGGCGACTGGCCGAGCTGCTCGCACCGGCGGGGCTCCGCATCCACGTCCGGGTGGTGGGCCGCAGCGCTCAGACCGCACTGCAGTTCCAGCGGATCAGCCGCGCCGTGGGCTACGACTCGCGGCTGGCCTTCTCGCTGGCCGAGGCCGAAGGGCTGCTCGACGCGTCCGGCTAGGGGCCTCCACCGTTTGCCACAGCAGTTCTCCACAAGTTGGAGCTGGGGCCTGTGCGGAAGCTGTGGGAAGGTGCCGCGGATGTTCGAGACGGCCGGCACCAGGTTCTGGCGCGGCGTGCGGGAGCCCTGGCAGCTCATGGCCAGGATGCGGGCCCACCCTCCGCTCTGGCGCCGGTACTGGCGCATCGTGGGCATCCAGGTGGCGGTGACGGTCGTCGCGGGGGCGGTGGTCTTCTGGGTGGGCAAGCAGGGCGCAGACGTCTGGCGCGACGCGTTCGAGGCGGAGCCCGCCCCCGCCTCCAGCGCACCGGCGACCACCTCCGCCAGCAGCCCGCCGGCAGGCGGAGCGCTGCCCTCCGCCACGCCCGGGCCAACCGGGACCGGCGCGGCGCGCCCGGGGGCCTCTGAGGCCACGAAGGACGCGGTGTCCGCGGCCGGGGAGACCGAGGAGGAGGTCGCGGACGAGGAGGAGGAGTCCGACACCGAGGACGACTCCGACACCCAGATCGAGGCGGCCGCCCGGGAGCTGGAGCACGCCCCGCCCTCGGAGCGAGCCAAGCGCACCGCCGAGCTGCTCAACCGCGCGCTCTCGCGGGCGAAGCAGAAGAGCGAGCACGCACCGCGGCGCACGGGAGCGACCCCCGCGGGCGGCGCCGAACAGACGAGGGAGGCGCTCCAGGAAGACCGCACCGAGCTGCACGACGACCTCGAGGAGCTGCGGAGCAACGCCGAGGAGCTGGCCAGCCACCCGCCGACGGCGTTCGCCGAGGCGCGGGCCCAGCGCCGGAAGCTCGAGCGTCGGCTGGAGCGGCTGGAGCGGCGCGCTGCCGACCTCTCCCGTCGAGGCGCCCCACCGCTCACCGCGGAGGAAGCGGGAGCGGCCGCCGCGGTCCGCTCGGCGCTCGGCAGGGCACGGACCACCGAGCGGGGGCTGCGAGGGCGGCTGAGCGCCATCCTCGCCCTGCTGGCGGCGCTGTACGCCTCGCTCAGCATCGCCCAGGCCGGGGTGCTGGCCATGTCCCGCGACTTCCACGATGCGCTCTCGCGCGAGCTGAGCCTGCTGGCCCAGGTGGCGCCGGAGGACCCACCGATGCGTCCGCGCATCCGGCTCGACGTGCCCTGGGTGCGACGCAAGACCAACCGGCGGGTCCAGTTCTTCCTCGGGTTCCTCCCGGGCATCGTCTTCATCTGGGCGGTGACCGCGCTGCTTCCGATGCGGAGACCGCTGGTCTCGCTCCTCACCGCGTGCTGGTCCGCCTACTGGTGGGTGGTGATGACCGCCGGACAGACCGCCCGGGCCTGGTCGCCGCCGGAGACCACCCCGCCGCCCTGGTACCTGCGCGGGTGGAGCTTCCTCACCACCCGCGTCTTCCTCTTCCGCTGGGCGCTGCCCAGGGCCTGGGGAGGGATCTGGGCCCGGTTTGCCCGCCGGTTCTACGGGCCCTCGGAACGGGTCGAGGAGCAGCCGTTCGAGTTCGCCGGACTGGCGCTCAGCCGGGCGCTGGCGTTGCTCCCCCTCTTCAAGCTGCTGGTGAGACCGGTCTTTCCTGTCGCGGCTGCGCACCTGCTCGTCGAGCACGCGGCGATGGCCCGGGTACCCGTTCCGGTCACTGCGCTGGAGCTGGCCGATGCCGCCGCCCGGGCGCCGGACCCCGAGGCCCGCGCCCACTCCGGCGTCGCCGGCTGAGCGCCTGGGTCAGAGGGCCGGCCGCGCTTCCTCGTCTGCACCCAGCGCGGCGCTCAGCGGCGTCTTCACCTGCTTGAAGACCACCGGTCGGGGGTCATCCTCGAGCATCAGGGCAGTGCGGGCATCCGAGAGGAGCTCCTGGTCTGCGCTCTCCACCGCGATCTGTTGCCCCGAGACACGGAAGCCGTGCCCGAGCTCGTCGGCGAAGGACTCGGCGAGGATGACGGTGGAAGCCACGGTCCTCGGGGCCCCCTTGAGGCCCAGGTCGTGGTGGTGGCCGAGCACGTCGACGACGGTGTCCGGCATCCCCCACATCCGGGCGATGGCCGCGGACTGCTCGGGGTGGAGCAGGTCCAGATGGAGCCACATCTCCGCCGCGTCGACCTGGATCTCCCAGCTCGTGGAGAGCTCCTCCAGCGCCAGGAGCGTGGCGACGCTGCCCAGGTCGTGCAGCAGGCCACAGAGGAAGGACTGCTCGGGAGAGGCGCCGGCCACCACTGCCGTGCCGCGGGCCAGGTGGGCGACGGCCACCGAGTGGCGGCGGAGCGACTCGCGGAGCGCCGCGTTCTGGCTCCCCCTGAAGCAGGACATGGTCATCGCCGACTCCAGGGCCACGTTCCGGGTCCCGGAGACGCCGAGCCGGACCACCGCCTCCTTCAGCGTGCCGGCCACCTGGCGGCCGGCGTAGGCGGCGGACCG
Source organism: Myxococcaceae bacterium (assembly GCA_035519675.1). Taxonomy (GTDB): domain Bacteria; phylum Myxococcota; class Myxococcia; order Myxococcales; family Myxococcaceae; genus RPRB01. The sequence goes on from DATIWB010000140.1 coordinate 47,857, forward strand.
CGCACGCTTCACCACCTGCGCCGCCAGCACCGGGTCACGGCCGAGCGCCTCCGCCGCCTGGCCGATCTCCATGTCCTCGCGCTCGGTGAGCGAGAGCAGCTCCATCGCCGCGGCGGGAAAGGTGGGCGGACGCCAGGTGGGAGACTGGAAGAGGGACTTCACCTCCGCCAGCACTGACTCGTGGCTGATGGACCGTCGGTTGGCGCGGGCGAGCATGTGGCGCCAGCGTACCTGCAGGAAACACTCCATCTCGCCGCGAAGCGTCGAACGTCGAGGTCCCGGAGCCGGGTGGGGTGACACGCGTCTTCGTTTGTCCCGGCCCACGAGAGAAGCGGGGTGTTCACCCGCGCGCTCCAGGGGGGAACGGCCCACGGGGTGCGCTGGCGCGATGCGCGCAGGCGCGGCGCTCGCACCGGGTTCGCATCGACCGGACGACGAAATTTGTCACCACGGAGGTACGGCCCTGTATCTCCGGCCGGATCCAGGGTGTCTGCCGAGGGGTTCGCCATCGGTGCGAACCTGTTGACCAGGTGTGTAGCGCCCCTGCGCGGTGGTCGCGCCGCACCCGTGCGACAGCGTCTCCAGGACCCACTTCGCGCTCGGAACGCCACGGTTCTGGCGCCATGGAACGACGCTTGCTGACGGTGTTCTACGCTCAACAGCTCTCCGACTGGGGACACACCCGATGCCGCCCGTCTTGCAGACCCGCGACACCGCCTCGACCACACCCGCGCTGATCCACTCCGACGACTCGCCGCTCGGACCCGTGCTCCGCACCTGCCTGAAGATCGCCCGGAGCGACGCCACGGTCCTGATCACCGGAGAGACCGGCACCGGCAAGGAGGTGCTGGCCCGGACCATCCACTCCGCCAGCGAGCGTGGCGACGGTCCGCTGGTCCCGGTGAATTGCGGCGCCATCCCCGACGCCCTGCTCGAATCGGAGCTCTTCGGGCACGTGCGCGGCGCCTTCACCGGTGCCCACCAGGCCCGCCGCGGCCGGCTGGCGCTGGCGCACGGAGGCACGCTGTTCCTCGACGAGATCGGCGAGCTGCCGTTGCACCTGCAAGTGAAGCTGCTGCGGGTGCTTCAGGAGCGGGCCTACGAGCCAGTGGGCAGCGCCGAGTCCGTGCCGGCCGACTTCCGCCTCATCGCCGCCACCAACCGGGACCTGGCCGCCGAGGTCGAGGCCGGGCGCTTCCGGCGCGACCTCTACTACCGGCTCCTGGTGTGCCCGGTGGAGCTTCCGCCCCTGCGCGCGCGGCCGGCGGACATCCCGGTGCTGCTCGAGCACTTCTGGCGCAGCCGGGGTGAGACCCGTCCACTCCACCCGGCGGCGGTCGCCCAGCTGACCGCCTATGCCTGGCCGGGCAACGTCCGTGAGCTGGAGAATCTGGTGGAGCGCATCTCGGTGTGCACCGAGGGGCCGATCATCCTGCCCGCCCACCTTCCTCCGCACCTCCGGAGCAGCGCCCTCCCGGCGCAGGCCCGGCCCGCCGAGCCGGCGACGCTGGCGCCGGTCACTCCGATCCGTCCCGAGCCGGTGGAACCCGCCTCCGCCCCGGAGCCGATCGCCGCGCTGGCCGCGCTGCCCGACGTGCGGACCCTGCCGCTGCCCATCGACGTTCCCCTCCTGCTCCGCCAGCTCGAGGACGCATTCATCGAGGCCGCGCTCCGGCAGTCGGCGGGGAACAAGAAGGCGGCGGCGGACCTCCTCGGCCTACAGCGCACCACGCTGGTGGAGAAGCTCCGCCGTCGGAATCGCGACGCGTCAATCGCCTGACCGGCCGAGCCAGGGCGATGACACGCGACGGCCCGGACCAGGGCTCACCCCTCGCAAGCCCCGGCGAACGCTCGAGCATTCGGTCGGCGGCGCGGTGCGCATGTCGCTTGCACGGTGGCGGCCGCGTGACGCTCGCTTCGATCTTGCTCGCCGCAACCGCGATCGCCGCTCCGGCGGCCATCGACCCCGGGCTCGGCGCGGCACTGAGCACCGAGCGCCTGGCGCTGCCGGCGCGGTTCGGAGCCATCAGGATCGTGCCGGAGGAGATGGGTGCCCGCATCACCCTCGTCCCCGAGCAGGACCCGGCGGGCCTGCGACGCCACCTGCTGCAGGCACACGCCGAGCTGTGCCCCACCGTGAGTCTGGAGGGGCGCGCCGTGCTCCTCACCTGTCGGGTTCGCACGCTCCAGGCCCGGCTGATCGACGGACCGCAGCGCGCGCTCGAGCTCCGTCAGATGGCCGGTCTGCCCTGGTCGGGGGAGATCGAGGGGCCTCCGCGGGTCTTCTATCCACCCGAGCAGCTCGGGCTGGGCGCGGCCTGCCCCGGTGACACCCCGGAGGCCAGGGCAGAGTGCGCCCTGCACCAGGACGCACCCGAGGCCGCGCTCGCCGCACTCCGCTCCGTCACCCACCCCACCAGCGGCTATGTGGGGCTTCGCCTCGGGGACCTGGCCCTGCAGACCGGCTCCGTCGCCGAGGCCGCCGCGGCCTGGAAGCGCGCGCTGCTCTCCGACCCCTTCGGACGGATGGCCCGGGCCCGCCTCTGCGAGCTGGACGGCAGCTGCCTGCGAACCGCCCGCGAGCCCTCGGTCTTCGACTCCGGGGGTCTCCCCGAACCGCTGCGCTCGGAGCTGGAGCTGCGCCACGCCCGGGCGCTGGTCTTCACCGGCCGCATCGCCGAGGCCGCCGCACTGCTCCGGGTCCGGATGGGCATCTGCGCGCTCGGCGTCCGGCTCTGCCAGGCGATGGTACTGGAGATGCTCCGCTCCCCCGATGCACGGGGCGTGGGCCTCGAGGTCTACTTCGAGCTGCCCGACCGCACCGAGCCGCCGCTGGGTTCGGCGATGGCCCGCGCCGCTGCCCTCGCCGCCGCCGCCGCCGGCGCGCCGCTCTTCGGCGCGAAGATTCTGGCCGGCACGGTCTCCGCCGCCGGCCCCGACGAGCTCGAGGCGCACCTCACCCAGGCAGCCGAGCTGTTCCTCGAGGTGGGAGACCGGGCCCGCGCCCGGGTGGTGCTCGAGTACGCACGCTCTCGCGTCGGGGACAAGCGCTTCCTCTTGCGCCCCTGGAGCTCGCTGTGGCGGAGGGTCGGTGGCGGGCCGCCGGCCCAGCTTGCTCCGCTCCCGGCGCTCACCCCCGGTGTGGAGCAGGACCTCGCTTCGGCCGAGGCCGCCCTCCAGAGGGCACGGGGAGTCCCGACGCCATGACCGCCCCCTTGCTGGACACGGTCAGCCCCGCGATGCGCGAGGTGATTGCCGCGGTGGACGACGTGGCCTCGACCACGGTCACCGTCCTGCTGGTCGGCGAGAGCGGCACGGGCAAGGAGGTCCTCGCCCGGGAGATCCACCGTCGCTCCGATCGCGCCGGCGGGCCCTGGGTGGCGGTCAACTGCGCGGCGCTCCCCGCCGAGCTCCTCGAGTCCGAGCTCTTCGGGCACGAGCGAGGCGCCTTCACTGGCGCCTCGGAGCGCCGGACCGGGCGCTTCGAGCAGGCCCACGGCGGCACCCTGCTCCTCGACGAGGTCTCCGAGCTGCCGCTGGCGCTCCAGGCCAAGCTGCTCAGGGTCCTCCAGGAGCGCGAGGTGGACCGCGTGGGCGGCAGCAGGCCGGTGCCGGTCGACGTCCGGGTCATCGCCTCGACCAACCGCGAGCTCCCGGCGCTGGTGGCCGGCGGAAGCTTCCGGGCGGACCTCTTCTATCGCCTGGACGTCTTTCCGATCCACCTGCCGCCGCTCCGCCGACGGCCCGAGGATCTCCCCAGGCTGGCGGCTCACCTCGTCGACGCGCTGGCCGCCGAGCTCGGACGACCCGCGGCCGCGCTCTCCCCGGAGGCGATGGAGTCGCTCCTGGCCCACCGCTTCCCGGGCAACGTCCGCGAGCTGCGCAACGTGCTCGCCCGCGCCCTGCTGCGCTCCCGCGGCGGGATGCTCGGCCCGGAGCACCTCCGCCTGTCGCCCGGGCCCACCGCTCCACCCGAGACGCCCTTCACCCAGCTGCCGCTCGAGCTGCCCCGGCTGGAGCAGCTGGCCATCGCCGAGGCGCTCCGCCGCTGCCGCGGCAACCGCACCCACGCCGCGCGGATGCTGGGCATCGGGCTGCGCACGCTCCGCAACAAGCTCCGCGAGACGCGCTCCGGCGTGTGCCCGCCCCTGTCCACCGAGGTGCACGCATGAAGCTCTTCGACGCCACGCTCTCCACGCTGGAGAAGGCCCTCGACGTCCGGCTGGTCCGCCAGAACGTCCTCGCCTCCAACCTGGCCAACGCCAACACCCCGGGCTTCCAGCCGCAGGACGTGGACTTCGCCCGGAGCCTCGAGGCGGTCCAGGCGCAGTCCACCGCCGGCGAGGGCGCGCTGCCCGCCGAGCAGGCGGTGGTCACGACGCCGATGCCCGGCGCCTCCCCTGGACTCGACGGCAACGGCGTGGACGCCGACCGGACCATGGTCGCGCTCGCCCAGAACGCCCTCCAGTACGGCGCCGCGGCCCGGGCCGCGGGAAAGAAGCTCGCCATCCTCCGCTACGTGGTCACCGACGGGAACGGCTGAACCGGAGACATCCCATGGACTTCTTCACTGCACTCGACATCAGCGCCTCCGGGCTCTCGGCGGAACGGACCCGGGTCAACGCCGCCACCTCCAACCTGGCCAACGCCGAGTCCACCCGCGGACCCGACGGGGGGCCCTACCGGCGGATCGACCCGGTGCTGCAGACCGCGCCCTTCGAGGCCACGCTCGCCGGAGCCGCCGGTGCGCCGGCGCCGGCAGGGGTCGAGGTCTCGCAGCTGGTGGCCGACCCCACGCCGGGGCGACGGGTCTACAGCCCTGGCCACCCTGACGCGGACGCCGAGGGCTTCGTCACCCTGCCCAACGTCGACCCCATCCACGAGGTGGTGAACCTCATGTCGGCCTCCAAGGCCTACGAGGCCAACGCCACCGCGGTGGAGACCCTCAAGACCATGAGCCAGCGCGCGCTGGACATCGCCCGGTGAGCGCCATGAATCGCATCGACGCAGCTGCCTCCGACCTCCTCTCGATCCCCGTCCGGCGCCCCGGCGTGCCGTCGCCCACGGCGGCAACCCCCTCGGCGAGCTTCGGCGAGACGCTGGGCCGCGCCCTGGGCGAGGTGGAGAAGCTGCAGCAGAGCGCCGACCGGGAGTCGACCCGGGTCGCGGAGGGTGGAGGCAACCTCCACGAGACCGCGCTGGCCCTGGAGAAGGCAGACGTGGCCATGCGCCTGGCGGTGAAGGTGAGAAACCGCGTGGTCGAGGCCTATCAGGAAGTGATGCGGATGAGCGTGTAGCGCCATGGACCCTCTCCTTCGACAGCTCCGGGAGCTGCCTTCGCGTCTGGCCGCGCTCAGCGCCGGCAAGAAGCTCGGCCTCGCCGTGGCGGTGTGCGGCGCGTTGCTCCTGGGAGTGATGGTGCCGGTGCTCACCGGCGCGGCCGACGGCTGGCAGTACGTCTTCACCAACCTCACGCCCGAGGACAGCGCCGAGGCGGCCTCGCACCTCAAGGCGGCCGGCATCCCCTTCCGGCCCGAGGCGCAGGGGGCGGCGCTGGCCGTCCCCGCCTCCAAGGTGTACGACGCGCGGCTCCTCCTCGCCTCGGCGGGCATCCCCCGCGGCGGTGGGGTGGGCTTCGAGCTCTTCGACCGCGGCGACCTGGGCGTCTCCGAGTTCACCCAGAAGGTGAACCTCCGGCGGGCCATCGAGGGCGAGCTGGCCCGCACCATCGGACGGCTGGCCTCGGTGCGCACTGCCCGGGTCCACGTGACCCTCGCGGAGAAGGGCCTCTACCGGGACGACGACCGGAAGGCGTCGGCCGCGGTGGTGGTCTCCCTGCAGCCCGGGCGCACCCTCGACGAGCGCGAGCTGGCCGGCATCCGGCACCTGGTCGCCTCTGCGGTTCCGGGCCTGGCGCCGGACTCGGTCACCGTGGTCGACGGTCGGGGCACCGTGCTCGCGGTGACCGACGGGCCTGCAGAGGCGGCGACCTCCTACCAGCGGACGCTGGAGCGGGACCTCGAGAAGCGCATCGTGGACATGCTCGAGCCGGTGGTGGGCGCGGGCGCCGTCGTCGCCCGGGTGAGCGCCACCGTGGACGCGAGCGAGGTGACCAGCACCGCCGACGTCGTCGACCCCGACGCCTCCGCCCTCCGGAGCGAGCGCAGCCTCACCCAGACCCAGGCCTCCAGCGCCCCGGGCGTCGGTGGGGTGGCCGGCGCAGCGGCGAACCAGCCCCTGTCGCCCACCGGCGCGCAGGCGTCCGCCGGCAACCAAAGCTCGGCCAACGTGAACGACCAGGTGCGCAACTACGACGTGAGCAAGACCACCACCGTCACCGTGCAACGCACCCCGCGCCTGCGCCGCCTCTCCGCCGCCGTTCTGCTCGACGGGGTCGACGGCAAGCCCCGCGCCGGTGCGGAGGTGACCCGGCTCGGCGAGCTGGCCCGCCGGGCCATCGGCTTCGACCTCGTGCGGGGTGACCAGCTCGACATCTCCAGCTCCCCGTTCAGCCACTCGGAGGAGCCGGCTGCTCCGGCGAGGCCCGGCTCCACCCGGCCGCCGCTCAGCTGGATCGCCGCCGGCGCCGGTGGGCTCCTGCTCCTGCTGGCGATCATCGCCTTGCTGCTCCTCCGCCGCCGGCCGACCGCGCTCCAGGCGCAGCCAGTGCTCCGGCCGGGGGCCCGGGTCTCCGAGCTGGAGGCCGGGCCCGCGCCTCTCCCCGCCTCTCTCAACCGGCCGACGGCGCTGCCGGATCCGGACGCCGCCCTTCGCGACCGGGCCCGCGACCTGGCGGGGCGAGACCCGTCGCGCGCTGCCCACCTGGTCCGGGCCTGGCTCTCCGCCGATGCCGACGCGAGCCCCGAGGTGAACCGTGGCTGAGACTGCTCCGGCGCGGAAGAACCCCGAGGTCCCGACGGGTCCGGGGGCCCGCCGGGCCGCGGCGCTGCTGCTGGGGCTCGGACCCGAGGCGGCCTCGCAGATCTTCAAGCTCCTCGGCGAGCACGAGGTGCGCAGCCTGGCCGCGGGGGCCAAGGCGCTCCGGCGGGAGGGCGGCAACACCGTGCCCGAGGCGCTGCGGGACTTCGTCCGCCTGGTGGAGACCGTGGGCGGCGAGACGCTCGCCGGCGACGAGCTGCTCCGCGACTTCGCCTCGCGGGCGCTCGGGCCCGACGTGGTGCGAAGGACCTTCGACGGCATCGTGCCGCCTCCGCAGCCGGATGAGATCCTCGGGTCCGTCTCTCAGGCCGATCCCGAGGCGCTGGCAATGGTGCTCGGACGCGAGCAGCCCCAGACGGTGGCTCTGGTGCTGAGCACCCTCGACCCCGAGCGGGCGGTGGCGGTGATGGACAAGCTGCCGCCGCGGCTGCGCCCCGAGGTGGTGCGCCGGATGGCCACCCTCGAGTCCGTCTCCCCGGAGGTGCTCCGCGAGGTGGGTCACGCCCTCGGCGCCGAGCTGCGCAGTGTTGCAGCCGGCGGCATGCGCCGGGTCGACGGACGGAGCGCCGCGCTGGAGATCCTCCGCCGCGCTCCCACTCCGGAGCAGGCGGAGGTGGTGGCGCAGATCGAGAAGGAGGACCCGGCGCTGGCCACCGAGCTGAAGACCAAGCTCTTCACCTTCGACGACCTGGCGAACCTCATCGACCGCGACGTCCAGGCCCTGCTCAAGGAGGTGGACATGGCGCGGCTGACCCTGGCCCTCAAGGGCGCGCCCGCGACGGTCAAGGACAAGTTCCTCAAGAACATGTCCAGCCGGGCGGCGCAGATGCTGGCCGACGACCTGGCCGCGCTCGGGCCGGTGCGCCTCGCGCAGGTGGAGGCGGCGCAGGCGGAGATCGCCCGCATCGCCCAGACGCTCGGCGAGCAGCAGCGCATCACGCTTGTTCGCCCCACCGATCGGATGCTCTAGCGATGCGCGCCTCCCAGCCACGCCGCCCGCGGTTCCTCGACGTGCTCCCGGCGCAGCGAAGCGTCCAGCCGGTCTCCTTCCCCCGCCCCGGAGGCGAGGCTGGCCCGTCGCTGCGCCGGCTGGTCGCCGCCACCCCGGACGCGCAGATCCAGCCGGCGACGCACGACGGACCGCCTCCGCCGCTCGATCCTCCGGCTCCGGTGGGCCTGCCCCCCGAGGCCCTGGAGCGGCTGGCCGCGGCCGTCGATCTCCTGAAGTCCCAGGCCGAGCGCCTGGCGGAGCGGGCCCGTTCCGATGCGCTGGAGATCGGCTTCCAGGTCGCCCGGCGCATCCTCGAGACCGAGCTCCGCTCCAGCCCGGACGCCCTCTTCGCCCTGGTCCGCTCCGCGCTCCGCAAGGCGGGCGAGTCGCGACGGGTGACGGTCCGCCTCCGTCCGGAGGACGTGGCCCAGCTGGAGAGCGCCGCCGGGAAGCAGACCCTGGCCGAGTTCTCCACCGCTCAGATCGAGCTCAAGGCCGACTCGGCGCTCGGGCCCGGCGACGTGGTGGTGGATACCGACTTCGGTCGCATCGACGGCCGGGTGGGCAGCCGGATGGACGAGCTGCGCCGGGCAATCGAGGGCTCGGCGCTGGAGGACGTCGGGTGAAGCTCTGCAACCTCGAGGCGATCCAGCGGGTGCTGGACGAGGCCGAGCCGCTCCCGGTCACCGGCACGGTGACCCGGGCCAACGGCCTGCTGGTCGAGGCGATGCTGCCCCAGGTCTCGGTGGGGAGCTGCGTGGAGATCCGCGCCCGCGACGGCGTGGTGGCCGCCGAGGTGGTGGGCTTCGATCGTGGTGTGGCCCAGCTGATGACCCTGGGCAAGCTGGACGGCATCGGCGAGGGCGCGGCGGTGGTTCCCCGGGCCTCGGCGGCGCAGATCCCGGTGGGCGAAGGGCTCCTCGGCCGAGTGGTGGACGCGCACATGCGCCCGCTCGACGGGGGCCCCTCGCCGCTGCTCCGGACGCGGATGCCGGTGAACGCCCCGCCTCCGCAGGCCATGACCCGGCGGCGCATCGCCCATCCGCTGGAGCTCGGCATCCGGGTGCTCGACACCTGCCTCACCGTGGGCGAGGGCCAGCGGGTGGGCATCATGGCCGGTCCGGGGGTGGGGAAGAGCGCGCTGCTGGGCATGCTCGCCCGCGACTCCCGCGCCGACGTGGTGGTGGTGGGGCTCATCGGCGAGCGAGGTCGCGAGGTCCGCGAGTTCATCGAGCGCGACCTGGGCGAGGGCCTCGCCCGCTCGGTGGTGGTCACCGCCACCAGCGACGAGCCGCCGGTGGTGCGCATCCGCGCGGCGCTGGCCGCCAGCGCGGTCGCCGAGTACTTCCGGGCGCAAGGGCAGCGGGTGCTGCTCCTGATGGACTCGCTCTCCCGGGTGGCCATGGCCCAGCGGGAGATCGGCCTCTCCGTCGGCGAGCCGCCCACGTCCAAGGGATACCCCCCGAGCGTCTTCGGCCTGCTGCCGCGGCTGCTGGAGCGCGCGGGCAACGACGCCGGCTCGGGCAGCATCACCGGCTTCTACACCGTGCTCGCCGAGGGGGATGACCAGGCCGATCCGGTCGTCGACGCCTCGCGCGCGGTGCTCGACGGCCACATCGTCCTCAGCCGCCGGCTGGCCGAGTCGGGCCACTTCCCGGCGGTGGACGTCCTGGCGAGCGTGAGCCGGGTGATGCCGGACGTGGTGACCCCTTCCCACGCCGCGCTGGCGCGGCGGGTGCGCGAGGTGCTCTCGGCCTACCGGGACTCGGCGGACCTCATCGAGCTCGGAGCGTACGTCGCCGGGTCGAACCCCCGCGTGGACCGCGCCCTGGCCTGCCGCGACCCGCTGAACGCCTTCCTCCGGCAGGGGGTCCAGGAGTCCACCTCCCTGAGCGAGGCGCTCGCCACGCTGGAGCGGGTGCTGCTTCCCACTCGAGGAGATGGCCGTGCTTGAGCTCGCTGCCGCCCTCCTGCTGTCGCTGGGCGCGACCCCGGAGCCTCCGGTGGCGCCCAAGCCCCCGGCCATCCCAAAGATCGACCTCCCGGTGCCCGAGCGGAAGCCCCCGGCTGCCGAGGCCGACTCCCGACCGGGGGCGGCGGCCACGGGCCCGGGCGCCACCGACGCGGGCGTCGCGACCGCCCCCATCCCCGAGGTGGTCGCCCCCCCGCTCTCGGCGGCGATGCTCTGCGAGGAGCTGCGCAAGAGCGGCCGGGACCAGCGCGCCGCCCGCGAGAAGCTGGACGGCGAGCGGGCCGAGCTGGCGAAGGAGCGAACACGGCTCGAGCAACTGGTGGCGCAGATCGAGAAGGCCCGGGCCGCGCTCCGGACGGAGACCTCCGAGCTGGAGCAACTGGCCAAGGGCGTCCACAGGACTCCCCCCTGGCAGGAGCCGCCCCCGTCCGCCGAGCCCGGCAAGGGTCCGGTGGAGACCACCGCCAGGGCCATCCGGGCGATGAAGCCCGATCAGGCCGCGGTGCTGGTCTCCCGTCTGGATCCGCGGCTGGCCGCGGCGGTGCTTCGCCGCATGCGTCCGGCGGACGCAGGCGCGGTCATCGAGCGCCTCCGCCCCGAGCTCGCCTCGGCGCTGGTGACCACCATGGCCTCGGCCCCTGCGGAGGAGAAGCGATGAAGGCGCGCGCTGCCCACCACGCCGCCGAGCCGGCCTCCTCCGCCGAGGCGAGCCCCGCTGCCGAGGCGCTCCAGCCCCGTGGACGGAAGAGGTCCGGCAAGAAGGCCGAGTCCCCGGGCCAGAGCTTCGCCGCGGCGCTGGCCGAGCACCTGCGCGCTGCCGGACCGGGGCTGCCTCCACTCGCCCACGCCGCACGGACCGGGCACGCCCGAGAGCGCCGGTCGGCGGATTCCCCGGCCCCTTCCGCGGCGTCCACCCGCCCCGGGCGGACGACGTCGCCCGCCCGGGTCCCCGCTCCAGCCCCTGCGCCGGACACCGCGGCCGCGCGCCGCGACGCCGCGCCGGCCACGCCGACCACGGCGCCCCTCGCGCCGGGAACCCTGAACGCGCCCCGGGCGCCGGCCGCGGAGCTGAAGGCCACCGCCGAGCCGGTCCGCCTCCTCCCTCCGGAGTTGCACGCCGACCCCGGTCTCCAGGGCGCCATCCTCCCCCGCGCCGCGCACGTCGTGCTCCAGGCGGGCCCGGCCGGCGAGGTGGCCCTCCACCTGCGCCTGCGGGAGGGCGTGGCCGAGGTCCGGCTCGACGGCCAGGCAGCGCCCGCGCTGGCCCGGCACGAGCGGGTGCTCTCCACCGAGCTGGCCAGCCAGGGGCTCCAGCTCCGCCTCGACGTCTCTGCCCCGGTCCAGTCGGCCGCCGGGGCCGAGTCGCTCGCTGCCGGCGCGCAGGGCGACCGGAACGGACAGCCACCCCCGGACGACCCGCGCGAGTCCTCCGAGGACGCCCCGCCCCCCCGCGGCGAGCCGGCGCGAACCCCCAAGCTCCGCCCTGACGGGCGCATCCACGTGGAGGCCTGACCCCTTGCCCCTCACCGTCGACAGCACCCCCTCCGGTGCCACCCCACCCTCGAGCAGCGCCGCGCAGGGCTCGAACGCGCTGGGGAAGGACCAGTTCCTCAAGCTCCTCATGGCCCAGCTGGCGAACCAGGACCCCACCGCTCCCGCCGACAGCCAGGCCTTCGTCGCCCAGCTGGCGCAGTTCGCCAGCGTCGAGTCGCTGAACACCATGTCCGGCCAGCTCAACACGCTGGTGGTGGCCCAGGCCTCGGCCAACCAGCTGAGCACCGCCGGCCTGGTGGGCAAGGACGTGGCGTACCAGAGCAACGGGGTCCAGCTGATCTCCGGCCAGACCACCACCATCAACGCCACCCTGGCCGGCGCGGCCTCGAGCGTCACCGCGGTGGTCAAGGACTCCAGCGGCCGCACCGTGCGCACCCTGCGCCAGGGAGCCACCCCGGCCGGGCCGGTCTCCATTCCCTGGGACGGCCGCGACGACAACGGTAACCCGCTCGCCGCCGGCGCCTACACCGTCTCGCTGGTCGCTGCCGACGCCTCCGGCAAGGCGGTGACCGCGAGCACCAGCGGCACGGGGCGGGTGACCGGCGTCAGCTTCGAGGACGGCGTGCCCGAGCTGCTGGTCAACGGCGGCAAGGTCAAGCTCGCCGACGTGACGGAGATCCGCCAGCCCACGCCCTGACCACCTGACCTACCCACCTGAACGAGAGACGGAGAACACCATGAGTCTGATGAGATCGCTGTACTCGGGGGCGACGGGCCTCGAGACCAATAGCCTCGATCTGTCGGTGATCGGCGACAACATCGCCAACGCCAACACCATTGGCTTCAAGCGCGGCCGGGCGGCCTTCGAGGCCGCGCTGTCGCAGACGCTGATCGGCAGCCAGGGGCAGATCGGCCTGGGGGCGCAGCTGCAGGCGGTGCAGAAGATCATCGCCCAGGGCGCGCTGACCAACACCGGACTGGCCACCGACCTGGCCCTCCAGGGCGACGGCTTCTTCGCGGTGAAGGGAACCGCCGACGGGCAGAGCGGCACCTTCTACACCCGGGCCGGCCAGTTCACGCTGGACAAGACCGGGTACCTGGTCAACCTCGACGGGCTGCGCGTCCAGGGCTTCACCGCCGACGCCACCGGGGTGCTCGGCACCACCGGCGGAGACCTCCTGGTGGGCAATGCCGCCTCCAGCCCGCTGGGCACCGCCAACATCACCCTGAAGGCCAACCTCCAGGCCGACGCCACCATCCCGGCGGCCTGGGACGGGACCAGCTGGACCACCGCCGCGGCGACCTCGAACACCTCGACCGGGGTCAAGATCTACGACTCGCTCGGCGCCGAGCACCAGGTCCAGATCTACTTCCGGAAGACCGGCGCGGGTGCCTGGGAATGGCACGCGCTCACCGACGGCGCCGGGGTCCAGGGCGGCGTGGCGGGCACCCCGAGCGAGATCGCCTCCGGCACGCTCGGCTTCGACACCAGCGGCAAGCTCACCGCCGTCACCCAGGCCGGCACCTTCAACCCGGTGGGGGCCACCCAGCCCCAGGCGCTGACCTTCAACTTCGGCACCCCCACCCCGGGCGGCACGGGTCTGGACGGCATCACCCAGTTCGCCGGCGCCTCGGCCACCAGCTTCGTCGGCCAGGACGGCTATGGCTCGGGCAGCCTGTCCAGCATCAGCATCGACAGCGAAGGCAAGGTCACCGGCGCGTTCTCCAACGGCACCAGCCGGGTGCTGGCCCAGGTGGGCGTGGCGACCTTCGCCGCCCAGGACAAGCTGGAGGGCGCGGTGGGCAACCTCTACCGGCAGACCAGCGACTCGGGCGACCCGAGCTTCGGCGCGCCGGGCACCGGTGGCCGGGCCAGCGTGGTGGCTGGAGCGCTGGAGCAGTCCAACGTCGACCTGGCCTCGGAGTTCGTGCGGATGATCGCCGCGCAGCGCGGATTCGAGGCCAACTCCAAGACCCTCCAGACCGCGGATCAGCTGCTGAGCGAGCTGATCGCCATCAAGAGGTAGCCCTTAACGCGGACCCGGCCCCGTGACGACAGCACGGGTGCCGGGTGCGCCGGTCCCCTCATGATCCAGCTCACCCGAATGGATGGCCGGGAAATTCACGTGAACGGGGACGCGATCCTCACCGTGGAGCGCACGCCCGACACGCTCCTCACCTTGAACACCGGCTCCCACCTCATGGTGAAGGAGCCGGTGGACGAGGTCATCTCGCGCTGGATGGCCTTCCGCCGCAGGGTGGCCGGCCCGCCGGCGCCACCGTTGCGCCTGGTCCAGGAGGACTGAGGCACCCATGGACCTGACCACCCTCATCGGTATCCTCCTCGCCATCGGCGCCATCGTCGGCGGCCAGGCCTTGGAGGGCGGCCACATCGGCTCCATCCTCCAGCTCACCGCGGCGATCATCGTGCTCGGTGGGACCTTCGGGGCGACGCTGGTGGCCTTCCCCAAGAAGGACTTCCTCCGCGGGCTGGCGCTGGCCAAGCGGGCCTTCACCGAGAAGCCGAGCGATCTTCCGGCCCTGGTGACCCAGCTCACCGAGCTGGCCGGTCTGGCGCGGCGCGACGGGGTGCTGGCGCTGGAGAGCAAGCTGACCGGCATCGACGACCCGTTCCTCCAGCGGGCGCTGCAGCTGGTGGTGGACGGGGTGGACGCCAGCGTGGCCCGGGACACGCTGGAGACCGCGGTCTTCGCCGAGTTCGACGAGAACCAGGTGGGGGCGAAGGTCTTCGAGTCCGCCGGTGGATTCGCCCCCACGGTGGGCATCCTCGGCGCGGTGCTGGGGCTGATTCACGTGATGGAGAACCTCTCCGACCCCTCCAAGCTCGGGGGCGGCATCGCGGTGGCCTTCGTGGCCACGGTGTACGGCGTGGGCATCGCCAACCTCTTCTTCCTCCCCATGGCCACCAAGCTGAAGCGGAAGCTGGCCCTGGAGCGCGAACGGAAGACGCTCATCGTCGAGGGCGTGCTCTCCATCCAGGAGGGGCTCAACCCACGCGTGCTGGAGGAGAAGCTCCGCTCTTACGCCGGCGAGCACCCGGCGGAGAAGAAGGCCGCCTGAGGCGCCCCGGATGTCGCGCAAGCGCCGCCACCACGACGAGGAGCACGAGAACCACGAGCGGTGGCTGGTCTCGTACGCCGACTTCATCACCCTGCTCTTCGCCTTCTTCGTGGTGATGTACTCGGTGAGCCGGGTGGACACCAAGCGGCTGATCCAGGCCTCCAACGCCATCAAGTGGGCGCTCCACTACCAGGGCACCGGGGGGGTGGGCGCGCTCCCCCTCTTCGAGGGCCCCCCCTCCGAGGGTGGCTGCGTGGTCAACCTCTCCACCGGGCGGCCGGGGACGCCGGACCACCGCGCGGTGGAGGCGGTCCGCCAGCGCATCGAGGCGCGGCTGAAGCCGATCCTCGTCACCCGCATTCCGGCCAGCGCAGTGCAGGTGCAGGCCGACACGCGCCGCCTCACCATCCGCCTGGCGGCCACCCACTTCTTCGACGCCGGTCAGGCGGCCCTGCGCCCCGAGGCACTGCCGGTGGTGGATGCCATCGCCGACGAGCTGAAGCCGCTTGGGCGACCGGTGCGCATCGAGGGCCACACCGACGAGACCCAGCTGCAGTCCGCCCGCTTCCGCGACAACTGGGACCTCTCGGCGGCACGGGCGGCCCGGGTGACGAGCTATCTGGCGGACGCCCACGCCTTCAAGCCCGACCTCCTCTCGGCGGTGGGCTACGGCTCCTCGCGTCCCCTGGCTCCGGCCGGCGCACCGGGCGCGGACGAGACCAACCGGCGGGTGGAGCTGGCGGTGGAGTTCGTCGCCGGCGATCCCCTCGACGTGGTGACCCGTTGACGCCAGCGGAGTGACGGCGCACATCCACCCCGCGTCAGCGCACTGACGATGGGTGGACTCCCCAGAGGAAGGGCGGAGGGCACGGGGCTTGCTCTGACCCACCGGGCGATGAGCGATGCCGTCGACGACATCCCCCTGACCGTCCCCAAGAGCAAGACCCCCATCCTGCTCGGGGTGAACAGCCTCCTGCTGGCGGGGCTGCTGGTCGCGTTCTTCCTCCGCGGCTCGGGCTCGCACGCCCCGGAGCCCGCCACCCCTGCGCATGGCGCGGCCGCCGAGTCGGCGGTGGGCAGCGGCCCCACGGTGCGCCTGGGCGACTTCACCGTCCGGCTCCGCAACCCCGAGGCAGACCGCTACGTGCGTGTTGCGTTCGAGCTCGAGGTCCCGAGCGAGAAAGAGAAGGTCGAGCTCGCCAACCGCGGGCCCCAGACGCGGGATGCGGTGATCTCCTACCTCTCCGACCGCACCGTGGACGACATGCGCGGGGGCGAGGCGCTGGAGCGGATCAAGAAGGAGCTCCTCCGCCGGCTGAACGAGGTGGTCCCCGCGGCGCGCATCCGCGCCCTCTACGTCACCGAGTTCGTGGTCCAGTGAGCAGCCGATGCCCGCACCGCTGAATCCAGACGAGGTGCAGGCGCTGATGAGCGCCATCCAGCAGGGCCAGGTGGCCGCCGAGGCCGCGGCGCCCAAGGGCCCGGTCACGCGCTGGGACCTGGCCAACCAGGACCGCATCATCCGAGGGCAGATGCCCACCCTGGACGCGATCAACGACCAGGTGGCCTCTCGCCTCGGTGTGGGCTGGTCGGGTCGCACCCGGCTGGAGGTGCGCGCGGCCACCGCACCGGCCAGCCTGCTCAAGTTCGCCGACGCCTCGGCGCTCCTGGCGCCCCCGGCGGTCCTCTGCCTGATCGCGCTCGGCCCGGGACACGGCTCGGGGCTCCTGGTCCTCGAGGCCGCCCTGGCCGAGGCGCTGCTGGTGGCCGCCCTGGGGGACCGGAAGATTCGCCCCATCCAGCCGTCGGACGGCCTCCGCGAGCTGACTGCGGTGGAGCAGAACGTGCTTCGCCGGCTCCTGGGCGTTCTCACCGCCGCCCTGGCCGAGGCCTGGGAGCCGGTGGTGCCCTTCAAGCCCGAGGTCCTGCGCTTCGAGCCCGACCCGCGGCTGGCGTCCATCGTCAGCCCCACCGAGGTCACCATCGTCTCCGCCTTCGAGGTGTCCGGGGCGATCTCCGGGCGCCTGCAGCTCCTCATCCCCTTCACCGCCGTGGAGCCGGCCAAGGCCCGCCTCAGCGCTCCGCCGCGTCTGCGCCCCGGGGGCGACGAGCGCTTCTCGCGCACCATGGCCAAGGAGCTCGAGCAGGTCTCGGTCGAGATCCGCGGGGTGCTCGGCCGGGCCACCCTGACCCTGTCGCGGCTCCTCGCGCTCGACGTGGGCGAGGTGGTGCTGCTGGGCACCGACGAGGCGAGCGAGCTGCCCATCCAGGTGCAGCGCATCGACAAGCTCTCCGGCCAGCCCTGCATCTCGGGCGGCAGCCACGCCCTCGTCGTCTCTCACCCCCTGGCCCCTCACCCCCAGGCCTGACCCCTCCGGAGACCCTTCGCCCATGGACCCCATCGCCGCCACGTCCGGACCCGCCCGCCGCCTCGACCTGCTGCTGGACGTCCCACTCGACCTGAGCATCGAGCTCGGGCGCACCAAGATGACCATCCAGGACCTGCTGGCGCTGGGCCCCGGCTCGGTGATCGAGCTGGACAAGGTCGCCGGGGAGCCGCTGGACATCCTGGTGAACGACCGGCTGGTGGCGCGGGGCGAGGCGGTGGTGGTCAACGACAAGTTCGGCGTGCGCATCACCGAGATCGTCAGCCCGTCGGAGCGCATCGCCCGTCTTCGCTGAGGTCCCGCCCATGTCCGCCGCGCTTCTCGTCCTCGGAGCCCTGCTCGCCGCCACCCGGCCCACCGGAATCGACGCGCTCCAGCTCGCGCTCGCCACCGACCGCCTGGGGACGACCGCCGCCCAGGGCGAATCGGCGCCAGAGCCCGCCGCGCATCCCGCTGCCCCTCCCCGCTCGCCGAACGCTCCCCGCGCGACGGCCGCGGCCAGGCGGGCCGAGGCGCGGCGCGAGCGGGAGCGGGAGCGGGAGCGGCAGGGCGAGTCCACTCCGCCGTCTCCGGTGGAAACCACCGCAGTCGCCGCCGCCGCTCCGGCGTCTCCCTCGACCTCGACCGGGCGAGCCTCCAGCGCCGCGCCGAGCCAGCCGCCGCCTCCCCCGGTGGCGAGCCCGGGCGCCCCGACAGCGCCGACCCCAGGCCGTCCATGGGCCTGGTTCTTCCCGGCCGGGGCGCTCCTCGTCCTGGCAGCGGGCGCAGTGCTCGCCGGCCGCAAGCGTCAGGGCAGCCCACGGTGGATCCGCGTCCTCGAGACCTCCAGCCTGGGGCCGAAGCGCTCGCTGGTGGTGGCCCAGGTCGGGGCCGAGACGCTGGTTCTGGGCATCTCCGAGTCCGGCATCTGCCTGCTCAGCACGGCCCGGGCCCCCGACCGGACCGACTTCGAGACCCCTCCGGCGTCGGCGTTGAGCACGGTCGCGCCGGAGCGCGCCCCGATCCCCGCGCCCGCTGCCGAGCGGGCGCACCCCGAGGGGACCAGGTCCGCTCCGGTGCTTCACGCCGAGGAGGCCCCCCGGCCAGCGCCCCCCCCGGCGCCCCGCGGGCGGCCGCTGCTCCGGGCCGTTCCCTCCGCCCGCAACCACCCGCCAGCGCCGTTTGGCGATCTCCTCATCGAGTCGGCCGAGGACCAGGAGCTCCGCCGCAAGCTCGCCCTGGGGCTCACGGGGTCGGTGTCGTGAGCGCGGCCGCGCAGGTGGCGCGGGTGGTCGAGCCGGGGTTCCAGCTGGCAGTGAACGGCGACGGCTCGGCCGCGGTGAAGGTCTTTCTCTTCCTCACCGCGCTCTCCTTCGCCTCGGCGGCGCTCACCTGCCTCACCTCGTTCACCCGCATCGTCATCGTCCTGTCCTTCCTCCGGCAGGCGCTGGGCACGCCACAGATGCCGCCCAACCCGGTCATCATCGGCCTGTCACTGGCGCTCACCGGGTTCGTGATGGCGCCCACCGCCTCACGCATCCAGGCCGAGGCGCTCGGCCCTTACCTCGAGGACCGGGTCTCCTCGGGCGACGCGCTCCAGCGGGCCTGGACGCCGCTGGGCGAGTTCATGTCCCGGCAGACTCGCAACGAGGACCTGGCGCTGTTCTTCGACCTCGGCGGACAGGGACGCCCCTCGCGCGCCGACGGTGTGCCACCCACGGTGGCCATCCCCGCCTTCATGGTCTCCGAGCTCACCACCGCCTTCCGGATGGGGCTGTTCCTCTTCGTCCCCCTGGTCCTGGTGGATCTGCTGGTCTCCACCATCCTCCTCTCCCTGGGGATGATGATGGTGCCGCCCACCCTGGTGTCGCTGCCCTTGAAGGTGGGCATCTTCCTGCTGGCCGACGGGTGGCACCTGGTCGTCGCCTCGCTGGCGAGGAGCTTCTGATGGATCCGGCCGCCGTCGGCGCGCTCTGGCGCGAGGCCGCGATGTCGCTGGCCACGGTGGGAGCGCCGCTCCTCGGGGCCCTGCTCCTCTCGGGACTGGTGGTCGGCATCCTCCAGGCGGCGACCCAGGTGAACGACCCTGCGGTGAGCTTCCTCCCGCGGCTCGGGGTCACCGTCGCCGTGGCCTGGATGCTCGGAGCGTGGATGGCGGAGCGGATGGCCGGCTTCCTCGCCCACTCCATCCAGCGGATGTCCGGGCGCTTCTGAGGCCATGACCGCGCCGCTCCCGCTCGCCTACGGACTGTTCCTGGTGGTGCTCCGCAGCTCGGCCCTGGTCGCCGCGGCGCCGGTCTTCTCCGCCCGCGCGGTGCCGGTCCGTGCGCGGCTCGCCCTGGGACTGGTGCTGGGGTTCGCCGTGTGGTCCGGAGCAGGCTCACCGACGCCGGGGGTCCCGGCCACGCTCGGGGCGCTGCTCGCGGCGGCGGTGGGCGAGACGGTGCTCGGGCTGAGCGCCGGGCTCGGCGCCCGCCTGGTGCTCGAGGCGGCGCTGGGCGCCGGGCAAGCGGCTGCGCTCAGCATGGGTCTCGGCTACGGCGCGGTGCTCGATCCGACGAGCGGCGCCGAGTCCACCGCCATCGGCGAGCTCCTGGCGATGCTGGCGCTCGCCAGCTGCGTGGCGCTCGGCTTCCACCGCGAGGCGGTGCTGTGGCTCGCCCGGTCCGTGGTGGCGCAGCCGCCGGGCGCTCCGCTGTCCTGGGAGCACCTGCTCCACGGCGTCCTCACCCAGGGGCTGCTGGGGACGGCGCTCGCGGTGCGGCTGGCCTTCCCGATGCTCGGCGCCGCCGTCTTCGGCCACGCGGTCCTCGGCGTCCTCTCGCGGCTCACCCCCCAGCTGAACATGGGAAGCCTGGGCTTCGCCGCCTCGCTCCTGGCCGGTGGCGCGGCCCTCTTCGCGGTGGCCCCGGCCGCCTCGCTCCTCGCCGCGCAGATGGCCACCGCGGCGCTCGGGCGGTGAGGGAGGACGGGTGGCTGCCGATCGCGACCAGAGGACGGAGGCCGCCAGCGAACGGCAGCGCGAGCGCGCCTTCAACGAAGGCCGCGTCCCGCTCGGACGGGACGCGGTCCTGGTGGCCTCGCTCGGCGCCGCGGCCGTCGTCACCGTGGCCAGCGGGGCTGCCTTCCGGGACCTCCTGACCTCGCTGGTGCGCGCCTCGGCGGCCGGCGTGGGGCGGCCCGAGTTCCGGAGCCTGGTCGTCGACCTGGGCCGGGCGACCGGGCAGACGGTGCTGGTGGTGGCCGCCGCGGCCGCCGCGGCCGTCGCCGCCACCGTGGCCCAGACGCGGGGAGGGCTGTGGCCACAGCTCGCACTTCCGGACTTCACCCGCCTGGCCAAGGGCGAACGGCTCCGCCGGCTCTTCGGCCGTGCGTTCCTCCTCGACCTGGCGCTGGCCGCCGTCAAGGCGGTGGCGGTGGGCGGCGCCGCAGCCCTGGCGCTCCGCGACGCGTTTCTGACGCTCCCCCAGCTGCTGACCGCGGACCCGTCCCGCCAGCTGGTGTCGCTCTTCGGCGCGCTGGGCGGGGCGGCCGGCCGGGTGCTCCTGGCCATGGCCGCGGTGGCGGGCCTGGACGTTGCAGTGACCCGGTTCCGGTTCTTCGAGGGCCTGAAGATGACCCGGGACGAGGTGAGGCGCGAGCGCAAGGAGGACGAGGGCGATCCGCTCGTCCGCGCCCGGCGTCGACGCCGCCACCGCGAGCTGGCCAAGGGCCGCGCCCAGCGCGAGGTGCCCCGCGCGGACGCGCTGGTGGTCAACCCGGTGCACGTGGCCGTCGCCATCCGCTACCGCAAGGACGAGGGCAGCGCCCCCCGGGTGACGGCCAAGGGAAAGGGAGCGCTGGCCGCGACCATGCGAGACCTCGCCCGCGCCAGCGGCGTTCCCATCGTCGAGGACGTGCCCCTGGCACGGCTGCTCTACAAGCGGGTGAAGGTGGGGGGCACCATCCCGGCCGAGACCTACCGCGCCGTGGCTGCGGTGCTGGCCTGGGTCTACCGGATCACCGGTCGCACCGCGCTGCTGGGCGGTGAGGCCCGGGGTGAGCGCCGTTGAGCGCTGACCCTGGAGCGGTGAAGCCCGGAACCGCCGAGGCTCTGCTCGCCCTGGCGGTGCTGGGCGTGCTGGCCGTCCTCATCGTGCCGCTGCCGGCGCTGATGCTGGACGTGCTGCTGGCCTTCAACATCGGCCTGTCGGTGCTGATGCTCCTGGTGGCGCTCGGACTCACCCGGCCGCTCGACTTCTCCGTCTTCCCCTCGTTGCTCCTCATCACCACGCTCTTCCGCCTGGCGCTGAACGTGGCCACCACCCGGCTCGTCCTCCTGCGGGGCGGAGAGGGCCCGGGCGCCGCGGGGCACGTCATCGAGACCTTCGGCCGCTTCGCGGTGGGCGGCAGCCTGGTGGTGGGCGCGGTCATCTTCCTCATCCTGCTGGTGGTGAACTTCGCGGTCATCACCAAGGGCTCGGGCCGGGTGTCGGAGGTCGCAGCCCGCTTCACCCTCGACGCCTTGCCCGGCAAGCAGATGTCCATCGACGCCGACCTGGCGGCGGGCATCATCGACGACCGCGAGGCCCGCGCCCGCCGCTCCGGACTGGAGCGGGAGGCCGAGTTCTTCGGCGCCATGGACGGGGCGAGCAAGTTCGTCCGCGGGGACGCGGTGGCCGGCCTGTTCATCACCGGCATCAACATCGTCGGCGGGCTCCTCGCCGGGCTGCTGCGGGACCGGCTCTCGCTCGGGGCGGCGGTCGAGACCTACACCCTGCTCACCGTCGGGGACGGGCTCGTCTCCCAGATGCCGGCCCTGCTGGTGTCCACCGCGGCGGGCATCGTCGTCACCCGGGCCGCCGGGGCGGACCTCGGCTCGCAGGTGGGAGCGCAGGTCTTCGGCCGGCCCCGGGTGCTGACCGGCGCGGCCGCGGTGCTGGGCATCCTGGCCCTCATCCCCGGCATGCCGATGGTGGCCTTCGGCGCGCTGGCCGCCGGGGCGATGGTGCTCGCCCGCCGGGCCCGCCGTTCTGCGCTGGCGACACCGCCGGCCATCCGGGCCGAACAGAAGGCGCCGGAGCGGATCCAGGATCTGCTGTCGATGGAGGCGCTGGAGCTGGAGGTGGGCGTGGGGCTCCTTCCGCTGATCGACGTGGCCCGCGGGGGCGAGCTGCCCGGCCGGGTGACCGCGCTGCGGCGCCAGCTGGCGACGGACCTGGGCATCGTCATCCCCTCGGTCCACCTCCGGGACAACCTCCGGCTGGACGGGAGCACCTACCGCATCCTCCTCCGGGGCAACGAGGTCGCCCGGGGCACGGCCCACGTGGACCGGTTGATGGCGCTCGAGCCCAGCGGCGCGGCCCCCCGCGTCGAGGGCATCTCGGCGCGGGAGCCGGCCTTCGGGTTGCCGGCGGTGTGGATCCTCCCCCCCATGCGCGACCGGGCCGAGTCCGCGGGGCTCACCCTGGTGGACCCGGCCTCCGTGCTCACCACCCACCTCGGCGAGGTGCTGCGCCGCAACGCCCACGAGCTGGTCGGCCGCCAGGAGACCCAGGAGCTGCTCGCCACCTGCGCCAAGGACGCCCCGAAGCTGGTGGAGGACGCGGTGCCCGGGACCGTCACCCTGGGCGAGCTGGTGCGCGTGCTCCGCGGGCTCCTCCGCGAGGGACTCTCGGTCCGCGACCTGCGGACCATCCTCGAGGCGGTGGCCGACGCCGCACCGAGGAGCAAGGACACCGCCTACCTGGTCGAGCAGGCCCGGCGGAGGCTCGCCCGCCACATCACCGCGCGGATCAGCGCCTCCGAGGGCGTGGTGCGCGCGCTCACGCTCGACCGCCCCACCGAGGACCTGCTGCGTCAGTCGCTCGCCTCGAGCGACGGAGAGGCCGCGCTGGCTCCGGACGCCGAGAGTGCGCGCCGGCTCATCGCCTCCCTCGAGGCCCGGGCCAGCTCCCTCACCGCCCAGGGCCAGCCGGCAGTGGTGCTCGCCCCCCCGGACCTCCGCCGGCCGCTGTTCGACCTTCTGTCTCGCTTCGTCCCCGACCTGTGGGTGGTGACCGCCCGCGAGCTGCTCCCGGGGACCACCGTCCAACCCGCCGGCGCGCTGCAGATGACCTCGCTCGCCGCCTGAAGACCACCGCCGCCCGAAGAGACGACGCATGTACGCCACCGCCAGAACCTTTCGCGCCCGTGACTCTCGCTCGGCCCTCGCTGCGGTGAAGGCCGCGCTCGGCCCCGACGCCGTCATTCTCTCCACCCGGGAGGTCGAGGGCGGGCTGTTCCGCTCGCCGGAGATCGAGGTCACCGCCGCGCTCGAGCCCGAGGCCCGGTCCGGGCCAGCCGCGGGCGGCGCGACTGCCTCCCGCGCCCCGATGGGCTCGGGCGTCCCCGAGTCGCTCCAGTCGGAGCTGGAGACGCTCCGGACGTCGCTGAAGGAGACGCAGGCCGCGCTGCGCCTGGTGACGGAGCAGGCGCGGGCCGGCGCCGAGCTGCGGCTCCCTCCCGCCGCCGCGCAGCTCCACGGCGGGCTGGTGCTCCGGGGCATGCACCCCAGGCTGGCGGAGAATCTGATCAAGGCCGCGGTCGCCGACGCGCCGGAGGCCAGCCGCGCCGAGCTGGTGGCCAGCGTCCGGAACCAGCTCGCCGAGCGGGTGGTGGCCACCCGGGCGCCCTGGCTCCAGCCGGGCCGCCGCATCGTCGCCCTGGTCGGCCCGACCGGCGTCGGCAAGACCACCACCCTGGCCAAGATCGCCGCCCGGGCGCTGATGGAGCGGCGGTCCAGCGTGGCGCTGATCACCGTCGACACCTACCGGATCGGCGCGGCCGAGCAGCTGGCGCGCTACGGGCACATCATGCGCCTGCAGACCCAGGTGGCCCGGAGCGCCGCCGAGCTGCAGATGGCGGTGGCCCGCACCGGCGATGCCGAGTTGGTGCTGGTGGACACCGCCGGCCGCTCCGCGCTCTCCGAGAACCTGTCCCAGGCCGAGCTGGTCCGGGCCATCCCCGACGTCGAGCTGCACCTGGTGCTCAGCGCGGCCGTGGGCTACCAGGAATCGTCGGCGATCGCCGAGAAGTTCAAGCGCATCGCCCCCTCGCGGGTCATCCTCACCCGGCTCGACGAGGCCGCGGGCCCGGCGGGCGTCATCTCCGCGCTGGTGCCCATCGCCCGGCCGGTGAGCTGCATCACCGACGGCCAGCGCGTGCCCGAGGACCTCCACACCGTCACCGGCGCCGAGCTGCTCGAGCGGATGCTCGGACACGCGGGGCGGGCATGAGTCCCCCGGTCCCGCAGGATCAGGCTTCCGGGCTGCGCCGGGCGCTCATCCCTCCGGTGGGAACGCGCCGGCTCCGGGTGGTGGCGGTCACCTCGGGGAAGGGCGGGGTGGGGAAGACCAACGTCGCCGCGAACCTGGCGGTGCTGGCCGCGTCGCGCCAGCGGCGGGTGCTGGTCATCGACGCCGACCTCGGGCTGGCCAACGTGGAGATCGTCCTCGGGCTCGCGCCGAAGTTCCACATCGGGCACCTGCTCACCGAGGACCTGCAACTGGAGCAGGTGCTCGCCCAGGGGCCGCGCGGGGTGAGGGTGCTGCCGGCCGGCTCGGGCATCCAGTCCCTCTCCCGCCTCGAGCCCGACCAGCGGATGAGCCTGGTGAACGCGCTCGACGCGCTGGAGGAAGCGTTCGACCTGATCATCATCGACACCGGGGCGGGCATCGGGGACAACGTGCTCTTCTTCGCCGGAGCGGCCCAGGAGGTGGTGCTGGTGGTCAGCCCCGAGCCGACCTCCCTCACCGACGCCTACGCCGCGCTCAAGGTCCTCAGCCAGGAAGCGGGCGTCCGGCACTTCCGGGTGCTGGTGAACTCGGTGGCCAGCGAGGCGCTGGCCCATGACGTCTTCCAGCGGCTCACCGCGGTCAGCGGCCGGTTCCTCGAGGCACAGGTCACTTTCCTCGGCCACGTCCCTCGGGACGAGAACCTGGGGCGGGCGCTCATGGCCCGCCGCCCGGTGGTGGAGCTCTTCCCGCGGTCCCCGGCTTCGCGCGCGCTGGAGCATCTCACCGATGCACTGCTCGGCGCCCCGCCGCCCGAGGGAGTGGACGGCGGCCTGAAGTTTCTCTGGAACCGGCTCCTGCGCGAGTCGAGCGAGGGGAGGAGGTCCGCCTGACGTGCATCGCGCCCACGCCCAGTACGCCCGTGGACCCGCCAGCGACGCCGAGCTCCTCGCCCGGCACGCAGGGCTGGTGGACCGCGTGGCGCGGCGCGTGGCCGCACGGCTGGGCCGGCCGGAGCTGGCGGACGACCTCTGGTCTGCGGGCGCGATGGGGCTGCTGGACGCGGCGCAGCGCTTCGATGCCGCGCGCGACGTCCGGTTCGAGGACTTCGCCGAGCACCGGATCCGCGGGGCGATGCTGGACGAGGTGCGGAAGATGGACCACCTCCCCCGGCGTCTGCGCGCCCAGGTGGAGTCGGCCCGGAAGGCCCGCCGAGCGCTCGCCCAGGAGCTGGGGCGGGAGGCCACCGCGGAGGAGCTGGCCAGCAGCCTGGACCTCTCCACGCCCGAGCTGCACGTGCTGGAGCTGCTCGCCGAGCCGCTGCTTCCACTGGACGAGGAGCTCGTCGGCGAGACGACGGACGGTCCGGACGCGGCTCTGCACCGGACCCAGCTGCGGGGGCTGCTCTCCCGGGCCATCGGCCAGCTTTCCGAGCGGCTCCAGCTGCTGCTCTCGCTCCACTACGTCGAGGGGCTCACCTACCGTGAGGTGGCCGAGGTGCTGGAGGTGAGCGAACCGCGGGTGTGCCAGCTCCACGGCCAGGCGCTGCAGCAGCTCCGGCAGCGGCTCTCCGACGAACGGGAGGGCCTGTGAGGCGCGCGCGCACCGGGACGGCCGCGTCATCGCCGGACGAGGTGTCTGGCACCGCGCGGGCTCGAGCCGCTGGCCCGGGCCAGGACGTGGCAACTCCCTCCTCAGTCGCCCGTTCGACCGCGGCGCGCGGCAGCGAGGTCGTCGAGCGCGCGCGCCTCGCGCTTCTCCTCCGCGGCGCGGGCCTCCTCGCGCCGGCGCTGGACGACCCGGCGCACCATGTCCGCGCGCCGGTGTGCCCGCGCCTCCGCCTCCTGGGCCTTCCGGACCCGCTCCTCGGCACGGCGCTGCTCCTGCTCCGCCTGCGCCACCCGGGCCTGGGCGCTGGCCCGGGCACGATCGAGCAGCTCCCAGGCGCCGGCGCTCGCGTCCAGGGGCGCCGCCTCCGCCGCCTGCCGGCGCAGCTCGAGCACCCGGTCGCGCGCCCTGGTCAGCAGGCCCTCCGCCTGGGCGAGCTCCACCCGCGCCGCGAGCTCCTCGCGCTCGCGGATCGCGATGAGCACGTCCAGCCGTCCTGCCGACGCCATGCCACGCACCTCCGGCCCCGCTGGGCAGATTCTGCCCGGCAACTGCTGCCGGGCGCACCTTTCCGCCCCGCGCATCGTCCAGGGTTTCGCGCTGGCCCCGTCCTTGCTCTCCCGGTGACTCACCACGAGGCGGTGCGCGATGGCTGACGGACTGTACCTGGCGATGGCAGGAGCGACGGCGCGGTCGGCGCAGCTCGACTCCATCGCCGACAACCTTGCCAACGCCGAGACACCGGGGTTCAAGGCAGCGCGCCCCGCCTTCCAGTCCTTCCTCGCTCCGGCCGGCGCCGCCGGGGAGCAGTACGTGGCGGCCATCGCCACCGGCATCGACCTCCGCCCCGGTCCCACCACCACCACCGGCAACGCGCTCGACGTGCTCCCCGAGGACGGCGGCTACCTCGCGGTCCA
The DNA here is from genome assembly GCA_035519675.1 of Myxococcaceae bacterium. Taxonomy (GTDB): domain Bacteria; phylum Myxococcota; class Myxococcia; order Myxococcales; family Myxococcaceae; genus RPRB01. Next base: position 74,478 of record DATIWB010000140.1, read on the forward strand.
GACCGGGAGCGGCGTGGCCTTCACCCGCAACGGCCGGCTGGCGCTGGATGCCAGCGGCGTCCTCACCGCCGCTGGAGCGCCGGTGCTCTCTCTGACCGGCAAGCCCTTCGTCGTGCCCCCGGGCTCGAAGGTGAGCATCGGGCCCGACGGCATGGTGCTCGCCTCCGGCCAGCCGATGGACCGGCTGGGCGTGTTCCGGCTGGAGGGCGCGGTGGACCGGCTCGGCACCTCGCTGCTCGCGCCCAACGAGAACGGCCGCGCGGTGGCCGTCGAGCCCCGGGTGCGAACCGGAGAGATCGAGCTGGGGAACGCCGCACCGCTCGAGTCGACGGTGCAGATGATCTCCGCCCAGCGGCACTTCGACGCCGCGATGCAGGCCCTGCAGACCTACAAGACCATGGACGACCGGACGACCGACCTCGGAAAGGTGCGCTGACCCATGCTTCGCTCGCTCTACACCGCCGCCACGGGGATGGAAGCCCAGCAGCTCAAGATGGACACCATCTCCAACAACCTGGCCAACGCCAGCACCACCGGCTTCAAGAGGACCCGTGCCGAGTTCGAGGACCTGCTCTCGGACACCATCCGGGGAACCGGGCAGCCGGACCCGCGCGGCGGCACCCCGCCCTCGCCGCTCCAGGTCGGCCTCGGCGTTCGCACCGGGAGTACCACGCGGAACCTCAGCCAGGGCGACATGATCAACACCGGGAACCCCATGGACCTGGCGATCCAGGGCGACGGCTTCCTCCGCATCCAGCGGCCCAGCGGCGAGCTGGCCTACACCCGCGCCGGGAACCTCCGCGTCGACTCGGACCGCCGCCTGGTCACCCAGCAGGGCGAGCTGGTGGACCCGGCCATCACCTTCCCCCAGGACACCACCGAGGTGACCATCAAGCCGGACGGAACGGTGCAGGTGAAGCTCCCGGGCAAGGAGGACCTCCAGGAGGTCGGCCGGCTCGAGCTGGCCACCTTCACCAACCCCGGCGGGCTCAAGGCCATCGGCGGCAACCTCTTCGAGGCCACCGAGGCCAGCGGCGCGGAGATCCGGGTCCGCCCCGGCGAGGACCGCGCGGGCACGTTCGCCCAGGGCTTCCTCGAAGGGGCCAACGTCAAGGCGGTGGAGGAGATGATCGACATGATCTCCACCCAGCGCGCCTACGAGCTCAACTCGAAGGTCATCCAGACCGCGGACCAGATGCTTCAGCGGCTGACCTCGCTGCGGTGACGCCCGTGCTCGCTGCGCTCGCCACCGCAATGCTCGCCGCCGCCCCCCCGGGTCCCATGGTCCGGGCCGCGCTCGAGCGCGCGCTCGCCGTCCCCGGGGCCCGGCTCGAGGTGCTGTCCATCCAGGCGCCGGGCGACGACGGGTGCGCGGTCGAGTCGGCCGAGGCCCTGGGCATGGTGCGCGGCTCGGGCAGGGCCACGGTGCGGCTCACCGGGCGGATGGCCTCCGGCGCCGGCTGTGCCTCGGCGGTCTTCGCCGCGGTGCGGGTCACCGCGCCGGCCTGGGTGCTGACCCGACCCGTCCGCACCGGGGAGCCACTCGCCGGCGCCGCCCGGCTCGAGGAGCGCGAGGTGCGCCCCGGACACCTGCCGGTCGCGACGCTCTCCGCCGAGACGACAGTGGCGCGTCCTCTCGCCGGCGGCACGGTGCTCGAGGCGGAGCACCTCGCCCCCGCCGGCCCTGCGCCCGGCGCCGAGGTGGAGGTGGTGGTGAACGCCCGCGGGCTCGTCCTCCAGCAGTCGGGCCGCGCCGTCCCCTGCAGCCGGGGACGCGCCTGCGCGCTCCTGCCCTCCGGCACCCGGGTCGAGGGCAGCTGGACCGACGGACGTCTGCTGGTGGAGGTCCGCTGATGCGCTCGGGCGTCCTCTCCCTTCTCGTCGCGCTCGTCGCCGGATGCACCACGCCGAAGCTCGGCACCTACGTGCCGCGACACCGCGACTACGACCCGCCCGCGCCGGAGCAGCGGCCCGACGCCCAGGCCACCTCGGGGAGCCTGTGGCGCGACGGGACGCCGGCCTCGATGCTCTTCACCGACGCCCGGGCGCTCCATGAGAGCGACCTGGTGGTGGTGAAGGTGGAGGAGGTGGCCGACGCCAAGCGCAGCGCCGACACCGACCTCACCCACCAGAGCGACGTGGAGGCAAAAGTCGCCGCGTTCCTCAACAACGTGGCCAGCCAGAAGGAGCTCAACATCTCCGGCGGGCTGAAGAACAACTTCAACGGCGACGGCTCCACCGGCCGGACGGAGCGGCTCACCGCCACCGTGCCCGCGCTGGTCCGGAAGGTTCTGCCCAACGGCAACCTCTTCATCGAGGGCCACCGGGTCATCCTGGTCAACAGCGAGGAGCACCACTTCTACATCTCGGGCGTGGTGCGCCCCATCGACATCGACCAGCAGAACAGCGTGAAGAGCGCGATGATCGCCGACGCGGAGATCGAGTTCACCGGCCAGGGCGTGCTGAGCGAGAACCAGCGCCAGGGCTGGCTCTCCAAGCTCTTCAACACCCTCTGGCCCTTCTGATGAGGAGTCACCCGGTGCCCCGCCTCTGTGTCCTCCTGCTTCTTCTCGCCGCCTCCGGCGCCCGGGCCACCCCGGTGCGCCTCAAGGAGCTGGCCGAGGTGGCCGGGGTTCGGGACAACGACCTCCTCGGCTATGGCCTGGTGGTCGGGCTCAACGGCACCGGCGACACCGAGCGCATCCTCTTCACCCAGCAGTCGCTGAGCGGGATGCTCGGCCGCCTCGGCATCCGGGTGGACCCTCGCGAGGTCCGGGCCCGCAACGTGGCCGCGGTGATGGTCACCGCGCGCCTTCCCACCTTCGCCCGGGCCGGCAGCCGGCTGGACGTGGTGGTCAGCTCGCTCGGAAACGCGCGCTCGCTCGCCGGGGGAACCCTGCTCCTCACTCCGCTCACCGCGCCGGACGGCGCCGTCTACGCCGTGGCCCAGGGCCCGGTGCAGACCGGCGGATACGAGGTCTCCGCCGCTGGCTCCTTCACCGCGAAGAACCAGCCCAACTCCGGGCGGGTTCCCCGGGCTGCAGTGGTGGAGAAGGCGGTGGTGCCCGACCTGGGCAACGGGCCGTTGCTGCTCTCCCTGAAGGCTCCGGACTTCACCACCGCCTCCCGGGTGGCCATCGCGCTCGACACCGCGCTGGGGAAGGGCACCGCGCGCGCGCTCGACCCGGTCTCCATCGAGGTGAAGATCCCCGAGGCCTTCAAGGACGACAAGGTCGGCCTCCTCTCCAGGATCGAGCTGGTGGAGGTGGACGCTGACCGCCGGGCCCGCATCGCGGTGAGCGAGCGCACCGGCACGGTCGTCGCCGGTGAAGGCGTGCGGCTGCGCCCGGTGGCCGTGGCCCACGGGGGACTCCGGGTGAGCGTCACCACCGAGACGGTCGTCTCGCAGCCCGCGCCCTTCGCCCGCGTGGGGAGGACGGTCGCCTCGCCCTTCGCCACCGTGGGTGCCGAGGAGGACTCGCGCAAGGCCGTGGCCCTGCCCGGCACGGCGAGCGTGGAGGACCTGGCCAAGGCGCTCAACCTGCTCGGGGCCACCCCGCGCGATCTCATCGCCATCCTCCAGGCCATGAAGGCGGCCGGAGCGTTCGACGCGGACCTCGAGGTGCTCTGATGTCGCTCCTCGCTCCCCCCGGCGTACCTCCGACCGGCGACCGCAAGGCCGACGCGGCGCGGCAGCTCGAGGCGCTGGTGCTCCGGCAGATGCTGAGCGCCAGCGGGGCCTTCAGGTCGAGCAGTGCGCCGGGGGCCTCGCTCCACACCGACCTCTTCGTCGACGCACTCGCGGACGCGGTGAGCCGGGCCGGCGGCATCGGCCTGGCTCGCACCCTGGAGCAGGCGATGGGAGGCGAGGCCGCCGAGTCGCCCGCGCCCGGGTCGTCGGCGGCGACGCAGGCGGGTGGGGCGCCGGCGGCTGGGGGGCGAGTGCTCGGCGCCGCCTCGACCCTCAGCAGCGGATTCGGGGCCCGGATCGACCCTCTGGACGGTCACCTTGCCCACCACGCGGGCGTGGATCTCGCCGCACCGGCCGGCACCGAGGTGCGTGCCGCGGCGGCGGGTGTGGTCAAGGAAGCCGGCGAGCGGGGTGGCTACGGACTCGCGGTCGAGATCGACCACGGGGGTGGGGTCACGACGGTCTACGGTCACGCCTCCGAGCTGCTGGTGCGGGCCGGAGAAAAAGTGCAGCCCGGGCAGCCCATTGCGAAGGTGGGCCACACCGGACGTGCCACCGGCGACCATCTTCACTTCGAGTTGAGGCGCGCGGGTGTCGCGGTGAACCCCACGACGCTCCTTAAGGCCTACGCAGGACGTGCCGACTCCATCGGTGGACGGAGTACAGGAGCCCCGTCTGGGAGCACGTCATGAAGGTCGATTCGAAGGACATCGTCGCACCCGAGGCATCCGGCCGCGTGGCCGCCGATCGCGCCGGAGCCACCGATGCGGGCAGCCCCGCACGGCGCGCCGCCGAGGCGAGCGTCGTCTCCAGCACCGTGGCCGAGACCCGGGCGGCCGCGGCGCGGGACCGCGTGGTGCGCGTGAGCCAGCTGAAGGACGCCATCCGTCAGGGGAGCTACCGCCCCGATGCCGGCGCCATCGCGCAACAGATCCTGAACGACGCTGAACTGACGGCCCAGCTGATGGCGATGCTCCAGCACTGAGCCATCGGCCCCGAGGAGGAAGTGACACCATGTCCATCGCCACCGCGCTCGACGCCCTGCGACGACTCCGGCTGCTCCTGGCCGACGAGGTCGAGCGGGCGCGGGACGAGCGACGACTTCTCCGTGGCCTGGACGGGACCGCGCTCCTGGAGCGGGCCAGCGGGCGCGCGCGATTCAACGCCCAGCTCGCCGAGGCCGAGCTGGCGGTGGCCGAGGGGCTCCGCGCCCTGGCCAACCGCGCAGGGCTGACCGAGCTGAGCCTCGAGGCGCTGCGGCGGCTGGCGCCGCTGCAGGCGCCCGCCTTCGAGGACGCCCTGGGGGAGGTCCGCGCCCTGGCCGAGTCCCTCAACGACCTCGACGCGCTGAACCGCAAGCTCGCCCTGCGGGCGATGCGAGTCGTCGGCGGCTACCTCGACGCGGTGACTCCGCAGACGGCCGGGTACGACCGGAGCGGCACGCGGCCGGCGTCTCGGCTCTCCAGTCTCGCCACCCGGGCATAGCGCCATGCCCGATCTCCTCTCCCTTCTGTCCCTGGGCGCCTCCGGGTTGGGCGCGGCGCGCGCCGCGGCGGCCACCGCCAGCCAGAACCTGGCCAACGCCAACACCCCGGGCTACTCGCGCCAGCGAGCCAACCTCGAGGCGGTCCTCCCCGCCGAGCGGGTGATGGGCACCTACATCGGCCGGGGCGTCACCCTGGGCAGCGTGACCCAGGTCCGGGACCGCTTCCTCGAGGCGCAGCTTCCGGCGGCCCTGGCCGGCGCGGCCTCGTCCTCCGCCGAGGCGAGCGTGCTCACCTCCATCGCCACGCTCGATCCGGCGAACACCAGCGGCCTCACCCCGGCCCTCTCCTCCTTCTACTCGAGCCTCCGGGCGCTGGCGCAGAACCCCTCGGACCCGAGCCTCCGGCAGGCGGTGGTGTCCTCCTCGCAGCAGCTGGCCCGGACCTTCAACGCCACCTCGGCGGACCTGAGCTCCGCCCGGGCCGGAGCAGACTCGAGCCTCCAGAGCGAGCTCCCCAACGCCAACACTCTGGCTGCCCAGCTGGCGGATCTGAACGCCCGGGTGCGCACCGCTCGCGCCGCCGGCGGCGAGCCGAACGACCTGCTCGACGCGAGGCAGAAGGCCCAGGACGCCCTGGTGTCGCTCACCGGGGCCACCATCGTCACCGACCAGGAAGGGAACGCCAACGCCCAGCTCCCCGGGGGCGAGTTCCTGGTGTTCGCAGAGAGCGCAGGCACGCTCTCCGCGCTGCCCGACCCGACCAACGGCGGCCTGGTCGCGCTCCAGCTCACCCGGACCGACGGCTCGGGCCCGGTGACGCTCACTTCCCAGCCGGGCGGCAAGCTCGGCGGCCTCATCGCCGGACGCGATGGCGCGCTGAAGACCGCCCAGACCCAGCTGGACCAGCTCGCCTTCGACCTCGGCTCGGCGCTGAACGCCGTGCACCAGGGCGGCTTCGCCCTCGACGGCTCGACCGGGCGCGATCTCTTCACCCTCGGGGCGACCTCCAGCGGCGCTGCCGCCACGATCTCGGTGAACGCCAGCGTGGCCGCCAACCCCAGCCTCCTCGCCGCGGCCTCCACCGCCGCCGGCGTGCCGGGCGACGCGACGGCGCTCAACGCCCTGGTGGCCACCGAGACCCAGACGCTGTCCGGCGGACTGACCGCCGAGTCCACCCTGGCCTCGCTGGTGTCCCAGTACGGAAGCGCGAGCGGCGCGGCGCAGGCCTACAGTGACCACGACGGCGGTGTGCTCCAGAACCTCCAGACCCTCCGCGAGTCGACCTCCGGGGTCTCGGTCGACGAGGAACTGGTGGAGCTCACCAAGGCCCAGCGCGGCTTCGAGGCGCTGAGCAAGGTCATCACCACCACCGACCAGATGCTCCAGACGCTCCTGGCCCTGAAGAGCTGAGGCTGACCGATGCGCGTGACCGACAGCATGATCTTCGACCGAGCCAATGCCGGAACGGCCCGGGCGCGCAGCGCGCTCGACGCCGCGGTGGAGGAGAACAGCTCGGGGTTGCGGGTCCAGCACCCCTGGGACGACCCCGGGGCCGCTGGACAGCTCACCTCGGCCAATCTGGCGGCGGACCGGTACACCGCCATCGGCCAGGCGGCAGGCAAGGCCTCGGACGAGCTGCAGGCAGCGGACGGCGCGCTCGGCGAGGTGCAGAACCTGGTCGCCCGGGCGCGCGAGCTGGCGGTGCAGCTGTCCAACGGCTCCTACGGCGCCGCGGACCGCTCGGCGGCGGCGGCCGAGGTGGACGCGCTCATCCCCCAGGTCATCGCCCAGCTGAACACCAAGTTTGGCGGGCGCTACCTGTTCGGCGGCAACAAGGACGGGGCCGACCCGTTCGACGCCGCGGGCAACTACCTCGGCGACACCGCGGTCCGGCAAGTGGAGATCGCCCCGGGCGTCCTGGAGGCCGCGTCGGTGCGGGCCGACGTGGCGATCAAGGGAGTGGGCGGCGGAACCGACGTCCTCGCCGCGCTGCAGTCTCTCTCCGCCGCGCTGAAGGCCAACAACGTCGCCGGGGTGCAGGGGACGCTGACCACGCTGGCGCAGGGGACGGAGCAGATCTCCACCGCCCGCTCCGGCCTCGGGGGCTCGATGGCCGCCTTCGACGCCGCGGTGGCTGCCACCCGCTCCGCGCACGACCGGGAGCAGACGCGGGTCTCGCACCTGGCCGACGCAGACCCGGTGGAGTCGGCCAGCAAGCTCGCCCTGGCCCAGCGCGCGCTCGAGGCCTCGATCACCGCCGCCGCGCAGGGTTTCCAGCTCACCTTGCTGGACAAGCTCAAGTAGGACCCCCGCCTTGTTTGCCGCCGCCCTCCGCAGCGATGCACGCAGCGCGCAGGAGGCGCGGCGGGACGAGCACCTGACCTTCGTCTACGGACGGCCCACGACTGGCCACCGCATCTCGGCCATCCTCCGGTCGCGGCTCCGCGGGCTTCGCCACCGGCTCGACGGGCGAATCTACTCGGCCATCCGCCTGGTGCCGCTGCTCTTCCACGCCGGCTTCGAGTTCCCCGGGCTCCACGGCGATGCCCCCGGGGTGCAGCGGCTGCGGCGGCGGCTCGGCTGGGGCCGGTGGACGGCGTCGCTCGGGGTTCCTCCTCCGCGCCGGAACATGTCCGGGCGGGCGCTGGTGACCGCCATCGCGGTCCTGCCGACCGAGGGAGGCGGAGCGCGCCTCCTCGTCCTCACCGGCACCTATGCCCCGGACCAGGAGCGGATCCTGGCGCAACGCATGGAGGTGGTGGGCACGCTGCTCGAGTCCTCCCGCCTTCGCCTGTCGGTCGAGCGCGTCCGCACCACCGCCCCGGTCTGGTCCCGGGTCGCTCCCTCGGTGCTCGCCTACGGCGCGCTGGCCGCCGGGACGTGGCCCGCGGTCTCGGAGAGCCCGCCCCCGGGGTGGACGGACGACGTCATGGCCGAGGTGACGCTCGCCGCTCCGGAGCCGGCCTCCTTCGCCGCCCTGGCACTCGGGTACGGAGGAGCGGGTGAGGTCTCGCTGTCGTCCCTGATGCAGGGCCCCGAGGCGCTCGCCCCGGAGAAGGCCCGGGACCCGGTGAGCTTCTCCTTCGCCTGGGCGGGGCGCGTCACCGGACGGGAGCGGCTGGCCCGGAACCTCCTCGGGGTCCTCACGGGGTCGGCGCGGCCGAGGAACCCGGGGGAGATCATCCTGGTGGGCCGCGAGCTGGCCATGCTCGCCGCGCGCGGGCTGCACCGCGCCCCGCGTCCGTGGAGGGACGCGCTGGCGATGCGGGTGCATCGGGAGATCATCGCCGGAGGCGTTCCGCTGATCCTCAAGCCCGCCCTGGCCCGGGCAGTGAAGGACCTCCAGTTCTCGGACCTCACGGGCGTTCATGCCGGTCGGGTGTACGAGGTGCGCCTCCCCGATGGAGTCACCGTCGGGCGCGGGCTGAGCGAGGCCCACGCCCACGGGCGAGCGCTGACCCTGCTCGGGCCGGTGCTCTCCGACCGGCAGATCTCCCGGCGGTGGCGCGCGCTGGCCGAGCAGCTGATGAGCCGTCCGGAGGGCGAGTACACCCTGGCGCTGGTGGAGCCGAGCGAGGTGCGGGGCAAGCCGCACGACCCGCTCAACTCCGGACCGGAGCGGCGCATCGCCTTCCCGGGGGGGATCCTGGTCCGCCATTCCGGCGGGCGCAGGCCCAGCGTCCGCGTGCTCTCCTCGCGCGCGCTGGTGGAGATCCTCGTCGCTCACGCCAGGCGAGGGGTTCACGTGGAGGTCCACCCCTCCGAGCCCGCCGCGCGGCCGGTGGCGGATCGGGTGGCTCGCCTCCTCGGCGCCGTGCACGGCGAGCCCACGGTGGCGGCAGAGCTCGGGGGCGCGGTGTACCTGCGCTCCTCCGGGCGTGAGCGGCGGTTCAGGCTGGAGCGTTTCCTCTCTCGTCCGCGTCTGTGCCCCGTCGACACCGAGGCGCCGGACCTGGCCCACGGGAGTCGGATCGGCGCGCGGCGGCAGCGCCCCTGGATGACCCCTCTCACCATCGAGGTCGGTGTGAGCATGGCGGGGAACCGGGCGCAGCTGCTCTACATGGACGCACGCGGCGCACGGTTCCTCGAGTCGGTGCCGGTTTCCTGGCTCTCGGACCATCTGGACGACACGCGGGAGCTGCTCGCGGCCAATCCCCGCGCTCCGGGGCTGCTGGCGGTGTTCCCCGAGCCCGGAATCGAGCACGCGCTGCTCAGCGCCGACCCCGCCCCGCCGGCCACGGTGGTGAGCGTCCACGGCGTCCTCCCCAGCAGGCTGTGGATCGAGCTGCAGGGAGACCGCTTCGGCCGTGGCCAGCACTTCGGCTGGAGCACCGCGGCCGAGGCGCTGCTCTCGCAGTGGCCGGCGTCAACGCCGGGACGGGTGGCCGTCAGGCACGTGGCGGTGACCGACGCGCGCGGCGAGGCGGTGCCACACGTGGTGCAGCTGTGGGTTCGCTCGCAGATCCTGCGCAGGATGCGGACGCATCTGCAGCGGGCCTGGCCTTATCGACGACGCCTGGAGTGACGAGGAGAGAACAGGGACGAGCAACCCGAACCTGTCCCCTCTCAAGGAGAAGCAATGTCGCTGTCCATCCGTAACAACGTCGCTTCGCTGAACGCGCAGCGCAACCTGTACAACACCCAGAACGCGCTCGACTCGTCTCTGTCGCGGCTGTCCTCCGGCTTCCGCATCACCAAGGCGGCGGACGACGCGGCTGGCCTCGGCATCAGCGCCAACCTCGAGGCGGAGATCCGCAGCGCCAACCAGGCCGTCCGCAACGCCACCGACGGCCAGTCGGTGATCCAGACTGCGGAAGGCTCGCTGAACGAGGTCACCAACCTCCTGACCCGTATCCGCGAGCTGGCCACCCAGTCGGCCTCTGACGGCATCGGCGCGACGGAGCGCGGCTACATCCAGACCGAGAACACCGCCCTCCAGGCCGAAATCGACCGTCTGGCGAACGTGACCGAGTTCAACGGCACCAAGCTGCTCGACGGCTCGGCCACCGTGCTCGACTTCCAGGTGGGCATCCGGAACACGGCGAACGACAAGATCAGCTTCACCACCCTGGACGCCCGCGCCGCCACGCTGTTTGCCGCGGCTCCTGACCTGTCGACCAAGGCCGGTGCGCAGGCTGCCCTGGCCGCGGTCGACACCGCGCTCCAGACCGTCTCCACCGCCCGCTCCACCATCGGCGCGGCCGGCAACCGGTTCGCCAGCGCGATCGCCAGCCTCCAGACGTTCTCCGAGAACCTGGTCGCCGCCGACAGCCGGATCAAGGACGTGGACGTGGCCGCCGAGACCTCGGCGCTCAGCCGCTCGCAGATCCTGGCCCAGGCCGGCGTCTCGGTCCTGGCCTCGGCCAACCAGGCGCCGCAGCTGGCGCTCAAGCTGCTCCAGTAATCGACCGTTGACCCCCGGCTCCGCGGGCAGGCGCTGACCTCCCGCGGAGCCGGACACTTTTCAGAGGGAACATGTCCACTTCGATCGGTCCGACCTTCACCGCAGGTGGCCTGGCCTCCGGCCTCGACACCAACACCATCATCGATGGGCTGGTGAAGCTCGAGTCGCAGCCGATCGTCGACAAGCAGGCGCAGCAGGCAGCACTCCGCTCGCAGATCTCGCTCCTCGGCCAGCTCGCGGCGAGCCTCACCGACTTCGGCACCGCAGCCAAGGGCCTGGGCACCTCCGGCGTGCTCTCGGTGAAGGTGTCGAGCGCCAACTCCTCGTTCTCCGCCAGCACCGGCCCCGGCGCCCAGCAGGGCGACTTCGCCGTCTCGGTGCAGACGCTCGCCGCTCCGGCCAAGGCCCGCTCCGCGGCCTTCGCCTCCTCCGACGCCCCGGTCCGCGGCGGGACGCTGAACCTCTCCGTGCAGGGGACCGCGTACGCGGTGACCATCGCCGATGGCGCCTCGCTCGCCGACGTGGCCCTGGCCATCCGCCAGTCCGGTGCCCCGGTGAGCGCGACCGTGCTGAACGACGGGACGTCGAGCTACCTCTCGGTCACGGCCCAGAACACCGGCTACACCATCGGATCCACGCCCGACACGGCGCTGACCCTCAGCGAGACTTCCACCGGGACTCAGGGACAGCCCCTGGGCCTGGCCGTCTTCCAGCAGGCGGCCAACGCCACCTTCACCATCGACGGCCTGAGCTTCACCCGGACCAGCAACACCGTCACCGACGCGCTGCCCGGGACCACCCTGAGCCTCAAGTCGGTCAGCACCGCTGCGGAGGACCTGGTGCTCGTGACCGACGTCGCCGGGACGGCGGACCGCCTCCAGGCGCTGATCACCGCCTACAACAACACCATCGGGCTGGTGCAGAAGCAGCTCGACGTCAGCCCCGGGACGGACCGGACCAGCACCCTGGCCGGCGACAGCACGGTGCGCAACCTCCAGGCCTCGCTGCAGTCGCTGGTCTCGGCGACCGTTCCGAGCCTGGGCACGGTGCGAAGCCTGGCCGATCTGGGGGTGAAGACCGAGCGGGACGGCTCGCTCTCGCTGGACAAGACGGTGCTGGAGAAGGCGATCGCCCGGGACCCGGGAGCGGTGGACGACCTCTTCGCCACCGCCAGCACCGGGCTCTCCGCCCAGGCCAAGACCCTGACCGATCAGTTCACCGACCCCGTCTCCGGCGCGTTCACCACCCGCACCAACGCGCTGAACGGCAACATCAAGCTCCTGGACAACGACATCGCCAACGTCCAGGCGCGGGTGGACCAGTACAAGCAGACGCTGATCGCGCAGTTCACCGCGATGGAGAGCGTGGTGAGCCAGCTCAAGTCGCTGGGCACGCTGCTCAACCAGATCAGCATCAACACCCAGAACAACACCAAGTAAGGACCCGGCTCCGATGCCCAGCGCCGTCGAGCGATACCGGACGACCCAGGCCACCACCGCCTCACGGGAGCGGCTGTTCGTGCTCCTCCTCGAAAAGGCGCTGCGCTGCATCCGCGAGGGCGCGGAGGCGCTGGAGACCGGGCGGCGGGCGGACTCGGTGGCTCCCCTGACGCGGGCCTCGGACATCGTGGTGGAGCTCCTCTCGACGCTCGACCGGGCGCAGGCCCCGGAGCTCACCGAGCAGCTGGGGTCGGTCTACCAGTTCGTCTGTGCGCGGCTGACCCGGGCGGCGCTGGGTGAGGCCCGGGCCGCGCGCGACGCGGAGCGGGCGCTCGAGCCGCTGGTGGATGGCTTCTCGCGCGCGGTGGCCTCGCTGGAGGCGCGGTGAGCGCGCTCGAGCTGCTGGGGTCGGCGTCTGCCGAGCTGTCCCGGGGCAACGTGGCGCTGGCGCTCGAGGCGGTGCACGCCGCCGTGGAGGAGCTGAAGTCGGCCGCGAGCACGGCGGGGCTGGACGCCGAGCAGCACCGGGCCCTCGAGGCGGCGGTGCGGCGGTGTCTGGAGCAGGCCACGGGCTCGCTGGAGCGGCTCGGCGAGGAGCTGCGGCGGATCAACGCCGCGGCGACGGCGGCGCGCTCGTACGGCGCGCGCCGGTAGCGCTGCGGCGTCCTCCCGCGGGGTGGACGGCGTTCTCTACGCGACCGACCGGGTGGACCGGCGACGGGTGACGAGCGCCAGCACCAGGAGGACCAGCGGAGAGGCCCCGGCGATGGGTCCTCCCGGGGTGCCGCACCCGCTCGCCCCGGACCGCGGCGTGGATGGCGTGGTCAGGGCTGGGCTTCGCGCGACGGTCGCCCGGGCGCTCGGATCACCGAGGAGGAGGAAGGTGGCACGGACGTCAGGGTCCGTCACCGCCCGCTTGCCCGCCAGGGTCGCGTCCCCGAGCGTGAGCCCCTGGTCGAGCACTCCGGTGAGGAGCACCTTGCTCAAGGTCACGTGCTCCGGAGGAATGGTGAACCCCGAGGACGCCCAAACGCCCCAGGCCCCTCCCTGAGGAATGCGGAGGAGCGCGGCGCCGAGAGATTCACGGCCGATGTCGAGGAAATACCCGTTGAGGCAGGTGGCGGCGACGAGCAGCGTGGGATTCCCGCTGTTGGCCAGCGCATCCGCGTCGCTCGAGGTGAGGATGCGACCGGCCCAGAGGTCCTCGGCGCCGTGGCCATGGTAGTCGACCGCGAAGGGACCGGTCTTGAGGGCGTCGATGAGCGCGGTGCGAGTTGTGGTGTCGTCTCCGTTGCGCGCGAGTTCCTGGCTCTTCCACATCGAGAGGCCGGAACGCACCTCGGCCACGGCATCGGCGAAACTGGTGCTGGCGTCGTTCATGTCGCGAACGAAGAGGAGCGAACTGTCGGTGCCAGGAAGTTTGCGGTTGAGGATCTTCGCCACCGCCGCGTCCATGTCCACCGAGGTCGAAAGCGGCAGGCGCCCCACGGCCATCGCGGGTCCGTCACCCGAGCGGAAGGTCACCAGCGCGTCGTCGGAGGCGGTTTGGGAGTAGCGGGTCTGGATCTGCAGCGTCGGCACCTGATCCAACTCGGGGTGACCGCCCCAGCCCCGTGGGTCGTAGGTGGCGGCGCCGGCCAGGAGCAGATACCGAGGGGCGGTGGACCAGCTGGCGGACGCATGGGCGAGGAACGAGCGGATGGCGGTGGCATCCTTCATCCCGGCCGAGAATTCGTCGTAGACGTCCTCCATGTCCACGAGGGCGACACGGAGGCCCTCGCGGGTTCTCTGGTCGGCCAATGGCTGGAGGCTGGGCAGGAGCGCGCCCGCGGCGATGATCACCAGGTCGGCGCCACCCGCCGAGTGCCAGCTGCTCGGGGTGTTGGCGAGGACGGTGGGGGTGAGGATGTCCTGGTCCCGGTACGCAAAGAGGACCCGGACTCCCCTGCCCGGGACGGTGACGCTCGCCGCGCCGTTGCCCGGGGTGGCGGTGAGCGCCACGGGCAAAGGGGCTGCGGTGACGTCCAGCACGTGGGCGCCGGGAGCGGCCGAGCCCTGCAGCTGGACCAGCGCGCCGCCGGGGGCGGTGAAGCGGAGGGGCCCGCTGAACGCGTACATGCGCGGGTAGGTGAGCCGCTGGGAGAGCTCGAGCGCGATCTCGCTGCTGCTTTGGGCGACGAGAGTGACGTCGTTGTCACCGGCGAGGAGGAGGCCTGGGGGCACGGTGAACCGGGCCTTGGCAACGTCCTGGAACGCGCTCCGGACCGTGCCCACGGTCGTCCCGTTGACCTTCACGTCGACGGCGTGCTCGCCATCGGTGAGACCCTGGAAGCTGACCTCGAGGACGGCGGCCTCGACGGAGGTGAGGTCGATCGCAGGGGTGGAGAACGTCCGGATCATCGGCGCGTTCCCGATGATGGGCTTCCCGAAGAAGCCGTCGGTGTCGGTGCTGACGAACCCTGCGACGTGCAGCGAGCGGTCGCGGATCTCCAGCGTCTCGAGGAAACTGCTTGCATAGGAGCTCGGCTGCGCGGCGGCGACAACGTCGATGGAGGTCGCAGTGCCCAGCCCCGCCGTGACCCAGTAGATGCGGGTATCGGTGTAGCGGGTGTCGGCGGCCTGGCCGAAGAACTCGAGCGCGTCGCCTGACTGCAGGGTGCTTCCGTTCGTTGCCAGCGCACGGAAGGCGACCTGGCGGCCACCTGCCCAGAGCTGGATCGAGGCGAGCGGGCTTCCGGCAGGGAGGCCGGCGGCGAACAGCGCATCGGCGCTCACCCTGTAGACACCGTCCTGCCGGACCAGCATCTTGACGGCCTTGCTCGCGGCGACGTTCCACTGCGAGGCGAGGCTCGGGTCGTTCCAGGAACGGGTGTAGCCGGAAGGATCGACTGGCTTCCCGACCGGGCCGGTGCTGGCGAGCAGGGTGCTCGAGCCGACATTGGCCAGAAGCATGGCCTGCTCGAACTGCTTGCCGGAGGCTGTGCCCGCGCGGGCCTCGACCGGACCGAACCACTGGCCGTGGCCCTTCATGTCGATGGCCTCGAGCCAGTAGCGGGAACCGAGGGATCCGTTGGCGTCGGTGAAGGCGTAGTTCCGGCCGGCGACCGGGTCGAAACCAGCGCGCAGCGCGGAGCCGGCGATCAGTCCCGGAGTGACCTGGACCCGGCGGCCGCCCTGCTCGCGGTAAAGGCGGTAGCCAAGGTTGCGGATCTCGGTTCCCGCCTCCCAGGTGACCTGGGTGCTGCCTCGACCAGTGAGCGCGTCGAAGCCGACAAGCTCGACCGCAGTGGCGGCGGGGCCAACCTTGAGGAGAACCGTATTGGGGCTGCCCGCGACCACCTGGTAGCCATAGGTGAAGCCCGCTGGAGCATTCAGAATTGGGAGACGGAGGTCGTTGTTGGTGATCTGTCCGGTCGCGGTGAAGATGGTGTACGTCCCCTGGCCGAACCCCGCGCCCGAGTTGATGGTGAGAACGCCATCGAGAATGAGCGCACCGGTCACGGCGCCTCGGGTTGTCGAACTCCCAACCGTGAACGTCACGTTCGAAGTGTCACTGAGCGACAGACCGCTCGTGCTGAGGGTTCCGCTGCCTCCAGCTCCGGGCGTGAAGTTGCCCCCGTTGGCGACGGTGATGGGGCCGCCAATCGAGCTGAGTGTCCCGGATCCGCTCAGCGCACCACCGTTTCCGATGCTGACGTTCCCCTCGCCGGTCAGTGATCCGTTGACGACCAACCTACCGGCGGTGACGTTGAAGCCACCGGTGTGAGTGTGTGCACCGGCTCCGAGCGTCAATGCACCGCCGCCGCTCTTGGTCAAGAGGCCAGCCCCGGCGAGCGCGGCCGTCGAGAGTGTCAGGTCCGTCCCGGTGTCGACCGTGGCATTGGCTCCCATGTTGAGAGCGCCGGTCAGAGTCTGCGGGGAGGTTCTGATTCGCCAAGTGGATCCCGCATTGGTCGAGAAGGTCACCGTCGGCGGCGGCGCGGCGTTGGTCTCGAAGGTCAGACCGTCGAAGATCGACACGCCGTTCGCGTTGACCGCAGAATTGAGAAAACGAACCGTCCCCGTCGAGTCGCCCCGCAGTTGAACGTCAAAGGTATTTCCTGGCGCACTGAACCCGGAGGGATTGAAGAGAATGGTTCCTCCGGTCCTCGGAATGAGCACCAGCCGCCCCGCCGCCCCCAGCGTGACGCTGCCGTTGAAGGTCAGCGTCGTCGCGCCGTCCGCGCCAAGCAACGCTGAGTTGCTTGCCACGATGCTGGAAAGCGTCGAGGCGACCGTGGCGCTGGAGGTGAAGTGAATTCCCTGATCGAGTTGCGGGCCGGTAGGGGCGGTGAACCCGATCCGCAGATTGATCGTGCTCGATGCCGAGTCGGACACCGGCCCGGCCACCCAGAGCCCTCCGGTGTTGTTGGTCTTGAGAAGGGTTGCTGTCCCGTTGAGAGTCAGCCCCGTGACCTGAAGACTGGACGGGGTCACTCCGCTGGTCGACTGCGTCGCCGTCACACCATTCTGGATGGTGACCACTCCCAGCCCGTGGCGGGTGCCCGCGACCGTCGATGAGACCCCGAAGGTGGCGTTCCCGGCGATCGTCACATCGTTGCCGAGGTTCAACGGAGTCGCCGCGCTCAGGAGGATCGCTCCGCTACGGAGCGTGACGGGCGTCCCGCTGCCGAGTCCATTGTCCGCCGTGACCGTCAGAGTGCTGCCCGTCCAGTCGATTCCACCGAAGCTCGCGCTGGGCCCTGCCAGGGTGAGCCCTCCGGTCCCGGTCTTGGTGATCGTCTCCGTGCCGAGATTGCCTGCCAGCGGGGAGTTGATGATCGATGGGCTGCCGGTATTTAGGAGCCAGCTTTGGCTCGCACCGAGAACCAGCGTCTCGGGGCTGATGGTGAAGCCGCCTGCGCCCCGGTTGATCCCTGCGTTCACGGTCAGGGTCACGAACGGATCGCTGGTGATGGTGACGTTCGCACCAGCGAGGAAGGTGATGGTGTTGGCGATGAAGGCCGCAGAGAGATTGGGAGTGGCAACGGTGTTGAAGCAGATGTCCGAGCCGTCGAGTGGCGGACCGACCGGGCTCCAGTTCCCAGGCGTGAACCAGTCCGTGTCGCCCCCGCCACCGGTCCACGTCGAGGCTCCACCGGGGCACACGACCTGCGCAGACACCGCCCCGGACGCAAGCAGAAACCCAAGCAGCGAGAGCCTCGCGACTCGTGCAGCCCTCACGGCACAACTCCTTTCCCGACCGTCGCCACTTGTGCGTCGAGCCCGGTCCGCCAACGGATGTCACGGCGGATGAAATCGAACCCACGGCGGAGGCATTCAGCCGTCTGGACCGGGAGCCGCGGGAAATTCCCGAACGGGGCCCTCAGGTGAACCGTCGCGCTCACCGGGTCCGGCCACCGCACCCGGAGCGCGCGCAGAGTTCCGGCCACACCGAGCTTCCTCAGGTCGTAGAGCGACGGCGGCATGCTCTCGTACCCGTGCACCCAGCCGCGGAAGACCGCAGCCCGAAGCCACTCCGGGACCTCGGCACGGGGAACTGCCGGCGGGAGCCTCGCCCCGAGCAACTCCTCTGCGAGCGCCAGCGCGGCCAGTACTCCCTCGCTGAGGTGGTGGTCTCCGGCGAGGCAGCCCTCCCAATCAAAGTCCGCCGGGAGTGATTCCAGCAGCACCGCCACGTCGCAGAGCCACAGCGGACGCCAGCCGCCGTGGTGAAGCTGGTGAAGCACGACCAGCCGGAGGTGATCCTCGGGGGCGAGAGTCCTGAAACGGACGACCGCAAGCGCTTCAGGCCTCGAGCGACCGAAGAGCTCACCCTCGGTCCGGTCCGGAAGGTAACGCGCGAGGGTCCTCGCGGTGTCCACGTCTGCCCGGGCCTGCAGGTCCGGGGAGATCCGGCGGAGGACCTCGCGCGCCCGCCCGGCTTCCTCCTCCCGCACTAAGAGGTCGAAATCGCCGAAGGGCCGCAGCGCCCGGTGGGGATAGAGCCGGGCCAGGCTCCAGCCCTTGAAGAGAATCGGCTCGAGGCCCGCCTCGTTGAAGTGGCGCAGCAGGTGGACGAGGTCCCGCTCCTGGCGGGCGGCGGTCAGCGCGTGGTGGCGGAAGGCGGTACGAAGGAGCTCCACCTCGGGCCGTGAGGCGAGCTCGGTGTCGCGAATGCGCAACCATCCCAGTCCCCCTGCGCCACCGGCGACCAGCCGCTCGCTCCAGACTGCGAGTGGGAGACCTGCCGGAAACTCGACGGCGGGCGGCCTCGGCGCCCAGGACCTTCGAAGCGTCTCGGCGATCGCCCCCGCGATGAGCCAATCCGCGGAGGTCATCCGCACGTCCCGATGTTCTCGTTGCACACGCCAGTGCAGCAGCGATGCGCGGGGTCGCAGGGTGTTCCGGGAAGTCCCGTCACGCAGGACGCCGCCTCCGCCGCCCGCGGCACGGTGATCGCCAGGATGATCGGGATCGCCACCAGGCCGGCGCGGATCATCCGGCGGCGCGAGAGGTTCACCTCGGACGCGGGGAGCGCATCCGCGGGAGTCTCCAGCAGCCCCGCGTCGTACATCTCGCGCAGCGTGGTCGCCACCAGCGCGGGCTCCAGCTCCGCAGACCGGGCGATCGTCTCCACGTCACGCGCGCCGTCGATCGACTTCCACACCCGCGCCGCCGGGGCGTTCAGACAGAACGCTTTGTGCGACGCCT
>DATIWB010000141.1:0-19611 GCA_035519675.1 Myxococcaceae bacterium
GGAAAGCGACGGTGGGACACCCAGGTAGGGGAGGGCCGCGGTGGCGACCTCCTTGAACGCCGGGGCGGCGACCAGGCCGCCGTACACGTCCGTCTTCGGCTCGTCCACCACCACGTACACCACCAGCCGCGGGTCGTCGGCGGGGGCGATGCCGGCGAAGCTGGCAATGCGCTTCTCGGAGTAGCCGCGGGCCACGGGGTCGGGCTTCTGGGCGGTGCCGGTCTTTCCGGCCACCCGGTAGGCCTCCAGCGCGGCGCGAGGGGCGGTCCCGTCCTTCTGCACCACGCCCTCGAGCATCTGGACGACCTGACGGGCCGTCCGCTCGCTGACTGCCTGCCGCACCCGGGTGGGCTGGTTCTCCAGGAGCACCACGCCGTCGGGGTCGGTGACCCGCACGACCAGGTAGGGGCGCATCAGCACGCCCTTGTTGGCCAGGGCCCCGTAGGCCGCGGCCACCTGGACCGCGGTGGCGCTGAGCCCCTGACCGAAGGCCTGCGTCGCCAGGGTCAC
The DNA here is from genome assembly GCA_035519675.1 of Myxococcaceae bacterium. GTDB lineage: Bacteria > Myxococcota > Myxococcia > Myxococcales > Myxococcaceae > RPRB01. The sequence continues at coordinate 511 of DATIWB010000141.1, forward strand.
CTCGGACTTGGGGTAGGGAATGCTTCCCCGGCCCTCGCCGGGGAGCGCCAGACCGGTCTTCTCGCCGAAGCCGAACCGCCGCGCGGCGCTCATCATCCGTTCGCGCCCCAGCCGCTGGGCCACCTTCGCCGCGCCGATGTTGGACGAGAGGGCGAGGATGCGGGCCAGGGTCAGCGGCCCGTGGGGGTGGGTGTCGTGGATGACGTGGCGGCCCACCTCCCAGCTGCCTCCCTCACAGTCGAAGGTGTCCTCGGGGCGGACCGCGCGGTCCTCGAGCGCCGAGGCGGCGACGAAGGCCTTGTAGGTGCTCCCCGGCTCGAACAGGTCCAGCGCCGGACGGTCCCGCAGCGCGCCCGCGGCGATGCCGGGCGCCGGGGCATTGGGGTTGAAGCGGGGCGACTGGGCGATGGCCAGCAGCTCGCCGGTCCGCGGGTCGAGCACCACCAGCATTCCCCCGATGGCCTTGCTCTCCTCGACGGCCCGGTCCAGCGCCTTCTCGGCCACGTACTGGATCTGACGATCGAGGGTGAGGGTGACGGTCGCACCCTGCCGGCCCACCGCCTCGGGCGCCCCCTGGAGGAGGAGGTTCCGTCCCCGGGCGTCGCGGGTCCCCTCCAGCTTCTCGCTCTGGCCGGACAGCTCTTCCTCGAAGGCGAGCTCGAGGCCCTCCAGGCCGTGTCCGTCGGTGCCCACCACCCCCAGCACCTGGGCTCCGAGCTCGCGCTGCGGGTAGAAGCGCTTGGGCTCCTTGGCCACGCCGAGCCCGGGCACCTCCAGCCGCTGGGCCGCGGCCACCTCCTGCGGGGTCACCTGCCGCTTCACCCAGGCGAAGCGGCGGCCGCGCAGGAGCCGGGCCTCGAGCTCGGCTGGGTCGAGGTGAAGGGCGCGGGCGAGGTCGCGGGCGGCCCGGCGGGTGTCGCCGACCATCGACGGATCCAGCCAGAGGGAGTCGACCTCCACGCTCTGCGCCAGCGCGATGCCCCGGCGGTCGTAGATGTCGCCGCGGCGGGCGGGGATCTCCATCTCCCGGACCGTCTGATCCGTCGCCATCGAGGTCAGGCGCGCGCGCTGGACGACCTGAAGGCCGATGGCCCGCACCAGCACCGCGGCGAGGGCGGCGATCAGAAGCCCTCCCATCACCAGCACCCGCGCCCGCGTCCACCGGGTCAGCTCCGCGGGGGGACGGCCACGCTCGGTGGACCGCCGGGGGATCATCGCGGCGAGCGGCGATCGGCCAGCGTGCGCCGGCCCTCGGCTGCGTGTGCCGACGGCGCCGCGGGGCGCGCGGCCACCGAGTCGACGACCGCCGCGTCCGGCGGCCCCATCCCCAGCTGCCCCCGGGCGAGCGCCTCGAGGCGCGCCGGGCGCTTCAGCGTCGCCAGCTCGAGCTTCAGCCGGTCGTTGGCCAGCGCCAGGGTGCGGCTCTCGGCCTCGAGCGCGGACAGGCGGTAGGCGGCGTCCACCACCTGGCTCCGCGAGGCGACGTGGAGGATGCCCACCGCGGCGAGCAGCCCGAAGCAGAGCAGGATCGGAAAGATCTGCCCCAGCACTGCGCCGAGCGACACCCGGCGCCCCTTTCCCGACTTCCGGCTCATGCCACCCTCTCCACGGCCCGGAGCCGCGCGCTGCGCGCCCGGGGATTGAGCTCCACCTCGGCGTCGGACGCCTGCACCGCCCGCCGGGTCAGGACCTTGAACGTGCCCTGCGCGCCGCAGGCACAGACCGGGAGCCCGGGCGGACAGGTGCAGCGGCCCTCGAGCGTGCGGAACGCCTGCTTCACCGCGCGGTCCTCGAGGCTGTGGAAGGCGATGACCGCCGCGCGGCCGCCCACCCGGAGGAGCCGGGGGAGCGAGCCGAGAAGGCGGTCCAGCTCGCCCAGCTCGTCGTTCACTGCGATCCGCAGCGCCTGGAAGGTCCGCGTGGCCACGTGCACCCTCGACGGCCAGGCACGGCGCGGCACCGAGCGCTTCACCGACTCCACCGCCCCGAGGGTGGTGGTCGGCAGGTCCGCCTTCAATGCCCGGGCGATGGGCCTGCTGAACGGCTCCTCCCCCAGGTCCCGGAGCACGGCGGCGAGCTCGGCCTCGGACAGCCGGGCGATCAGCTCGGCGGCGGTCTCGCCGGTGCGTCCCATCCGCATGTCCAGCGGCCCATCGGTCTGGAAGCTGAAGCCGCGCTCGGGGGTGTCGAGCTGCGGGCTGCTCACCCCGAGGTCGAGCAGCACCCCGTCCACCGGGAGCAGACCCATGGGCCCGAGCAGCGCCTCCAGCTCGCCGGCGCGCCCCTCCACCGCCTGGAACCGCTCGGACCCGGCCAGCCGGGCACGCGCCGCGGCGATGGCGGAGGGATCGCGATCCACGCCGATGACCTCGGCCCCGCCGGCGAGCAGGGCCTCGGCGTGCCCGCCGCCACCGAGCGTCGCGTCGACCAGGCGGATTCCCGATCTCGGTCTCAAGAGCTGCACCACCTCGTCGCGGAGGACGGTTGCGTGGACGAACGGCAAGGGACGGCAGGATGGCTCAGTGAAGCCAGGCGTGCTGGCCCTGGCTCAGCGCCTCCCGGGCGTCACCGGCGTCCGGGTAGATCTCGAAGGCGTCGTGCGCGCCTGCGGCGCGGAGGATGGCCAGCAGGTACCGCGACACGCCGGCGAGCTTCACGTCCCCGCCGCGGCGCCGGTACTCCTCGGCCTGAGAGACGAGCCAGGGGACGCCCCGGTAGTCCATGTGGCTCACCTCGCCGAGGTCCAGCACCAGCCAGACGCAGCCCTGGTCCAGCAGGCGCACCATCCGGTCGCGGATGGCGCGGAGCGCGTCCCGGTCCAGCTCGCCCATGCAGGAGAGGGTGGTGTGCTTCAGCCTCAGCGAGGGTTCGACCTGCGTCGCCTTCTTCGCCGCCTTGGTCACGTTTGCTCCCTTCCCTGGCGCAGCTCGGTGAGCACGCGCATGACGTCGGCCGAGTCGGCGGCACCGCGCGCGTCCTCCTGCGCCTTGCGCCAGCCATCCCGGCTCCACAGCTCGATGACCTTCACCATCCCCGCCCAGACCACGTCCTTCTCCAGCCCGGCGTGGGCCCGGAGCGTGGGGGGAATCAGCAGCCGCCCCAGCTTGTCGAGCGGGCACTCCTGGGCCGGCGCCACGTAGAGCCGCATCAGCGTCTTCACCCCGGGCTCCATCGGGTTGCGTGTGGCGAGCGAGGCCTCGAGCTGCTCCCACTCCCGGACGGGGTAGGCGTGGAGGCAGGGGTCCAGGGCGCTGGTGACGATGAGGCGCTCGTCGTAGGCGCCCACCAGGGTCTCCCGGAGCTTGGCCGGAAGGCTGGTGCGCCCTTTGCCGTCGATCTGGTGCTCGTAGACGCCCCGGAACACACGTTTGCCTGCCGCTGGAGATCCCTGCTGATCCACTCCATACCACTTCTTTCCACGATCAGGCCAGAAAGGGGGGCGCCCATACCCCTGCGGGGCTTGTGGGCACCTCGACTTTCCGGGAACTTTGCCGTTCGCCGATGAACGTTCCGGCCGCCACCCCGCATTCGGTCCAGCCGGTCCGGCTCCGGATCTCCTACCGGAGCCCCGAGTCCCTGTTGCAGGCGTTCACCAAGAGCGTCGGCAAGGGCGGGGTGTCGCTCCCCAGCCAGCGGCCGCTGGAGCGCGGAACGAAGTTCCTCTTCGAGCTCACCGCCGAATCGGTCTCCCATCCGGTGGAGGTGCTGGGCGAGGTGGTGGACGTGCGGCGCTCGGCCTCGGGCGAGTACTTCCTGAACATCCGGTACGTGCCCGGCCGGAGCCGGAAGGGGCTGGACGCGGCGCTGCTCAAGCTCTTCGAGGCGCACCGCCACGAGAAGTCGCGCCGCTACCCGCGGGTGCCGGTTCATCTCAAGGCGCAGGGGACGACCCAGGCCTGGAGCGTGCGGGACCTCTCGCGCGGCGGCGCGGGGGTGGAGCTCGAGTCGGGCGGGCTGCCGGGGGACGCCCGGCTCGGAGTCCCGATGCTGCTCGAGCTGCAGCTCGACAGCGGACGTCTCATGCTGCACGGCGCGGTGGTGTGGTTGACGGGCGGCACCTCTCGCCCCAAGACCCCGCCAGCGCTCGGGGTCGAGTTCGGCAGGCTGGGGCTGGACACGCTCCGGGCGCTCGACCGGGTGCTGGTCCTGGACGGCTTCCCGGCGGGACCGTGGCAGGCGGAGCTGACCTTTGGGATGGATGCGGTGGGGAGGATGCCGTAGCGCGCTCGCGGGGATGCTCCTGCTCGGAGCGTGCGCCCCGACGATGCGCGTTGCCCGGCCCACCCCTGCGGTGGTGGACCTCGGACCGCGTGCGCGCGTGCTCTCGCTGGTGCGGGTGGACGGGCCAGGGAACTCGCCGGAGGTGGTCGTCCACACGCTGAAGGGCCGCGCCGCGCGACAGGGCTTCTTCCAGGTGGAGGGCTGGACGCCGGGCGAGCCGGTGGACGCGAGCGGCCGCCGGGCCTACGTCTCCATCGACGTGGCCGAGTGGAGCTTCGCCTCGCCGCGGACCGACGGCGGCGATGCCGAGCCGCAGGCGCGAGTCCGGCTGCTCACCCGGGTGTCCCGGACGCCGGGCGGTCCGTGGAGCGAACCATACGAGACGGGGGGACTGGTCGAGGGGACGGAGAGCCAGACCGACGCCTCGCGCGCGGGGGACGCGCAGCTGCTGCTCGAGTCGAGTCTCCGCGCCGTGGACGACCTCCTCCGCGCGCTCGCCCCCCGGCCCCGCGTCGAGGAGGTGGAGCTCGACGTGGACAGCCCGTTGCTCCAGCCCGGCGCGGCGGCCGCCGCCCGCGGAGAGCTCGAGGAGGCGCGGGCCTCGTTCGAGGTGGTGCACGCCCGGCATCCGGAGTTGCCCGCTGCGGCGTACGACCTCGGCCTGGTGCTGGAGGCGCTCGGCCAGTGGGAGCAGGCGGAGGCGCTCTACGCCGAGGCGCTCTCGAAGCGGGACGACCGTCTGTACCGGGACGCGCTGCAGAGCGTGCGGGCGCGGCTGATGAGCCCGGCGAGCGGTTTCGCCCCCTAGTCCCCGAGTCGGTCCGCGGGCTTACCGCCAGGTCGCTCCACACCCTCGCCGGACGCGGCAAGGAGGCCGCCGGGCGGACGTAACCGCTCGAAGAACCCGTCGTTCTCCCGGTCGTGGATGGTTGCCTCCTGCCCAGCGGTTCCGGACATGCCCCTGCCGCTCGTCCGATGCCTCGAGGGCGCGCGCCGGGGCGAGAGGCTCGCCGCGGAGCAGCTGGTGGGTCACTGCGAGCCGCTGGTCCGCCGGCTGGTGGGTGCCCATCGGCCGCGCTCGGTGCCGGAGGACGACCTGGTCCAGGAGGTCTTCCTCGCCGTCTTCACCCGGCTCGATCGGTACCAGGAGCGGCAGGGGGTTCCCTTCGAGCACTGGCTGGCGCGCCTGACGATCAACCTCTGCCGGGATGCGCTCCGCTCGGAGCGGCGCCGCACCCCCGCGCCACCACTCTCGGCCGAGGCACGGCAGTGGATCGGCTCGCTGGTGGCAGACCCCGGCCCGCGGGCGGACGAGGCGCTCGGCGCGCGGGCCGCGGTGGAGGCGCTCCTGTCACAGCTCCCGGCGGACGACCGGCTGCTGCTCACCCTCCTCTCGCTCGAGGAACGCTCGCTGGAGGAGGTCTCGGCGCTGACCGGACGCAGCCGCACCGCGCTCAAGGTCCGCGCCTTCCGGGCCCGGCGCCGACTGCAGCAGGCGGCGCGCCAGCTTCTCTCGGTGCCTGGGGAACGCCCCGATGAGTGACCTCGACCGGCGCTGGGCCCGGCTGGCGGACGCCGCGAGGCGCACGCCGGAACCGCCGAGGGCCCCTTGCAGTCCGGCGTGGGTGGAGCGCGTCGCCCGCCTGGGTCTCGCCGCCCGGCCCACGGAGCGCCGGAGCGCACCCGAGCCTCTCGCCTGGGCGGGTCTTGCGGCCTTCGCCGCGGCTGCCACCGCGGTGCTCCTCCTCTGGCCCGGGCCGATCGCCTCCGCCACGGACGCCCTCGCCACCCGCGTCGCATCACTTCCGCGCCAGGTCCCGCACGCACCGCATCTGCCCGCGCCGGTGCCCCCGCGCCCTGCCCTCCCCCCGGCCCGGTCCGCGCTCGCCGCGCTCTCCCGCTGGCCGGACCTGATGCCCGACGTTCCCTTCACCTCCCCCCGGACCGAGACGCCATGATCTTCGCCGACATCCTCTTCTGGTTCCTGATGGTGGCCGGGGCCTACCTGGCCCTCAACGCCTACTGGCTGGCTGCGGTGGCGCTCTTCCGCCCCGCGGTGGAGCGCGCGCACGGGACCTACGCCACCCGGCCGCTGGCGGCGACGCTCGCCGGGCTCGGGGCCCTGCTGCCGGTGGGCGGAGTGTTCGTGGTCTTCGCCCGTGCGGCACATCCGGGGGTGAAGCTGGTCACCGGGGCCATCCTCATGGTCCCGCTGCTCCTGGCCCTCGTCGGCTCGGCAGGCCTGGCCGACCGGATCGGTGCCGGACTCCCCTCCGGGGTCGATCGGCAGCAGCCGTGGCGGCGGGTGCTCCGCGGCGGGGCGGTGCTCGCGCTCCTGTTCGTCGTCCCGGTGCTGGGGTGGTTCCTGGTGTTCCCGCTGACCCTCGCCAGTGGCCTGGGGGCGATGCTGCTGCCGCACCGTGCCGCGTCGCTGCCCGCGCAGCCGAGCCCGCGGCTCGGAACGCCGCCACTGCAGATCGAGAGCTGACCGGCTGCCCCGGAGCCCACCCGTGAGCCTGACGCGACGAGGCGTGCTGGCGGGAGGAGGAGCGGCGGTGCTCTCGCTGGCGGTGATGGGCCGTGCGCCGCGGGCCGCTCCGGTCCGGGAGCCCCACTTCGCGGTTCCGGAGGCGCAGGAGGTGGACCTGGTGGAGCACGTGCTCTGCCGCTGTGGCTTCGGCGCGGCCCCGGGTGACCGCGAGCGGCTCCGCGCCCTGGCGCCCGGCACGGAGGAAGCGGTGGATCGATGGATCGACCACCAGCTGCAGCCCACCGGCGAGGAGGACCCCGGGCTGCGCCGGAGCCTCGGGCGCCTCGAGTCCCTCACCCAGCCGCTGGGCGAGCTCTACGAGTGGAAGCCCGAGGTGCTGCTCCGGGAGCTCTCCTCGGCGGCGCTGCTGCGGGCGGTGGGCTCCCGTTGGCAGCTCCGGGAGGTGATGGTCGACTTCTGGAGCGACCACTTCAACATCGACGCCAGCAAGGGCGAGTGCGCCTGGCTCAAGCCGGCGGACGACCGTGAGGTGATTCGCCGCCAGGCGATGGGCCGGTTCCGCGACCTGCTCGGCGCCTCGGCGCTGAGCCCGGCGATGCTCTGGTACCTGGACGGGCGGACCAACCGCCGTGCGACCGCGAGCGAGCGCCCCAACGAGAACTACGCCCGCGAGCTGCTGGAGCTGCACACCCTGGGCGTGGACGGCGGCTACACCCAGGCAGACGTGATGGAGGCTGCGCGCTGTCTCACCGGCTGGACGGTGCGCGACCGGCACCGATTCCGGAAGGGACGGGTGGAGCTCGAGCCCGCGCTGCACGACGACGGCGAGAAGCGCGTGCTCGGCCATCGCATCCCCGCCAGTGGAGGGGCACGAGATCTCGATGCGCTGCTGGACACCGTGGCGACGCATCCGGCGACCGCGCGGCATCTGGCGACCAAGCTCTGCCGGCGCTTCATCGGCGATGGCCCGCCCCCGGAGGCGGTGGAGACGGTCGCCGCGGCGTTCCTCAGGAGTGACGGGGACCTCCGCCTCACGCTCCGGACCCTCTTCCGGACCGAGGCCTTCCGCTCCCCGGCGGCGCGGAGGACGAAGCTGAAGCGGCCGTTCCACGCGGTGGCCTCCGCGCTCCGGGCCACCGGAGCCCGGACCGACGGCGGCCCGCCCTTGCTCGATCTCCTCGGGCGCATGGGCCAAGCACCCTTCCAGTACCCCACGCCCGAGGGGGCGCCGGACGTGGCCCCGGCGTGGACCGGAACCCTCCTCTGGCGCTGGCGGCTGGGCATGTCGCTCGCCGGGGGAGAGCTCGCCGGAACCTCGCTCGACGTTCCCGGGCTGGTGGAACGGGCCGGAGGCTTGGACCGTCTCGCCGCCCATCTGCTGGGGCGTGCTCCGGACGGCACGGAACGGGCCGCGATCTCCGCGAGCCCACGCCCCCTGGCGGTGCTCCTCGGCTCCCCCGCATTCCAGAGGTGTTGACCCCGATGAGCGCCATCGCACTGGGCAAGACTCCGGACGATGACCGCGTGCTGGTGACGGTCTTCCTGCGCGGGGGCGCGGACGGCCTCGCGCTGGTCCCGCCGGTGGGCGACGACGGCTACCACCGCGCCCGCCCCCGCCTGGGCGTTCCCCCGGCGGCCGCGCTCCGGCTGGACGGCCCGTTCGGGCTCGCGCCGGAGCTGGCCGAGCTCCACCCCTGGTTCCTCCGTGGGCAGCTGGCGGTGGTGCACGCGGTCGGGTCGGACGACGACAGCCGCTCGCACTTCGTGGCCCAGGAGCTGATGGAGCGCGGCGGGGCAGCCGCCTCTGGTGGCTGGCTCGGGCGGTGGCTGCGCGCCCGGGGGGTGACTGGCGCGCTGACCGCGGTCACCACCGGTCCGGAGGTCCCGGACAGCCTTCGCGGGGCACCGTCGGCCACGGCCCTGGCCGGCCTGATGGCGCTCGCGCCGGGTCCGGAGTGGAGCGCCCTGTGCGAGTCGCTGGGCGGACTCTACGCGCGGGACAGCCGGCTCGGCGGCCCGGCGCGCGACGCGCTCGCCGCAGCGGAGCGGGTCTCGAAGCTGCGGACGGAGGGCGTCCGGCCCGAGCACGGAGCCCGGTACCCGGAGCGGCGCGAGGGCGAGGTGGCGCACGCCTTCGGCCAGCAGCTCGCCCAGGTCGCCGCGCTGATCCGCGCGCGCATTGGACTGGTCGCGGCCTGTGTCGACCTCGCGGGCTGGGACAGCCACTTCGCCCAGGAGACCATCGTCACGCCGCGCCTGCGTGCGCTGGCGCTCGGGCTCTCCGCCTTCGCCACCGACCTGGGGACGGCGCTCTGCCGGGTCACGGTGGTGGTCATGTCCGAGTTCGGCCGGCGGGTCGCGGAGAACGCCAGCCTCGGGACCGACCACGGCCGGGGCGGGGTGATGCTGGTTCTGGGCGGTGGGACGCCGGGCGGGATGCACTGCCGCTGGCCCGGGCTGGCCGCGGACCGGCTCGAGGGGCCGGGCGATCTCCCCGTCGTGCACGACTACCGGGACGTGCTCGCCGCGGTTCTCGCCCGCCATGGGGCGGTACCGCCGTCCACCGTCTTCCCCGGCCACCAGACGCGGCCACTCGCCGTTTGAGGCGCGCTCGGCGATCGCCGCGATGCTTGCCTCCTCGCCGCCGCCCTGATCGCAAAGTTACGAGTCGATGGGGGACTTCTCGAATTTGGCGCCGATGTGCACCTTGTCCCGCGCGCGGACGGCGTGACATCCCGGGGCGCGATGGAACATCCACGCTCAGCCGTCGCAGGCATCGTCGTTCTCCTCTGCCTCGGATGTCAGGGCACGGTCGAGCTGGCCAACGGTGAGTCTCCCGACGGGGGCCCGCCGTCCTGCACCCCGCTGAGCGCCTGTCCGCAAGGGAAGGACTGCGGCACCCTGCCCGACGGCTGCGGGGGCAGCGTGAGCTGCGGCGCCTGCGGCTCGGGACAGACCTGCGGCGGCGGAGGCACCGCCAACGTCTGTGGCGTCGGCAGCTGCACGCCCACCACCTGCGCCGCCCAGGGCAAGAACTGCGGGGCCATCAGTGACGGCTGCGGCGCGACGCTGTCGTGCGGGAGCTGCGGCCAGGGCCAGGCCTGTGGTGCGGGCGGCACGCCCAACGTCTGCGGTGCCAGCACCTGCACCCCGACCACCTGCGCCGCCCAGGGCAAGAACTGCGGAGCGATCAGCGACGGCTGCGGCGGCACGCTCCAGTGCGGGCAGTGCAGCGGAACGGACACCTGTGGCGGAGGCGGCGTGCTCAACGTCTGTGGAAGCGGGAGCTCGATCGACCAGTCGATTCTCCCTCCTGCGTTCCAGACCGCGTGGAACCCGGGCATCCCGGGCGGCATCCCGGCGGACAACGACCCGGTACATCCCGCGTCGGTGTGGCTGCCCTCCGGTGACCCGTTCGGCGGCTACTCGGTGGACCCGAGCCTCACCGGGCAGGCCAAGGCGGCTCAGTTCACCAGCGCGTTCCAGGCGGCGATCAACTCTGCCGGCGCGGCGGCGACGTCGAGCATGCGGAAGGTGGTGAAGCTCAAGGCGGGGACGTACTTCGTGAACCCGCAGCAGCTGCCCAACGCCGGGGGTCAGGTGGGCATCTACGTCCGGGTGGACAACGTGACCATCCGCGGAGAGGGAGCGGACACCACCCGCATCGTGGCCAGCGGCACCATCCCCGAGTACGGGGCGGTCATCCTCTTCGGCCACCGCAGTGGAACCGGTGACGCGAGCTTCGGCGTCCAGGCGCTGACCGCCGGCGCCGCGCGCGGGGCGACGACCATCAGCGTGGGCAACGGCGCCGCCTTCGCGGTCGGGGACGTGGTCACCATCGACATGCTCGACGGCGCGGCGGTGCAGACCGGAAGCGTCTACCTGAACGGCGGGTACCTCTGGTTCTACGACGGTCAGTACTTCAAGCGTCAGCCCACCTACGGCTGGAGCGGCCCGTCCACCGGAGCGCCGGCGGTCAACGTCTCCGACCTCGGCTCGGCCAACGCGGCGGCGCAGGCCGCGGTGCCGTCGTGGCGCTCACGGATGCAGACCAACGAGGTCGCGGGCATCAGCGGGAACACCCTCACCCTCAAGGACCCGCTGAACCTCGACTTCCCGCTCTCCTCCAGCCCGCAGGTCTGGAAGACGATTCCGGCGAACACCGCCGCCGGTCAGCTCGGCAACCGCTGGTCGGGGATCGAGAACGTCGCCGTGGCCGGCGGGAACAACCAGTGGGGCTTCCCCGGCGGGACGGTCGTCTTCAGCTACATGGCCTACTGCTGGGCGAAGAACGTCGAGGCGGACGGCGAGCGGTGGAGCAGCGATCCGGTCAATCACCCCGGCAAGTACGGTTACAACATCGGGCTCGGCCGCAGCTACCGCTGCGTCGTCCGCGACTCCTACGTGCACGGCTCGGCGGACGAGAACCCGGGCGGCCAGGCCTACGGGATCGTGGTGGGGGCGGGATCGTCGGCCTGCCTGGTGGAGAACAACATCTCGGTGGAGAACAACAAGCCCATCGCCCTCAACTCGACGGGTGGCGGGAACGTCATCGCCTACAACTACGTGGACCAGGCGGTGCTCTGGAACAGCGCCGGGTGGCAGGAGAACGCGATCGACGACTGCCACGCCAACTTCACCCACCACGATCTCATCGAGGGGAACTGGACGCCGAACCTGGGCGGGGACACCACCCACGGGAACTCGGGGTGGCACACCCACTTCCGCAACTACGTCAACGGCAAGAACTCCTCGGGAAGCTTCACCGCCAATCTCCGGGCGGTGGGCATGGACGGGTGGACGCACGACCACGCTTACGTGGGAAACATCCTCAAGGGCGGCACCGTGTACCAGACCACGCCCTCGTCCCGGAACGGAACGCCCATCTACCAGCTGGGGAACAACGCCCAGGGCATGGGCGGAAACTGGGACAACGGCTACGCGCTGGCCCACATCTTCCGCGACGGAAACTGGGACAACGTCAACAACGGCGTGCTCTGGGCATCGGGCGCGAAGACGCTTCCTTCCTCTTTCTACCTGAGCGCGAAGCCGGCCTTCTTCGGGAACAACGCCTGGCCGTGGGTGAATCCGCTCACCGGGCAGAGCACGACGCTCCCGGCGAAGGCGAGGTACGACGCGCAGACGCCGAACGTCGTCCCCTGAAGGGTCAGCCGATCGCCAGGGGGTAGCCGCCGGCCTCCTCCGCGGCGTTGACCACCGTCTCCCGCAGCGCCGCCGGGTCGAACGGCCGGAAGGCGAACAGCGGGGCGATGGCGGCCAGGTGGCTCTCCAGCGTGCTTCCCTCGCTCGAGGCGCACAGGGCGCGGCGAGCCCGCTCCCCGCTCCGGGCGATGGCATCCGCGGCGTAGGCCTGGGTCATGGCCACCTTCACCGGGTCCAGGCCGGACGCCGAGGCCGATTGCCGCGTCCGGGCGACCATCGAGTCCACCGCGTAGGCGTCCATCACCACATCGGCCACCGCAGCCATGACCTCCTGGTGCTTCTCGATCTCGTTCGCGAACCGCTCGGCGGCCACCTTCATCGCGTGGAGCCCGGCCATCTTCAGGGCCTCGGCGTCACGGGCCGCGCCCGCCACCGCGTCCCCGCCCGTGGGAACGGGCAGCTGCTTCTCGGCCAGGGCCCGGGCCACCACCTCGGCCTGGGCGAACAGAGGGAGCGTTCCCTTCACCACGCGCTTCAGCAGCATCCCGGTGACCACCATCCGGTTGATCTCGTTGGTCCCCTCGAAGATGCGGTTGATGCGCGCGTCGCGGTACGCCCGCTCCACCGGGTACTCCTGGATGAAGCCGGCTCCGCCGTGGATCTGCACCGCGTCGTCCACCAGGGTCCCGAGCGCCTCGCTGCCCATCACCTTCATGATCGACGCCTCGATCGCGAACTCCTCGAAGGCGGCGATGGTCCGGGCCTCGTCGTCGGCGCTGGCCTTCTGGCTGGCCAGCAGCGCGTCGATGAGACCGGTGGTCCGGTAGGTCATCGTCTCGATGGCGTAGATGGCGCCGGCCATCCGGGCCAGCTTTTCGCGGGTGAGCGGGAACTTCGCGATCGGCGTCTTGAACTGCTTGCGCTCCTCGGCGAACTTCAGCGCGTTCGCGAACTGGAGCTTCATCCCCCCGAGCACGCCCGCGCCGAGCTTCAGCCGTCCGAGGTTCAGGATGTTGAAGGCTATCTTGTGGCCCTTGCCGATCTCCCCGAGCAGGTTCTCCGCCGGGATCTGCGCGTCCTCGAGGTACAGCGGGCAGGTGGAGGACCCGCGGATGCCCATCTTGTGCTCCTCGGGCCCCACGGTGAACCCCGGCGTCCCCTTCTCCACCACGAAGCCGGTGAAATGCTCGCCGTCCACCTTGGCGAAGACCACGAAGACGTCGGCGAAGGCGGCGTTGGTGATGTAGAGCTTGCTCCCGTTCAGGATCCACGACTTGCCGTCGGGGCTCCTCACCGCCTTGGTCTTCGCCCCCAGCGCGTCGCTGCCGCTGCCCTGCTCGGTCAGGGCGTAGGCGGCGACCAGCTCGCCGCTGGCCAGCCTGGGTAACCACTTCGCCTTCTGGGCCTCGGTGCCGAACCAGGCGATGGGCAGGGTGCCGATGCCCACGTGCGCGGCGAAGGTCACGCTCCAGCTCCCCATCAGCGAGTTCGCCTCGGCCAGCAGGAGCGAGGTGGTCTTGTCGCCGCCGAGCCCGCCGTAGCGCTCGGGGATGTCCACCATCAGCAGCCCCAGCTCACCCGCCTTCCCCAGCAGCGTGCGGAGCAGGCCCGGGGTCTTGGCCTCGATCGCCTCCGCCTGGGGAAGCACCTGCTCGCGGCAGAACTGGAGCCCGGTCCGGAACAGCGCCCGCTGCTCCTCGGTGAACGTCTCCGGCGTGGTGATTCGCGTCCTCCCCGCCTCCTGGAAGAGGAATCCCCCGCCCTGGGGAACGGCAGAATGATGGCTGGGCTGGAGCACGGCTTCCATGGAAGGCATCCTAGCGCGGCCGCGGATAGACGAGGCACACCCGCTCGAACAGCGGGTCCTTCGCCCCGGACCAGAACGCCGAGAGCACGGTCCCCACCGCGCGCAGCTCGGTCCCGAACGAAGGCACCAGACAGGCATCGGAGGCGTGGAAGCGGAGCTGCAGCCGCTGCAGTCCCTCCCGGGTGGTGGCCACGTCCAGCCGGCCGCCGCGCACCGGCACGGTGGGCCCGTTCGGGTCCGCGCCGGGGAGCTTGCCGACGGCACTCGCCAGCTCGAGGCCGTCCTGCCGCTGGATGATGCGGATCTTCCCGGGCTTCGGCTCGTCCAGCCAGGCGTCGAACGCCCGCTCGTCGCGGAGCTCGACCGGGAAGGCCACCCCGCCGGCCGGATGGAGGATCCAGGTCGGCACCTTTCCATCGTCGAGCGCGGCGAGCAGCGACCCCAGCTCGGCCATGTAGACCTCATCGTCGGGGACCAGCAGCGCCGGGCCCTTCCCGATGGCTCCGAGCAGCGGCGCGACGCCGGCGTCCACGGCGAGCGACACCGCGCTCGCGCCCGCCTGCGCCTGGCCCTTGCGGAACGTGACCCGAACCGCGCCTTCGGGGAGGGGAGCACCCCACACCGGGGCGGGGGAGAGGCGGTGTGGATCCGCCCCCGCATCCGCCCCCGCTGCACCCAGCGGTTGCAGCGGCGCGGGCGCCAGCGAGGACAGCGGCGGCGCACTCCGCTCCTCGCACCCGGAGCCCACCACGCACACCCATGAAATGACGAGAGAGATCGCGCGACGCACGGAACGGCCGCGCAGCATGCACCATCGGCGGGGTTTGCTCACCCGTCTTGGACCTGGGCGCGGGGTGCTAGCCTTCGCTCAGGCGTGCCCTCTCCGGTCCCGGTCGAGTTCGGCAAGTACCAGCTGCTGGAGCGACTCGCCGTCGGCGGGATGGCCGAGCTCTACCGCGCGCGGTTCGACGCCATGGCGGGCGTCAGCAAGCCGGTGGTGATCAAGAAGATCCTTCCCGCGTTCGCCGGCAGCGAGGCCTTCGTCCGGATGTTCGTGAACGAGGCGCGGATCGTGGTCTCGCTCAGCCACGGGAACATCGCCCAGGTCTTCGACTTCGGGGAGATCGACGGCGATTACTTCCTGGCGATGGAGTACGTGCACGGCCAGCCGCTGAGCCGCGTGCTCCGTCGGGCCCACGCGCTCCAGTTCCCGTTCCTGCCGGAAGCCATCGCCCTGCAGATCGGCATCGGCATGTGCCGCGGGCTGCACTACGCGCACACCCGGGTCGACGAGCGCGGTCGGTCGCTGCAGATCGTCCACCGCGACGTCTCGCCGCAGAACGTGCTGCTCGGCTACGCCGGCGAGGTGAAGATCGTCGACTTCGGGATCGCCCGGGCGCGCAACGCGACCGACGCGATGATGCAGGCCACCGGGGTGAAGGGGAAATTCCCCTACTTCTCACCGGAGCAGGCCCGCGGCGAGCCGGTGGACTTCCGCAGCGACCTCTACGCCACCGGCGTGGTGCTCTACCAGATGCTCTGCGGCCGGCTGCCCCATCCGGGCAAGGTGGTCCAGGCGATGCAGAGCATCATCCGTGGCGAGTTCCCCGCCCCACGGAGCCTCAACCCGCGGCTGTCGCCCGGGCTCGAGGCGACCCTGCTCCGGGCGATGGCGCACGCGCCCGAGGAGCGCTTCGCCTCCGCCCAGGACCTGGAGCATGCGCTGTCGGATGCCCTGCACGCGCTCGGTCCGCGGCCCCCTCCGGTGAGCGACTTCATGTCCTTCCTCTTCGAGCCCGAGCTGTTCGCCGAGGGGCACGAGGTGAAGCTGCCCCGCTCGCTCCTGGAACAGGTCCCGGAGTGGCGGAAGGGAACGCGGACCGACGAGCCGCCCGAGGCGGTGCCTTCGGTGACCACCACCGCCGTCCCGGCACCGGCCGCCGCCGCCCCCCACACCGGGCCATGGAAGCTGGTGGCCCTGCTCGGGGCGGCGCTCCTGATGGGAACGGTGCTGGCCTCGGTCCTGGGCCAGGTGCCGACCTTCGAGCTCGAGCTACGCTCCGAGCCCAGCGGCGCGAGCATCGAGGTGGACGGCACGCCGGTGGGGGGAACCACGCCGCTGCGGATCACCCACCTGGGCGCCGATCAGCCGCACCAGCTCCGGGTGACGCTCCCGGGGCGAGCCGACTGGACCGGGCAGGTCTCCGGCCGTTCGGGCACCACCGTGCACCTGCGTGCCGAGCTTCCGCCGCTGGCGCAGGTCGGCGGGGACTCACCCGCCCCACGCTGACCGGGGCGCGGCGCTCGGAACCCCGCGTCCGCCGTCGCGATCGCCGGTTGGCCCCGCGTTCGCAATGCCCCTGCTGCATGCGCCGGACGCGGGTCCTGGTGGTCGACGACGAGCCCCTGGTGGCGAGCGCCGCCAGGCGGCTGCTGTCCCGGGAGCACGAGGTCCAGGTGGCCCACAGCGGGCCGGCGGCGCTGGCGCTGCTCGACGATGGACGGTTCGACGCGGTGCTCTGCGACATCATGATGCCGCAGATGACTGGCCTGGAGCTCCACGCCCGGCTCTCGAGCACCCAGCCGGAGGTCGCAGCCCGGATGGTCTTCCTCACCGGCGGTGTCTTCGACGCTTGCGCCGAGCGATTTCTCCAGGAGCACTCCCGCTGGTGCATGGGCAAGCCCTTCGAGCCAGGGGCCCTGCTGGCCCTCGTGGCCGAGAGAATCGCCACCGCCGATGCTCTCGCGCCCTGCCGCCGGATGGTGTAGGCCCTCGCCCTCGACATGGCCGAGACACCTCAGGCCCTGACGCTCGCCGTCGGGGACCGCGTCGTCTATCCGAACCAGGGTGTCTGCCGCGTGACCAGCGTGGAGTCGAAGGAGGTCGCCGGGCAGACCCTCACCTTCGTCACCATGAAGCGCGAGGAGGATGGCGCGGTGGTGATGGTGCCCGAGGCGAAGGTCCGCTCCATCGGGTTGCGCAAGGTGGCCACCCGCCCCGAGGTGGACCGGGTCTTCGCCTTCCTTCGCTCCGACAGCGACAAGGCGAACCTCGACTGGAAGCAGCGCGCCCGAACCAACGTGGAGCGCATGAGCCAGGGCGGGCTGCTGGGCCTGGCCGAGGTGGTGAAGGGCCTCCAGGTCCTCTCCGAGCTGCGTCCCCTGCCGACCAAGGAGCGCGAGCTCTACGACAGCGCCCGCCACCTCCTGGTGGCCGAGCTGGCGGCGAGCCTGGACCTGGCCGAGGTGGACGCCGAGGACGCGGTGGACGTGGTGCTCTTCCCGCCGGGCCGCGAGCGCCCGAAGAGGACCGCCGAGGAATTCCGGACCGCCACCGGTGAGGAGGACGGGATGGAGCTCGGGGACGACCTGCTCGAGATCGGCGGCGAGATGGAGCTGGGCGGCGAGGCGGAGGCCGAGCCCGAGGAGCCGGAGGTCGAGGTGGAGGAGCCTGCCGTGCCCGCGGCCAAGACCAAGGCCAAGGCCGGCGGCAAGCCCAAGGCCGAGAAGAAGCCGGCGACGGAGAAGAAGAAGGCGCCGGAGAAGAAGCACGCGGCGAAGGCGGAGAAGAAGCCCGCGGCCAGGCCCATTGCCAAGGCAAAGCCCGCCAAGGGAAAGCCCGCGGCCAAGGCCAAGACCAAGACCAAGGCCAAGAAGAAGTAAGCCCGAGGAGAGACCACTTCCGTGATCCGACTGGTGACTCTCGACGCGTACGACCCGAAGGTGGTCGACCGGCTGTGCAAGGTGCTCTACACGGCGTTCGGCGTGGGCTGCGAGCACGCGGGCGACATGCCGCTGCCTGCGGGGCAAAGCGAGCCGTTCGACGCCCAGGAGCTGCTGAAGGCGCTTCCGTCGCCGCGGGCGTACGCCGACGACAAGATCCTCTACCTGACCCCGCGGAAGCTGAAGCCGCGCTCGCTCCTGTCGGGCGACGTGCCCTGCTCGGGGTTCGCGAACCAGAACGGGCCCAGGGCGCTGGTCTCGAGCGCGGCGGTGAAGGACCCCGAGGCGGGGCTCAAGCAGATCGCCCGGCATGCGATGCACCAGCTGGGGCACACCTGGGAGCTGCACCACTGCCTGGACCCGCGGTGCGCGATGTACCCGCCGTGGACGCTCAACTACGACGCGGGCGACACGTTCTTCGAGACCTTCTGCCGGGACAAGAGCGAGCAGAGGATTCGCCTCGCGAAGTCCTGAGCGTCACTCGTCTCTGCGGTAGACGGTGAAGACGAGGTCCGCGCCGAGCTCGTGCAAGAGCGCGACTGACTCGCGCGATACCGCAAAGTCTATCGAGTAGCCCGACGGGGCGCTCACGCCGACGTTCATCGTGCGGCGCCGGCAAGCGTTCCACACGGCACGTGCCTGGGGCGGGAGAGCCCGCACGAGACGCCCATACTCCGCGATCGCCTCGTCCGGACGGCGTGGCTGAATGTCGCGGAGCTCGAAGCAGGCAAACCCTTCGCGTCGATGCAGCTCGGTGAGGGCGCTCCCGAAGCCCAGAATGAGCGAGCTGATGTCCCCCTCGAACGTCAGATCGAGATCGACGTTCTGAAAGCAGCTCGCGGCCTCGTCGGTGCCCACGCGTCGCCTCTCAGCAAAGCAGGGCAGGAAACGCAACGTGGGAACCCGATCCTCTGGAGCAGTTTCGGCGACGGGCCACTGGACGGTCACTCAGCAGGAAGTACGCATCGCCGCGGGCGGCTGCCAGGTGCCAGAGGCGCCATGCCTCGACCCCACGGCCTGCGCGTTCTCGGAGCGCTCTGGTGACTTCGTGCGAACCAGGCCGCCGCAGAGCTGCTGGCGGAAGTGGAACATCATCCCGAGCGGCGGTCGTCCGAGTCGTCGATGGGCACGGATCCTGAGCGGGGGGAAGCCCCCGGGGGCGCAAGGGCGTGCGCCAAGGTGCAATAGCAACTTCAGCCGCTGCGAGTGCGAGTTGGACTCGCGCAACTCCGCGATCCTTCGCCGGCCAGTCACTGCGAGTGCGCCGGAGCTTGCTATTGCATCTCGACGCGCGAGGGTGGTCTCCCCGGGGAGGCGCGTTGGCAAGCCGCCTCTCGATGGCCACTCGGCGGGAGTGCACGGGATCGCCAGACCGGACCAGAGGAGCATGGCGCTGGGCCTGGTCGTCTGGCGTCCCCTCCGCATCTCAAGCGGCGGACGCCATTCCTGGCGCCGGCTCGGCATTGAGCCGCTCCACGATCCGCTCCGCGACGTACTGCGCGTCACGCCCCACGCCGTGGATCATCGACGACGACATCGCGTACAGGAAGTGCAGCCCGACGAAGTACAGGCTCGGCGCCTCGGCCACCACGCCCCGGTGCTGGCGCGGATCGCCCTGCTCGTCGAACACCGGGAGGTCCACCCAAGAGAAGCCCGGGTGGTATCCGGTGCACCAGACGACATTGGTCGCGTCGGG
>DATIWB010000142.1:0-9507 GCA_035519675.1 Myxococcaceae bacterium
CCGCATGCGGGCGCTGTTCATCTTCGCGGGCGGACCGCTCGGCGACGAGCGGCTCGACTCCGCGCGACAGCAAGCGCTGCTACGCGACGCGTACGTCGACCTCGGCTGGGAGGTCCCCCGCCTGCTCGCCGAGCTGCCTCACGCGACGGACCTCTACGTCGACCAGATCGCCAGCATCAGCATCGCGATCGACAGCTATGCGAACGGGCGCGTGGTGCTGCTCGGCGATGCCGCGTACGGCGGCACGCTCGGGGGCCAGGGCACGCCGTTGGCTATCGTCGGAGCGCACGTGCTCGCCGGAGAGCTCGTCGCCGCGTGGGAAGATCACCGCGCCGCCTTCGTCGGCTTCGACGCGCGCATCCGGCCCTATGCGACCACCTGCCAGAAGGGAGCCGAACGCGTAGGCTCTTTCTTCGCACCGCGCACCCGCCTCGGCCTCTTTCTTCGCAACTTGTTCTACCGCGCGTTCACTTCGAGGTTGCTGATCGGCCAGTTCGAAAAGATGGTGAGGGCGAGCGCCACCGCGTTCGAGCTGCCCGAGTACGGGATCGAGCGCTCATGAGGGGCACGTGAGGGTCCTCGCCCAGCCCCTGATCGCGGTCGCGGACGTCGTCCGCAGCAGCCAGTGGTATTCGAAGCTGCTCGGGTTGAAGTCGAGCTCGATCGAGCAGGCTAGCGATCACGCCCACCTGTACGACCGACTCCTCGACAATGGCGCGCTGGTGCTCCAGCTCCACGCCTGGGACGAGGAGAATCACCCGAACCTCGTCGGGTCCGACGATGCGCGCCATGGTCACGGCGTCCTCCTCTGGTTCGAGGTCGACGACTTCGACGCCGCGGTGGCGCGGGCGCGCGAGCTCGGCGCCGAGGTGCTCGAGGACGTCCACGCCAACCCGGCACCGGGCCATTGGGAACTCTGGCTGCGCGACCCCGACGGCTACGTCGTCGTCATCGCCAGCCCCGACGGCTCCGTGCCGAGGTGATTCACTGCTCAAAGACACCAAGATAGGAGGGAATTCAAAGATGGCTGCCCACTCTGTTCACTACCTCGAGATCGTCAGCAACGACGCGGACACCGTGACTGGGCTCTACCAACGCATGCACGGCCTCTCCTTTGGTCCCCCAGACCCCGATCTCGGGCAGGCCTGCGTTGCGACTCGAGCGGATGGAACTCTGGTGGGCATCCGGAAGCCTCTGGCCGCGCATGAGCAGCCGATCATGCGGACCTACCTCGCGGTCGAGGACATCCAACGAGCAGTCAAGAAGGCCGAGGAACACGGCGCGACCATTGCTTATCCCCCGACCCGACAGGGACAGCGGGGGACCTTTGCAATCGTGATCCAGGGCGACGTGCAACACGGACTTTGGCAACGCTGACCCAGTCCGCTCGGGCCCCCCCATTGGTCGCCGGCGTGCCCCGCAAGCGGTTGAAATGCCGGGGCTTCCGTGAGAGTTCGAGGCCGTGTCGATCCGCGCCCATCCGGCTCGTCGCCCTGTCAGAACAGGGGGCGATCCCGGCCAGTCCGGGCCGGCTCGACTCTCGAACCGACAGGAGCAGGCGATGCGCGTGATGGTGATCGTGAAGGCGACGAAGACGTCCGAGAGCGGAAAGATGCCGCCCAAGGAGCTCCTCGCCGAGATGGGGAAGTTCAACGAGGAGCTGGTCAAGGCCGGGATCCTGCTGGAAGGCGACGGCCTGAAGCCGAGCAGCAAGGGTAAGCGGGTGCGCTTCTCGCCCGGGAAGCAGCGGACCGTCATCGACGGACCCTTCACCGAGACCAAGGAGCTCGTCGCCGGCTACTGGATCTGGCACGTCAAGTCGCTGGACGAGGCCGTCGAGTGGGTGCGCCGCTGCCCGGACCCGATGCCGGGCGAGGAGTCGGAGATCGAGATCCGCCCGTTCTACGAGGCTGAGGACTTCGGGTCCGAGTTCGCCACCGACTTCAAGGCATACTGGGAGCGGCTCCGCGCGGAGGCCGAGCGGCAGCTGAAGGCGTGGAGGTGACCTGCTCGAGGTGACGCCGACACGCGCGGGAAGACGACTCCCATCGACGAGTCTCTCGCGCGGGTCGGCGACGAGCAGCGAGCCGCACTGGAGCACATCCGCCGGACGATCCACGCGCTCATGTCGAAGGGAGCGGACGCGCGAGGATTTCTCCTGCTTGCCCTCGGGTGCCTCATTCGACGCGAGTTTCCTTGCCAGCCCCCAGGCGCCCAAGGATGGCACGGACGCCGGACCGGCTGGCTGCCTCTCACCCGCTAGAGCCGCGGGTCGACGGGCTCGCTCTCGAGGGCGAGGACCGCGAAGACACATTCGTGGACGCGGCGGAGCGGCTCGCGGTGGACGAGGCGCTCGAGGGCTTCGACGCCGAGGGCGAACTCCCGGAGAGCCAGCGAGCGCTTGTGGCCGAGGCCGCGGCTCCGGAGGCCCTCCAGGGTCGCCGGAAGGGTGTATTCGGGCCCGTAGATGATCCGGAGGTACTCGGGGCCACGCACCTTCACGCCCGGCTGGACCAGACCTCGGCCGCTGCGGGCGATGACGTCGAGCGGCTTCACCACCATTCCCTCACCACCCGTACGCGTCAGGTCCTCCCACCAGGGGGTCGTCTCGAGCTCGCCCAGCGGCTCCGAGAGGTCCACCACCTTGAAGGGCGTCGCCAGGAATATCTGAGGATCGGCGGAGCACACTTTCGCCAGCACCTGCATGTGCCAGACGTGGTCCCGATCCGTGTGGACTCGGCCCTCGGTCGCCAGGGCTGGAAGGGAGCGAGCTTGACGTCCTCGACGCTCCGCACCGTGCTCGTAGTAGGTCGACGGGGCGATCGGCAGCACCTCGCAGATCGGCTCGACCCCGTACTCGTCGCGGTGCGCGTCGATGAAATCGACCATCACTTGGGTCGGCGGTCGAGCTCCGCCTGGGCGAAATACGCGGAGGCCTTGCGAAGAATCTCGTTGGCCCGCTTCAGCGCGCGATTCTCGCGCTCGAGGTCCTTCAGCCGTTCACGCTCGCCGCTGGTGAGACCGGGGCGTTGACCCGAATCTCGTTCCGCCTGCCGCACCCACAGGCGCAGCGTCTCGGCCGTGCAGCCCATCTTCTCAGCGATCGAGCAAATGGCCGCCCACTGCGATTCGTGCTGCTCCTGCTGCTCGAGGACCAGCCGGATCGCTCGCTCCCGGACCTCCGCGGGGTACTTGCTCCGTCTTCCCATCGCTCCATCCTCTCAAGGGTTGGAGCCTCCGAGAAATCCGGGGCGGTTCAAACACCACCTGCTGGGACACTACTGGAGGCGGCCCCGACCGCCGCGTACTGTCCCTTGAGCAGGTTCTCCGCCTTCAGCTGGATCGTCTCTGGGAGAAAGAAGATCTGGTTCGGTGACTAATGACGCACTCGCACTGGCAAGCCTTGCAGAGCAATGTTCCGCGTGGTCTCGAATTTTCGTATGACCACGAGCATGGACTCCCTGGCTTGGTCTGTCCAAGCTGCGGTCCGTGGGCATCCACGGGATGGGGATACCCGACCGTTCCTTTGAGCGAATTGGGTGCGGAACTTCGCTGGACGCCGCCTGTGCCGCTTGCGGAGTACCTGGCCCGTCGGCGCCTCGCAGAGGAGCTCGTCCCGAAGGGTGCAGTCTTGCAACCAGCAACGACCTTGGGACCTGCGAAGCTGACACTGGAAGGATCGGCTCCAGAGGTGCTGGTCCTGAGGTCTTGGATTGCGTTTTTCCGGAAGGGCCCTTTCGAGCGCTTACACGTGGCGAGCGGAGGTCGTGTCAAAGCTGCGCCCACCCGGACACTGGCCGAGTGGTACGAGGTCGAGGTTCCAGCGGGACCTCACATCCATCCGTCCTCGTTCGCGCGCCCAGAGAAGGTGTGTGAAGTCTGTGGGCGTGATCCCCGCGGGCTGAAGTTTCCGCTCGCGTTCAACGCCGCCAGCCTCTTGGAGGACTCGACTCCTCCAATCTTCCGATCGGTCGACGCTCCGACGAGGATCGTCGTCTCGCCGGAGCTAGTGCCCATACTTCGGGAGGGCGGTGCGGTGTTCGAGGACGTCAAGGTGCTCGGGGCTGGAGAGGCGTAAGGCTGGTCTGCGGTCCTCCAGGAGCGGAACGTGAAACGCCGGCCGGCACGCTCTGTGCGGCCGACTCGGAGTCCGGTCAGCCCTGGTCGCTCGCGGCACGCTCCCGCTCGGACAGCAGCAGCGCTCGTCCGTTGGTGGGCAGCGCGTCGAAGAGAATGTTGAACCCCTTCTCGTTTGCTTGATCGTTGGCTTCGTTGTGAGGGCGGGAATTCGCCGTCTCCCTCGAGATGGACGGTGAAGGCCAGCCCCAGCGAAGGCCTCTCTGCACTGTCCGGGCCGAGGTGCTTCACCCGCGGGTCAGGCGATGAGCGGGCCAGCGTTTAGATGCTGGCGCGGGCGGCGTTCCGACCTTCCTTCCCCGAGGACCGGTGCAAGGAACCGTGCGGCTACGAAGCGGAGAGGAGCAGGACCGGCAAGCCGAGGGCGCCCCGAGCTGAAGAAGCGCTCAGATGGGAGGCCCTGGCGGGGTTGGCACCATGTCCTGAGAGTGGCTGAGCATCCCCGCCGAGCGCCTCGTGACGCTGTCCCCCCGCCCTCGCGGGCCACAGCCACACCCTCTCTGTCCTCGCCTCGGCTCGAAAACCCCGGTTGTTCTTCCTTGGATCTTCCGGGCATTCGGGTTCGGACGCGCGTCGGTGGCTGTCCTGCCCTCGGTCACCGAGGGACGAACCGCACGGTACTGACCAACCCCGCGTCGGTGGACTCGGTCAACGTGAAGAAGACCCCGGCATCTCCGATGATGAGCCGCACATAGTGAGACCCAGAGAGGCCGAACAGGCCGTTGCTCGGGGCTTGTGCGAGGACCTCGTCACCGCCCGACGCAAGCCGGCGCCTCAGCGCGGACTGCGAAAGCAGATAGATCGAGGGACCCTCTGCCGCGAGCGCGCTGATGAAGAGATCGCTGGGGCCGAAAGATTCGAGCGTCTGGATTCCGCCGTCGGGACCAAGCTGGTCGAGCTCGGCGCCGGCTCCTCGGTCCAGGAGCCGAAGGAAGAGGAGTGACTCCTCGCTCTTGACGAGCTGGTAGATGGAGTTGAACCCAGCTCCGATTTGAAGGCCCGTCAGGAGCGTGGACGAACTGCTGGTCGATCGATCGACCCGCCACAGGCGATCGTTCGTGGTGACATAAAGGCTCGCGGGGTCGGCGAGAAGGACGGTGCCGAAACCGCAGGAGTCGGCGAGCTCGGTCAGGTCTTGCCATTCCCCGGAGGGAGTGAACCTTCCGAGGGAACAGGTGTCGTCTGGAACCTGAACGTGCTCCCAGGCGACCAGGAGGCTGCCGTCAGCTTCGAGCTGGGAGGCCTGCGCAAAGAATCCGATGGCCGGGAACAGGCCGCCGTCCGGAAGGCGGAGCGGTCCGCCGTCTAGAAGAGTGAGCGGGCCACCATCAGGCAAGAGGTTCGGTCGGAGGAGCCAGCGCGATGGAGAGCCGTCGAAAGGCACCACCGTCACTCCCTGCCAGCCCAGAAGGAAGGCGGCTCCGGGCAAGGCGTCGAAGCGGGTCGCGAGGGTCAGGTCGTTTCCGGCGAAGTAGTCAGTCCAGTCGACGGCCGAAAGCGGTTCGGCGTCGATGCGGCCATCCTGGATCCGGAAAACGCGGAAAACCACACCTCCTGGGTCGGAACGAGCACCGAGGAGGTGCAGCAGCGTCCCGTGGCTTGCCATACCAAGAGGAATGACCTCCAGCGGCAGGGTCGCGACGAGGGTCCCAGGTCCCGGGCCCGCATCGACATCGTCTCCGGAGCGACTGCAGCCCAGCCCTGCACTGCCGAGCATGCACAGCACAGTGTGCCAGACCAGGAAGCCGGATCGAGGCTCCACGCGTACCCCCCCATGGAACGCTACTGGAGAGTGGGGCTGGACAGCCAGCTGGCGTCAGCGAAGGTCGAGGGAGCCCGTACGAGCGGGAAGAACGGACTGCGTGCCTCGAAGAAACTTGGGTGCCAGTGGGCGGGATGCGCAGGCGGGAGGGTCCGAGTGGGGGAGGGCGGCTCTGCACGGCCTGCCGACCGGCTCGGGCGCGGCGGAGCCAGGTGGCCGTCCAGCCTCGAGGGAGGCCGGCCCAGCCACCGGGTCCTTACGCGGCCCGCGCTGCCGCGTTGTCGACCAGCGCGGCGACCTCCGCGAACTCGATGCGCGCCGGGACGCCGTAGAAGCCCATGATGCGCTCAGCGAGTTCCGGCGTGAAGAATGCCCGCGCCGCCTCCTCGGACTCCCAGAGATAGACGTTCCTCGCGGTGAACGCCTTCTGCCGGAGTCCAGGCAGCACCTGCGGCTTCCCTCCAGGCCGCTTCCGCTCGCCCCGGCCACCTCCCCGCCCCAGCTCGGCTTCTGGTGAGTGCCGTCCGAGGTTCGAGACTCACCACGCCTGACGCCAGGCTCGGGACTGCTCTACCTTCGGCGGCGGTGAGCATCCCCGCCGAGCGCCTCGTGACGCTGTCCCTCGTGACGCTGTCCCCCCGCCCTCGCGGGCCACAGCCACACCCTCTCTGTCCTCGCCTCGGCTCGAAAACCCCGGTTGTTCTTCCTTGGATCTGAACACGGTTGCAAGCGATGGCGCCGGCGGGCTCGCTAAAGCCGCGCTGCTGGCACGGGCCATCCGGACGCACGGGGAGCACTTCTTCCTCGAACTCGAACGAGTCTTGGTGCCCAAACCGGGTTCACCGCCGAGGGTAAGCCGAGAATACATTCAGCAATTGCGCAAGATGTCCGAGAACTTCGCGCTGCTCTTCCCAGAAGAGGGGTCCGGAATTCTCGTTCGGGGGGCGTCTGGTATCGTCAGCGGGTTCCGAAGAGTGTCCGCTCGCGGCCGCGCAAGCTCCGCATCCCGCCCGGTTGGAGCACCGGATTTCTCCTGCAGGCAGCCGGAGACCCTATCCACAAAGGACAAAGGGAAAGTACTTCTCGAGCTTTGAGTTCAGCTCGTCGCGGAGAGAGTTCGACCGCTTCTCCCAGCGGTCGCGCCTCCGACGAACGGCTTCGTGCCGCTTCCGGACCTTCCGCACGTCATCGACGAGATCTGCCTGCCCGAACGTGACGCCAGAACTCTGACTGCGCCGCTCACGTTCCTTCATGAGCCGACCGTAGAAGTCTGCGAGAACGTCCGAGCTCTTCAGAAGGTCCTTCTGCCGAACGCCGGTGGCTCTGAACAGCCGAGGGTGGAGCGATGGCACCCACGTTCGCCATTGCTCCCATTCGTCGAGGCGCTTTCCGAGCTTCGAGTAGAAGTGCCAGAGGGTGACACGGCAGCGATTCGTCGGCTCCGGAGCGTCCTCGTTGTAGACGTTGAAGAGAAGGTCGTAGCCCGTGACGTGGGGCCGGGCGAGGGCAGCGCCGAGATACGCCTCGAGCGCACGCCTCCCTTCATCCCAGCGACCTGCTGCGTATCGAATGGGAGCCTCGTCGAAGCACACGAGGTCGGGGGCGTTCCGTGCGCGCTGTTCGAGGGTTCTCACCGGGATCCGCTTCGGGTGGTAGCGCAGCCAGAGGCGGTACTGCCGCCACGCCGCAGCCGGATCCTTGAGCGCGAGCAAGGCTTCGATCTCCCAGTCCAAGTGGAGATTCCTCCAGCCTCGGGGAGGCAGAGAGCTTCGACCAAACGACCGGATCCGTCGACACGCGACAACCGCCTCGGCGTAGCGGAGGTCCCTGCGCTCGGTGCGGTACAGGTTCGGGGGTCGAAACGGAAGACTCCGAGCCTGCGAGGCCGTCTGATCTTGACTGGGTCCGTTCACCATCGCGGCAGAAGCACAGGGACACCCTCGGGAGGCGAATCCATCCACCAGACCGAAGGGATGGGCATGACCGCCAGGCCGCGATCGAGGCACGGAACGAGCCGACCGGGAACCCAGCAGGCCACGACGCCCCCGAAGCTGCACGTATCCCAGTGTGTGCAGAGCACCCGGCCGGAAGCGAGAGTCGAACTTCCAAGCGCTGCTCGGGTCTCGGGTTGGCCAAGAGCGTCGCGTCGCGCCTCCGATGAACTCCACGACGCGATGGGTCTGCGCGGCGGAAATGAGAAGATCTCCGATCATCGAGCCCAGAGGGGCCTCGGGGCCGGAGATCCAGCTGGGCCAGAACGCTCGTGTGCGCAGCTGCGGCGAATTCTTCCCTGAGACCCAGGCAATCGTTTCCGCGAGCCGCAGGCGCACCTCGGCCTGAGGCAGGGGCTCACTCATGTTTCCCCAGAGCTCGACGGAGGACGGTCCTGAAGGCAGTCGTCACCCGAACGCGTTCGGCTCGACGCTGCTCCTCGACCTCCTCGGCGCGACCGATGTCCTCGGTCGTGTGCGTGAGCGTCGTGAACCGAGCGAACCACCCGGTGACGGCCCCTTCATCGCGTCCGCAGGCGACGTGGTACGTCCGATCGAAGTCCCAACCCGCCGGACACTTCCCCGCCGAAACCCACCGGTACGTATCGATCGCGAAGATCGGACAGTCCTGCCGACCTCGTTGCGTAGCCTCGGCTTGGGCCCAAGTCACGGAGGGAGGCCTGGGTGCCGAGAGGTGCTGTCGTAAGGCCTCGAACTCGTCCGGAGTGAGGCGGTGGCTGCTCAAGCCCCTGACCTGGGTGTACCGGAGGCCGAGGAAATCGAGCGCGCGATCGTTCCGGGTGCGGATTCTGAAGGTCAGGGAGGAGTCTCCGCCCCACCGACTGATGGTGACCAGCTCGAGAGCGCCAGGCAGGTCCGGAAAGTGCCATGGCTCGTCGGCGCGATCTCGCCAGAGGAGGTCCACCCAGAGGGCCTGCAGGACGACGAAGGCTGCGAGGCCAATCCCCGCGTAGAGCGAGACGGCAGCTGCCAGGAAGAAGTGGAGCGAGCGGCGCCGCGCTGCGAGGCCAGACTGTGGAATTCGCACGCTCCGGAGTCTCATCGGCCCCCCGCTTCGAGGGGGAACTTACCAGCGTGCGTCCGCGAAACCGAGAGGCCCCACCGGAGGATCCTCGTGGGAGGACCCTCGACCGGCGGAGGCGTTGTCGCTCAGGGGAACGTCGCTGGGCCGCGGCTCACGAAGCGCTGAATCTCGTCGGCCGAGATCCGGATCGCATTGCTCACGCGCACGGCCGCGAGCCGCTTCTCGCGCACGAGCCGGTACACGACCTTCGGCGGCGGTGAGCATCCCCGCCGAGCGCCTCGTGACGCTGTCCCCCCGCCCTCGCGGGCCACAGCCACACCCTCTCTGTCCTCGCCTCGGCTCGAAAACCCCGGTTGTTCTTCCTTGGATCGGACGTCGAGCCTCGAAGTGGATACAGGCTAGGGCCGACGGGAAACTTCAGGTCCGCTACTACTCGGGCTCGGGGAGCAGTACCTACAAAGGGCTTGCCATCGAGGGTTACGAGTACCGCCGGTATCAGTCGGACACGACTCCCGTCGTTGTCACTCCCACGTGGGTGCCATTGCGGCTGCCCGGCCAGTACTACGATGCCG
>DATIWB010000143.1:0-15249 GCA_035519675.1 Myxococcaceae bacterium
GCGCTTCACGTTCCGGACCTTGAACTCGTAGTCGTGCTCCTCGGTCTTCGGTCGCATCTTCACCTCCTTGAGGTGAACCACGACCTGCTTCTTCTTCGCTTCCGATGCCCGCTTCTTCTCCTCGTACTTGAAGCGGCCGTAGTCCATGATCTTGCAGACCGGAGGCTTGGCCATCGGGTTGACCTCGACGAGGTCCATCCCGAACTGATTGGCCTGCTCCAGTGCCGCTTCGATCGTCAGGACACCCAGCTGCTCGCCAGCGGGCCCGACCACACGCACTTCACGGGCGCGGATCCGCCGGTTCGTTCTCTGGTCGCGAGCGATGTGAGTCGACCTCCAGCTGGGGGAAGCCTGCCCATGTGGGCGCAGGGGTCCAAAAGGCGGGGCAAGATACTTGCCTGACGCCCCAAGTCAAGCGAGCCCCCCGGCCAGGCCACCGGGCGGGACGAGCCTCTTCCCATAGCGCGGAAAGGCGCACACTGCACAGTTGATGCGAGCCCTGCTGCGCCTGCTGCTGGCCGGTTGGACGGTGTCGGTCTCGGCAGCGCCCCGCCCGGGGGGGGACACCTCGATGGGGCTCCTCCTCCACGACACCTGTGCCGGGGCCAAGGCACCGGTCTGCAGCCGGCTGGGGCGGATGTTCATGCCCGGGTTCGTGACCCGGAACGAGCAGAAGGCGCTCCGGGCGTCGAAGGCCTACTGTGAGCTGCTCGGGACGCCCTGGGAGTGCCTCGACGCCCGGCAGCGGGTGCTCCGGCAGCGCCCGCCCGACGTGGCGGCGGCGGCGAGCTTCGCCTCGGGCGCGTGCTCGGCGGGCTCGCCCCGGGGCTGCGTGCTCTGGGCGGAGACGGTGGGGTGTGGCCGAGGGGTCCCGGCCGACGTGAAGAAGGGGCTGGCGGTGCTCCGGCGACAGTGCGAGCAGAGCCCGCAGGCCTGTCTCGAGCTGGCAGTGTGGCTCGACTTCCCGGGCGCCCGGACGGCGCTGGACGGCTCGGCAGCCAGGGACCGCGCGACCTACCTGGCGGCGGAGATCGCCCTCACCAACGCCCGGGTGGATCGCGCGGCCGAGCTCCTGGCGCTGCTTCCGAAGAGTGCCTCGCCCTGGCCCGAGCGGCGGGCCTTCCTCTCGGCGATGATCGGCCTGGGGCGGCGCGACCCGGCGGCCTTCCGGGCCGGGGTGGAGCAATTGCAGGCGCTGAAGCCGGACGAGCGGGTGACCCGCATCCTCGGACGGGTGGCATCTGGGAGCTGGGCGGCGGGGTGGCTCCCGGCGCTGATCAGCGCCTGGACGGAGGAGCGGAAGCCGGAGCTGCGGAGCGACCCGTTCCTCCTCCCCTCCTTCGAGCCCCAGTCGACCTGCATCCCGAACGAGCGCGAGCCCGCGGAGACCAGGCTGGCCGACACGGTGGAGGGCTTCGTGACCCGCCTCGCCCACCGGTTCCACGGCTGGCCGCGGCTGCCACCTTCGCCGGCCCTCCTCGAGGCGGCGCGCGCCCACGCCGCCGGGCCGGACGAAGGTGTCCGGCTGGTCGCCCTCTCACTCCTGGTCGAGTCATTCCTCACCCCCGAGCAGCGGGAGCAGTCGCGTGCCCCCGCGGCGACGGCCCTGGCCAGGCTGGCCGAGGCGCACCCCAGGGATCCATTCTTCCAGCTCGCGGCGGTGGCCGGTCCGGACCCAGAGGCCGCACCGGTCGGGGTTCCCGCTCTCGAGCGGCTGGAGCGCCTGGCGAGGCTCGGTGAGCTGCGGTTCCCCGGCGGACTCTTGAAGGAGACGCTGGAACGGGCGCTCCGGGCGGACGACTTCCGGGACTTCGGGCTGAGCACCGCGGTGGAGGTGGTGCTGGACGTCGACCTCGAGCGGTTCCTGGAGCGGGTGCTGAACGAGGCCGGAGAGGCAGAGCGCAGGGTGGCGGTGGTCCGCAGCCTGGCGTGGCAGATGTCCCGGAGCGGCTGGCTGGTGCACCTCTTCATCGGGGCTCGACTCCTCGCCGCCGTGGCGGACCGGACGGGCAGCGACGCGGACCGGGCGATGGCCGCCTCGACGCTCGCCCGCGGGCAGCGGCTGTGGAGCGGATGGACGACGTTCCCCCGGCTGGGCCGATGGCCGGCGTCCGCGCTCCCGGACGAGCTGCGGGCGCGGGGGTTCGAGGACGAGGTGGGCGTGCTCGAGCGCTACGCGGCGATGGGCGCCGAGTAGACCGACCCTTCCTTGGCCAGGAGGTCGAGGAAGGCATCGAGCGGCATGCTCTTCAGGTCCTCGCCGCCGTAGCGCCGCGGGGCCACCGCGCGCTGCTCCACCTCCCGGTCTCCCATGACCAGGGTGAAGGGGATCTTCTGGAGCTGGGCCTCGCGGATCTTCGCGTTCATGGTCATCCCGCGCTCGTCCAGCTCGGCGCGGAAACCGCGCGAGCGGAGCAGCTCCAGCACCTCGCGGGCGTAGGGCAGCTGCCGGTCGGCGACGGTGACCAGCTGGACCTGGACGGGAGCGAGCCAGGTGGGGAACGCGCCCGCGTAGTGCTCGACCAGGATGGCGATGAAGCGCTCGAAGCTTCCGTAGATGGCGCGGTGGAGGACGACCGGCCGGTGCTCGGTGTTGTCCTCCCCGACGTAGGCGAGCTCGAACCGCTCCGGGGCGTTGTAGTCGGCCTGGATGGTGCCGAGCTGCCAGGTGCGCCCGATGCTGTCCTTCACGTGGAAGTCGAGCTTCGGCCCGTAGAACGCGCCGTCGCCGGGGTTCTGCACGTACTCGATGCCCAGCGACTTCACCGCCGACTCGAGCGCCGCCTCGGCGCGGTCCCAGAGCGTGTCGTCCCCGATACGCTGCGGCGGGCGGGTGCCGAACTTGGCGACGTAAGCCAACCCGAAGGCGGCGTAGACCTTGTCCAGCAGCTGGATGAAGCGCTTCACCTCGTCGGCGATCTGGTCCTCGGTGCAGTAGATGTGCGCGTCGTCCTGGGCGAACTGCCGGACGCGGGTCAGGCCACTGAGGCTTCCCGAGGCCTCGTTCCGGTGCAGGACGTCCTGGGTGGCGTACCGCAGGGGAAGCTCACGGTAGCTGTGCTTGCGGGAAGCAAAGTACAGGTGGTGCGAGGGGCAGTTCATCGGCTTCAGGCTGAAGTCGTGCTCGCCGGTCTCGCTGTCCAGGACCAGGAACATGTTCTCGCGGTACTTGCCCCAGTGGCCGCTCTTCTCCCAGAGGGCCTTGTTGTAGAGGAGCGGGGTCTTGATCTCCTGGTAGCCGTTCTCGCGGGTCCATCGGCGGATCCGGTCGGCGAGCACCTGATAGAGGACTGTCCCCTTCGGGCTCCAGAAGGCGGCACCGGGTGCCTCGGGGAAGAACTCGAAGAGGTCGAGCTCGCGGCCCAGCTTTCGGTGGTCGCGCTTCTTCGCCTCCTCCTGCTGCTTCAGCCAGGCGTCGAGGTCCTTCTTGTCGAAGAAGGCGGTGCCGTAGATGCGCTGGAGCATCGGGTTCCGGTGGTCACCTCGCCAGTACGCCCCGCTGGTGCTGAGGAGCTTGATCGCGCCGATCTTCCCGGTCGACGGGCCGTGGGGACCCAGGCAGAAGTCGACCCAGTCGCCGTGGCGGTAGAGGGTCAGCGTCTTGGCGCCCCTGGCGACGATGTCCTCGATGATCTCCACCTTGAACTTCTCGCCCTTGGACTGGAAGAGCTGGATAGCGTCGGCGACGTTCACCTCCTCGCGGACGAAGGGGAGATTCTGGGCGATCTCCTTGTTCGCCTCCTCCTCGATGGCCTGGAGCTCCTCCTGGGTGAAGGGCTTGTCGCGGAAGAAGTCGTAGTAGAAGCCGCCCTCGATCGTCGGACCGATGGTGACCTGGGTCCCGGGGAAGAGCTTCTGCACGGCGCTGGCGACCACGTGCGCCGCGTCGTGGCGGATGGTGTCCAGGGCCTCGGGGCTCCTGGAGGTGAGGATCTCCAGCTTGCCGTCCTCGGTCAGCGGCCGGGCGAGGTCGATCTCGGTCCCGTTGAACTTCGCCAGGATCGCGGCCTTGGCCAGGCCGGGGCCGATGGACTCCTTGACGAAGTCCCCGACGCGGATGCCGGCCGGCGCGGCCTTGGTGCTGCCGTCCGGGAGGGTGATCTGGATGGAGTCCGCCATGGGAGGAGCGATACCTATCGGGAACGGGGGGGCGGACGCCACTTCCCGTCGAGAGGGCCCTCAATACGAGTCGTCGCTCGCCGCTGGCGAATCGAGCCCACGGCGCGCCCGGGCCTCGAGGCACGGCGCGCTGCCCGGCTCGAGCGCGCGGCAGAGCATGGGTCGATCTTCGTAGACAGCGCAGAGGAATCGATTCGGGACGTCGGTGCGCAGCGCGTTGCAGTGCCCGTGGGTCATCTTCATGAAGCGCTTGGGCTCCGACTCTCGGCCGACGCTCGCCGGGATCTCGCCGACGGGTGGGGCCACCAGCTCGGCCGTTCGTGCCGGGCCCAGCCTCGCGACGTCATCGGCGAAGACCTGCACGTAGTCGCGCTTTCCGAAGCAGCAGGCGCCGCAGGCCGTGCAGTCGTAGTGTTCGCCCAAGGTCGAGTCCATCACCGAGACGAGCGGCAGGGCGCTTCGAGAGCTGGCGCGTGCCGTGAAGGACCCCAGTCCGAGGTTCTCGGTGTCGCTTGTGGGCCCTAGTGGTTTCGAACCACTGACCCCTACCGTGTCAAGGTAGTGCTCTACCGCTGAGCTAAGGGCCCCGAAGAGGCAGGGGAAATACCTGCCCGCCCCCCGGGGGTGTCAAGCTCGCTCGACCCGCGCGGCGTAGCAACCCCGCCCGGCGTTGTGCACCTGGAGGTACGCCGTCTCCGGGACCGCCAGGAGTCGCTCGAACAGCGGCGCCGCCTCCCGGCCATTCACCACCACCCCGTCGAGCATCTGCCCCGACCGGTCGAACGCCCGGACCGAGAGGGTGCGACGGGCGAGCACCTCCGGCACCTCGTTCACCCCGGGATGCGCCTGCTCAGCCCCGTCCTCGACGAAGATCGCATGCTGCGAGCGGTACGGCGTCGCCGCCGGCTGATGCTCGAAGTTGAGCAGCAGCATCCGGGCACCCTGCGGCGCATCCCGGAGCGAGACCCGACACGGGAACCCTGGAGACTCGTCGGCGATCTTCACCTCCACCCCCCGCTTCGCCAGCTCATCCCTCGAGAGCCCGTAGAGCGAGCTGAACAACGACGACGGCAAACCCACCACCCGAAACGCCACGGCATACCTCCTGATTCGATGTCGTCAGGGAGAATGCCGCGGCACGACATGCAGTGCGTTTCGCTTCTTGCGATCGAAGACCGGTCAGCCCGCCAGCTCGACCGCCCGGCGAAGCACCGCATCGAACATCGCCGGGGTGAGCCGCCCGGTCTGGGTGTTCTGCTGGCTGACGTGGTAGGCCCCGAGCAGCCGCGGCGCACCCTCGAGCGCCACCTCCGCCCCGTGGGCGAACCTCGGAGCGGGTCGGGGAACCCCGACGCCCCGCGCCCGGAACACGGCCAGGACCGATCCCCAGGCGATGGCCCCCAGCGCCAGCACCACCGGCGGGCCGAGCAGCTCCAGCTCGCGGGCGAGCCACGGCCGGCACCGGGCGCGCTCGTCGGGACGCGGCGCATTGTCCGGAGGCGCGCACCGGACCGACAGGGTGACCCACACTCCCCGGAGCACCAGCCCGTCGTCCCGCGACTCGCTCCGCGCCTGATTCGCCAGTCCGGCCCGGTGCAGCGCCGCGTACAGGAAGTCACCGGAACGATCCCCGGTGAAGACACGGCCCGTGCGGTTCCCTCCGTGCGCCGCCGGCGCAAGCCCCACGATGACCAGCCGCGCCCTCGGATCGCCCCACCCCGGCACGGGCCGCGCCCAGTACGTCCAGTCCCGGAAAGCCCGGCGCTTCAGCCGGCCCACCTCCTCGCGCCAGCGCGCCAGCCGAGGACAGGCGTCGCAGGTCGTGATGCGACGCTCGAGCGCGTCGAGCGTCCTCAGGTGAGGGGCCACCGAGGCCGGGCTCTGCACCGCTCCCGGCGGGCGTCCCGAGCGGGCGCTCATCGGTCACCCCCGTCCCGTGGCCCGGCGACCCCGCGGGAGACGGCCGGCACGGCGGGGGTCGCCGAGCCGAGCGAATCGATCAACCGGCGCGCCGCCTCGGCCCGGGCGACCTCGTCGCCGACCTCCACCAGCAGCTCCGCATCCGGGTGCAGCACCAGCATCCCGTGCACCTCGCCCACATCCACGGTCGGCGGCACCTCCACCCGCAGCGGCAGTCCGCACACCCCCTCCGCCGTCACCGATGCGAGCGGCATGCGGATGCGCACCCGGGTCCGCGGTGGCACCGCGCTGCAGTCGACCGGCGGCGCCGCGAGGCCGGACAGCTCCACGCCGGAGAAGGCCCGGGCGCGCGTCCACTCCTCGCGCTCTGGCCACCCTCCCCTCGCCCATCGAACAGCGACCGGCCGCAGAATCCGGAGCCGGGGGGCGAGCTCCTCCGTGAGGGGCCCCTCGACGTCCACCGCCAGACGCCCCGGGGACCAGCGCCGCACCCGTGCCACGTCGAGCCCCCGCTCCTCGACCCACGGCCCCACTCGACCCACGAACGGCGCCAGCGCCGGCGCGCCGAGCGGCGGGCGCACCTGAACGAACGCCGAGCCCGCGAGCTGGATCGTCTCCGCGGTGGACCGGCGAAGCCCGTTGCTCCGCGTCCGCACCCAGAGCACCACCTCGGGTCGGGCCAGCGCCCGGAGCCGATCCGGCTCCAGCTCCTCCGAGGCCACCACGTGCATCCGGAAGCCCGGCAGCGCCCAGTCGGCAGGACCGGCCGCAAGCGCCACCACCACCACCACCAGCACCGGCCAGCTCACGGAGCCCGCCGCGACGGCGCCACCCAGAGGTACCCCCAGCGCAGGAAGTACTGCGCGGTGCTGATCGCCACGCACAGCCCGGTGAAGTAGCCCGCGACCAGGAGCCAGGCGTGGAGCAGGGGCGAGTCGGTGAACGT
Source organism: Myxococcaceae bacterium (assembly GCA_035519675.1). Taxonomy (GTDB): domain Bacteria; phylum Myxococcota; class Myxococcia; order Myxococcales; family Myxococcaceae; genus RPRB01. The sequence continues at coordinate 6,986 of DATIWB010000143.1, forward strand.
CTGGTCGAAGAGCCCCAGCACCACGTAGCAGCTGAGCGCGAAGGTGGCGTACTTCCCGATCCGCGACGGCGCCGAAGGCAGCTCCAGTCCTTTCCGCTTCACCATCGCCGCGCCGGCCGCCATCGAACCGTCACGGAAGGCCACCAGGAGCACCATCCACAGCGGCGCCTCGTGCTCGACGAAGAGCACGATCAGCGCCGCACCGGTCAGGACCTTGTCCGCCAGCGGATCCAGGAACGCGCCGAGCTTCGTCCGCTGGTTCAGGACCCGCGCCAGCAGCCCGTCGAGCCAATCGGTCAGCGCTGCCGCCAGGAACACCACCAGCGCCCAGCCGGGCCGACCTCCCAGATGGAGGACCACGAACACCGGCACCGCCAGAAGGCGCAGGTAGGTCAGCAGATTCGGGACAGTCCACGCGTCGGCCGGCACGAGCAGCACAGATGAGAGTCGATCCGAGGAGCGCCCGCAACGGTGGACGCTCGCCGCATCCCTGGGTTCGGGGTGGAGACCAGCTCTCCAGAAAGCGACGGTTCATGCTCCGCGGTCCGCTGCTGACGATCGTCGTGTCCTCGCTGTGCGCGCTGGGCTGCGGAGCCTCCGCCCGCTCCAACGCCGGCGGCCCCGATTCCGGCGTTCCCCCGGCCGCCTCGCTCAGCGTCTCACCGACCTCCCAGCGGGTGGTGGCCGGCTCGAGCGCGGTCACCCTCCGGGCGACGCTCGTCGGCGCCTCGGTCCCCATCACCTGGACGCTCTCTGGACCCGGGACGCTGGGCGCGAGCAGCGGCGAGCAGACCACCTACACCCCGCCGGCGACGACCGCTGCCGAAGCCGCGGTGACGGTGAGCGCGAGCGCCGGTCCCCAGCTCAGGGCGTCGGTGAGCATCACCGTCGTGCCCTCCGCGGAGTTGGTGGTCGCGGGGCGGGTGGTGGGAGTCCTTGGCAACGGACTCTCCGGAGCGACCGTCGCCATCGGCGGCCGCACCACGCTGACCGACGCCGACGGACGGTTCTCCATCTCCGGAGTCACGCCTCCCTATGATCTGGCCATCGTCTCTCCCGGCAACCCTCCGATGGCCGGCCTCTACCGGGGGCTGACCCGGCCGGATCCAACCCTGGTCTTTCTCTTCTTCATCACCCCGGGTGACGCGAACAGCGGCGTGGTCTCGGGGAGGATCTCCGGCGGCGATCCCATCCCCAGCGACGGGGAGCTCACCGGAGCCGTCTTCGCCTCGCCCGAGGCCACCGGGGGCACCATCGTCGGCTCCCGGGACTACTCGCTGCCGCTCTTCTGGTTCGGACCCACGACCACCATCGGGACCGTGCACGTGCTCCAGTGGAAGAGCCCGGGCGTGGGCAGGCTGCCCACCTCCTACATCGGCTTCGGAACCGTGACCGCCGTGCGGGTCATCGACGACCAGACCGCGGCCGATGCCAGCGTCTTGCTGTACGACCCCGGGACGGCGTCGATCTCCGGCCAGGTCATCGCTCCCGCCGGGGCCACGGTCACCTCCAAGGCACTGGCCCTCAAGTTCGCGGACCACGCCATTCTCCCTCTCGGCGCCGACATCACCGGCGACACACGGTTCTCGTTCCCGGTCCCGGCCAACCTCACGCACACCGCGGTGGTGACCGCGCTGGCGGAGTTTCCTGCCGGGGCCCAGAGCTTCCGGCGTGAGTCGGGCATCGCCCGCCGCGCGACCGACGTGTCGATCGCCATTCCGGGGTCGGTGGAACCGTCCACGCCGGCTGACGGAAGCACGGAGGTGTCGACCTCCACCGAGTTCGCCTGGGGCCAGCTCGCCGGCGGGGTGCACCTCGCCGTCTTCAACGGGGCGGCCTCCACGCCGAGCTACTACGTGGTGACCGCGGAGACCTCCACCCGCATTCCCGATCTCACCGCGCTGGGGGCAGCACTTCCCCCCGCCTCCAGGTATTCCTGGTTCGTCGTGCGGTATGCCCCGTTCGCCAGCGTGGACGAGTACACGGGGATCGGTTTCCTGGTTCCCCCGGTCGGAAGCTTCGAGGGGTCGATCAGCGCGACGCGCGGCTTCACCACCCGGTAGAGGCCGCCACGGCTCAGGGGTGCTTCTGCAAGAAGCGGTCGATGGCGTCCTTCTGCTGGCTCGCCTTGCCGGTCTGGAACTGGGTGTCGGTGATGCGCACCTGACGCCCGGCCTGCAGCTCGACGAAGCGTTTCTCCCACTCCTCGGCCGTCACCTCGGTCGGGCCAGGGACCTCCACCCGCGGGCCCTTCGGCGGCGGCGGCTTGGCCGCCTTCTTCACCTGCGCGTTCACCGCCACCCGACCCTCGGCCACCCGCACCACCGTCTCGCGGATCTTCGGCGGCCGGGTCCCGGCGATGAGCGGCGTGGCGTCGACGCGGAAGATGGTGCCCCGCACGCCGGCCACCGCCCGGGCGGCGCTCACCTCGAACGTCGAGTCGCTGCCGGCGATGGCCTTCTTCACCTTCGCCCACACCCCGCCCACCAGCAGCTTCAGCGACACCCGGCTCCGCTCCTGGGCCCCGAACTCGGCGCGCTCGATGAGCAGCTCGCTGTCGGGGCCGAGCACCACCACGCTCTGGTCGGTCAGGGTGAGCTTCACGTTCCCCGCCGGACCGGTGCGCAGGGTGTCGTCCAGGTCCACCTCGGCGCCCTGCGCCAGCGGCTGCTCGGCGCCACCCTTCGGCGTCCGGAAGGCAGGGCCCTCGACCACGGTGACGCTGCCCACCGCGGCCAGCGCCGTGGCGGCCGACATCAGAGCCCCGAGGAGCGCCGCGCGCATCACTTGCCGAGCTTGACCTCGAGCGCGTTGCCGGAGACGCCGGTCACCTGGACCTTCTTCTTTCCCAGCGACTTGCCGTCGATCTGCTCCGCCAGCCGCTCCGCCGTGCCGAGGTAGGTCACCTCCAGCTTGCCGGTGCCCCCGCTGAGCGAGGGCGAGCCGACCTCGCGCACGCCCGCGCTCCACACGCTGAGCTGCTGGCGGAACGACTGCAGGGTGGAGAAGTCGCCTGCGTTCTGTACCTCCACCACGATGCGGGCCCCGTTCTGCTCGGAGGCGCGGAGCGACTCGATGACCGCCTTCCGCACCTGGCCGGTGATCTCCCCCTCGTGGCCCTTCACCAGATTGAAGGCGCTCTCCTCGCGCGAGTTGACGCTGACGTTGGACATCTCGCTCCTCAGCTTCCCGGAGACCTTGGCCAGCTGCGTCCCGGCCGAGGTCTCGAACACGCCCAGGTCGTAATCGCCGGTGAGCGGGAAGGCCGAGCGCGGCTGGCCCGGCTGGACCAGCACCCCGTCCGGCGGGACGTCGCGGAAGGCCACCGTCCCGTAGAGGATGTAGTCGGCCTTGCTCAGGGTGCCGATCTCCTTGGCCTCGGTCGCCCCCAGCGAGACCGCCGAGGCGACCCGCACCTTCCCCGCGGCGAACGACGGGTCGAGCACCGTCCAGCCGTCGCGCTTGAAGGCGTCGGTCAGCACCGTGGAGGTGACGCCCGAGGTGATGGTCACGCCCTTCTCGTCGATGGTCTGCTCTTGAAGCAGCACCACCATCCGGCGCCCCTGGAGCCGCTTCACCAGCGCCTGCACCGCCTGGAGGTCGCGGTCCAGCTCGGCGGTCCCCACCTGGGCCCGGACCTTCACCTTCACCACCCCTCGCTCGGTGGTCTGCGACAGGACGTCGTAGCTGCGGACGTAACCCGCGCTGTGCGAGTAGACCTGGTCCGAGACCAGCTGGCTGTTGACCGCCAGCGACTGCGCGCTGACCAGCACCCCGGCCACCTGCTCCACCGCGCTCCGGAGCGCCGCCTCCTTCGCCTCCCGCGCCGCCCGGTCGACGTTGCCACCGACGATGGCCGCCTCGCCCTCGGCCTCGCGGGTCACCACCGCGGGCACCTTCTCCGCCGCCCAGGCCGGGGTCGCCAGCAGCGCCAGGAGCAGCGCCGCGCCTCGACGTGCGTTGCTCATTGGACGATGACCACCCGGCCCTCCACCAGGACCCTCGAGGAGAGCTGCTCGAGCGCGCGGGCCTCGGCGTCGGCCAGGACCAGGTCCGAGCCCTGCGCCTTCTGGGCCTTCACCAGCAGCGGCGTCCCGCCCACCGCCGGGGCATGGGTCGCCTGCTCCAGGCTCTTGAAGTACCGGGCCGGCACCGCGTCCTTGCGTGCCTCCGGGCCCATCATCTCCGCGGCGTAGAGCACCTTGCCCGAGGGGTCGAGGAGCCGCGGGGCGAGCACCGGCTGCACCCCCAGCCCCCGCGCGTCGACCAGCAGCCCGGTGTACCGGCCCTCGGTCGCCTTCGCCGCCACCGTCTCCGCCGGAGCAGAGGTGGGCTCGAGCACCGCCTGGGCGATGCCCGACAGCGGCACCTCGACGTCCATCTCCACGCCCTGGTCGCTGTAGTACCGCTTCTTCACCACCTTGAAGCCCTTCACCACGCCCTCGACGCGGCCCTTCACCTCGTCCCTGGCCATCGCCTCGCCCACCGTCTTGTCGGAGGAGATGTGGATGCCCTTCGCCTGGGCGATGAGGTTCCGGAAGGCGTCGAGCTGCGCCGCCTTCTCCGCGCCGAGCCGGGCCTGCGCCGGGCTGAGCGAGCGCATGTCGGGCGCGCCCGAGCCGGTGGCCTTGATGACCTGACCTTGCCAGTCGACGCTGCCCTCACGCTTCGCCGCGTCGGTCTTCGACGGATCGCTCTTGGCGGGCTCCGCGGCGAGCAGGGACAAGGTGAGCACAACGGGCTGCAGCAGCATCGTGGCGGAGCACCTCCACCTGCCCCCGGGCACCGAACGTCGGTGTGTCGGCGCCCGCCAGTCGCGGGAAAGGTTTCGAAATCAGACGTGAGGGGTCCGGAGCGTGTCAAGGACCGGGCCCGGCGCGCCGACGGCGCTGGGGCGAACACACCCCGGAGCGTGTGCACGCCCGGGGCACAACGGGCTCAGGCGGCCTCTTCCGACTCCTCGGCCTCGGTGGCGGTTTCCACGAAGCGGCGGATGAGCTGGCGGTGGCGCTCGGTGAGCAAGGTGAAGCGGACGCCGTCGGCCTGTGCGTCCTCCGCCTCGATCCACTCCCGCACCACCTCGCCCTCGGCGTAGATGACCTCGTTCGAGCCGGGCAGCTGGAACTGGAGTCCCACCCGCTTCCCGGCGTGCTCGGGCTCGAGCAACCGCGCCAGCCGCACCCCGCCCGGGCTGATGTCGCGCGCACGTGCGGTGTAGGGGACGCCGCCCACGTACTTGTTGAGCAGGATGTCGATCTGCGCCCGCCCCGTCCTGCGTTGCTCGGCCATCGTCGCTCGCCTCCCGGAGGGGTCCGGGGGCGAAGCATGCCTCCCGGGAATGACAGGCCGCTGCAGACCTGTTCACTCGGGCCGAACGGTAGGCCAGGGTGTCGATCGGTCAAGAAAACGCCCGGACTTCCTGGTAAGCGACGCCGCGTCCATCACCGACGAAGGGAAAGCACCCCACATGCGACGACTGTCCTTGCTCCTCCTCGCGATCGCCGCGCCGGCGCTGGCCGCCGCGCCGGACGGAGGCGTGAGCGCCACCCCCAGCAAGCCTGACGGCGGCGCGGCTGCCGCGCCCGAGAAGCCGGTCGGCTACCTCAAGACGGCGGACGACAAGGAGCTCTACGCCCTCGGCTACAGCTTCGGGCGGAACCTCCAGGTCTTCGACCTCTCCTCTGCCGAGCTGGAGATCGTCCGCAAGGCGCTCGGCGAGGGCGCGACGGACAAGAAGCCGCTCGTCCCGCTGGAGACCTACGGGCCGAAGATCCAGGAGCTCGCCGCAGCGCGCCACACCCGCGCCGCCCAGAAGAAGGAGACGCGTGACAAGCCGTACCTCGACGCTGCCGCGAAGCAGAAGGGCGCGCAGGTCCTCTCCTCGGGCGTGGTCTACATCGCGGAGAAGGAAGGCACCGGGGCGGTCCCCAAGGCCTCCGACGAGGTCACCGTCAACTACGTGGGCAAGCTCACCAACGGCACCGAGTTCGACTCCAGCTACAAGCGAAACCAGCCGCTCAAGTTCCAGCTGGACAAGGTCATCCCCTGCTGGACCGAGGGCGTGCAGAAGATGAAGGTGGGCGGCAAGGCCCGCATCGTGTGCCCGGCCAAGGCCGGGTACGGCGAGAACGGCCAGCCCCGTGCGGGCATCCCCGGTGGCTCGGTGCTGGATTTCAACGTCGAGCTCCTCGACGCCAAGGCCCCGCCGCCTCCTCCGGTGCCGACGCCTGGCGCGACCCCGGGCTTCACCCCGCCTCCCGCAGGCAAGTGAGGAACGAGCGCCGACCCCCCGGAAGGCGCTCCCCCGGCCGGCGCACGCCCGCGGAGCCCCGTCGGCCGGCGCACGGTCCGCCCCCTGGGCACGCGGCGGATCCTCCCGACCTCTCCGCCCTCCGCGCGGCGCTCCGCCGCTGGACGGGGGAGTGCATCCGCCCGCCGCATCTCCGCTTCCGCCACCCGTGGCTCGCGCCCATGCCGCTCAGCGCCGCCGCGGCACGGGTCCTCTCCGGGAACGCCGCCCCGGGGCAGCGCGCATCGGCCTCGGGTGACGGCTTCAGCTCGGGCGACTACTCGCTGGGGCTCTTCCACCACGACGCGAGCGAGGCGTCGATCGCCCTGCTGGAGGAGCCCGAGTTCCGGGACGCTGCCGCCGGGAGCCTCCTCTGCCTGCTCGACTGCGCCGACCCGGACGGGCGGGTGCACCGCGCCGAGCTGCCCCACAAGGCCCGCGAGGCCGAGCCGTCCAAGCCGGTCATCGCCCAGTACGCCCTGCGCTGCACGCGGGCTCTTGGCACCGAATGGGCCGAGCGCCACCGGGTCTACGAAAGGGTCTCTGCTTTCCAGCGGTGGCAGGAGCGCCACCTCACCGGGCTCCACGGCCTCTTCCTTTCCTGGAATTCGCTTCAGACGGGTTTCGACACCGACGTGCTCTCCGCCGGCTTCCCCGACCGCACCGTCGAGGGGCCGGACACCAACGCCTTCATGGTGCTCGAGTACCAGGCGCTGGCCGAGCTGGCGCGGCTGCTCGGACATGACGGCGAGGCGGACGGCTGGCTCGAGTCGGCGGCCGGTCTCCGCCGGCGCATCGAGGAGCTGCTCTGGAACGAGCAGCTCGGCCACTACGTCGCGCTCCGCTGGGAGCACGGGGTGGGCGCGCCCGACGCGGAGATCGTCGGCACCCGGAACGTGGACGGCGTGGTGCGGCCGTTCGTTAGCTGGACCGGCATGCTCCCGCTCTACGCCGGCATCCCCTCGCCCGCCCGTGCGCGGAGGATGGTGGAGGTGCTGCTGCGGCCCGAGGGGTTCTGGGGGCCGGTCGGGGTGCGCACCTGCCCGGCGGACGACCTCTACTTCCAGCAGTCGCCGCGGGTGCTGCTCTTCGACTTCAAGAAGGGCCGCCGCGGCCCGGTGTCCAACTGGAGCGGCCCGGTGTGGGTGCTCTCCAGCTACTACCTGGCCGAGGGGCTCGCCCGGTATGGCCACCCGGCCCAGGCCCGCGAGCTGGCCATCAAGACGGCCCGGCTGCTCGCCGACGACGTCGCCCGCACCGGTGTGCTGCACGAGTGCTGGAACGATGCGGGGGGGGGACTGTGGCCCCGGACCGGCACCTTCGTCTCCTGGAACGTCCTCGGACCGCGGATGCTGGACTCCCGGACGTGCGAAGGCCCGGGACCCCTGTGACGGAGTACCCGGGCCTGTCGTGAAGGTGCGTTCAGTGCGGCGTCAGATCAGATGGCGCGGACGTTCTGCGCCTGCAGACCCTTCGGGCCGCGGGTGATGTCGAAGGTCACCTTCTGCCCCTCGGCGAGGGTGCGGAATCCATCGGCCTGGATGGCGGTGTGGTGGCAGAACACATCCTCGCCACCCCCATCCTGGGTGATGAAACCAAAGCCCTTCGCATCGTTGAACCACTTCACGGTACCAGTTGCCATTTCGTTGCTTCCTTCATGAACGGCCGGGATCTCGGTCCCAAGCCAACGAGCCCGGCCATCATGGCTCGAGCGTCGGCGCGCAACATAAGGGCTTCTTCCTCCACTGTCCACGCGCTTTTTCGACCTCACCACCCACCGTCCAGGCTTGCTCGCGCCCAGGGCAGGCTGGAGACGTCCCATGAAACGGCGTGCCAGCGAACGGATCCTGGTCTTCTTGAAGGGCGGCATCGGCGACGTGGTCTTCGCCCTCCCGCTCCTGGGTGACCTGCGCGCCGGCTTCCCCCGGGCGGAGCTCGTCGCGCTCAGCCACGATCAGGGGACGGACGTGCTCCG